>JAAVFD010000027.1 GCA_014800945.1 Barnesiella sp. | reverse complement strand
GGCAATATTACTGCTGTGGCTGTCTATTTCTCTACCGACACTCTTGGCAACAGATTGGAGCATGAAGAGAAACTCCGTATTGTTCCCAAAAATCTTTTCAATATCTCCGATAACTATCTAATGGTTACCGACTGCTCATATTATGATAGCGACGGGGACAAAGTTTCAGACAAATGGGAATATAACGAGGATACAGATGAAGGTAAGTGGATACGGCAGGATGTGCCGTACAAGCACCTTCTTGTCCGCAAATCAGACGGAAAAATCTGGTGCGTTGATAATATAAGCAAGACTATTCTGTACGGTTCCTCTGAACTTGCCGGGAAATTCGTGGAATCCAATAGCGGTGATTTGTACTTTATCGCTAACAGTTCTGATGCAGCATTCAAATTTAATTTCACAAATGACAGTGCTTCATTTGAGCAGATTACCACCGGTTACGGAGCCATATACGATCCCGAGGGTATAATAGTTACCGACAATGGCATCGTTGGAGAATTTGACAATTACAACAGTGAATCACAAATATATTTTGGATGGCCTCATTCGGGATTTACTAAATTTGATCTCAGTTTGTCTAAAGATGGTTTTTCCAGCGAGTTTGCCGGTTCTCTAAACGAAGATTTCCCAAGCTCAATCCCGGTTGGTGATCTGGGATTATACGAGTATTCGCTGGACTGGGATCAGGATTGGAACTTTTATTGGGATACTATCCCAATGTATTGGTATGATCATTTAAAATTTGAATTTCCTTACTATGGCAACAAAGGCAATATTTCAGCATTTAAAAGCAAAAATAAATTGTATATAATGATCAATGCGACTTATGATCAAAAGGTGGATATTAGTGACCTAACTCCTAGCGGCTCTGTTAATTATAATATGACAAGAGACGAAGTTATAAGTGCTATTAATAAAGCAGCATATGAAAAATTACCATTGCCAACCATATATAATATAATCCCGGGAGAAAAGCCCGGTGAAATAACTTTCAAAAAAATAGTAACATTAAATAAATGGAATGATTTCAGATATACCTATACTTTTAAAGACGGAACATCCGAATATGGTAATCTTATTTCCCAGATGATAGTTAACGATGATAAAGTGTATGTCTTCGCAAACGGATACCTGACAATCTGCGATCTCAAAAACAACACGTGGGAGGTAATCAAGAAAGTTGAATCTGACAATTATGACATTGAATTTCAGGGAAAACTTTGGTACTTCAATGAAGATAAGACAAACCCCGAAATACACTGGCTTGATCTAAATTCCCTACAATCAGGCACAATTCACTGCAACGTAATCTTCCCTGATTATGTTAGATATTCATCGTATGAAAACGGCATAATAACATATAGTGGTGTTGATCCGGCGACAAGCAACAAAGTAAATATCTATATCGATATCACTACCGGCGAAGCCGTTAACGAAGTCAACTCTCCCGAACTGATGTTTGAAACAATAGTACCATTAAACTAAAATATTTTTATGAATAATTTCAACAAGAATGAGTTAGCTGCAAAACTCAAGCCCTTCTATCAAGCATTGACAGATGAAGTTCCCGAAGCCAAAAGCGAGGAATACATAAAATTCTGTATTCAGTGGGGAAGACTCTATCCCACCGAAAAGAATACCGGACTGATGTTCTACGGACGTGCCAATAACGGCTGGGTATGCTTCGATACTACAGTAGAAGATATATTTGACCCCAACAATCCCGATAGAGCATTTGACAGAGACGACCAAATGCTATGGGTCGAGGAATGTGCAGGCGATACAAATGGATACAACTCTAATAAATCCGCCTTTTGGCGCGTGATAAAGAATGTATCTAAAGCTTTTTATCCCAATGATGAATTGCAGCATATAGCTTGGAGTAATCTTTGCAAAATAGCACCGGATGGGCAAAACCCTTCTGATGCGCTCTATTATGCTCAACTACCTTCCGCTTGTGAAATAATGAAAACCGAGATTGATTTTTTCTCTCCAAGACATGTTGTTTTGTTAACGGGTGAAGGGTGGGCTATGCCGTTTTTGAGAAATATTCTGGGCACTGATGAACCGACCGTAGTAGGAAGCGAAATATTTGGTGGCTCAAATGAGTATGAAATTAAGGTTTACGAGAAAGATAATGTGTTTTATTATGTTTCCGAACATCCTCAAGGAAAAGATGAAAGTACTCATATTGAATCTCTTGTAAAATTAATAAGAGAAAGAAGTAATACCACGAAATAATAACCCTCCAGGTTTATTAATATAATTAGTACCGCAAAATGAGACAGTGATGTCGTAATTTTGCGGTACAATATTATAAAACAATCAAATGTAAAGAACTATGACAAAAGAAATTTCAGAATGGAACGGCTATGCTGTTTATGGTGATATTCGGGAACTCGATAACCTCTGCACTTCGGCAGGTATAATAGCACTTGACAAGCATGATATAATAACTGTTCTTTCTGCTGATGGAGAAAACTATGTAACTTCATGCGTCAATGCCAATCTTGGTGAAGCATTTAACAATGCCGTAAACAGCCTGCCATGCAAGATTGATAAAGTTAACAATCTACTCATAGATTTTCGTTGCGGCAATAAGCAGCTAAAAATGTCAGAACTTTCATCAATAACAGCCACTCTTTCGGATGCCAATCCGGACATTGATATAAGATGGGGAATGTCTTCCGATGATTCGTCAGACGATTTATACAAAGTTGTTCTACTCGCATCAGTAAAGTAACAGAAGAGACATAACCACCCGATTAAAATTAAGAATTTATGTATTACAAGTCATATTAAGGCGAAAATCTCGTATCTTTGCACTCTGAAAGTAAAATAATATAAATCATATATGAATTTCATAGACGAACTGACTTGGAGAGGCATGATTCATCAGATGATGCCGGGCACTAAAGAACAACTCGAAAAAGAGATGACCACTGCATATTTAGGTATTGACCCCACAGCGGACAGCCTTCACATCGGTCATCTTGTAGGAGTGATGATGCTCAAACATTTTCAGAGAGCCGGGCACAAACCTATCGCCCTTGTCGGAGGTGCCACCGGTATGATCGGAGACCCGTCAATGAAAAGTCAGGAGCGTAAACTTCTTGACGAGGAAACTCTTCGTCACAATCAGGAGGCTATAAAAAAGCAGTTGGCTAAGTTCCTTGATTTTGACAGTAAAGAGCCTAATTCAGCCGAAATGGTAAACAATTACGACTGGATGAAAAATTTCTCTTTTCTGGATTTCATAAGAGATGTCGGCAAGCATATTACCGTAAACTATATGATGGCGAAGGACTCTGTTAAGAAGCGTCTTTCAGGTGAGAGTCAGCAGGGTATGTCGTTCACAGAATTTTCGTATCAGTTAGTACAAGGATATGATTTCCTCACACTGTATCGTGACAAGAATTGCCGGTTGCAGCTCGGTGGTTCAGACCAATGGGGAAATATTACTACCGGAACAGAATTGATTCGCCGTACTCTTGGCGGAGAAGCCTATGCCCTCACCTGCCCTCTCATCACCAAAGCAGACGGTGGCAAATTCGGAAAAACAGAAAGTGGTAATGTGTGGCTTGACCCACGATATACCTCGCCCTATAAGTTTTATCAGTTCTGGTTAAATGTCTCTGATGCCGATGCTGAAAAATACATCAAGATTTTTACAGAACTAACCGAAGCAGAAATCAATTCATTGGTAGAAGAGCAGAAAGCCGATCCGGGTAAACGCCCCTTGCAGAAGCGTCTCGCTAAAGAAATCACCACAATGGTGCATTCAGCCGAGGATTATGAAGCTGCATCGGAAGCTTCACAGATTCTCTTCTCTAATAACACTGCCGATGCTCTTCATAAGCTTGATGAAGAGACACTGCTTCAGGTTATGGAAGGTGTGCCTCAGCATGAGGTGTCTATGGATGAGATTAAGAGCGGAGAGCTCAAACTTGTAGATTTGCTGACAGACAAGGCTCCGGTATTCCCGTCAAAGGGTGAAATGCGCAAGATGACCCAGCAGGGAGGCGTGTCCATTAACAAGGAGAAAATTACAGACCCATATTTTGTAATTTCCGAAGATAACCTGTTAGCCGGAAAATACATCCTTGCTCAAAGGGGCAAGAAAAACTATTTCTTGTTGATAGCTAAATAATTAAGCATTTTATAATCATAAATTAAACAGTTTTATTTGGCTAATAGGAAATAATCTGTTAATTTTGCATTGTTTTAGGGCGATAGCCTTGAACAAATAGGATTGTCTTATGGTGTAATGGTAGCACTGCAGTTTTTGGTTCTGCCTGTCTAGGTTCGAATCCTGGTAAGACAACTCAATAAAAATCCAACTTATTAATATTTAATGAGTTGGATTTTTTATTTAGCTATTTCTTCCTACTCCGCGCCTACTTACTCTGATAATTCATATATTTGCGGATATTTTAAGCTTGAATATCGATGAAAAATCAGGGAAATATCATGCTGAAAACTCTATTACCCATTGTTTTTGGGGGAATAGCTGTGGCATACATGATGACACGTGATTTTGACATTGAGACTTGGCGGACTATTGACTGGAATTTCCAAACCATATCCTGCATAATTTTAGCACTAATTTTTACATTGGGTAGAGAAACAGGTCTCGCGTGGCGATTCAGGGCACTTAGTGACAACTTTCTTGGCTGGAAACAATGTTTCAAAATCACTCTACTGTGTGAATTTGTATCTGCCATCACTCCCACAACCGCCGGAGGAAGTGCTGTCAGTATGGTATTTATGAAAAGAGAGGGTATCGATGCCGGCAGAGGAACTACCCTTACCATGACCACTATTTTTCTTGACGAACTGTTTTTTGTTATACTCTGTCCAATAATATTCCTTTTGGAACCGGCAAGCCGGCTATTCGGATTCAACACCGGTCAACTACAATTAAGTGTCGGATTCAAAAGCGCTTTCTGGATTGTGTGGGGCTTGGTATGCCTCTGGACAATCATACTTTTCATCGGAATATTTATTAAACCAGATTTTGTTGGTAAAACATTGATTAAGATTTTCTCCCTCAAATGGCTGCAACACTGGAAAAAAGACATTGAAAAAGTAGCCGGTGACATGGCTCTTACCGGCAGAGAATTGAAATATAAAAAAATGAGATGGTGGGCAGAAGCCGCTGCTGCCACATTCCTATCGTGGACAAGCCGTTTCTTAGTAGTCAACGCAATTTTCCTTGCTTTTTTGCCTTTTGGTGATCAGATACTGATTTTTTGCCGACAATTTGTTGTCTGGACTTTACTCACTGTCAGCCCTACCCCCGGTGGCAGCGGAGTAAGCGAATGGCTTTTCACCACCTACTACGGTGATATGCTTGGAAGCGTTTCAATTGCGCTGATAATAGCTGTAATCTGGCGACTAATCAGTTACTATTTATATCTGATAACAGGAGTTATAATGGTTCCGAACTGGATTAAACAAGGAATTATGAACAAAACTAAATATCGCAATGAATAAGTTTTTGCTTTTAATCATATCTATCATCAGTTTCTCATGCTTATCATTCGCCGGCAATAAGCTTGTCTATATCCTGCCTTTGAAAGATGAAATCGGCTCTACTACTTGGCAGCATACAAAAAGCGCACTCACCGAAGCGAAAAGAATTGATGCAGATATTCTTCTTATACACATGAATACTTATGGAGGCTCGGTACTTCACGCAGACTCAATACGCACCGCACTCCTTCATTTTCCTAGACCGGTAATAGCATTTATTGATAATAATGCCGCCTCTGCCGGAGCACTCATATCACTTGCCTGCGACACTGTTTATATGCGAAAAGATGCGACTATGGGCGCAGTAACCGTTGTCAACGGTAGTGATGATTCAGCAGCCCCGGACAAGTATCAGAGTTATATGAGGGCAATGATGAGAGCCACGGCTGAAAGTCATGGAAAAGACAGCTCCGGAAAATGGCTTAGAGACCCACTCATTGCCGAAGCAATGGTTGACCCGAGAGTCACCGTTAAAGGGCTAATTGATTCCACAAGAGTTTTGACATTTACGGCAGGAGAAGCCAAGAAATGGGGTTACGCTGATGGTATAGCCGACAATGTTGATGAAGTGCTAAATGATTTGGGTATAAAGGAATACCGTTATAAGGAGT
This sequence comes from Barnesiella sp., assembly GCA_014800945.1. Lineage (GTDB taxonomy): Bacteria > Bacteroidota > Bacteroidia > Bacteroidales > Muribaculaceae > Paramuribaculum. Next base: position 77,271 of record JAAVFD010000027.1, on the reverse strand, counting down.
TCAGTGCCTCATGGATTGATTCACTTTTGGGGTTTCTTACCAACCCGGCAGTGCAAGGTATCCTAATAATGCTCATTGTCGGTGGCATATATTTTGAATTACAGACTCTGGGAATGGGATTTCCATCTGTTGTTGCCATTATGGCTGCTGTACTTTATTTCTTACCGCTTTATCTCACTGGAATTGCAAGCAGTTGGGTTATCCTCCTTTTTATAGTCGGATTACTGTTTCTTTTACTCGAAATATTCGTTATTCCCGGCTTTGGGATTGCCGGAATCGTCGGAATAGCATGTATGGCGGCGAGCATCATTATCGGACTTGTTGAGAATTTCAGTTTTGTTCCCGGTAAAGTTGACCTTAAATCGGTTTCTAATGCCTGCATCACTTTTGTGTGTGGCATTGCCGGAGCCGGAGCTGTAATAATCTTTCTATCCTCAAAATACGCCCCCAAAAGAATAGGCATCAAATCAGAACTTACACTTTGTCAAAACGTGTCTGATGGTTATATAGGTGTTGATACAGCTCCGCTTCAACTAATTGGCAAAGAAGCTATAGCTATAACCGATCTTCGACCTGCCGGCAAAATTGAAGTTGAAGGAAACAGTTATGACTCCGTCAGTATTTCAGGATTTATTGAGAGCGGTGCAGTTGTAAGAATCTGTAAATATGAAAATGCGCAGCTTTATGTAAAAACCGCGCATTCATAATTCTTATCTCGGATCATAGTCTTTCAGGCGAACCTGCAAGTATTGACGCGCATAATAGATTCTACTTTTGACGGTTCCAAGTGGCAAATCCATTTTCTTTGCTATTTCGGCATAATGATATCCTGCAAGATGCATTGAAAATGGAATTTTATAATCATCGGAAAACGAATTTATCGCTGCCACTATTTCATGTTCGGCATAGGAGTCTTCCGGTGTTGTTCTGTTTTCACTGAAGGAAACATTATTCAACATATACAAATCCTCAGATTTGTCAATAATCGTGGCACTCCTCACCATTCTACGATACTTGTTTATGAAAATATTGCGCATAATAGTAAATACCCATCCTTTGAAATTTGTCTCCGGAGTGTATTTCGATTCATTATCAAGTGCTTTTAGAGTAGTGTCCTGAAGCAAGTCGTAAGCGTCATCCTTACTGTTTGTCAACATCAAGGCAAAATTCAGCATATTGCTTTGCAGATCTACCAATTTCTGCTGGAATGTAATAGTGTTCATAGTTGAAATATAGTTTTCCGTTGTGTATAAAAGTGTATTTGTCTATTTAATAAACATCGGTTTCAGTTAAAATGTTTATCAGTAAGAAGTAGCTGTCAGTCAATACTCAACTAAAAATCTAAAAAAATGCTCTTAATTACCACTGAAATGCAATGCCATGAAAATAATGAGTAACTTTGCAGTCTGAAATTTGAACTTTAGGTTATGTTAATAGCAAAATCGCTGACTGCTTTTGGTAATTACTGCCTTTTCCTACGAAGAATATTTACAGTTCCGGACAAAGGAAAAGTGTTTCTCAACCGCACAATATTTGAAATAAATAAGCTGGGGGTTGATTCTATTCCATTGGTGATGGTGATTTCAATATTCATAGGAGCCGTAATAGCCATACAAATGCAGCTCAACATAGCTTCTCCTCTTATCCCCTCATATTCAGTGGGTCTTGCTACCCGTGATATAGTTCTTCTGGAATTTTCAAATTCAATCCTTTGCCTGATTCTTGCAGGAAAGGTAGGCTCCAATATAGCATCTGAAATAGGTACCATGAGAGTTACTGAACAGATCGATGCACTTGAAATTATGGGTATTAACTCGTGTAATTACCTTGTACTTCCCAAAATAATTGGATTTGTACTTTTTATGCCTGTATTGGTAGCTTTTTGTATAGCTACTTCACTGTTCGGTGGATTTGCGGTTGCTGTGTTCACCGATTTGATAACAGTGTCACGTTATGTTTATGGATTGCAGGCTATGTTTCAGGAGTGGTATGTTTGGTATGGAATAATTAAATCAGTATTCTTCGCCTTCATTATTGCTTCAGTAAGCTCTTATTTCGGCTATTATGTTCGCGGTGGAGCATTGGAAGTGGGTAAAGCAAGCACTAATGCGGTGGTAAACAGCAGTATTCTCATACTCCTGCTTGATGTGGTTCTAACTAAACTTTTACTTCAATGATTGAGGTTAAGAATGTCACGAAATCGTTTGACGACAAAACTATTCTACATAATGTAAGCACTATATTTGAAACCGGTAAAACTAATCTGATTATCGGACAAAGCGGAAGTGGCAAAACCGTTTTAATGAAATCAGTTGTAGGCCTTGTCAAGCCGGAGGAAGGTGAGATTCTATTTGACGGACGAGATCTTCTAAAAATGGACACAGAACAGATTAAGCATCTCAGAAAAGAAATAGGAATGCTATTTCAGGGTTCTGCCCTTTTTGATTCAGAGACGGTTCTCGGGAATGTTATGTTTCCTTTGACAATGTTTACCTCCATGACTCAAGGAGAGATAAAAGATCGCGCTCAATTCTGCCTTGAAAGAGTCAATCTTAAAGGCGCTGACAACAAATATCCATCCGAGATATCCGGAGGTATGCAAAAGAGAGTCGCCATTGCAAGAGCTATTGCCTTAAACCCAAAGTATCTTTTCTGCGATGAGCCTAACTCAGGTCTTGACCCCAAGACATCTATTCTTATTGATGAATTGCTGAGTGACATTACTCACGAATATAATATCACAACAGTGATAAATACTCATGACATGAACTCGGTTCTCGGTATAGGAGAAAATATCACATTTATTAAGAATGGCAGACGCGAATGGGTTGGAGATATGAAAGAAATCTACAAAACATCCAACGAAGCTTTGAACGAATTTGTTTTTGCTACCGATCTATTCCAAAAAGTTAAGAACTACGTTATTGCTAATGAGAAACTGATGCCGTAGAGTCTGGTAGAAGCGATTCTTCAAGCTCCATATATTTTGCTCTTACCTTCTTAAATTTTTTTGCGTTTTCCTTATTAAGATTAGCGGTATCCAATGTCGCTATCATTATTCCTGAATGCTGTTGAACTGCATTAAGAGTTGAATCATTCACCATATTGATTATATCATTAATAGCCTCACTTGGATTACGCTCAAACGCAGCACCTGCCAATCGTCCTTGCATATAGGCATATCCCTTGTCAAGCATGTCTATCATCTGACTATATGTTTTTTGAGTCTTTACTGAATCAGAATTTATTGAATTGACCAGCTTGTTAGATTCTTCTACATTGTACTTTGGCGCACAACTTATCAGCACTATTGATGCAAAAGACACTATGGTTGCAAATATTTTTTTCATGATTTCAAAATTAACAAATGAAGCCCGAAGCCAAATAAGGCAACGGGCTTCAATTTATAAACAATTTCTGATTACAATGGTTTTTAGTCCTCTGTCTGTGTTTCTGAGTAATCTTTCAGAAGTTTCTCCTGAACATCACCTGGAACCAGCTCGTAACCGGAGAATTTCATTGTGAATGAGGATCTTCCGCCAGTAATTGAACTCAAGGCTGTTGAATAGCTTGACATCTCTTTCAAAGGCACTTTAGCTATGATCTTTTCAAATCCATTTTCACTTGACATACCCATGATAACGGCTCTACGTCCTTGCAAATCACTCATAACATCTCCCATCACATCTGCGGGCACCATTACCTCCACATCGTAAACAGGTTCTAGAATTTTCGGTCCTGCATTTCGGAATGCTTCACTAAAAGCATTTCTTCCGGCAAGTCTGAAGGAAATTTCATTGGAATCAACCGGGTGCATCTTACCGTCATAAATACAAACTCTCACATCACGAGCGTATGAACCAGTGAGTGGTCCCTGCTCCATTCTGTCCATCAATCCTTTTACTATTGCGGGAATAAAGCGGGCATCAATAGCACCACCGACTATACAGTTGCACACTACCAATTTTCCACCCCATTCAAGAGGTATTTCCTGAGTGTCACGAACATTCATCTTGAATTCCTGATTACCGAAGCGATAAGTATCCGGTGCCGGCATTCCTTCAGTGTAAGGTTCTACTATAAGATGAACTTCGCCAAACTGGCCTGCACCACCACTCTGCTTTTTGTGACGGTAATCTGCGCGTGAAGCTTTTGTGATAGTTTCGCGGTAAGGAATTTTTGGTTCTTCAAAAATAATAGGCAGTTTATCATTGTTCTCAACACGCCATTTAAGTGTTCTGAGATGGAATTCACCCTGACCTGATAGAATTGTCTGTTTCAATTCCTTAGACATTTCCACTTCCCAAGTTGGGTCCTCTTCATGCATCCTTGTCAGAATAGCACTTAGTTTCTCTGCATCGCTTTCGGTTACAGGACGAATAGCTCTCTGGTATTTCGGAGCGGGATATTTGATGAAATCAAACACATATTCACAGCCCTTTGCATCAAGGGTATTTCCTGTTCGTGCATCTTTCAATTTAACAGTCGCACCTATATCTCCTGCACATAGTTTGTCAACCTGTGTCTTTATCTGACCGCAAACACAGTATATCTGCGCTATTCTTTCCTTACTGCCGCGGTTCATATTGTCAAGGTCAACTCCCGGAGTTAGAGTACCACTCATTACCTTAAAGTAGCTCACTTCACCAATATGCGGTTCAACAGTCGTTTTGAACATGTACAGACTCAGTGGTCCGTTGCTATCCGGTTTAACCTCTGCTCCCGTTGCATCCACTGGAGCCGGCATATCCTCTACAAATGGAACCACATTGCCAAGGAATTCCATCATTCTGCGAACGCCCATATCTTTTAGAGCACTTACGCAGAAAACCGGGAATACTGATCTGTCAACTAATCCCTTTCGTATCCCCTCACGCATTTCGTCCTCGGTGAGGTGTCCTTGTTCAAAGAATTTCTCCATCAGTGTCTCGTCATTTTCTGCAGCTGCTTCAACGAGTTGCTGGTGAAGTTCCAATGCCCTTTCTTTTTCCTCTTCAGGAATCTCTTCAATCGTTGGAACTCCTCCATCAGGACCCCATGAGTATTTCTTCATGAGAAGAACATCTATCATGGCATTAAAACCGACACCCGCATTTAGCGGATACTGAATGGTTATTACTTTTTTGCCGAAAATCTCTCGCATCTGCTCAATAACATTTTCGTAATCAGCCTTTTCTCCATCAAGCTGATTCAGAGCAAAGATAACCGGTTTTTTAAGACCGGCACATGTGCGGAAAATATTCTGAGTACCAACCTCTACGCCATACTGAGCATCTATTAAAATCACTCCGGTATCTGTAACATTCAGTGCTGTTATTGCGTTTCCCACAAAGTCATCTGCCCCCGGGCAGTCAATAACATTAAGTTTCTTTCCCGAGAACTCCGCATAGAAAATAGTCGAAAATACCGAATATCCATATTCTTTTTCAACCGGGAAATAGTCACTTACCGTATTTTTAGCTTCTACTGTGCCACGACGTTTTATAACTCCACACTCATAGAGCATAGCTTCTGCGAGTGTGGTTTTACCTGAGCCCTTACTGCCGAGAAGGGCAATGTTTTTGATTTCGTTAGTCTGATAAACTTTCATGGTATAAGAATTTATTTTATTTAGTTAGTGTCAAACTGAATTGGGTATGATCAAATCCAGCTCAATTGGGCGCAAATTAGTTAATAATAAAATAAATCGCAACTCCATTAATATGTTACACAACATATATGAGCCATTAGTATCTTTTTATTGTTTTATATATCAAAACATACAATTTTGGCATTATCTTTGCATAGCTGAAAAGCAAAAATTCGTTTTATGAGCAAGAAAGATTCAAGCATAGTCACAGTTGGACAAATTGATATAGATCCTAAAAAGTTTGACAAGAAACCTGATTACAACGCTTTACCTATTCTGGCAACTAGAGATTTTGTTCTTTTTCCGGGAGTAACATTTCCGGTTCAACTCGGAAGAGAATCATCACTTGTACTGGCTAAAGCTGCTGAAATGGCAAAAACACCGGTTGGAGTGGTGTGTCAAAGAGATGCGTCCATTGATAGACCGGGATTTGACGATATTTATAGTGAAGGAGTTATAGCTGACGTAATTAATATATTTGAGGTTCCCGGTGCTCCTACCACAGCTATACTACGGGCTCGCGGAAAATTTGAAAAAGTAGCCCAAACAGAGGTGCCTAATCCTGTGCATAACGACACCTTATATATAATAGCAAAAGCTGTCCGAGAGAAAAAATTCCCGGATTCAGATGAAGAACTGAATATTATCGCATCGAGTGTAAAGCGTAATATCACATCGCTCATGAAAATGAACAGCGATATTCCGCAAGAAGTGTTTGTCAATATAGAAAATATCGATGACCCCGTATTAGCAATAAATATCTCAGCCACTCATGCCCCTATACCACCTCATGTTAGACAATCCATCCTTGAGGAAAAAAACGTAAAGGATCGTGGAGTGGCTCTTCTTTCTGAATTACACATTCAGAAAGAAAAAATCAAAATAATGCAGGAAATTGGAGAAAGAACCAAGGCTGAGCTATCAGAGCAGCAGAGAGGAGTTTTTCTTCAACAGCAATACAACGCCCTCAAAAAAGAACTTTTTGGAGAGGATGGTCCTGAAGCAGATATTGACCGTCTGCAGGAAAAAGCTGATGGACTTCCTCTTCCGGATGATGTCAGGGCTGTCTTTGACAGGGAATGTGCTAAACTTGGACGTCTGGCACCCCAAAGTCCCGACTACTCGGTTTTGCTTTCTTATCTGGAACTTATTGTTGACTTACCTTGGGGTAAATATGATCCTACAAACAAGGATATACATCATGCGGAAGAAACACTTGATGCCGACCATTATGGACTTGAAAAGGTTAAGGAAAGAGTGCTTGAGCAGATTGCACTGCTGATAAATGCACCGGATTCGCACTCCCCTATAATTTGCCTTGTGGGAGCTCCGGGAGTTGGTAAAACCTCTTTAGGACAGTCAATAGCAACAGCTCTTGGACGTAAATACCGCCGAGTTGCTCTTGGTGGACTTCATGATGAATCTGAAATCAGAGGACATAGAAGAACGTATATAGGTGCTATGCCCGGTAGAATAATTGATGCATTACGAAGAGCCGGAACAGCAAATCCCGTAATATTACTTGATGAGATTGACAAAGTCGGTTCTGACTTCAGAGGAGATCCTTCGGCTGCATTGCTTGAGGTGCTTGATCCTGAACAAAACAATCATTTCCATGACAACTATGTTGATGTTGACTTTGACTTATCCAAAGTGCTCTTCATCGCAACCGCCAATAACCTGTCATCTATTCCAGCTCCATTGATTGACAGAATGGAAGTTATCGACTTATCGGGTTATCTTCCGGAAGAAAAAATCGAGATCGCCAAGCGCCATCTCCTGCCACGCCTTTTGAAAGATTCTGGTCTCAAAAATAATGAACTTAAACTTGATGACAACACCATTCTTGCTCTGATTGAAGAATACACATCTGAAAGTGGTGTCCGACAGTTGGAAAAAAGAATCGCTTCAATTGTAAGAAAAGTTGTTTTGGCAAAAGTTGCCGGTAAGAAATGGAGTAAAACTATTAAACCGTCTCAGCTTTCGGAACTTCTCGGTCCGGCACCGTTTATTAAGGAAAAATACGAAGGGAACGATTATCCTGGAGTTGCTAACGGTCTTGCATGGACAGCTGCGGGAGGCTGCACCCTGTGTGTTGAAACTTCACTTTCTCCATCAAAGAGTGAAAAATTAGTCATAACCGGTAATCTCGGTGACGTAATGAAAGAATCAGCTGCCATTGCGCTGCAACTTGTCAGAGCAAATGCCAAGGATTTTGATATTAACCCCGAGAAATTTGATACTACTACAGTTCATATTCACGTTCCGGAAGGGGCTGTACCTAAAGATGGACCCTCAGCAGGAATAACCATTGCAACATCAATAATGTCTGCCTTCAGTAATAGAAAACTCAAGGATAGAGTAGCTATGACAGGCGAACTTACCCTTAGAGGTAAAGTCCTTCCAATCGGTGGTGTTAAGGAAAAGATTCTGGCAGCAAAAAGAGCCGGAATAACTACCGTATTACTACCCAAGGCAAATAAGAAGGACGTAGCTGATATTCCCGCTAAATATCTTGAAGGTCTTAATATTATATATGTATCAGACATAAAGGAAGTATTTAAGGAGGCAGTTGAAAGCTGATATGCTTTTGATTCAACCTGTCTTTTTATTACTTTTGCATAAGTTTAATCACTCATTTTTTTATAAGATAATATGGCAAAAATTGGTTCAGTATGTACCCCGATAGGCAAGAAAGCTCTCCTATTAGGAAGCGGAGAACTTGGTAAGGAAGTAGCTCTTGAACTTCAACGTTATGGCGTAGAGGTTGTGGCATGTGACCGTTATCCGGGAGCTCCGGCTATGCAAGTCGCTCACCGCTTTCATGTATTCAACATGCTTGATGGTGCTGAATTAAGACGTATTATCGAACTTGAAAAACCTGATCACATCATCCCGGAGGTTGAGGCTATAGCAACACCGGTGCTGAAAGAGCTTGAAGCCGAAGGCTACAATGTTACCCCTACAGCAAATGCCGCGTGGCTTACAATGAACCGTGAAGGTATCCGCCGTCTTGCCGCTGAGGAACTTGGAATAAAAACCTCTCCTTACCGTTTTGCGTCTGATTACGATGAATTCATTAAAGCAGTTGATGAAATTGGAATTCCATGTGTGGTTAAACCGATTATGAGTTCAAGCGGACACGGTCAGAGCACCATTAAAACTCCGGCTGATATTGATGCGGCTTGGAAAAATGCTCAGGAAGGAGGACGAGCCGGAGCCGGAAGAGTTATTGTTGAAGGATTTATTGACTTCGAGTATGAAATTACTCTTCTCACTGTGCGCAGCTGTTCCGGAACATGCTATTGTGAACCTGTGGGACACATTCAGGTCAATGGCGATTACAGATATTCATGGCAGCCCCAGCAAATGAGTCCGGTGGCAATTGACAAAGCCAAAGAGATTGCAAAAAAAGTCACAGATGCCCTTGGGGGATATGGAATATTCGGAGTTGAACTGTTTATCAAAGGCGACGAGGTAATATTCAGCGAAGTTTCTCCTCGCCCACATGACACCGGAATGGTAACTATGATTTCTCAGGATCTCAGTGAGTTTGGACTTCATGCCCGTGCCTTGCTTGGTCTTCCGGTTCCCGAAATAAAATTCTTCTCACCTTCAGCTTCTTTAGCAATTGTTGTAGAAGGAGATACTGACAAAATTGAAATGGACTGCCTGGAAAAGGTTCTTGAAGAGCCTGGTGTTCAGTTGAGAATCTTCGGAAAGCCCGAAGTTAAAGGTCACAGAAGAATGGGGGTTATTCTTGCCACTGCTGATTCAGTTGAAGAAGCACGGGCTAAAGCAGACCGGGCATACTCAAAACTCAAAATCAATATTTTGCCTCGTTGAAAATCAATAACAGAAATATAAAAATGCTTGATTCTAATTTGGATCAAGCATTTTTTATGCAAACAGAGCACGAAATGCCTCTTCAACTTTTGCCACTTCTATCAATTCCATATCTGATGATGAGATATCAAGACCTTTAAGGCTACCTTTTGGCACAAGCATCCTCTTCATACCGAGTTTTTGAGATTCCCGGATTCGTTGCTCCATTCTTATAACCGGACGTATCTCACCCGACAATCCAACTTCACCTGCCATACATACGTCAGCCGGAACACTCATATCTACATTGCTTGACAGAATCGCACAGATAACCGCCAAATCAAGAGCCGGGTCGTTTACTTTAATTCCACCGGCTATATTCAGGAATACATCCTTTTGGGCAAGCTTGAAACCAACACGCTTTTCTAAAACCGCAAGGAGCATATTCATTCTTTTGGAGTCGAATCCTGTTACAGATCTTTGTGGAGTACCGTATGCCGCTGTACTCACAAGTGCCTGAACCTCTATCAGAAAAGGTCTTATTCCTTCCATCGTAACTCCTATTGTTGTTCCTGATAAATCTTCTTGATTTCTATTAAGCAGAATCTCAGAGGGATTAGTCACTTCCCTTAAACCCTGGCGGCACATTTCATATATTCCTATCTCGGACGTACTACCGAAACGGTTCTTTATCGAGCGAAGAATTCGGTACATATAGTTTCTGTCACCCTCAAATTGCAACACGGTATCAACTATATGTTCCAATACTTTCGGTCCCGCAATGCTACCCTCCTTATTAATATGACCCACAATAAGAACTGGCACTCCACTTTCCTTGGCATATCTTAAAAGACGTGCCGAACATTCTCTTACCTGTCCTACACTTCCGGCAGGCGATTCAAGGTCATCACTCGCTATCGTCTGAATAGAATCTATAATTAGAAGCCCTGGCTGAGTATTTTCAATATGATTGAATATATTATCGAGTGATGTTTCACATACAATATAAACATTGTCACTCACTTTTCCGAGACGGTCTGCACGCATTCGTAGCTGAGCAGCACTCTCCTCCCCGCTTACATACAGAATTTTTCTGCTTTTTATGGATAGTGTGTTCTGGAGCACAAGAGTTGATTTGCCTATTCCCGGCTCTCCTCCTATAAGCACCATAGAACCGGGCACGAGACCACCGCCAAGCACTCTGTTAAGCTCCTTACTCGGCATTATTATTCGGGGTAAATCCGTAGTCTCTATTTCACTCACTTTCTGTGGGCGTGAATTTGGTGTCGAACCGAGTGGGGATTTACTTCTTCCTGACTTCACACTTATTTTTTCTTCAACAAGTGTGTTCCATTCTCCGCAACTCGGGCATCTTCCTTCCCATTTAGGCGAGTCTGCTCCACACGATGAGCAAACCCATACACTCTTTACTTTAGCCATTGCTATTCATTATTTGTCTTCGGCGGAATTCCGATAGTACTATTGATGTTGCCATTCCTACATTTAACGACTCACTCGTTACTGAGTCAGCCGGAAATGAAGGGATTAATAACCTTTTGTTCACAAACTGTGCTACCCTATCACTTATTCCGTTTCCTTCGTTTCCCATCACAATGATGCCGGACGGTGACAACTTCGTTTCATATAAGTTCTTCCCATCAAGAAATGTTCCGTAAATCTCAGCAGATGAACCGGCAAGCATATCGTCAAGATTCCCCCGTAATATTTTTACTCGGGAAATAGCTCCCATGGAAGCCATTACTGCTTTGGGGCTGAAAGCATCAGCTGAATCATTTGACATTATTAGATGCCTCACACCAAACCAGTCTGCCGCGCGTATTATTGTGCCGACATTTCCAGGGTCCTGGACACCGTCAAGAGCTACCACAAGTTCTTGATTTGCAATACTTAAATTAAAATCCGGTTTTGGAATGTCATATACCGCTATTACTTCTGACGGGGTTGATAAAGCAGACATTCTTTCCAAATCCTTCTTGCTTACTATTATCACCTTTTCATTAATTAGCTCTATTACAGAACCATACTGTTCAACCCAATTAATTGTTGCAAAAAGGTATCGCAAGTTAAAATTTCCAATTGTATCGCAAACACATTTTGTTCCCTCAGCTATAAATGCACCCTCTTCGCGCCGTTTTCGTGCCGAAGATAATGATGAGACAAATTTTCGTAACGATGTTGTCAGTTCCATATACCGCAAAGGTAGTGAGTTTTATTTAAAAAAGTCGTAACTTTGCAAATACTTATAATAAATCAAATTAATGTCACAGTTAACTGACGAAATAAACCGCAGACGCACTTTTGCGATTATATCTCACCCTGATGCAGGTAAAACAACACTTACAGAGAAACTACTTCTGTTTGGTGGGGCAATACATATTGCCGGAGCAGTTAAATCCAACAAGATTAAAAAAACCGCTACCAGTGACTGGATGGAGATTGAAAAACAGAGAGGTATATCGGTTGCAACATCTGTAATGGGATTTGAATACAACGGATATAAAATAAATATTCTTGACACGCCCGGTCACCAGGATTTTGCGGAAGACACTTTCAGAACTCTCACAGCAGTTGACAGCGTAATTATTGTTGTTGACGTTGCTAAAGGTGTTGAGCAGCAGACAAGACGTCTCATGGAAGTGTGCCGCATGAGAAATACTCCGGTTATTATTTTTGTGAATAAACTTGACCGCGAAGGTAGAGATCCATTTGATATTCTTGATGAACTTGAACAAGAGCTTAAAATCAACGTTCGCCCTCTATCTTGGCCAATTAATATCGGTGCTAAATTCAAAGGAGTATATAACATTCATGAAAATTCCCTTGATTTATTTACTCCTGATAAACAAAAGGTCACGGAAAGAGTTGAAATTGAAAATATCAACGACTCTCGAATAGATGATGCCATTGGTAGATCTGATGCGACTAAATTAAGGGAAGATCTTGAATTGATAGAGGGTGTGTACCCCGAATTTGATGAAAAATCATACCTTGACGGCAAAGTGGCTCCGGTATTCTTTGGTTCGGCATTAAACACATTTGGTGTGAAAGAATTGCTCGATTGCTTTGTGCAGATTGCACCGTCACCACGGCCTATTGTTGCAGAGGAGAGAGAAGTTCGCCCTGAAGAGGACGGATTCAGCGGATTTGTCTTTAAGATACACGCCAATATGGATCCAAATCACCGATCCTGCATCGCTTTCGTGAAAATCTGCTCGGGAAAATTTGAACGTAACGCCCCATACCGTCATATAAGGTCTGGCAAAACTCTCAAGTTCGCTGCACCTACCGCCTTTATGGCTCAGAAGAAAAGCATTGTGGATGAAGCTTTTCCCGGAGATATAGTCGGGATTCCAGATACAGGCAACTTCAAGATTGGAGATACAATAACAACTTCCGAAACACTACACTTCAAAGGACTACCAAGTTTCTCACCTGAGATGTTTAAGTACATTGAAAACTCTGACCCAATGAAATCCAAACAGCTTGAAAAAGGAATTCAGCAGTTAATGGACGAAGGAGTTGCCCAACTTTTCACTAATCAATTCAATGGAAGAAAGCTTATTGGCACTGTGGGTCAACTTCAGTTTGAAGTGATTCAATACCGTTTGCTACATGAGTACGGTGCTCAATGTAGATGGGAACCCATTTCTCTTTACAAAGCGTGCTGGATAGAGAGTTCAAATCCTGTAGCATTGGAAAACTTCAAGAAAAGAAAACATCAGTTTATGGCTCTTGACCGTGAAGGCAGAGATGTTTTCCTTGCCGATTCTTCTTATGTTCTACAGATGGCTCAAAACGATTTCCCTGATATCAAGTTTCATTTTACCTCAGAATTCTAACTGAATATCCCCTATATTCTATATCCGCACACAAATAGCATCCAACCGCATCGAAATGCACTGCACCCAAAACAATTGCATTTCTGATGCGGTTATTTTATTCTATTTTGAATATTTCAATCTGCGAAACATTTGCGAAACATTTCAATGGCGATAACATATCTTGCAAGCTGTGTAACCATTCTTATTCGCGTCCTCTCTTGACATACTCTTAGGGCTCTTACTGCACCTCTTCAGCCCCTTGCAGTTTTTTGACTTATGATACCTCTTTGAGTTGGGACCACCACACACCCACACCGTCTCTGAGCCCGACGCTGATGCAGCACTCACCTCACCTGCCGGAGCGATACACACCAGCAATAACACTAATAAACCAATTACTCTTTTCATAATATCAATTATTATCTGACTCGTCTTGAGCCTCATTCTCATCAGTCTCCTCAATCGTATTAAGAAGCATACTCAGCTTGGATAGTTCTGTTTGTTCGTTCATAATTATTCTTTAATCATTATATCCTAACGACTCTGAGAAGTCCTCATAGCTCATATTCCAAAAATCATACATAAAAACAGTAGCGTCATAAGTGCGCTTTCTCTTTTCCAGGTCAGATAAATTCGCACACCACGCATCATAATCAGGAAGATCATAATCTTTTAGCATTTATCATAAAGACGTCTTCTGTTCCGATTATGCCAATTGCGTTGACTTATTCCTAAAATATGGTCATACTCATTATCTCCTACACATTTTACACACACTATAAACTTCTCCTCTATAATGAATGTAGAGGTATCTATCATTTCCTTGCCGTATAGATCACGGTTACCATACTTCCCTTGACGCATCAGGCTACTGCAGTCTGAATCTATATGGTTGATCTCTTGCGCATCCTTATAGATATACTTTCCAACTTTAGACGTTTTGGAATGAGCATCACCATTTTTGCTGCCACAGGCAGCAAAAATCATAGCAAGCGCGCTCAGCGCAATCATAAGCCATTTGAACTTATTGTCATCTATTGCTCTCATAATCCACTAATCTCTGATAATATATTTGCTTCCACAAATAATAGGTGGACTGCCGCGCATCCCATAAGCTTGCTGTATCCACGGGCTGCGAATGAATAAGTTTAGCCCTTTCGCAATCAAATACAAGACTATCCTCCTGCGACAGAAATCGGAACTTATACTTTTGTTGATACCATCTCACTTCGGGTGATGCCATCGCGCTATCAATATCCATAAGAATTTTGTGCGCTATATAGTAATCTATAGCCATTTTATCATACAAATAACTCTCAGCATTACTCGATTCACCTGACTCTTTATCTATTGAGGTCTCGTCTAACCGCAATAATGGTTGACTCTCTTCTTTGGTTTGTCCAGTAACCGGATTACTTGTCGCATCTGTATGGTAGAAAATGTATATACCGCTCGTCAAGATGACACCTCCACATATTGCTATCATCGCCCATTTGAACCATTTTTTACTTGCCTTAAACAGGCTGGGGAATAAAATGCTAAACGATGCTTTTTTCTTTTCGGGACTCTCTGATATAGTATTTATCGCTGTTTCATCTTCATTATTTGAATCTGAAGATTCACTTTCGATAGGCTGTAATTCTAATCCATCGGTCCAACGGCTGAACGCCTTATTATAAGCCTCCTTAACAGCCAGAAACTCTTCTGTGTGCTTCCGGTCATCAGCACTCCATTTAACCATCTTCTCCCGTACTATCTCTTCATCAGCGTGTATGACAAAATCTGCCTTTACGCATCCCAGCCGTTCACGGATTTTGGACTCAGCTGAATCATAATCCCATTCTCGACATAAGTACTCCATATGCAAATCATCCACATCTGGCTTATCCTCCACATTTGTCACCCCTACATTTTTTGTTTCGGCATCCTTATCGCTCGGCTCTTCAGTGGGCTTCTTGACAGCCTTTTTCTGCATTGGAGCAGATTTTGCTATTACATCCGATTCCTCAAAAGCTGCTCCAATGGCTATTATGAGGTATGCGTAGAAAAAGTATGCTGTTTCAGAAAACCAAGCAATAGCTAAAAGCCATATAAAAACACCTCCAACGGTTGAGGCACATACCCAAAGGACACTTCCGAAAGAAAAAATGAAATAAAGGGCTGGAGCTACAAGAATCCATGAAAAATGCCGTGTCCCCTTCATGAGATATGCAATTGGAACCCCTGCAAGAGTTGCAAGCGCTTGAAATATGGCTATAGCTATTGGAAATCCCAAAAGCCACAAAATTACTGGTCCGCTCCAAGATAATCTTAAAATGCATCGAGTTACCCAAATGAGCGCAAAATATAGAACTAAAAATAAAATAACAGTGTAAATAAGTCCGGCGCAACCCTTTAATATAGACTTGATATTCATAATAGTTTAACTTTATATGGTTATGGCTTTATCGGTCTGAATTCACCTGATTGATTTACAATGTAGCCCTAATTCTTCTATAACAAGAATCATTCGAGATTTCAGACCTATAAGCTAATATATTTGATTTTATATCTATCTTTGCCTTGTGTTACAGCACTAACACAAAACTGTTTCACTTAAACCTCGTGCTGGAGGGTTTTAACACTCTGATAGGAGTAGCTTAGTAAATAGCCAATTATTGTTAGACATACTGGGGGTCATATTAAGAAAGATTGTCGTTATTTAGGGTCTGACATTCTAAAGCTTGTTGCTGCAGCTTCAAGATTTGTTGCTGCAAGCGGACAATTGAATGAGAATCCACGTTACTTGGATTGCCCCTGCAAAAATCAGCCACCCTATGATAAAAATCATCCCACACAGTAACAGGAAAGTCTAAATAGCTCAGTTCCCTTCCCAAAGCCTCAATCCTATCGGGTGAGGCTATTTTCATTAAAGCCTCAAGATACCTGAATGCATAGACAAATGCATATTCTTTGCCAGCTCCATCAAACTTTCTAAAGTCTTGTAGCAATAAACATACCCCATCCTCCATATCTGCACCAGCCGCATGGGCTGCAACAGTAGCTATATCCAACGCTTCCATTGACATTGTAAGTCGCAGAGATTCAATACGAGTATTAATATTATTCCTCAAATCAACCTCCATGTCTGTAATACGTTTGGCTAGCTTTCTCGTATCAATTAGGACAAAGATTTGCCAACCAATAAGCACCGTTACCAAGACAGAAAGAAAGCCAATAATAAAGCTGCAATAGCTGATAATATCAGATAGATTCATACTAATACACCCTACTAAGCCCAACAACCTTTGCTATTCTCAAAACATCCTCCAGTTCCTCAGCCGAAGCCTCAACATCCAGCGACACCTCAAACTTGCGACGCATAAAAACCACACACAACCTCACACCACCACGCCTCACACGCGGATCAACAAAAAACTTATAAGTAACCATAAAAACCTAATAAAAAACAAACCACCGCAAACGCTTCGCATGCGAAACATTTGCGAAACAAATTGCACAAAAATACACCAAATTGAACAAAAATAGACAAAATAACAGCACAAAATCGCTCCGAAACCCCGCAAAAACCGAACAAAAAAGGAGCGCAGCAAACAGCTACACTCCTATTTCACAGCACCTTAACTAACTTGAGCGGCAGACGGGACTCGAACCCGCGACCCTCGGCTTGGGAAGCCAATGCTCTACCAACTGAGCCACTGCCGCATTTGTTTTACAAAGATATTGATTATTTTTATAAATATCTATTTGATGATAAAAAATCGGCACAGTAAATATTTACCGTGCCGACTTTTTCTTTTATAGATGATTTAGTTCAGTACGCCTGTGAGGTTGAAATTTGAGAATTCAATATCATTTGCTGCGCGTGCTGCATAGTTTTTATCAAGCTGAATGGCTTGACGAAGATTTGATGTTACCATCTGAGAATTATTAGTACGTGCACCAACAACTGCTAACAGATAATATGTAGTAGCATCGGGAGTGGGAACAGAAGAAAGAGTTGTGTTTGCTTTGCTGTAATCCTTAGCAAGAATCTGTGCAATAGCAGCATTGTTCGTTTTGCTGTTTCCGAAAGCTTTAACAGCAGCTGCTACATCACCTTCTTTGATATAGTAAACACCAAGTGCATTACCAAGATCAGAAAGACCTCCTGCATTTCCAAAGTAACGGTTTGCTGCGGCATAATCATTATTTACCATAGCAAGAAGACCAAGATTCATTTGAACTTCTGGATTATTGGGAGATAGTTTTTCAGCTCTCTTGAAGCTTACCTGAGCAGCTGCGAAATCTTTTTCCTGATACTGTACAGCGCCAAGGTTGTTATATCCGCGGAAATCATTGGGATAGTACTTTGTTACAGCCTGATATATTGCTTTACGACGAGCAAGATTGTTGGTTAAGGTAGCAGCATAGAGCATTTCATCAACTGTCAGAGCTGAAGGATTTGTATCAAAAAGTTTGTTGATTTCAGCATCGCTTTTACCGATTACATCAACTGAAGCTGTGATACGTGAGTAACGAAGCTGGGGCATAATCTCTGTTTCAAGAGTCTCGAATACTGACGAGAGATTGCGAATTTCTCTTTCGCGCTGCTCAGGATCCTTGTACATTGAAAGGACGCTAAGAATAAGCTGTTTGTCCTGAATGTTGCTCTGAGAAACGAGTTTCTGGAAACCTTCCCAATCCTCGGGAGTGAACTGTGCAGTTAGTTCACCGAATTCCTTAATCTTGTCTTTTTTCAACTGATTTTCTACATAAGAAGTGGTGTTAATTTCACGTCTTTCTGCGAGTTTTGTGTTGAAATCATAGGAACCATCAGGTGAAGCATAGGAAGAAATATTGATTTCCTTAATTACTTTAGATGTATCTGAATTAACACTTGCGAGATCCTGGTTAAACGCTTTCATCTGTGCTGACTTCAACTCTACGGGACGAATGTTAGCCTGATTAATAAGGAAGCGGATATCAGCTGTATATTTCTCATTAATTATGCGCTGGAATTTATCAGGTGCAATTGCGGGAACAACTGATTCAGCTGTAGCAAAAGCTGCTGTAGAGATAACTCCTTCTGCAACTTTAACTCTTGGCAGTGCATACTGTTTATTACCCTGAGCCACAGCGAAATCAAGATATAGTTCACTCTTGATCATTTCCGGGGTGTAAGGGAAATCTGCAGGAATTGTAACAATTCCGCCTTCTTTATTGCTGATTACCGGATTATTTCCACGTACTTTTTCTCCCTGAAAAGAAACGGGAGCAGATGTTGTCTGATAGCTATCATAAACAAGTACCGGAGTAACTGTAACTGTTGCATCCTTGATAAAGAATTTCGGAGGAATATTACCTGTTACTGTTGCAGGTACTGATGTGCCTACGAGCTCCAATGGATTTGGATTGGTGGTAAAATAATCAGCTGCGAACTGATTCATTTTCTTGCTACAACCAGTAATGGCAACTGCAACTCCGGCAGCAAGAATGAAATTCACATTTTGTCTCATAAAAATTGAATTTTGATATTGAAATAAGTTACTAGTTTATTAAACGTGATATCTTTTGCAAAGATATATATAATTACTGTGCAAAAATCAAATTTTGGATAATGTTTTTACTATTTTTATTATAATATGTCTTTACAAAGGAATTATTCTTAAATTTGTGTCCGGATTTTTATACACTTAACTATTCAATAATTGCCGTAGAAAATGAGAAGGTGGCGCATTGATGACAGTGCTGAACTGTATAATATAAATGGATGGGGTCTTAAATACTTCTCCATTAATGAAAAGGGACATGTTGCAGTAACTCCTAAGGATGGACTCACATCAGTAGATCTTAAAGAGGTGATGGATGAACTTCAGGTAAGAGATGTTACAGCACCTGTTCTTCTTCGATTTCCTGATATTCTTGACAACCGCATTGAAAAAATTTCAAACTGTTTCAGAAAAGCGGCTGAGCAATATGGCTATGATGCAAAAAATTTCATAGTGTACCCTATTAAGGTTAATCAGATGCGTCCTGTTGTTGAAGAGATTGTTAGTCACGGCATGAAATTCAACATCGGCCTTGAAGCCGGCTCAAAGCCGGAACTTCATGCAGTTTTGGCAACAAATATTGCTGACAATGCACTGATTATATGCAATGGCTATAAAGATGAAAAATTTGTTGAGCTTGCTCTTCTCGCTCAGAAGATGGGACGAAATATTTTCCTGGTTGTAGAGAAGCTAAACGAGCTGGAGCTCATTGCTACTGTTGCCAAGCGTTTGAAGATTTCTCCCAACATAGGAATCAGAATTAAATTGTCAAGTATCGGTTCAGGAAAATGGGAAGAAAGTGGAGGAGATCAGTCTAAATTCGGTTTGAATTCAAGTGAACTGCTTGAGGCTCTTGATTTCCTTGAAAAAAACAAAATGAGAGAAAGTCTAAGACTGGTTCATTTTCACATAGGCAGTCAGGTCACAAAAATCAGAAGAATCAAGAATGCTTTAAGAGAAGCCACACAGTTCTATGCGCAGTTATCAAAAATGGGATATAGCATAGATTTTCTTGATATAGGTGGTGGTCTCGGTGTTGATTATGACGGCACCAGAAGTTCGGCATCTGAAAGTTCCATGAATTATTCCATTCAGGAGTATGCAAATGATGCGGTTTCATCGCTTGTTGATGTTTGCCGAAAAAATAATCTTAAACAACCAAACATTATAACCGAAAGCGGCAGATCACTCGCTGCACACCATTCTGTTCTTATATTTGAAGTATTGGAAACTACTCAGCTTCCTTTGTGGAAAGATGCGGAGGCGATTTCGGAAGATGCAGATGAACTTGCACGAGAACTATACGAAATATGGGATAAGCTTGACCAACCCAGGTTGTTTGAAAGCTGGCATGATGCATTACAGATAAGAGAAGAGGCTCTTGACAGGTTCAGCCTCGGTATGCTCGATCTGAAAACCCGTGCTCAGATTGAAAAACTATTCTGGAGTATTGCTCGAGAGGTTGGAGAGATTGCCGGAAATATGAAGCATGCTCCTGAAGAACTAAAGAAAATTGCACGTATGCTACCCGATAAATATTTCTGTAATTTTTCTTTATTTCAGTCGCTTCCGGATAGTTGGGCTATTGATCAGGTATTCCCCATTATGCCTATTGGCAGATTGGATGAACGACCGGCTCGAACATGTACTATTCAAGATATAACCTGTGACAGCGATGGAAAGATAGCCAACTTCATAACAAACCACGGAATATCTCCTTCAATGCCGGTTCATGCAGTAAAGAAGGGTGATCCATATTATATAGGAGTATTTCTTGTGGGAGCATATCAGGAGATACTTGGTGATATGCACAACTTGTTTGGTGACACAAATGCTGTACATATAAGTGTTTATGAAGATCGCTATGAGATAGACCGTGTGATAGATGGAGAAACTGTTGCCGAGGTTCTTGATTATGTGGAATATAATCCCAAGAAACTTGTTAGAAACGTTGAGACCTGGGTTACTTCATCAATGAAAGCCGGCAAAATCACCCCAGAAGAAGGACGTGAATTCCTGAGCAATTATCGTTCTGGTCTTTACGGTTATACTTATCTTGAAAAAGATTAGCCTTGCAACGTTACTTTCTCAATCTTGCTTTTTTAGGCGCTCCATTCCATGGGTGGCAGCGTCAACCGGGCGATTGCTCTGTGCAGCAAACGGTGGAAGAAGGTTTGTCAACATTGTTACGTACAAATATACAGGTCACCGGTGCCGGTAGAACTGACGCCGGTGTTAATGCTCGAATGATGCCTGCTCATTTTGATTCTCCGAGTAAAATTGATGACTTAATGAGTTTTCAACGAAGTCTGAATTCTATTCTGGGTAAAAATATTGCCGTTAATGGTATTGTTCCGGTAACCGATGATGCTCATGCGAGATTTGATGCAATAAAGCGGACTTACAGATATTTTGCTTCTACTGTAAAAACTCCGTTCTTCAACACTTTATCGTGGCAGTGCTCCCCTGCACTTGACTTTGATAAAATGAATGAGGCTGCGAGTTTATTGCTTGAAGTATCTGATTTTGCATCATTCGCCAAGTTGCATAGCGATGTAAAAACCACAATATGCAAGGTAACAGACGCATCATGGCACAAAATAGCTGATGGAGGTTGGTATTTTGAGATTAGTGCTGACAGATTTCTACGAAATATGGTTCGAGCTGTTGTAGGCACACTTGTAGATGTTGGCAGAGGCAAATTATCAATTGCCGGATTTACTGAAGTAATTGAGAGTAAAAACCGATGTAATGCAGGTACATCAATGCCTGCTCATGCCTTATACCTGTGGGCGGTTGAATATCCCTATATAGAAATAGATCAATTTTATACATAATGGAAATAATCAAATATCTTATGCTTCCTGTAGCGGTTGTTACCTTTTCAGCAACAGCACAGGTTCTTGAGCCTGATTTTGCTGACAGAGAGAGCTGCACAAGTATCATGGTTGGCAAAAAAGCATCTACAGATGGCTCTGTCATGACATCTCACACGTGTGACGGAAATTATCGTGCATGGATGGACATCGTACCCGGAAAATCATTAGGACATGACACCACAGCGGTCGTTGTCACAGGCAGAATGCATACAGATCACTCTACCGGCGCAAGAGGAATGAAAGAGGTTGGAACTATACCTGTCTCTGGTAATTCATACGCATTTCTAAATACCGCTTACCCATGTCTTAACGAAAGGCAACTCGGTATAGGCGAAACCACTATTTCCGGAAAGAAGGAGCTTCGTAATCCCAAAGGCATGTTCATGATAGAAGAACTTGAAAGAATAGTTTTACAGCATTGCACCACCGCTCGCGAGGCTATAAAAATGATGGGTAAGCTTGTAAAAGAATATGGTTACGGTGATAGCGGAGAATGCCTCACAATTGCCGATCCTAACGAAGTTTGGCAATTTGAGATATTCGGTGAAGGACCGGACAAAATCGGTGGAGTATGGGCTGCCGTGCGAATACCAGATGACGAAGTGGGTGTATCCGCAAATATTCCGAGAATTTCCACCATCAATATTGCCGATACGACCAACTATCTTGCTTCAGAAAATGTTTTTTCGGTTGCGAAAAAGATGAAACTTTGGGATGGTAAAGAACCTTTCAAATTCTGGAAAGCTTACTCTGGTGGCAATTATTTTGGCGAACCTAAAGCATTCAGTATTCGTGAGTATTTTATTTTGAATAAGATAGCTCCATCCTTGGGACTCAAGTATGATAGCGAGGAGCTGCCGTTGAGTGTTAAGCCGGATAACAAACTATCAGCAGCCGACGTAATGAATCTTCTTGCTGAAACATATGAAGGCACTGAATGGGATATGACCAAAAATCTTAAGATTGAAAGAAAAAATAATAAGACCGGAGAAACTGACACGATAGTCAGCCCGGTAGCCAATCCCTGGATGAACCGTGATTACATAAATTTATTTAATGCATTATGTGATAGTTCTGTGATAAATGTAAGAAACGTTTCTGTGCCTCAGTGTTCATACTCTACTGTCATTCAGCTTAGAGACTGGTTGCCGGATGGAGTTGGCGGAGTTGCCTGGGTAGCATTTGACAATCCCGGTCAGAGTCCGAGAATTCCAATATTCTGCGGCACAACCGATTTGCCTGAATCTTTCAAAGTAGATGGTCAGCTCCGTTATGATGAGAATTCAGCATTATGGGCTTTCAGAAAAGCTAATAAACTTGCTACTATCAAATGGGGAGAAACCCGTAAAGATATTGAGAGGGGACGGTTACACTACATCAATAAAGGCGAGATTGAACTCCCGCTTATAGAGAAAACATATTCTGAAATTGCAGATAAAGAGGGTATTGAACGCGCTAATGAATTTCTTACCGATTACACATCTGATTTTGCCGGCGCTGCAATTAATCGATGGAACAGCCTTTCTGATAAATACTGGAGCAAGTATGGCAGAAGTTTCTAACACTAAATAATTTGAACATGAAAAAAAATATATTGAGTTTGGCAGTTATTATTGCTTCAACTGTTTCTGTTTCAGCTCAAGATGGTTATCAGTTTACAGCAGTTACTGATGTTCCGGTGACATCGGTAAAAAACCAGGCATCCAGCGGAACCTGCTGGTGTTTCGCAACTACCTCATTTATGGAAGCTGAATTACTCCGTAACGGTAAAGGCGAACATGATCTTTCTGAAATGTTTATTGTGCGCCAGAAGCTGCTGAACCAGATTGATGATAATTTTTTACGAAGAGGTAAAGGTAATTTAGGTCAAGGAAGTCTCAGCCACACATTCATGAATGCTTACCGTCAAGTCGGTATTGTTCCGGAGGAAGTGTACAGCGGCATTAACTATGAAGGAGGTAAACATAGTCATGGCGAAATGATGTCAGTTCTTCATGCGGTTGCTGATGCCGGTGTCAAAAATAAAAAGCGCTCTCCTCAGTATGACCGTGTTGTTAATTCTGTACTTGATAGCTATCTTGGAGAAGTTCCCGAAAAATTCATCTACCGTGGCAAAGAATATACTCCCAAATCATTTGCCGAATCACTTGGACTCAATATGGATGATTACATTGAACTAACAAGTTTCACCCACAAACCATACTACAAGGCTTTTGAACTGGAAGTTCCTGATAATTGGGAGCACGCTAAGCAATACAATGTGCCACTGGATGATCTTATTACTACTATGGATTATGCCTTGAAAAATGGATATACAGTTTGTTGGGACGGTGATGTGAGCGAGAAAGGTTTTTCTCATGTCAATGCTGTTGCCATCAATCCGGAGGTATGCGACCTATCAGGATACTCCAAGAACGATTCCGTTGAATTTTCGAAAAAGAATGAAGCTCAGCGCCTTGAAGAAGTTCTCAAATTTAAGAAAATATATCCGGAAGTAAATGTTACCCCAGAAATACGTCAAAATGGTTATGAAACATTTGTTACTACTGACGATCACCTTATGCACATTACAGGTAGTGTTAAAGATCAATATGGCACAAAATACTATAAGACAAAGAATTCCTGGGGCACAGATCGCAATGACAATGGTGGTTATCTTAATATGAGCGAGAGCTATGTAAGGGCAAAAACCATATATATTATGGTTCATAAAGACGCTATACCTAAAGAAATCCGCAAGAAACTCAAAGTGTAATATAGTGCGTATGAACAAATTCATTTTAGCATTTATTGTTTCTGCAGGTACTCTGTCTGTTTCTGCAAAAAACGATATAACAATCAAGTCGGCTGTAAATAATGATACAGTTTACTATTATTGTTATGATGTTCAGGATATGGCTGACAGAGTTTTTCCAGCAGACAAACAGTTTGTTACTCTAAAAAAAGGTAAAGCTACTATTCCGGTGCCGGATGATGGCGCGATATTCGAATTTTGGGGACCGGGGTTATTCAACGGCAACAGTGGACCGATAGTCTCCCCTCCCGGTAAGAATATTATTTTTACCGTTAAAGGATCTGACAAAAGTAATATGAGGGTATCAGGGTCAGAACTTGCCGCTAATATTCTCGCAATCGAAGCTCTGGGTGACTCTCTGCAAGCGATTATTAGAAGTTTACCCGAAGATGACAAGGTAGCATTTGACAGCATATATACTTTGTGGCGCAAACGCTACGACAATGCCCTCCCATACCATTTGAATGATGATTTCGGTATATATTGCTTGGATAAGGCAACAATAGATACCATGAATAAATACTTTGACAGCATTCCTGAACCTCACAAAGATGCTTTTTTTGCGCCGGTTTATGGGCAAAACAGAACTACGATAGAAAATTATCGCGAAAGAATGGCGGCTAAAGAACGGATTAAAGTAGGAGCTGATGCCCCGGAATTCATTCTTCCCGACATGAATGACAATTTGGTCTCTCTAAGTTCATTCAGAGGTAAGTGGGTGTTGCTTGACTTTTGGGGTTCATGGTGCAAATGGTGTATGATCGGTGTCCCTCAGATGAAAGAGAATTATACAAAATTCTCCGATAAATGTGAATTTATAGGCATAGATTGTAATGACCTCAAAGAAGACTGGATAAAGTGCGTTAAGGCTAACGATATGGATTGGGTTCAATTATTTAATAAGCCTAAGAACGGAAAACCGGCATCCATAATTTACGGGGTGAGCGGTTATCCCACTAAAATTCTTATTAATCCAGACGGTAGGATAGCAAAGATTTGTGTCGGAGAGGACAAAACTTTCTATGATGATTTCTCAGAACTAATGAAATAGCAACTGAATGTATATAGTAAAAAAACAGATGGAGATAGCCGGGTGCCACCGGCTGTCTTTACCTTATGAGAGCGCATGCGCTCAATTGCATGGTCATAACTGGAAAGTAACGGTTCATTGTAAATCTAAAGAGCTTAACAGCGAGGGTATGGTGATTGATTTCAAGCATATCAAGGAGATTATTCATGATTATCTTGACCACGGGAATTTTAATGAACTTCTCCCCTTCAATCCTACAGCTGAAAATATAGCCAAGTGGATATGCGATCAAATTCCCAGTTGCTTTCAAGTCGATGTAGAAGAGAGTACTGCAAATATTGCCACGTATATCAAGGACGAGGAATGTTAAGGGTTAATGAGATATTTTACTCTCTCCAAGGGGAGGGATATTACACCGGTATGCCGGCTGTATTTTTAAGGCTTAGCGGTTGTAACATGAACTGTTCTTTTTGCGATACGGACCACTCTCCTTATATAGAGATGAGCACCGGTGAAATTATTGAAGAAATCAACAGATTCCCTTCAAAGCACATAGTTATAACCGGAGGTGAACCGGCACTACAGCTTACGAACTCATTTATTGAAGAGCTTCATAAACATGATTTTTATATTCAAGTAGAGACCAACGGCACACTCCAGCTTCCTGAAAAAATTGACTGGATAACATGTTCCCCCAAGTCTGAAAAGGCAGCTCTGAAAAGAGTAAATGAAATAAAGATAATTTATGACGGTGAAAAACCGATTTTCATCCCTGAGGTAGAGGCCGAGATATATTGTCTTCAACCACTTGATTGCGGTGATAAAAAGAAAAATCAGGATATATTGCAGGCAACAATTGAGTATATCTTGAAAAATCCACAATGGCGCCTTTCGTTACAAACTCACAAACTATTAGATATCAAATAATAGAAAGCATTCTTTGAGTGCAAAAAAAAATGCTCCTACAATATTTTGCAGGGGCATTTTTTATCAGACTATCTGTTCAGACCGCTAATCAGGCATTTTTCACTTTGTCAACAATAGCTTTGAAAGCTGCGGGATTGTTGAGAGCGAGGTCAGCGAGCACCTTACGGTTGATTTCAATACCAGCTTTGTGGATAAGACCCATCAGCTTAGAATAGCTGAGATCTTCAAGACGGGCAGCTGCATTGATACGCTGAATCCAGAGAGCGCGGAAATTGCGCTTTTTGTCCTTACGGTCACGATAAGCGTAGGTAAGACCTTTTTCCCATGTGTTTTTAGCAACGGTCCACACATTTCTGCGGCAGCCGAAATAACCACGGGTGAGTTTTAAGATTTTCTTTCTACGAGCTCTTGAAGCTACATGATTTACTGATCTTGGCATTTTTTGATGTTTTTTGGATGTCAGCGGCTGTTATTGCTCTTGTGTGCTAAACATCCGGTTAGTAACTGTTTTTTTATAAAATCACGAGTTTTACAACTGGATTGCGGAAAATCGCTGCTTACTTAAGTGCGAGAAGTGAAAGAACGCTATCTCTGTCGCTCTTAGCCACAGTGGTAAAGTGAGTGAGGTTGCGTTTTTGCTTCTTTGTCTTCTTTGTAAGAATGTGACTTTTGAAAGCATGTTTTCTCTTGATTTTTCCTGATCCGGTAAGGGCGAACCTCTTTTTGGCACCGGAATTAGTTTTAATCTTTGGCATTTGGGTTGGTTTTGTTAATTAAATCGTGTTTATAAGAGTAACGCATTTAATCGACACGCGATTTTTTGCGATATATGCTTTATTTTTTCTTTGGTGACAGCATTATAATCATTCTTTTACCTTCAAGCAGCGGCATCTGTTCCACCTTACCATACTCTTCAAGGTCATTGGCAAATCTAAGGAGTAATACTTCTCCCTGCTCCTTGAAAAGGATAGATCTACCTTTGAAAAATACATAAGCCTTAACTTTTGCACCTTCCTGAAGGAATCCGATTGCATGCTTAAGCTTGAAATTGTAATCATGATCATCGGTCTGAGGTCCGAATCTGATTTCTTTCACAACAACTTTAGTCGCTTTAGCTTTCTGCTCCTTCTGTCGCTTTTTCTGCTGATAAAGGAATTTCTGATAATCCAGAATTTTGCATACCGGCGGCTCAGCGGTTGGAGAAATCTCAATAAGATCAAGTCCAAGCTCGTCAGCTATTTTAAGTGCCTGCTGAATTGGATATACTCCGGTCTCCACATTATCTCCTACCAAACGCACTTCACGAGCTCTAATACGCTCGTTTATAGCATAGGGATCCTTAGAGGCGGTATTTCTATCTCCCCTCTTCTGCTGGGGATTAGCGGAGTTATTGGGTCTTCTTGGACCCGGTACAAACGGTTTTTTCTCCATTCAGAGGTTTATTGGTTAATCATTTCTTCGACTTCTTTTGTCAAATCAACTGCAAAGGTAGTAATTTTCATCGTACCTTTATCACCTTCGCCCTGTTTTCTTACAGAAACTTCACCATTTTCTGCTTCTTTTTCACCTACAATGAGCATATATGGTATTCTTTTGAGCTCATTGTCGCGAATTTTTTTGCCGATTTTTTCATTTCTGTCATCAACAGTAGCACGGATATCTGACTGCGATAATTGTTTTGCAACTTCAAATGCGTAGTCATTGAATTTTTCACTGATCGGGAGTATGACTACCTGATCGGGTGCAAGCCACAAGGGGAACTTACCGGCTGTATGTTCCAGAAGTACCGCAACAAATCTCTCCATAGAGCCGAAAGGAGCTCTGTGAATCATTACCGGACGATGCTTGGCATTGTCAGCACCGGTGTATTCCAGCTGGAAACGTTCCGGCAGGTTATAATCAACCTGAATTGTACCGAGCTGCCATCTTCTACCTATGGCATCTTTGACCATAAAGTCAAGTTTCGGTCCATAAAACGCAGCCTCGCCAAGCTCTGTGCGTGCATTCAGTCCTTTTTCCGCACAAGCTTCAATAATAGCTGTTTCCGCAAGATGCCAGTTCTCATCTGAGCCAATATATTTATCTTTGTTATTCGGATCACGAAGAGAAATCTGAGCTTCGAAGTTTTCAAATTTCAGTGCCTTGAAGATGTAGAATATGATATCCATCACCTTAAGGAATTCCTCCTTAATCTGATCCGGAGCACAGAAAATATGAGCATCATCCTGAGTAAATCCTCTCACACGGGTCAGACCATGGAGCTCACCACTCTGCTCATAGCGGTAAACCGTACCGAATTCAGCAAGACGAAGGGGCAACTCCTTATAGCTTCGTGGGAATGCGCGGAAAATCTCACAGTGGTGAGGGCAATTCATCGGTTTCAGCAGGTACTCCTCTCCTTCTTCGGGAGTGTGAATAGGCTGAAAAGAATCTTTTCCGTATTTAGCGTAGTGCCCTGAGGTAACATATAGCATCTTGTTACCTATATGCGGGGTTATAACCTGCTGGTAACCGTATTTTTTCTGAATTTTTCTTAGGAACTGCTCAAGTCTGTCGCGCAAAGCAGCACCTTTTGGCAGCCATAAAGGAAGACCGGCACCTACATTCTGCGAAAAAGCAAAGAGCTCCATTTCCTTACCGAGTTTACGGTGGTCGCGCTTTTTAGCTTCCTCAAGCATCTGCAAATACTCATCAAGCATCTTCTGCTTGGGGAAGGTTATTCCATAAACTCTCACAAGTTGCTGACGCTTTTCATCGCCACGCCAGTAAGCTCCGGCGAGAGACATTATCTTAACTGCTTTGATCGGAGCTGTGTTGGCAATATGAGGTCCACGGCATAAGTCTGTGAAAGAACCCTGTGTGTAAGTGGTAATAGAGCCATCCTCAAGTTCACTGATCAGCTCACACTTATATTCCTCTCCCCTTTCTCCAAACATAGCAAGGGCATCAGCTTTGCTGATATCTTTACGCACTATGTCATTTTTTGCACGTGCAAGCTCCAGCATCTTTTTCTCAATTTTCGGAAAATCTGCTGAAGTTATATTATGCTCACCCGGATCAATATCGTAATAAAAGCCATTTTCAATAGCCGGGCCTATACCGAATTTTACACCGGGGTAGAGTTCCTGAAGTGCTTCTGCAAGCAAATGAGCTGAGCTGTGCCAAAAAGCGTGTTTACCCTCAGCATCTTCCCATTTGAAAAATTTCACTGAAGCATCGGAGTCAATCGGTCGAGAAATATCCCATTCCTGACCGTTTACACTTGCAGCAAGAATATCTTGAGCAAGGCGAGGACTTATACTCTCTGCAATCTGCAAGGGAGTAACACCTGCTTCATACTGACGGACTGAATTATCCGGGAAAGTTATATTTATCATCTTAAGTTATTATTAATCAACAATATGCCTTACAGCTTGACTTTATTTACCATAAAGTTTTGCAAAATTAGCAATTATTTTTCAAATTCTTACAGCAAAACCTCTCATTATATATTATTTAAGGAGTATTTTTTATCATTCTACAGATATTCAATTTTGAAAATTACGGGTCGGGTTGGATCGCCACAAGACGCAAGGGTTGTTTTAGCACTGAATGAACAACCCGCATCTTCAGATACTGCCGCACACAGTGCAGACCACGCTTTTTCACAAAATTTACCCCTTAGATTATGGGGCATCTCACCACCCAGCGCAAGAATTTCGCTGAAATCATCTGAAAACATAGTGCATCCGCCAGCCTCAGGATCATCCAAATAACAACTTTGAAGGTCATCGAAGCAATTACGTCGCACTACACTGACTCGACATTGAGGATGAGCTGAATTCAGAGCCATGCCTTTAATGTTACTCGGGAAAAGCGCAAGAGCACCTCCGACAAGAGATAACTTTAAGAATTTTCTTCTATTCATAATTATCTGCAAAAATAGTGAGCCTTGTGCAGTATGCCAAATATGAAAGAATATAAAACTTTAATTAAGCTTAGATAATGTGATAATATGAACTTAGCTTAATTAAGAAATGTTTTACTAGAAAATACATAATTATAAATATAGAAAACTATGCTTGAAACAGATTTAAAATTTGGTGAAGTTTATGAACTTGCCAACCAGATTGAAACAGACACTGAAAAAGTTAGAGTAAAAAATATTTTTTCCAACAACAATGGAGGCACCACCCTCGTAGCCTTCAAAGCAGGCCAGAAACTTGACACACATACTGCGCCTGCAGAAGTTATGGTAACAGTTCTTGAAGGAGAAATTGAATTCACAATGATTGATATGGTTCACTCTGTTAAAGCCGGGCAGTTCTTACTTATGGGAGAGAATGTTCCACATAGCGTATATGCTAAATCCGACTCAAAAGTGATGCTTACCAAAGTGAAAGCTTGATTAATTATCGGTATAAAGAAGTCCCGGCAACGGGACTTTTTTTATTCCTTACATTTGCCTATAGGAGAATCTGTAAGAGTAATCTTCACTACAGTTGTTCTTTCCAGACTCCTTTCAACTGCGTTTTCAAAAAAATTCATATACCTCGGTAAAAAACGCTCACAAATGAGCCTGAGTGCTTCAATTTTTTCAGCTCTATCTATCACAATTTCAGCGGTACCCATTGCCATTGCTGACCTATAGTGCTCTGTAAAATTCATTTTTTCTTGTTCAAATGCCGGTGAGCACTTACTAACAGCGGATAGCCATACAGTTGAATTTGAATTAATACAATCAAGTTTCTCTCCTTCATCAGCACAATGGAAGTAAAATGTTTTGTCATCTTTTCTGACAATCGAGAGTGGGACACCATAGGGAGTTGTACCATCACATCCTATCAATGACAATGTTACATAGGGAGCTTTATCAAATATTTCAAGAGCCTCCGCTATTGGCAATTGTCTGTCCGTTTTTCTCATCCTTCTCATAAACAATTGTATTTATATTACAAAGGTATAAAAAGCTGACTGAATTCAACAAAATGGATTTAGGATTGTTATAATTACAGAAAGTTGATAGAGATCAATAAATATATATACTTCTGAATAATAGCATTTTTGAACCATTGACCCTGTCCCGATTATTCGAAGCGAAGGCTCTTTGAGTCATGCTGAAATTCAAGTAATTTTTATAAACTGAAACAATTATATATGAGTATTTGTGAGCGCAGACACCGTAGTTGTTACTCACGAGAATTAAACGCTAAGGATGTTCATATAACTGCAGCGGTTTCAGTTCGGTTATCAAACCATTATAAGACACAGGCTATTATATTGTAATTCTATTTCAGGTCAAGACTGAAATTTTCTAAAAAGCATGAGGCTGAATCAAAAAACAAATTTTGACTCAGCCTCTTAAAGTTTATAACAATTTGAGCTCCAGTCATATATATCACCCCACAACTAATAGTATTCTGGTATGAAGTAAAGTACTATTTCAATCTTGGAGTCGCTTTTCTGCCATAAGACTTACCGCTTTTTTTATTAACTTCGGAATTATTATTAAATTTGACGGTGAATCAATTTTTCAAGTCAAAATATTAAGGAAATAACAGAATGAGATATTATCGCGTATTTGCATTTACATTACTGTTATTTATATCACTGTTTTTATATCCTCTGTTTTCAGTAAGTATGAATCTTGATGATTCATTGAAAAGTATAGATAAAAACTCTGTGATTTATTCGGGACACCATAGACGACACCGTTCATACAGGCATATTCTTACAAGACCCCACTCCCCTGACAGTTTGGATATGTCGCTTCATCAGAAAAAGAATTTTTGGAGAGCTGGTGCTGAAACTGTTGGATTCAATCTTGCCTTATGGTCCTTTGACCGATATGTATCCAAAGGTCAATATGCGTACATTTCATGGAATTCCATAAAAGAGAATTTCAAACATGGATTTGAATGGGACAATGACCATCTGAATACCAATATGTTTGCCCACCCATATAGCGGCTCATTATATTTTAATGCCGCCCGCTCAAACGGTTATAATTTTTGGCAATCAGAATTATTTGCTATCGGTGGGAGCGCTATGTGGGAACTATTCATGGAAAGAGAATACCCTTCTACTAATGACATAATAGCCACACCGATAGGAGGAGCTGCATTAGGAGAAGTGCTTTACAGAACCTCTGATCTAGTTCTTGATGACCGAACAACCGGCGCAGAGAGATTTGGGCGTGAAGCTGCCGCGTTCATTATTGACCCGATGAAGGGAATAAATCGCATAATCACTGGGGCAGCGTGGAAGAAGAGAGCTACTTCAGGAAAAAGATTCGGAGTGCCACCGGTGAGCGTTGAATTATCGTTAGGTTGTAGATATCTGTCACTAATTGACAACGATACTGGGAGCAAAGCTGGTGCATCAGCTGAAATTAATATCGAGTACGGCTACCGTTATTCTGAGTCAACCAATATTCCGTACGACTACTTTTCATTCCTGATGGAATTGCAATACATAAAAACACAACCTCTGCTTAGCAGGATAGAGGCAATGGGACGATTGCTTTCAAAAGAAATCCATGACACAAAAAAAGCAAACTTGAATATCGGTTTATATCAACATTTTGATTACTTCGATTCCGATACGATACGCCCCGAAAGAAAAGCTGTTTATTTCCCTTGCTCCGTACCGTATAAATTAGGAACACCTGCTTCGGTTGGCGGTGGACTAATGTACAGATATAATCCGACAAAAATTATGTCTCTTGACGGATATGTTCACCTAAACGCAGTTGCATTAGCCGGAATACTTACCGATTTTTATCGTGATTACCACAGAAATTATAACTGGGGTTCCGGTTTTTCTATTAAGGCTTCATTAAATATGGCATTATGGGGTGATAAACTACACCTGCGTTTAGCCAATCAGCACTACCGATTATATACCTGGAAGGGATATAATACTCAGTTCAATTGGTCGCTCACTCCTGAAGGTTGTCCGGTTGATGTTCAAGGGGATGCCTCACATTCATATTTCAATCATTTTGAAACAACAGTAAATTACAAATTAATCAATCGCTTATATCTTACCGGGGGGTTTGATTTTTATGCCAGAAAAACAATGTATGATAAAATGCGCGTAAAAGTTGACAATACTTATGTGACTAATCCGATAATTAATAGCAGACAGTTTGGATTCCACATAATGTGTACCTATAAATTATGATAGAGTTAAATAAACTCAAATAGGCATTAAGCCGAACTAAAAAGTAGTACCTTTGTCAGTAAACAAACCGACATGAAATTCTTAAGTACCGGAAATTACTCTTTGAGAACCCCTTTTAAGGAGGCGGTCATCTCAGGTATTGCTGACAATGGTGGATTATATTTGCCGGCAGAAATACCGGTATTGCCCGGCGCATTTTTTCGAAATATGTATGAAATGTCCTTGGCTGACATATCATACGTTGTTTTATCGGCTATGCTTGGCGAAGATATATCTTCCGAGAAAATTAAGGATGTTATCTCTGCTGTATTAACTTTCCCAATCCCGGTAATTCATCTGAAAGGCGACAGATTGTTTGCCGCAGAGCTTTTTCATGGTCCATCCGGTTCATGTAGAGATTTAAGCGTCCGGTTTATGGCTCAATTTTTTGAGTTATTCTTTGATGTACCTGCTAACAAAAGGATAAAATTATTAGCCTCTGTATCATCCGATTATGGAATCGCTGTTTCAGATGCTTTTTCAAACTCAGATAAGTTCAGAATCTTTGTGGTTTCCCCTAAAGGAAAATTATCGGAGGAAGCACTGGCTAAGATTTGTAATAATGGTAAAAATATAACTGCTATTGAGGTAAGAGGATCTGAATCAGAAAGTCTATCTATTACACAAGCGGCTTTGGTTGATAAAACTTTAAGAGATACGGTAATTCTCACATCGGCTAATACCATTAACATATCATCATTGCTGCCACTTGTAATTCAATATTTCCATATCTGTGCACGAATGATTGAAAATGGAGCGACACCCGACAATATAGTTTTTGCGGTTCCAGGTGGCAATCTCGCAGATGTTACGGCTCTGCTGATAGCGTCTGAAATGGGACTTCCAATAAAAAAAATCATTGCAGCATATTTTGAAAAGGAAACAGAGAATCCAATCAATAAGCCAAGAGTAGAATATTTATTAGAATCGAGCAAAATACCAGTTTCAACTGTTATAATTACAGAAAGTGATATGATCAGTTGTAAAGATGCTCTCCATAATCAATATCATTATACGGCAGATTATTCGACTGCTGTGAATGCTTCTGCCCTATTGAAAGAACTGAAAGATGATGAATTCGGTGCTTTTCTTGCTACTGCAACTCCTGATATAAAAGCACGGTTGGTTGAATCTCCGGTTCATCACAATTCGATCTCTCCTACTTATAATGCGTTCAAACGTATTATTTTAACAGAATAATTTAACTATAAATAGATAACATATGGCAAACAAAAGACAGCTAAAAAAGGAAATTCGTTATATATGCGGTGAGGTAGCCGCAGAATGTGCACTTGCTAAATATCTCGTTGAGGAAGTCAATAAAGATGTGTTGAATGATTCATTACGTGATGTAGCTGCTCTTCAAGAGGAAACGCTTTCAAGAGTCAATGTTAACTTTGACAAAGTTCCCAAGAATTTTGACAGTCTCAAAGCTTACAATATAGCCAAGAAAAACTTCATGGACAAAGCCTTCAAATCGTTGACTGATGAATTTAACAAACGCGTTCAAGAGATAATAGATAAAATGAACAGTGCTCTCCCCAAAAATAAGGATTGAGCTAAAAGATGAACTTAGCTGGATTTTTATTGAAGGTTGCGGGATGGAAGATTAATATCACCGTTCCCGACTATCCGAAATGCATTATATGCGTTGCGCCTCACACTTCTAACTGGGATTTTATTTTCGGTAAACTCGCATACGCATCTATTGGAAGAAAAGCCGGATTTCTTATGAAAGAATCATGGTTCTTCTTTCCCTTAGGAATTATTTTCAAAGCAATCGGAGGAATTCCCGTACCCAGAAAGAAAGGCAGTTCGCTTGTTGAGAATATTATTGACAAATTTAATAATTCACAATCCATGTGTCTCGCCATTACTCCAGAGGGAACGAGAAGTAGAACGGATAAATGGCGATACGGATTTCTTCATATAGCTTATGGAGCACAGATTCCAATAGTCCTCGGAGCTATAGATTATTCAACAAAGAATATTGTCATAGAACAGACTTTTATTCCAACCGGTGATGCGGAAAAAGATATGAGAGCTATTAAAGATTATTACCGCCCTTTCAAAGGACGTCACCCGGAAAATTTCTCTGCTGAATGAATGAGGTTGTAAAATCAGTTTTGAAAATAGCCATTGCCCCGATTGACATTACTTTCGGAGACGTAAAAATCAATTTGAGTACAGTCAGTGATATCATCGGAGCATTGGAACAGAATGTTGACATCTTGGTTCTACCTGAACTTTTTTCTACCGGGTTCAGGAAATCCCCGGAGATCATGGCTTCTTTAGCTGAGACAATTGAAGGTGACACAATTACCACATTAAAGGAATTATCCTTAAGAAATAATTTAGCTATTTGCGGTAGTTTTGTTTGTTCTCATAAAGGAAAGATTCTGAATCGGGCGTTCTTCATATCACCAGACTGCAAGGAACATTACTATGATAAGCGTCACCTTTTTACCCTGGGGGGTGAACAGAATATTTTCTCACCGGGGAAATGTATGCCTGAGATTATTGAATTCAAAGGGTGGAAGATTATGACTGCAGTTTGCTACGATTTGCGTTTCCCTGCATGGTTGAGAAATTCAGCACTAAAATACGACCTTCTTATAATACCCGCAAACTGGGCTCACGCAAGAGCATATGCATGGAAACATCTGCTGATAGCACGAGCTATTGAAAATCAAGCTTATGTTATCGGTTGCAATAGAGGTGGGCAAGATGAATACGGAGAATATCCGTTTGAGGATACCTTTGCTTTTGATAACTGGGGAAAGGATATAGCCATAAGAAGTGATGACGGTGTAATATACTGCACACTTGATAGAGATAAACTGAATCTTGACAGAGAAAGATTCAGCCCCTGGAGAGACGCTGACACTTTTACTTTTGAAGATTTTTCAGAAGACTCAGAATAACCGGTAATAACGGTTCAAGCCCATCATTATTTATCAATAACGTTTCGGGATGCTTTTCAGGAATCACAAAGCTATCCTGTGACTTTATTCTATCTTTAACCTGTTCCGCCGAGAATCTATTACGCTTCATTACCCTATTGATGCGAATTTCATCCGGAGCTACAATTTCCCAGACTTGATTCACTAACTTATCGAGCCCACTTTGGTATAATATTGCGGTTTCAACAAATGATACCGGCTTTGATTTTACCCATTGGGCAACGTCTGTTTTAACCGCGTCATGAACAACAGAATTAAGCATCTCCAACTTAACCTGATTCTTGAAAACCACATCGGCAAGATGAGTTCTATCAATGCTTTGATCCGCCAATATAGCTTCATCTGATATATTTCTCTTGATAAAAGACTTAATTGACGGACTGTTGTTCATTATTCTTTTAGCCTCGGAATCACAATCATAAACCGGATAACCCATTGCAGTCAGAATTCGGGAAACGACACTTTTACCGCTTCCTATTCCACCCGAAATAGCAATAACAGACATCAATTTTTAGAATTTGTGCGTTCAATAATAAATTCAACACTATCAGGCACAACTGAAACGTTCTGACAAACTTTAGGCAAAGTGGATAAATGTACTTTAGCTTTCTGTGTAGAGTGATTTACATCAGAGAATTCAACATACGCCGATATAGGATAATCTTTATTGTATTCACTCATAGGCACAAGATAATTCACCTCCACACGAGCCGGGAATGTTATGAGTCCGGTGTTATTAGGTAGTCCTGTTCGCTCAACCAAAATGGAGCGAGTCTTTAATATGAGTGGTTCTACCGGAATAATAACTTTTATTTTATCCGGAATTATTCTCAACCCGGGTATAGGTTCTATATTAACCTCTACTGTAGTTGTGTCATTGAGTCCTGAACGACTGAATCTTTCAGTTTCCACAAATTTCAAAGAATGAGGCACTCCATTTATGCCGTAAACTCTTACTGAATCGACATTAGATTTAATTTTTCCGCTGATTACACTTTGCAAACTCGCATGCACATCAGCACGAAGAACTACCGGTAACATTACTCCCGGTGAAGTAGTATATGGAACTCTAAGAGTATCCGGTCTTACCGATGTTATTTGCACCCCTCCTCCGAAATAGTCTCTCAATCTACTGTCAATCTTAAGCTTTGACATTGAAAATATATTTTTTTCAGATATATTTTCATTGAATGGAAGCTTTACCGGTGTTAGTTTTCCCCATGAAAATCTTATAAGTTGAGAACCCTTCCCCTGCACCGAAACTCCAAGGTAAGATGGAAGATTACCGATAAGTGTAA
Source organism: Barnesiella sp. (assembly GCA_014800945.1). GTDB lineage: Bacteria > Bacteroidota > Bacteroidia > Bacteroidales > Muribaculaceae > Paramuribaculum. The sequence goes on along the minus strand of JAAVFD010000027.1, from coordinate 39,350 downwards.
CACTGTCCGGTTTATCTACAATCTCTAACGGAACTTCATAGTCACGCTGTATATCCGAGTCAAGAGAGAAGAGAGCCCAGAATATAAAAGCTACACATACACACATAAGATAGAGAATCACATCTCTCCCTTTGGCGGAATGGATTGCATCCGACAATCTAATTTTCAGGGCTCTGATGCGTTCTACTATCATTACGGTGTAGCCTTTTTATGTTATATATTATTTTGCGTCCTCAATTTTGTTAGTTGTATCATTGATAACATCAGCAGCTGAAGGATAAACAGAACCTTTATCAACTCTGATTTCAACACCTTTTGAAATTTCTATCAGAATAGTTGTTTCTTTAATGCGACGTACTTTTCCGTAAATACCGCCTGCTGTCACGATAGTGTCTCCTTCTTTGATGCCTTCACGGAATTTACGAATCTCTTTCTGTTTTTTCTGTTGTGGGCGAATCATAAAAAAATAGAAGATTACGATAAGAACCACAATCATAATCAGATTCATGGCACCTCCGGCATTCGAGTCCTGGAGTAAAACAAGATTATTAATCATCTTAAGAAAAAAATTATTGGGTTATTATTTATTTACTGAGCTTACCCTCCTGACGGAGAAAATTGATAACTGAATACAATATTCCATTAATAAACTGCCCACTGCGGGGTGAACTGTACGAATTAGCTATCTCAATGTATTCATTTAACGTAACAGGAAGTGGAATTGCCGGGAAATTTAACAATTCGGCTATAGCGGTTATCATTATCACACCATCCATAAACGCAAGTCTCTCAGGATCCCACTGAGTGGCATTTATAAATTTATCGATATATGAACGGTATTCTTCAAGATTATTTACCGCGAACATAAAAAGTTCAGAACCAAATCGGGCATCTTCATCATCCTTGAATTTCGGCAGGAGTTCAACAGGCTCTTTGTCTGAATTTGCAATTCTCTTAATCGTTTTCAAAACAAATGTGCCCATTATTTCAATATCATCATTCCAGAAAACGCTTTTTGATTCAAGTACTTCAGCGAGTTCATCTGACGGTAATATAATGGATTTATAAACGGCTCTCCAAAAATCACAATCAGCGGCCCTATCAACAGCCGGTTTGTTCATGTAATTCTTGTAGATATCTGATGCTAATATCTTGTCAAGTAGATTCTTTGTGAGATTAAAGTCACTTTCCCAACCTATTGGATTATCCTTCAAGAAATCTTTTACCGCTGGAGCTTCACTGATTAGTTTTGGGAAAATATTATCTACAAAACGTGTGTCAGGATTCAAATCTTCAGCAGATGGCAAATATTTATGCTTGGCAGCATCAAGTTTCTGATCCTGGAGACGGGTCAATTCAACCGGTAAGAGCAATAAGGCGAAGTACAATTCACGCGCTTTATCCAGAGATTTATCTAAAGAATTTCTCGCTTCATTGAGAGTTGACTTTGTATCGCTGTAGCTGGACAAAGTTTCAATAGCCATCTGGATCCCTCGCTCAAAACCGGAAAGTGTAAAATCGGCATTCTTGCGGGCGCACTCTATGAAATGTTCATCTTTAGCCAATACGGTAGCTATAATGACAGTCCAAAATTTCAAATCTTCATTTACATCTTTAGATTTGAGTCGTATATAGCTTCTATAAATTGATGAATTAATTATCTTGTCGAAGATTTCCTTAGCACATTCATTAAAATTGCTAAGGGATTGAGATTCTTTAGCGATAACACTACGCAATCTGTCATCACTTGCAAGCGCTCGGATTATTTTATTAGAGTTCAGATACTTATTGTCGCCCATAGAAGACAAAAGGGCAGAATCAAAATCTTTCTGAACCCGAAATCCACTCAACTGCATTATGAAAAGGAGTGTGTCAATATACATTGCGTGCGCAAACCTCTTATCGCGAGTCGGTGACTCCGGTAAAGCCTCTATCTTAAATTCACTTCTGGTGAGCAGATAAGAATATAATAGCTGCACTACCTTTATTCTAATGAGAACGCGATTTATCATAATGCTAATTTTTAAGTATTGACACCTTCACCTCTCAGCGGTTATGGCAAGCGAGCCTCTCCTCTGCGGGGCTTTCAGTACATATTCTTTGCAAAGTTACTCAATTAACGGTGAATATATTCACAATAATGGAATTATTATTGTGCAACTCAGCCTAAATGATTGAATCCCTGAGCTTTCAGTGGCATCTCGTTACCGTCTCTTGTAATCATTGCACATCCCAAATCTTCTTTAGTAATATGTCCGATTACCTTGACACCTTCCATTTTTTCCATCTTTTCATGGTAATGAAGTGGGACTGTAAATAATAATTCATAGTCTTCACCACCATTCAATGCCGCTGTAACAAGATTCAAGCCGAGCTCCTCCGCCATTACCGCTGTCTGGTAATCAATAGGTATTCTATCCTCATAAATACGGCACCCGGTATGACTTGACTTGCAGATATGAATCAATTCTGATGAAAGTCCGTCACTCACATCAATCATCGCGGTAGGGATAATACTTTCCTCTTTCAGCTTGGCAATAATATCCTTTCTTGCCTCAGGCTTGAGCTGCCGTTCTACAAGATATTCTTTTCCTTCAAATTTTGGAATAAAATCCTTTTGTCCGGCAGATGCCACTTTTTCTCTTTCCAGAAGTTGCAGACCCATGTATGCCGAACCAAGGTCACCGGAAACACAAACGAGATCGGTATCTTTTGCACCCTCTCTACCAACAACGGTTCCTTCAGAAGCGTCTCCAATACACGTAATTGATATTACAAGTCCTGAACGGGATGCCGTAGTGTCTCCGCCAATTAAATCCACACCATAAATATCACACGCCAATCGGATACCGGAATAAAGAGCATCCAGATGCTCAACTGTGAAACGGGCAGAGACTCCAAGAGAAACTGTTATTTGTCTTGGAGTGCCATTCATAGCATATATATCAGAAAAATTAACAACGGCAGCTTTGTAACCAAGATGCTTAAGAGGCATGTATGTCAAATCAAAATGAATACCCTCTATCAGCATATCGGAAGATACAAGAACTTGAGTGTCCGGGTAAGACAAAACCGCTGCATCATCTCCAACAGATTTAACTGTTGATGAATTTACCTTAGGCAAGTCTTTGGTTAATCTGTCAATCAACCCAAATTCGCCTAATTGTGATATTTCAGTCTGTTGTTCCATTATTAAAAAAATTTCAGTCTGCCGTTTCCACGAGAGCTTTCATTATTTCCATCATTTTAGGCTGTGCTGCTTCAGCTGCCTTTTGAACTTCTTCGTGAGTAGGTACATCTGTAACATCTTTGCCGCCAAGGTCTGTTATCACAGATACACCGAAAACCCTCATACCGGCATGGTTGGCCACAATAACTTCAGGCACGGTTGACATACCAACAGCGTCTCCGCCAATTATTCTGAAATATTCATATTCAGCAGGGGTTTCAAAAGTAGGTCCAGGAACACCTACATACACTCCGTGCATTACCCGAATTCCCTTTTCCGATGCAATTTTATCAGCCAAAGCGATTAGCTTCTTTGAATATGCTTCGGTCATAGCCGGGAATCTCGGACCTAATTCATTGTAATTCTTACCTCTTAACGGATTCTCCGGGAATGTGTTTATATGATCGGTAATAATCATAATGTCGCCTACTCTAAACTCTTTGTTCATTCCACCGGCAGCATTACTTACATAAAGAGTATTAATACCAAGCTCCTTCATCACTCTTACCGGAAATGTAACTTGCTTCATATCATACCCTTCGTAATAATGAAATCTGCCCTGCATAGCCATTACAGGCTTAGAACCGAGTTTGCCGAAAATGAGGTTACCGCTATGCCCCTCTACTGTTGATACCGGGAAGTTCGGTATTGAGGTGTAAGGTATGTATTTCTTATCAGAAATATGATCAACAAGTGCTCCAAGTCCTGTTCCAAGAATAATAGCTGTTTCGGGAATATATTCGACTTGAGAACGGATATAACTTGCACTTTCTTTTATCTTTTCAAGCATATTATTTATTTTTTTGGTTATAACAAATGAGGGCAGATAATCAGTTCAATTACCTTGATAATTATTAAGCTTTTGTTTCAATACAGTTTCCAGACTTTCTGCATCATGAGGTATAAATTCTACTTTTATAGGGATATAGAAAATCCGAGACCTCAATTCAGCCGGAAAATAGGGATTACCTGCAAGTCTCACAGCATCTTTTTCAGTTGTGATAATATATTTGTCAAGACACCTTATTTCAGCGAATTTATTCCGTATCGCGGTCATATCTGATTTGCTAAAACTATGATGGTCGCCAAACGACATTATTTTAACTTTAATTCCAAGACTGCGAATATACCTTATAAATGGTCTTGGATTGGCAACTCCTACCACAGCCAAGACTGTATTTATAGAGCCGGGATTATAAAGATCCGGTACCGGCATTCCTTCAAGCGCTTCCGGAAAAAGTGGAACAAGAGACAGATAACGATATTTTGAAAACAGTAGATTTTGATATGGGAATAAATCGAAAGTTTCCTTAAATAGACGAAAATCTACCGGCTTCATATTATCGGGACATTTTGTCAATATCACGATATCCGCTCTTTCAATGGCTTTGGCTGGCTCTCTCAACCTGCCTAACGGAAGCAGATGGTCATTATATAAAGGATTGGAATGTTCTGTCAAAAGAATAGAGATTCTTGGTTTAACAAATCTATGTTGAAACGCATCATCCAAAACTATCAGATTCAATTTCGGGTCAAAATCGAGCATCCGCTTTATACCCTCCACTCTTTTTTCGCATACAGCGACCATTACTCCTTTATTCTCAAACTTTTTGTATATTTGATACGGTTCATCACCAATATCCTCAGGATTGGAATTAGAACTGGCGATAATGAACCCTTTTGTGCGCCTGCGATAACCGCGACTAAGCATTCCAATTCTGTAGTCACGGCATAGAGCCTCTATAACATATTCTGTATGAGGAGTTTTTCCAGCGCCACCAACAGTGAGATTACCTATAGATATTACAGGTATATCAAACGACTCTTGCTCATAAATTCCCTTATTAAACATAAGGTTACGAATATTAACACCCATTCCATATAATAATGACAATGGGTATAGAATCATAGACTGAACCAAACCATTTTTCGCCATATCCGTAAATTAATTTATTTCAATAAAGTCCATTCGTGCCTGAAGCGGGTCGATATTCTTTAAATAATTTGTCAAATCATAGAATTTCATATTCTCTTCTCCAACAAATTCCTTTATCACTGACATTTTTATAGTTTTGGACATATCAAGCATCTCCTCCCACCATTTGAAATTAACCTTGGGATACTCCTTAATATAATAGTCCCCATCACAGTTAAGCTCGGAGGCTGCAAATGCAATTGCTGCGTCAAGACCACCCATATAGTCAACAAGACCTATTTCAAGTGCTTTGTGACCGGACCAAACACGTCCTTCAGCAATCGCTTTAATTGAGTCAATCGGCAAACTTCTACCCTCAGCGCAGCGCTTTGCAAAAAGTTCATATCCATTTTCGACCATGGACTGCATAGCTGCTTTTTGATCCGGAGTCATTGCCTTATAAAAAGTTGGAAACTGTCCCTTATTTGTTGCCACAGTCGCAGTGTTTATACCGATTTTATCTGAAAGCAATTTCTCCGCATTCGGAATAAGTCCGAATATTCCGATTGAGCCAGTCAGGGTTACCGGTTCAGCAAATATCTTATCAGCACCGCAAGATATATAATAACCACCTGATGCAGCATAGTCGCCCATCGAGACATAAAATGGTTTACCGGTTATTGTTTTGAATTGCTGCAGAGCTTCCCATATCTGTTCAGATGCAAATGCGCTACCGCCACCGGAATTCACTCTTAAAACAAGTGCATCCACATCGTCATCCTCAGCTAACTCAAGAATCTGAGGAACCAGTCTTTCGCTGGCAATACCACCTTCACCGTTCTCGGTTATGTCACCTACAGCATAGAGTACCGCAATCTGTTTTTTGTTCTTCACACTCTTTTTGTTATCATCACGGGCAAGAGCATATTTGTCAAACTCTATTAGGTTCGGTTTATCTTTATCTTCATGCAGTCCGGACAGGCGAGCAAGCAGACTGTCCATCTGATGACGATACAAAGTTGCATCCGCGAGATTATTCTTAAGATAAAATTCTACATCCTTGGTATATGAGAAGCTATCTGCCCAGTCAGAGACCTTCTCTACAGTCACCTTCCTCCCCTGAGCAATAGTATTTTTCAAATGATCCCAGATATTATCCAAAAATTCTGAAGTCTGCAATCTGTTTGCGTCGCTCATATCATTGAGTATAAAAGGCTCTACCGCACTCTTGAATGTTCCAACCTTAACTACCTGTACTTCAACCCCTGCCTTTTCAAGGAGATTCTTAAAATAGAGTGTAGTTGAAGCTAGTCCGTGAATATCAATAACTCCTATCGGATTTACAAATAATGAGTCAGCAGTGCTTGCTATGATATAATCTGCCTGTGAATAGCTGTCACCATAAGCCATTATCCATTTCCCACTTTTTGAAAATTCATTCAGTGCATTCACTACTGCCTCTATCTGTGCGAGTCCGGCACTTAACCCCTTGCAATCCAAATAAATTCCTTCTATCTTACTATCTTGAGCAGCAGATTTTATAGCAGACACAAGTGTATTAAGGGGTAACTGACGCACATCATTTCCATATATCTCATCAATTATATTTTTTGGAGACTCTCTGTCAACAACCTCACCGGAAAGTGTAATTGTGAGCACACTCTGTTTTTTTACTTTGGGCACATCCACCTCAGAGGCCGAGGATGCGGCTATAACACCTATTGTGATAACAATCAATAATCCGAACAGCAAAATTGACACCCACACGCCTGCAAGTGCTCCTAAAAATGAGAAAAAGAAACGTTTCATCTTTTTGATAACTAATTAGGGTGAACCGGTTTCACCTCTGTTTTCGGCAAAGTTATAAAAAAATCTATAATTTTATGATTTATTTATTCGCCAACCACTTAAATATATAATTATATACAGCATCTCTCACTGGCTCTGAGGACAAAATTAAATCATGCAAACCTCCGTTCACTTTTACGGGAGTGACATTAAGTCCCAGTTTGCAACCATAATGTTTTATATCTGTAACATCAAGAACAGAGTCACTTTTCCTAGCATCCTCGCTCCACTTATCGCCTTGGTAACTTGAAGCGCTATACATGAGTAAAATAGGAATATGAATGCCATAAGGGTGCTTTTTAAGTTCATTCTGGGCTGTGGATATAGCCCTAACCCACCCTGCCGTAACATCAGGAGAAGGAGAAACTTTCCAATCATGATTGAAACTCCACTCTCCTTGATAGTTCTTGTCCAGACTCTCCCCATAAACAGTGCTGTCACCTTGCTTAATTTTGAAATTAGGAAATATTGCGCCGAGAGCTGAAACAAGAGGCACTAATTTTTCCATCTTTCCAAGATTCCAATCAAGAAACGGACTATTCAATATCAATGCACTTACCGGAGCCTGTGGGTTTAACTGCATATAATAAGCTGCTATTAATCCACCCGTTGAATGTCCCATCAGAATAATTTCAGAAATACCTGAGTTCTTCATTTCAACAAGAGCCGAATCTATATCTGCAAAATACTCTTTCAAGCTCCTTACTTCAAATTTTTTCTGTCCCGGCAATATTGATCTTCCATATTTGCGTAAATCAAGGGCGTAGAAATCATAACAATGCGAATTAAATTCCTCTCCCATCTCTTTCTGAAAGAAATAGTCATTAAATCCATGGATATAGAGAACCCCTCTGGTAACTTTTGTATCCGGTTTACATTCCGCCAATCTCCTGACTATAGTACATCTGACCTTACCATGATAATCCTCCGGCTGGTCAACATAACGCATTTCATAATTATCTCCCAAGATGTCAGCATCCCAGGCATTGCACACAACAATTGAGAGAAAGATAAATATTGCTGAAATAATTTTTCTACGAGATATCATTTGATGCAGTTTTTGAGAAATACTTCGTAAAAGTAATTCTTTTATGTGACATTAAACGCATATGTAAAAAAATAGAGCCCTACAACAAATGATGAATTAGCCAACATGACAAAAACACCGGGCAATAGCGTCATGCGGTTTGCTATTATTTCATGGAGTGGATAAAGGTGGTAATGTCGGAGAGAACTTGTGGAGAAATTGTCTCTTCTATTGATGAGTATTCCTCAACATTTCCGGTCACGGCATGTTGCATCAAGTGGTTTAATTCCGGATAAAGTAAAATTTTTGCAAGAGGACAATATTCTCGTGCCAGAGCAAAATTTAGAGCAGGTGGCACCTGCTTGTCTTTCTCTCCATAAATAATCAGTGTCGGTATTTCAACTTTCATCAAGTCTGTCTTCGGATCATAAGCGAGAAAGAACATCATCCACTCATTTTCAAATTTTTCTCTCAGCAGCTTCCTTAATGATTCAGCCAAACGCGCAGTTAACGCATTATCCTTAAACTGTGGGTATAGTTCGGCTATAAGAGTATCATTTACTAAAATGGGATGAGTATGAGTGAGTTTGTAGTTAAATACCTTCTCAATCGCAACAGCAAAATCATCTGCCGTTTTTTCATCAATTCCTGACTTCAATAGAGCAATCTTATTCTGAAACGCTATTGTCTGAAAACCGGGGATAGATGGTCCGGCAACAGATATTATATAATCAGCCGATTTTTCTGCACCGAGCATATAAGCAATCTGTCCACCTTCACTGTGACCGATAATTCCTATTTTACCGAATCTTCCGGTATTTCTCAGCCAATCCAGTGCCATTTTTGCATCATCAGCGAAATCGGCTGTAGTAGCATTAGCTACATTACCTTTGGATTCGCCAAACCCTCTGTCATCATACCTCAAAGATGCAATACCTCTACGGGCAAGATAATCTGCTATAACGGCAAACGGTCTATGCTCAAACAATTCTTCATCACGGTTTTGCAGACCACTTCCCGTAATCATTAGCACAACCGGGGTGTAAGCATTTACTTCTTCAGGTAAAGTCAATGTACCGGAAAGTATTACCGAATCATTGGTTATCAGTACACTTTCCTCTGAGTAAGGATATGGTGGAAGAGGTGTCTGCGGTCTGTTTACTTTTTCGGTTACTCTGCCAAGAGTTAACGGAATGGTTAATCCACGCTGAAAAAAGGTGCCATTAAGCCTTTCATTTTCAAGCCTACCGGAAAAACTCAACATCATAGCAGACTTTGTGCAACTCAAAGAATCGGTTGATAGGTATTGAACATCCAGAGGTATGCCTTTAACACCCTGATCCGGAGAATCCATCGTTATCCCTTTACCATCTTCCAATATATGAAAAACAAGTCTGAGATGTCTCCCGTTTCCCAGTTCAAGTTTTCCGCTCCAGGAACCACCTATTAGTCTCTGTTCTGCGAATAGAGATAGAGATATAGTCAAACAGAATATATGTACAATAAGTCTTCTCATCAAAATCTGCGGTTTAACAAAACACACACAAACAACAACCGCAAATATAATCATTAATAGAAATATGTCTGCACTATATTACAATTTCTATCACTCTACCTTGTCGCTAAGAGTAAGTCCCACCCATCCAAATAGACAAAGGGCTACAACAATTAAGCTCATATTTAATCTATTAATAAGTTTCAAGGGATTCCACTATCGGTTTCCAATACAAAAGTATACCTCTGATGGGCTAAAAAGATGCACACTAATATTAAAAAAAACTGTGCCAAAATTCATTGATACAGTCTATATGGTTATCTTGGAATTCAATCAGAATTTCACACCCAGTGAAAGTACTATCTGATTTGATGACAGATTTATCTTTGAATGAGGAGATGACTCCTGGTAATTATTACCAACTTTTGTGTAATCATTCGGGGTAAATGCTCTCCACTGGCTTTCACGCTGTTTGTTAACGTATGCAGCATCTACATAGAAGCTTTTATAACGGTAGCCAAGACCGAATGAAATGTATTGAGTGGATTTGTCAAACGAATAAGATGGGGTAGTCTCTGTGTCATCGGGACCTGAAGTAAACACCGGAGTCTCACCATTCAGGGCTACAGTGGTGCTGGGAGATGTTTGAATCTGATAACCTGCTCTTACACTCCACTGGGGTGACAAACGGTATTCTGCACCAACACGAACGATACTCATTGCATTATAGTATGTCTTAACGTCATCATTAACGTCTGTCCAATTGCGTCCGTTCTGGTCTTTCACAGTCATATTCTGCATCGGGCGGTACTCATAGTCAAGGCTGACTATAGCCTTCTTGCCGATTACACCGCTAATACCTGTTAGGAGTCGCCATGGGGTGCGAAGTTTCCATTCAAAATAATCGGCATAACCGTCATTTGTCTGCACAAAACCTTCGATATTGGGATTATATCCGTAATCTACACCTGCCCAGCCTTCCTGCTTGAGGTTATAGTATGTAGGTGTATGCACCGCAAGACCAATTCTCAACTCATTGATGGGTTTAATAATAGTACCGATTTTGAAATTGAAACCGGAACCACTTATACTTTTCCAACTATCAAGACCAAAACCGGCTCCACCATCGCGAGTACCGACATAATTATTGTTGGCATCCAAAGAAGGAATGGTTGCGTTACTCATATCTTCAGTATAATAAACCGATGAGCGATAGTAAATATCGGTTATTCCGAATCCCATGCCCCAATAAACTATGTTAGCGAAATTTCCACCGAAATTAATTGAATATTCATCGGTATAACCTTTTTCATGCACATCAAAAGTCATTTCTCCGGATGTTTTATTATTCCACAGACCACTGTAAGATGTTGCACCGGTAGGATTAATAAGATAAGAATTATAGGCAAGGATACTCATCCATGGAGTCCCCATAGGTTCCATATAGGGATTGAAGGAGTCATAGGCAGTAAGATCTTCTGAGTTCCAACTCTCAGCTGAGGTATAACCTGCTATATAATTTGAAAGAGAGCCGGTCATAGCACCTTTGCCTTTGTAAGCACGGTTAAAATCTGCCACCCTGGAATATGATGCGCCCCAGTTAAAATAAGGCATAACATCACTGCCGGTATAAACAGCTCCAATATATCCGAAATTGTTACAGTTAAAGGTTGTTTTATTCTTGGACATAGAGAACGCTCCGTTTGAAGATTTAGTCGAAGCAATATCAAGACCAAGGGTCACCCCTATTTCACTTGAACGATACACACCTATACCTGCGGGATTTTGATTTAATGTACTTAGGTCTCCACCAAGTGAGGTGAATGCACCACCCATAGACATAAATCTTGCAGTACCCTTGAAATCTGATTGCGATAGATTGTAAGCATCAATAGCAGTCTGCCCGAACATCAGAGCAGGTAGCATAAATGCTGAAACGCTAAATAATATTTTTTTCATCTGAATATAGTAATCAGTTTATAAAATCAGTGTCTTCCTCTTCCGCCACCGGAACTCCTTGAGCCACCGCTGTTGAAGCTTCCGCCGGAACTGCGGTGTGATCCGGAATTACTGCGATAAGAGTTATTATTGCTGTTATTTCTATAAGAATTGTTGCCGTTATTGTTTCTACCGGGACGCGAATAAGAGTTATTATCCCTATTATTATTGCTATTGGAATTACCATTGTATGCCGGACGGGAAACAGCGCCATTATGCCTGTTAGAATTATATGCAGGACGATAACCATTATTATTGAAATGGCTATTGCTACCCGGACGGTTAGCTACACCATAGGAAGGACGTAAATGTCCGGTAACTCCCGGATGACGCGGGTTGTAAGGACGAGCCGGTGCCCATGACCAGGATGGTCCCCAACTCCATGCAGGCCCCCATGACCAGGATGGTCCCCAACTCCAAGCTGGTCCCCATGACCAGGATGGTCCCCAACTCCAAGCTGGTCCCCATGACCAGGACGGCCCCCAGTAATTGTACCCCCAATATCCTGAATACCAAGGATCATACCATCCACCCCACGAATATGGATAGCCCCAGTAGCCATAAGACGGAGTATTGACGTAGATATTCACATTTGCGGGTTGAGCATAGTAGAGGTCAGCAAGCTGAGCATCATCACTTCCAACAACTATCGCCGGGTTGTAATACTTTTCAATCTGCCTTGTATAAGCGAAATCCTGTAATTCGCCACTTTTCAGTTTTGACGACAAAGTATCGCGGCCAAAGATTCCACGGCGATTGTACTCATCAACACTGATTGTAGAGCTTCCTTCGGGAGCATAAGTGTCTGCAGCCGCATAGTCGGCAACAGGATAAAGTATATATCCGTTTGAAGTCCGTTTTTTTGCTTCTTCAGCCTGCTTTTTTGCAAGTTCTACATTTTTATCTTTATCCTTTGATGAATTGAAATATATATCATCATCGTAATAACCCTGAGCACGGCACACACCGGCAGAAATAATGAGCAGGGAGAGAAATAATGAGTTTCTGATGTTCATATCGGGTTAGAATTTAGTAACTATTTTTCATTTTGACAATATGAAGTGTCAAAAGTTTAACACTTTACCGCTTAATTATGCAAATATACAGCCTCAATCCAAATTATCAATATTTTATTTGCTATAATTGTATTTTTTAACGAAAAGATTAAACCGAATAGTGCTGATGTAAGATAAGAAACTGAGCCCAAATAATAATTGAACTCAGTCTCTATATACTATTAAACAGCAGATTTATTTATCAGTTGTCCTTTTCAATCGGTTTCATATCGTAGGAAGTCATCGCCAATGTAAATCCCCAGTAAATAAAAGCGAGTGAAGTAAGGAAGCTTGTCATCATCATATCCTGCACATATCCTGCCTCAATGAAGAAGAAGCCGATTACAAGCATAAGAATACCGTTAATCAAGTACAGCCACCAGTACTTTCTATTTCTTTGATCGATAGCGCTGAATACTGCACTTATACCCCAGAACAGAAAAATTATAGCTATAAAATATGGGAAAACCTCTTCACTAAGAATAACGCTTCTTACGAGCATGAATCCGATAAACATATCAATGATACCACCAGTTATCCACCAACCCCAACCTTTTGGTCTGTGAGGACCTGCTGCTGCACAAAGCTGAACAACGCCGGCCAGAACAAGTAGCCAACCAAATATCTGTGAAGAAACTGCAAAGCCCTGAACCGGCCAGAACCAGTATGCAAAACCACAAAGAACCATCAGAATGCCCAAAATCAAAATGGTCCACCAATATTTATTCTGTCCCCAGAATCTGAAATTTAAAGATTTCATAGTCTTATGTTTTAGTTTGTTAATTCTGAAAATATAACACTATTAAATGTAAAAATGTTGCATATCTACATCAAGTATATCAGTATAGTCCCATTTTTATTAATTTTGCATTATGATATACCCGGAATCTTTTGAGTACAAGATAGGCTTTGATAAGGTAAGGGAGGCAGTGGCTAAGCTATGCACTACTTCCGGAGCTGCCATGCGAGTTAGTGAAATGAAATTTCTTACAGATTACAATCTCGTGAAAAGTTCTTTGACTGCTGTCAAGGAAATGACTGAAATAGCTTCCGGAGACGACTCCATGCCGGCAAACAACTGTGGAGAAGCTGCCAGAATTGTGAAATCATTAAAAGTGCCCGGTAGCAGCTGCTCCCCTGCTGATATGCTTGTTACAGCCAAAGCACTTGAATGTATAGATGATACGTCACGCTTCTTCCGGTCACTGAGAAATGAAGATAGTATTTCACGTTTACCTGAACTTGATGCTATCGCTATTCGCATAGAAACATTTGAAGGCTGCAAAAGAGAGATAGATCGCGTTCTTGACCGCTTCGGCAACGTTAAGGACAGTGCTTCATCTGAACTGAGTGATATACGTCGTTCAATCTCCTCTATGAGCGGAACAGTAAATGCTGCTATGCGAAGGGTTATGACCAAAGCTGTAGCAGAAGGCATTCTCGATTCCGATGCATCACCGGCTATGCGTGACGGCAGGCTAGTGCTTCCGGTCGCCCCCATGAATAAGAGAAGATTGCCGGGAATTGTTCACGATGAAAGTGCTTCAGGTAAAACTATTTATATCGAGCCTGCTGAGGTTGTTGAAGCAAATAACAGAATCCGAGAGCTCCAGCTTGAAGAAAAGAGAGAGATTCTTCGCATTCTAACTGAACTTTCAAGCAAATTACGCCCATTTCTTCCTCAGATTCTTTTATCAATTGATATTCTTGACCATCTGGATTTTATCAGAGCAAAAGCGCTGTTTGCCATCGATTCAGGTGGCACTCTTCCTCATTTGTCCAAGAAAACAGAACTTGAGTGGTATCACGCAGTGCATCCAGTTCTCCTGAAATCGCTTAAGTCCCAGAGGAGAGAAATTGTTCCGCTTGACATTCATCTCTCTAAGACCAAAAGGATACTTATAATCTCAGGTCCGAATGCCGGTGGTAAATCTGTTTGTCTCAAAACCGTAGGGATTGTTCAATATATGGCTCAATGCGGTATGCTGCCTCCCGTATATGAGAATTCCCATTTCGGGATATTCAATGATATCTTTGTTGATATTGGTGATAACCAGTCAATAGAGGATGATTTGAGCACATACAGTTCCCATCTTCGCAACATGAAGCTATTTGTTGGCAGAGGCAGACCCACTTCACTTATACTCATTGATGAGTTCGGTTCCGGAACAGAACCGCAAATAGGTGGTGCCATAGCACAGGCTGTTCTTCACAAGTTTGCGGACGCCCAAATGTGGGGAGTGATAACCACCCACTATCAGAATCTGAAACAGTTTGCGGAAGACACCGATGGTCTCGTAAACGGTTCCATGCTATATGACCGCCATCTTATGCAACCTCTGTTCAAACTATCTATTGGTAATCCCGGTAGTTCGTTTGCTGTTGAAATAGCCCGCAAAACCGGGTTGCCTTCAGATATTATTGAAGAAGCTGAAAGTATAGTCGGCAGTGATTATATCAATCTGGACAAATACCTGCTCGATATAGCCCGAGATAGAAAGTACTGGGAAAACAAGCGTACTGAAATAAAACGCAAGGAAAAGCGGCTTGACGAGGTTATCGAACGTTATGAGGATGATGCCGAGAGTCTTCGTCTGAAACGTAGGGAGATTATTGAACAAGCCAAAGAGGAAGCAGATAAAATTATTTCTTCAAGCAACGCCTCTGTGGAACGTACCATCCGGGAAATACGCACAGCTCAGGCTGAAAAACAAAAAACATTAGAGGCACGTCGCAAACTTGCCGAACATAAGGATAGCTTATCTACTATTAAAGATGAATCTCATCCATTGCTGAATAAGGCTCCAAAGAAAAAGAAACAGATCCGAACTGTAAGAAACAGTGAAGCGGAGCGACCGCTACAAGTTGGTGATACAGTGAAACTTGATGGTAAAGGCTCTATAGGAGAAATTCTTGAAATAAGCGGTAATAATGCTACTGTGGCTTTTGGAGTCATGAAAACATCTGTTAAGACCGACAGATTAAAACTGACCGATGCGAAGCTTAATAATTCCAATAATAGTGTAACTTTCGTCAGCTCGGCTACTTCTGATTCAAGCCGCGAACGCCAACTTAATTTCAGTACAGAAATTGATGTTCGCGGTATGAGAGTGGATGAAGCTATTCAAGCAGTAACTTATTTCATTGATGATGCAGTGCAATTCTCATCGGGAAGGGTGAGAATACTTCATGGCACCGGTACGGGAGCACTTCGCGAAGCTATAAGGCAATATCTCGACACCGTTTCAGATGTTAAATCTTACCGCGATGAACATGTGCAATTCGGTGGAGCGGGAATAACGGTTGTGGAGTTGCGATAAATTCTATTTCTATACAAGCAACATTAGTCGATAAGCGGCAAATGCCACCAGCCATGCGACTACCGTATTATAAACTACAGAGAACAAGCCATATTTCCAGCTGCCTGTCTCTCTCACAATCGCGATAACTGTTGCTGTACAAGGGCAGTACAACAATATAAATATCATAAAGCTCAGCGCTGCGGCAGCTGTAAAATCGGGATAACCGGTTACGGGATTTGGAGCGGTAATCCTTGCCGCGAGTGAACTATCTTCTACTTCCGAGTTGCCGGTGTAAAGCACTCCGAGCGTAGAAACAACAATTTCTTTAGCCGGCACACCGGCTAAAGCTGCAACTGATGCTCGCCAGTGAAATCCTATCGGCTCCATTACAGGATTTACAAACTTTCCTGCCATTTCAAGATAAGAATCAGACTGAAAATCTATCTGAGAATCATCAGATTTTACCTGCGCTGCATAACTATCCGCGCTAATAGCAGTTGAGTCCTCATCATGCATAGGGAAATAATCAAGTGCCCATACAATTATGCTGGCAACGAGAATTACTCCTCCCATTTTTTTGAGATACTGCTCCCCTTTTCCCCACATGTGCCTCAAAGAAGCCTTGAGAGTTGGTATGCGATACGGTGGCAACTCCATTACAAACGGTGTTTCATCTTCTTTGAACCAAAAACTTCGGAGGATTCTCGCTGTAGCCATAGCGACTACAATTCCCAGCAGATAAAGTCCCAGAAAAACCAAAGCAGCATGTTTTTCAAAAAATGTACCCACAAGAAGAACATATATAGGCAATCTTGCTGAGCAGGACATAAAGGGATTAATGAGAATAGTTATGATTCTGCTTGACCGGCTCTCTATGGCACGGCTTGACATTATCGCCGGGACATTACATCCGAAACCCATAACAAGGGGTATGAAAGATTTACCATGAAGACCGATACGGTGCATCAGCTTATCCATAATAAAAGCAGCACGAGCCATATATCCGGAGTCTTCCATAAATGAAATACAGAAATAAAGAATTAGAATATTCGGCAGAAATACAATAACTCCTCCAACACCTCCGATTATTCCATCTGCAATGAGGTCCTTTAACGGTCCGTCAGGCATAACATTCTGCACAACTCCTGCAATCCACCCCACAAGGCTTTCTATCCATTCCATTGGATATGAACCTAATTCAAATGTTGCCCAGAAAATAACAAACATAATTAGGAGAAATATCGGAAATCCAAATAGTTTGTTCGTGACAAATGCGTCTATTATTCTTGTTGATTCGTTTGTTTCTTTCTCACCCTTAGTTAATGTTTCTGCAAGAGCACCGGCTATAAAACCATATTTTTCTCCAGCAATCAATGAAGAAACATCATCGGCACAAACTTTTTCTATTCTCTGTAATTCACTGTCACGCATTTTAATTATTGAATCACCGGCGGGAAGCTTCCTTACTTCATCTTCCACATCCTTGTCCTGCTCAATGAGTTTAATGGCAAGGTATCTCGGTGAGAAATGACGCCCGATATGATCATCCTTTTTTATTTCATCCTTAATTACTGATACACTTTTTTCAACATCACTGCCAAGGGGCACATGAATGTGACGAACAGCGTCCTCCTTACCTTCATATACATTAATGACGGTGTCAAACAATTTATTGATTCCAGCTCCGGTTTTAGACACTGTTGGAACTACAGGAACGCCAATCATTTCGCCAAGGAGCTTATAATCAAGGGCATCTCCCCTCTTTTTAAGCTCATCATACATATTGAGAGCAATCACCATACTCCTATCCATATCTATGAGCTCTGTGGTGAGATAGAGATTTCTCTCAAGATTTGAGGCCACCACAACATTTATTATAACATCCGGTGTTTCATCCCTAAGGTATTTTCTTACATATCTTTCTTCCGGGGAATATGACGCAAGAGAATATGTGCCCGGAAGATCCACTATGTTAAAGGTGTAATCTTTATAATTAAACTTTCCTTCTTTTGCATCAACTGTTACACCACTATAGTTTCCAACATGCTCTCTTGCTCCGGAAGCGATATTGAAAAGAGAGGTTTTACCACAGTTGGGATTACCAACAAGAGCCACGTTAATAGTTTTTCTCCTGACAGAGTATTCATTTTCTGCATTTTGCTGCTTTTCGTGCCCTGAGACAGATTCTTCAGAATTTTGTGATTCCGCCTCTACCGGAAGGACTTCCACAAGATGTGCTTCAGAACGCCTCAAGGAGACTTCATATCCCATCAGACTATATTTGATAGGATCACGCAAAGGAGCATGAAGGAGAACTTTTATTTCATGACCCTTTACAAAGCCCATCTCTATCATACGCTTTCTAAAAGCTCCATGTCCTAATATTTTGACAATGATAGCAGTCTCTCCGGAGTGTAGTTCATCTAATCTCATAAATCAGCAATTGTGAATTTGACTGCAAAATTGAAAAAAAATAGCCGTATTCACAAAGGAATTCGACTATTATTTATAATGATTTTAAATAAGCAACCTTATTTTCTGAATTTACCGCGAATTAGATAAGTTTTTGATTCCGTTATAACGATATCTACAGGAACGTCATGTTCTTCCACTTCTATTTCATCAACAAGTTGAAAATCATAACCGATACCCACTTTCAGTGCCTTCGACTGCTGCATCAGGCGATCGTAATATCCTTTACCTCTGCCCACTCGATTTCCAAAGCGATCATATGCAACTGCAGGAACCACTACCATCTCAATTTCATCTATAGATGTCAGTTCATCTCCCTGAGGTTCCTCTATCTGAAATGAGCCAAGACGGAGTGAAGATCGGTCATAAGGCAGTATATCAAGTCCAACTCCGTTTACTCTCGGAAGAAAGAAACTCTTTCTGTCACACCATTTCTCAATAAAATCTACTGTTGACAATTCATCAGGCAAAGAGTGATACATTAGTATTCTGTCAGACAGCATAAATGCAGCCATCTTTTCAAGTTGCGAAAAGACTTTTTCCGCAGCCGATTTCTTTTCAGCATCGGAAAGAAGGCTCTTTGAAGCCCTAATTTTCCTTCTAATATCCTCTTTCTTCATGTTATACAAATTTCACTTCAGTAATTATTGTGAAACAGGTGAAACAGCGTTACCGTCAGAGAGTTCTTTAATTGCTCTCAGAATAGCGGGGTCGCTTTCATTGCTCACTTCAAATAGAGCAGCCTGTCCCAGAACATCACTTGATATCAGTGATTTCAATTGTCTAACAATCAAATCTCTTGAAATGTTTATGTAGTACCACCTCGGAGGAATATTTCCTTTATCACGCGCAAACTCTACAAATGAGTTCAAAATAATCTCATCTGAGGGTAATAAACTCAACAATTCTTCCACCGATTCTGCCTTTGACAAAGATTCGCGATGTGTGTCTGTGAAGAAGAAAGCAAATCTATGAAGCATACCTGCATTAAACACCTTAATATAATATGGTGATACGCCTGTTGTGTCTCCTGCTACAAAGACGTCAGGCATAATGCCGCCTCCTCCATAAACAACTCTTCCGCCAGCAGTCGTGAAAATTTTAGTTGTATCAATCTTCGCACTGTCAGCACTAAATCCTTCTCCATTGTCAAAGCGAGTGTATATCTCAAGTTCATAGTCATCAGACGAGCCAAGAGTGTATGGTTTCTGAATACATCTACCAGATGGAGTGTAATAGCGCGCGGTGGTCAATCTGATGGCGCTGCTGTCCGGCAGCTCAATCTGCCGCTGTACAAGCCCTTTACCGAATGAACGACGTCCAACAATGAGTCCTCTATCATTATCCTGAATAGCACCGGCAAAAATCTCACTTGCACTGGCACTGCCTTCATCTATAACGACTACAAGTTCGGTATCCCCAAAAGCCCCCTGGCCATCGCCGGCAAAATCAGACTCAATGTTTCCCGCCCTTCCGTGCGTAGAAACAATTGGCATCCCGGCACCAAGAAATTCATTTGCCATCAGTATTGCGGGTTCCATGTATCCCCCGGTATTACCTCGTAAATCCAGTATCAATCTCTTGGCACCGGCGGCACGCAAACCTACCATTGCGTTCATGAATTCCATATAGGTGGTGCGACCAAATTTATTGACTCTTATGTAGCCTATACCGGGTCTGATCATATATGAGGCATCTACTGCAGTGACAGGAATATCTCCTCTGACAACTTCAAAAGACAGAATGTCCTTGGAATTGCTTCTCTTAATACCAATTTTCACAGCCGAGCCCTTTGGCCCTTTGAGTTTTTTTCTGATATTCTCACTTTCAATCTTAATACCGGCAACCACTGAGTCATTTACAGTAACTATTCTGTCGCCTGCAAGGAGCCCAACTTTTTCAGCCGGTCCTCCCGACACTACTTCCATTACTGTTGCTGTGTCATTCTGCATACTGAACACAACTCCGATTCCGCCGAACGAACCATCCAGCACCTCGTTGGTTGCCTGAAGTTCTGACGCCGGAATATATACGGTGTGCGGATCAAGTTTAGCCAAGATATCAGGAATGGATACTTCAAGAATACTGTCGGTATTAACTTCATCAACATATTCTTCAGTAATCAAATCCATTATCTCTCCGATTTTCACTCTTGTATTCCATTCAGAACCACTTTGAAAAAATCTTGCTCCGAGAAACAATCCTGCCGCGAATGCCACTGCTACAATTGCAGGCACCCATACTGCTGCACTTTTATTTGATTTCATAAATATATACTATTCTGATAAATCAGGAATGTGGATACATTCCACTGACGCCCGTTTTAGCAAATCAATTCCATCACTCATGCGGTATAACTCATGATAAACAACCCTTCTTATTCCTGCCTGAATAATAAGTTTGGAACATTCAAGACATGGAGAAGCTGTTACGTAAAGAGTAGCTCCTTCGCTGGAATTATTGCTTCGAGCCACTTTTGTAATGGCATTAGCCTCGGCATGAAGCACATAGGGCTTAGTAATACCATCTTCATCCTCACACACATTTTCAAATCCGGCGGGAGTGCCATTGAATCCATCTGAAATAATCATTTGGTCTCTGACAATAAGTGCTCCCACCCGACGGCGAACACAATATGAATTCTCGGCCCAGATAAGAGCCATCCGCAGGTATCTCTTATCGAGAAGAAATTGTTTATTATCTTGCATATAATATCAGGGTCTCAGATTAAAAAAGCCGAAATCAAGCGAATAAACTATTTTTCCGTTTAATATCGTGAACACTTGTTTGTGACTTCTATTGCTACCAAACGAGCTCAAGTCCACTAATTTAAGCAAAGCATTTCCCGGTACTGTAAATTCAAGCATATAGTCCTTTGAACCAATACACTTACCTACTGACTTCCACCCATTAGGCCCATCCTGATATAACAATTCATAATTGTGACCAGGAATTGGGAAATTTCCATCGTTTCGGGCAGTAAATCTTATTGAACCCACAGTACTCTTATTATCCAATTTCATATGAAACTTGCCACCCGGCTCCGGAATTGTAAACGCCTGTGCCAAATTATTGTCGTAGAGATTGAAAGTGCGCGATCTGTCAAATAATTTGTCAGTAACGGAGTATGTCAGCTTATTTTTAGCATCTCGATCTGAATACAGTTCCAGCTCCCCAATCATCACGAAACGGTCCCGTGGAGCGCTGTATCGAAGGTAAGAATATTCTTTATTTGGGAAAGGAGTTACAAATTTCTGCCTTCTCTTAAAGAGAGTATCTTCAATAACCATTAATGTATCCGGTGAGGTGAATTTTTCATCTTCCGACCCTTCAATCACAGCACCAATGACAAAATCACTGAGGTAACGTGCATAGGAATTGCGCAAAGGCATAGTTCTTTCCATTACAATTTTTGTCTTATGGATTGTGTCAGGCTTCAGAATATGGGTCTCGAATTTGTAATCCGTATAAAACGGATAGCCACAAGCATCAAAAACACTGTTATTTACAACAACAGGAACATAAAAAACTCCGCCCTCAAAATTTTTGAAAGTAACTGAATCTTTTTTTACTTTTCCTGCATCTATAGGCAGCCACTCGTCCAATACAGGTAATGCCAGATAAACATTTTTCTTATCTGTAAATACCGGCACAGTAGCTGAATCCGGTGCAAAATACTCGTCCGTTACGTCTCTA
Source organism: Barnesiella sp. (assembly GCA_014800945.1). Taxonomy (GTDB): domain Bacteria; phylum Bacteroidota; class Bacteroidia; order Bacteroidales; family Muribaculaceae; genus Paramuribaculum. The sequence goes on along the minus strand of JAAVFD010000027.1, from coordinate 17,313 downwards.
AGAAACGGTTGGGTGATTTTCAAAGGTAGAGAACGGATATTCATAAACTTTTCCTCATGACTTTTCTGCTCGCCATAAGTTACTCTATACACCTTACCCTTCTTTCTCTTATCTCTCGGAGGATTATCTCTGTCCGGTTCCATAGAATCGGTTCCAAAAGGAATATATCTTCCTGTTTTAGTATCTTTTACTACTACCCACTTATGAGAATTCTTGCTTTCAGGAGAAATGAGCAGCTGGTCAATAGCCACAGGTATTCCACAACTCCTCATGGCATAAGTTATCATATCGATATAGTCTCTGTTGCAGCCAACGCGATGATTGAAAAGCATATTGGCATCTCTATGCGGAGTTATCAGTTCATCATTATATTTCCAGCCTTCAGCTATTATGATTCGACACAATTGCTTAGCTGCCTCCACAACATCATCACCCTGATAAATCGAATCAAGTTTAGGACGGAAATGGTCGGCATAAGTTTTTCTCCAGCTCCTGATTCTTGCATCACCTATATTATAAGGGAGCAGAAGCTCACAAAACTCATCAAAAGACAAATTTTTGTTCCATGAAATATTTTTCCAGTCATCATACGCCCTGTCTATATTATCAATCAAGTAATCCGCCTTCAAGCTTCGTATATCGTCTTTTCGGAGCAATGTGTAGAAAGGGTATTTATTCCATTTCTCAATAATTTCCTTCTCAAGCCCGAAATTTACTTTATATCCCAGGAGTGGTTCATAAACCTTTTCGAGTGAGTCTATCTCGTCACCCTCAACACTATAGTGAGAGTGCATATTCAATATCAACCATCTTGCCGCTTCAAGCTTTTCCGGGTCCTTTGAATAATGCTTCAGCACCTTTTCAAGTTCGCCTCGATTTTTACCTGCCTTGTCAAGAGCAGACATCACTTCAGGACTCTCGTTAAGTTTTGACGAGCAGCCCACAACAGCAAAAACAATAGATAAAGCTAATAGTCTATATAAGTATTTCATAGCCGGAATTAATCAACATTATCGAGGTTATGCCCCATTCTTGTTTTCTTTGTGTGCATATAAAATTTATTGTACTCATTTGGGGCTACTTCAATAGGCACATTCTCAACGACCTTAAGTCCATACCCTTCAAGTCCGATTCTCTTTACCGGATTATTGGACATCAGTCGCATATCACTGATTCCAAGCTTATGCAGTATCTGCGCACCAACTCCATAATCCCTCTCATCTGCCTTATGTCCGAGGTGCAAGTTAGCATCAACAGTATCAAGTCCCTCCTCCTGAAGTTTATATGCTTTAATTTTATCCATCAGCCCGATTCCTCGACCTTCCTGATTCAGATAAAGGACAACTCCTCTCCCCTCTTTCTCAATCATCTCCATAGCCTTGTGAAGCTGATCACCGCAATCACAACGCTGAGAACCGAAGATATCACCGGTTGCACATGACGAATGCACCCTGACAAGTACGGGTTCACCATTGTCTATGTCACCTTTAATAAGTGCTATATGCTCTCTGCCGGTTGATACCTCTCTGAAAGGTATGAGATGAAAATGTCCATACTCTGTGGGCATATCAACCTCCTCACCCTGCTCTACAGTTGATTCATTTTTCAAACGGTAAGCAATCAAATCTCTTATAGATATGAGCTTGAGTCCCCATTCGTCAGCTTTTTTGCGCAGTTGCGGCAAACGAGCCATAGTTCCGTCCTCATTAAGAATCTCGATCAGAGTAGCCGCCGGAGTCATTCCGGCGAGTCTTGCCAAATCAATACCAGCCTCTGTATGACCGGGTCGGCGGAGCACACCTTCATCCTGGGCATAAAGAGGATGAACGTGTCCGGGACGTCCAAAAGTAGAAGGGACGGAATTCGGGTCTGCAAGAGCCCTTATCGTTGCAGCTCGGTCTGCTGCCGACACTCCTGTAGTACACCCCTCAAGCTTATCCACTGTTATTGTAAAAGGAGTACCAAGCATAGAAGTGTTATCCTGCACCTGATGAGTTAGTTCCAGTTCACGGCAACGTGACAGAGTAACCGGCGCACACAGTTCTCCTCGGGCATTCGTCACCATAAAATTCACGGCCTCAGGAGTTACCTTTTCAGCTGCCATTATCAAATCGCCTTCATTCTCTCGGTCCTCATCATCTACAACAATGACAAATTTTCCGTTACGAAAATCTTCTATAGCGTCTTCTATTGAATCAAGTTTAATATTATTGCTCATCATTTGAATTATTTGTTATCAGTGTCAGTAATTGTTGATCTACTTTTATTATGTTATCCACATCCCGGCGCAGATGTTTCACTGCATTTCTGCCTATAAGATACCCGATTAAGCCTATTGGAAAGAGTACGATAGCAGTCCACCCCATCCATTTTTTCGGTGCCGGACGATATGCCCACAGATTCTTAAGCACCGGAATGTCCATTAATTTATTAATTACAAGCTTATCATCGGAATTTGACATATATCCCACAAGATTCTCAACTTTCCCTGAAAGAAAATGCAGCTCGTTAACAGGGCAACCTTTGAGCCAGTAAGTTATATAGTTGGGGTTAGCAGGGAAAGCCTTAAGGAAATGTTTGGCAACATTATCTACCTCATTTATTTGCCCTACAGCCTCAGTTGTATCTACTTCATCCATAATCACCTCTTTCATCTCTACATGGCGCACCTGATTACGTCCGAGAAGTTTTCTAAAAAAGTTCATATAGGCATCCTTATTAAATACGGCTGAATCGTTTACTGCCTTGTAAGTTACGAATATACCTAACGGCAATAGTATCGCTGTGCTGAGCCACATTCCCTGCCACACCTCCAAGCGGGCATCACGAGCCATTTTATTGCCTGTATTATCTATAATATAATAAACAATAAACAGGAAAACAGAAATAACGAGCGGTGCGCCCAAACCTCCCTTACGGATAATCGCACCTAAGGGAGCACCAATAAAAAAGAATACCAGACAAGCTATTGAAAGAGTAAATTTCTTGTGCATCTCAATGCCGTGACGAATAATGGTCTTTCTGTCATCTGCAAGAGTGAGTCCCTTGAATTCATAGTCCTGCTTTGTCCTGTTCAAATTGCTTAACGCCTTGTCAAGATACTGTCTGGCATAAGCCGAAGACTGTCCTTTGAATATAGAATCAACATTAAGCGGTTTAGACATCTCAATAACATTCAATATCTTTACATGAGTTTTTGAAGTTGTATCGAAAACCGAATTATATGGATCTACATTGACATACCTTTTTCCCGAAACCAAAGTTGCATAACCTCTGCCCACACTGTCAACTCTTAGATTTACAGAGTCTATAGTATGTCTCAACTCCGCGATATTTTTACCCACATATTGGTTTCTCATGCCATCCTCTTCCATTCTATTGAAATTGGCATCAAAAAACAGATAGATCTTCTTGTGATTAAATGACTCTCTCCGATAGGGCACATTAGCTGATGCTGTAGCCGCCTCCCTCAAATTGTCGAACGATTCACCCTGAAACAAATCAAGCACAAGATACTTTTTGTTTTGTGTCATCGCCATCGTACCTGAATCGGCAAGAATAACCGCTGCATTATCAAAACCCTTGCTCAAATCATATATCATGAGATTGTATAGTGTTCCGTTCTCACGGCTTTTGCTCTCAACAAAGATATTATACCCGGGAATCTGATCGTAAAACACCCCTTCAGGAATTTCAAGTTCCGGAGACTTCTGTTTTACAGAAAAGAGTAATGTCCACATTTTTGTTTGTGCAACAGGCAAAACATTATTCTGAAAAAAAAATGCTCCGATTGCAATAAATACCATAAGGAAAGTCAATGGTTTCATTGCTCGTACAAGTGATACTCCCGAAGCCTTCATTGCGGTAAGTTCGAAACGTTCGCCAAGATTGCCGAAAGTCATCAAAGATGCGAGAAGAATTGCCAGCGGTAGCGCCATAGGCACAAGTGACAGTGCGGCATAAAAAAACAGTTCACCGATAACACTAACATCCAGACCTTTACCAACCAAATCATCAATATACTTCCACAAAAACTGCATCAGCACAATGAACAGGCAGATAAAGAAGGTCATTGCAAAGAGCGGCACGAAGCTGCTCAGCATAAACCGATATAATGTTTTCAGTCTGAAAGTCACTGAACTATATTTTAGTCACTGGTTCAAATATTCGACAAAGTTACAATTCTTTTTCTTGGTAAGCAATAGAAAAATAGGATTGTAACTGAGAGTGTTTATATTGCTTCTCAAAATCTTTCGTGCCAAAACTGCCGACTCCGGTGAATTTTCCAACGGAGCAACACCTGTAAGGCGAAAATGACGAAGAAGCTCTGCCGCAGAATCAAATTGCTGCACATATTCCAAAGAGTCACATAGCTCCAATTTAAACCCTTGCGGTACAATTGATTTAAGATACTGTTTAGAGAAAATTCTTGAAGGTGATTTTAACTCCGGAATCTGACTGAATGTTGTGTCTTCGTAAACCGAAACAGCGAGCACACCACCTGGAATGAGTGCACGCGATGCATTATGTAGAAATGTTGCCGGAGAATTAAACCATTGAATTGCTGAAGATGAAAATATAGCTGAAACAGAATTATCACGCAGGGAAAACATAAATGTCTCAGCATCGCTATGGATATGTTTACCCGGTAAATCTCTTTTTATTGGCGAGACATCTATAAGTGTGAGAGTTGACTCCTTTCCAAGCATAGGCTCAATCAATCCGGTAAGAAAACCTGTACCGCATCCAATTTCAATAACCTCCCCATTAAATGGTTCTTTTGTTTTAATTATTTCAGCAAGATGCTCTGCCGCAAATAGTTGTGCCGGAGCATTACTCCCATAAGTATCTATCGAGCGGGTAAAGGCATCGCTAACACCGTTTTTATGAATTAGACTTTCTTTGATAATCTTTTCAAAGTCCGGCAAATGACCTTCATTAAGGTTATTGACCTTAACATTTCCGTTCCAAGCCTCATATTGTGAATTAGCAGGAAAAATCCTATCATTTTCAGATATATAAGCTATATCCCACCTTGATATGGGGGAGCCGAATTTATTGAAAGTATCTCTGATAGAGGCAAGCTCGGAATGAACAGATTCAACAGACCGCTCTGGTGCTACAGTTAAAAATTTTTCAAACAAAACTGAATTTCCACACATTCGCCTGTAAAATTTCAGGACGCTCTGCTCGCTTATAGCTGAAAGTGTGGCGTTGAACAGATCCGGGGATATCCCTTTAGACTTATCAATAGGTAAAAGAGTACCGTTTACAGCAACCCTTGCTGTTATTGGTAAACATGGGTAACGTTCAATAAATCTTCCTGCAAAATACACTCCGTACGACCAGCCGATTATGCATATTTCTGAATAGTTATCCCAGAATTCTGAATCTAAACACTCATCTGTATAGTCCCATATCACAACAATATCATATCCGGCAAGAGCTAAACCGGTAAATGGATTTTTATCCATTCCCCAGCCTGCAAAAAAAATTATCAGCCGAGAAGAGTCTGTATGTGATACAAAAGAGTATTTCATAGGAGTTTATTCAATGTTAGTGCGAGACGCTTCGCATCTTCAACAGATAATGACGATGAGAAACTTATTCTTAGCCTCTCGGTACCCGGAGGCACCGTGGGGGTACGAATCGGCAATACTTTTAGACCCTCTTGATAAAGATGTTTAGATAGACGGATAGATTTTTCCGAATCACCTACTATAACTGGAATAATATGTGACGGATGCTTTATGTTTACTTTTTCCGAATCAAGATTTTCAACAAAAGCTCCAATCACTTTTTTCAATTTGTCACGCCTGTCTTTCATCGCCGGAATTCGCTCAACAACATATTTAGTCCATGCACAGTTAAACGGTGGAACTGCTGTGGAAAAGATGAAACTTCTTGCTCGGTTTATGGCATATTCCTTCAACATAGGGTGCATAACAGCGAATGCTCCCATAGATGCAGCAGCCTTACCAAAAGTGCCTATCATTATGTCAATCTTACCAGCATCAGGAAAATCTGCTGTCAGCCCGAGTCCGCTGTTGCCACACACTCCAAATGAATGTGCCTCATCAACGTAAAGGAGAGTGTTTTCAAACCCCGTTTTCAATGTCACAATATCACTTATCGGAGCTGAATCCCCGTCCATACTGTAAACACCCTCCACCACAATAATTACTCTGGCATAGTCTCCCGCTTTTGATTTGAGAATTTTTTCAAGGTGACCAACATCATTGTGCCTGAACCTCACCATATCTGCTTCGCTGAGTTTATATCCGTCAATAATACTTGCATGAACAAGTTTATCGGCAACAATGAGGGTATTTTTATCACCTAAAGTTGATATCAATCCGGTGTTTGCATGATAGCCACTGTTAAACAGAAGGGCGGGTAAACCATAAAGACTTTCAAGTAATGATTCCAGTTCAAAATACTCATTTTGATTATGAGCAAGCAGCCGCGATGCACTTGAGGTCAATAGCGGTATATTGGATAATGAGTGGATAAAGTCTTTCTGAAATGACTCATCAGCACCTATGCCGAGATAGTCATTGCTCGAAAAATCAGCAACTGCATTATCGCTGCCATGAGGAATCATACGGAAATTATTCTGCTCTTTAAGAGCTGCCAACTCACTCTCTATGCGATACATTTTACTATTTCAATAGTCGCATTTATCAATTTAGTCAATTCTTCGTCGGTAATGATATACGGTGGCATAACATATACGTTTCTGCCAAAAGGCCTGACCCATATACCTTTTTCAACACACATTTTCTGAAATTCACCAACATTCACCGGAGAGTCCATTTCAATAACGCCGATACTACCGAGTACCCTCACATCTCTAACTCCCTGTATGCCGGATGCCGGCTCAAGCAACCGTTTAAGCGAAGTTTCCAACTTACCGAGAATTGACGCCATATCCTTGCTTTGCAGTTGTTTAAGCGACTCAATGGCTACAGCACAAGCCAGTGGATTTCCCATAAAGGTTGGTCCATGCATTAGAACTCCCGCCTCACCGCGTGATATAGTATCTGCGACCTCTTTTGTTGTGAGAACCGCACTCATTGTCATATACCCTGCCGTTAGTCCTTTACCAATACACATAATGTCGGGCTGAACTCCTGCATGCTCCCAAGCAAACATCTTCCCGGTGCGCCAAAATCCGGTTGCTATCTCATCAAAAATCAGATATACACCATATTTATCACACAATTTCCGTGCTTCAACAAGATATTGAGGGTGATAAAATTTCATACCTCCCGCTCCCTGCACTACAGGCTCGAGAATCAGGGCAGCTATCTCAGCATGATGAAGCTTCAATGTCTCCTCAAGTTGATTCATAGCCTCCGGATTCCACTCTTCACCATACTTGACCGATGGACTATCAACAAAAAATCTTATCGGCAAGGCTGAGCCGAATGCCCCGTGCATTCCCGTGACCGGGTCACACACACTCATGGCATTCCAAGTGTCACCATGATAGCCACTGCGTATCGTAACAAAATTTGTTTTTTCATGAGAACCGGTCCGGGAAATACTTGCCTGAACCGCCATTTTCATTGCGACCTCCACTGCTACTGAACCGCTATCAGCGTAAAAGATATTATTCATATCAGGAGGAGCTACTTCAAGAAGCATCTTACCAAGTTCTATTGCCGGCTCATGAGTAAGCCCTCCGAACATAACATGGCTCATACTGTTTAGCTGACACTTTACAGCATTATTGATCGCCTCATTATTATAACCATGAATACAAGCCCACCACGATGACATTCCGTCAATAAGCTCTGTTCCGTCAGTCAGAATTATTTTAGCTCCGGAAGCACTTTTCACCTTGTACGTAGGCAAAGGATCTATTGTTGAAGTATAGGGATGCCACAAATGCTCCCTATCCCAAGTATCATGAAGGTCCGTGGCGTTGTTTTCTTTCATTTTGTTATTCATATTAAGCGCAAAATTACAAAATTATCCAACATCTGCACTATATGATACTCCATATACTCAGGATTAGAAATTTTCTTTATTTTTCGCTGTAAAACGAACTATATTGGTACTCTCTGTGTTTAATAAGCGTAACATAAAACAACTGTATTCCTATGAAAGAACTACCTACATACATTCAGCCAAGACTACCGTATGCTCCGGATGCATTGGCACCGGTGATTTCACAAGAGACTGTTGATTATCACTATGGTAAGCACGAAAAGGCTTATATTGACAATCTTAACAAGTTGATTGAAGGCACAGAATTTGAGGATATGGCTCTTGAAGACATTATTAAATCTTCTAACGGAGCGTTGTTTAATAATGCTTCTCAAGCATGGAATCATATCTTCTATTTCTTCACATTCTCTCCCGACGGTGGAGGTGAGCCTGACGGTGAATTGCGTAAGGCAATAGACCGCGACTTCGGAAGTTTTGAAAAATTTAAGGAAGATTTTGTTCAGGCAGGTGTAACTCTGTTTGGCTCAGGATGGGTTTGGCTTTCCAAAGATAATGACGGCAAGCTTTTTATAACTCAGGGTCACAATGCAGGCAATCCCCTTACTGACGGACTCACACCGTTGCTGACCTTTGATGTGTGGGAACATGCATACTATCTTGACTATCAGAACAGACGAGCCGATGCCCTCAAAAAGCTTTGGGATATTATCGACTGGGATGTAGTCGCTTCAAGATACTGAAGTATTAATATTAAAACATATAGCATCTAAGCTTATAAGATACAGCACTAATAAGCATAATGTGATGAATGGAAAGGGAACCGCTCGTGAGAGTTGTTTCCTTTTTCATTCATCACACATATCTGAGATTCCGAATCTTAAATATTTAGATAAGGGCGCTAATTCTACTTTTCAAGAGCATTATACTCTTCGTCGTTGACCGGCTCAAGCCACTCATTGGATGTATTCTCCCCATCAGGCGACATGGCAAGGTGTGCAAACCAGCTATCTTTTGCTGCGCCATGCCAATGCTTTACATTAGCAGGAATATTGACCACATCGCCGGGGTGAAGTTCGCGTGCCGGTTTACCCCATTCTTGATACCAACCCCTTCCGGCTACACATATCAGCAGTTGTCCACCACCCTTGGTTGCATGGTGAATATGCCAGTTATTTCTACACCCGGGCTCAAAAGTCACATTTGCAATCTGCATTTGCTTATCGGATATAGGAGCAAGATAGCTTTGACCAATAAAGTACTTTGCGTAAGCACCATTAGGCTCTCCCACAGGAAAAATCATTTCCTGCTCAAAAATTTGACGCGCATCTTTTGCATCGCTGCTGTCCTTCCACACTTCAACTGCTTGCCTGAATGCGCCCCAAGCCTTTGGCCAGCCTGCATAAAATGCAACCTGAGTAAGTATTTCAGATATTTCAGTTCTTGTCACACCGTTTTTCTTAGCTTCCTGCAGATGATATGTGAGCGAGGAATCTATTATACCGCTGCTGACCAGTGCGGTAACAGTAACTATACTCCTGTCACGAAGAGAAAGTTTGTCTGTACGGCTCCATACTTCACCGAATAAAACATCATCGTTAAGCTCTGCAAATTTTGGTGCAAAATCACCTAAAGCATTTCTACCTGCTGTTTGTTTTATTTCAGTAGGTTTGTCAGTCAGTTTAGTTGGATTTATTGCTTGTGCCATAATTCCGGTTGTAATTAATAAGGTGTAAGTAATTATTTTTTTCATTGCTAATCATTTTTCAACGGCAAAATAAACGATTTCCGTTAAATTTTGACGTAACATTTTTCACTATTTTATAACCGTTATATTAACTCCGCATGTTCGCAGGTTCAACTGGCAAGTGTAAATCAACGGATTTTGGTTGAGGATGACGCTGTTTCTCTGAATTATTTTCCATTGACGTAATACTTAAGGAGTCCTTGATCCACAATAACACAAAGCTCAACAACCTGAATATCAATAAATAACAAAAGGCAGCGTGGAAGCTGCCTTAGTATTCCCGTGGGGAGTCGAACCAACAATAATTAACCACTGGTAATCTGTATATTATGGCAAGGTCTATTTTCTTAGTACCCAAATTTGTACCATACCGAATAAAATCTTATCTTTGTGACATAAGGTATGCTTTTTATCTCTTCTTAATCAACAACTATTTCACGAAACGGCTATGGATATGTTTACCGGGTTAGATAGAATCAACGCTCTACAAATTATTAGAAAAGAAATTACGGAACTGCAATCAATAGAGCGCAGTCTTTCAAGTCCGCTATTATCAGATTACAGCGACATACCAAAGGCTATTAATGCTTTCCTTGATGTTACTGGGACTACTCGCTTTGAAGGTACATGGGAAGCAGTTAACAACAGAAAAAAATTTATCTTCATAGCAATTTTTTTATTTGCACCCGGTATGATTCTTGGGGACAGTATGCCAAAGCGATTAAGAGCTGAATTGGGGAAGGCGCTTGGACTGAAAGCAGCCTCAGCGATTTCTAACAACTGGGCTGATGCACTATTTTATTATCATCAATATCCTGATTTCAGAGATGATGTAGATAAAACTACACAAAAGATGCTCACATACCTTAACGTTGGATAAATAAAGGTATTTTATGACCGTTAAGGTTATAGTCACAAAGCAAAAGGAATGAGTCAATCATATATTACCATACGACAATATCTTCGTTGAAAAACGGAGATATTATGCCATTATTAAAATTTGAAGTACAAGCCGACTACGACAAAGTAATAAAACTAAGGGAGGAAATAGATAAACTCCAACAGAAATTATTAGACCTCAGCCCTGACGCACCGGTCTCGACTATAAGTAGAATTGAACACAAACTAGCCTCTGCACAAAGCGAGTTTTCTAAGCTCACTACTTCCGCCATGCTTGCTGGGGCGGAAATAGAGGATAGCTTCAAGAAACGTATTTATGAGGCGGCACAAAATGTTAATGGGTTTAGTGAAGATATTATTGAACAGAAAAACCATATTCACTCCCTTGAATCTCAGTTGCGAAAACTCAGGGATGCTTACAAGGCTTTACCAAATAACCCGGTAGGCGAAGATTATTTCAAGGAGCAGCATCTCGCTAAGCAAATACGTGAATTGAACGCTGAGATTGGAGTTGAGAAAGATGCTTTATTTGGACTCACTCAAGCAAAAGCCCGTGCAGCTCTTGAAGCAAAAAAACTCTCTGATGAATATAAATCCTTAAAAGAAGATGCCGGGGATGTGACTGATGTTATTGGGGGATTAAAGGATAATCTGTTAAAGACTGGAGCGAAAGTGCTTGGAGGCATAGGAATTGGCGTAGGGATAAAGGACTTTGTCTCGCAAGTCGTCTCTGTCAGAGGAGAATTTCAAGGCATAGAAACCTCACTCAAAGTCCTGCTCAAGGATGAAGAAAAGGCGGCTGCTTTAATGGGTGAAATCAAAAAATTTGCCGCAGTGTCTCCTCTTGACTTGAAATCTACAGCTGCTGCCGCTCAGATGATGCTTGGCTTCAATATTGAAGCGGAAAAAGTGCCGCGCTTCTTGCAGGCTATCGGAGACGTCTCTATGGGTGATTCTGCTAAATTCAACTCTCTCACCCTCGCATTCTCTCAGATGTCTGCCACCGGCAAGCTCATGGGGCAAGACTTGAATCAAATGATTAATGCAGGGTTCAACCCCTTGCAAGCTATGGCAGACAAGACAGGAAAGTCTATTGCTGAACTTAAAGAGCAGATGTCTAAGGGTGCTATCTCCGCAGAAATGGTACAGCAAGCGTTTATTGATGCGACTGATGCAGGAGGTAAATTTTACAATATGTCAGCCGAAGCATCTAAGACTATCAACGGTCAGCTATCCATGCTTCAGGATGCTATTGATGCCATGTTTAATGAGATTGGAGAATCAAGCGAAGGCATTATTCAGGGATCAATCGGCGTGGCGACCAAACTTGTAGAGAATTATCAGACAGTAGGCATAGTATTGTCAGGATTGATTGCCACATACGGAGCTTACAGAGCCGCTATAATGCTCGTCACTGCTGCCGAGAAAGGTTATACCATAACACAGATGGCTCAGTATAAGTGGCTATTACTTTGTGAGAAAGCACAAAAACTGCTCAATGCAAGTATGCTTACTAATCCATACGTACTACTCGCTACCGCAGTAGTGGCTGTTGGTACCGCTATATATGCTTATGCAACCCGCACATCAGAAGCGGAGAAAGCGCAGAATAAGCTTAATGAAGCCATAGCCAAAGCAGATGCTGCAATAGCTTCCGAGGAATCAAATATTAATCTTCTTTTCAACAAGCTCCGCAACGCAAAAGAGGGCTCTGAGGAATTCGCTTCCGCTCAAAAGATGATAATTGACCAATACGGGGATTATCTATCTGGGCTTGTAGATGAAAAAAATCACCTTATAGACGTAGAGTTAGCTTATCAAAGAGTTGCAGCAGCGGCAAGAGATTCCGCTAATGCAAGAGCTATGGAATCTCATACGTCCGAGCTAAAAACCAAGTTTCAAGAGGATTATGGGGATGCTATGGAAAACATCACTAACGCTATACGCAAAAAAGCTAAAGGGAATCAAGCCAACACCATAATAGAATTGGTTCGCAGAGATATAGAGGCTAATGGAGGGTTGACTACTGAAACACAAAACGTTTTAGGCAAGCTATTCGGGGAAAAACGCGGAAAGAACGGTTGGAATGATGCTTCTCAAGTGAGAAAAATATTAAACCAAGTATCAAAAATTCGTCAAGCTCAAAATATCTATGATGAGGGAGTTAAAGATGCCAACGCAGCTTTTGGAGTAATGGGCAATGAGTTTACCTCATATTCTAAAGAAGAGCTTCAGAATATGGAATCTCTATTAGAGTACCAAATGGAGGGGGCAGAAGATTCTGAGGAAATCATTCTCACAATCAATGGTAAGGTAAAAGAAACATACAAAACTTTGAATGAGGCGAGGCTTGCTCTCGCTAAGATTAAAGAAGCGGCAAAAGGGAAGGAAAATGAAGACAAGATTGCAAGCGAAAATAACCTCAAAATTTCACGCGATAAGGCGAAGAAAGAATTGGATGAGGCAAAAGCCGCGCTATCTAAAATTGACGCTGACCCCTCTAAATATTCTAAACAAGAGTATGAGGCTGCCAAACAAAGAAAGCAATCCGCTGAGGCTGCTTATAAAAAACTCACAGAAAAAACCGATACAAAGGCAGCCGCTCAAGCGGAAAAGCAAGAAAATCAAAAAGACAAATTAGATAGGCAACTCCAAGACTTAGAAGCCAAGAATCAGCAGGAACAAATCAACCTCCTTGAAGAAGGCAGAGAGAAACGACTCAAAATTATTGAGAAAGAGTATCAAGACCGCCTTACAGCCGCAGAACGCCAAAAAGAGGATTGGGCGAAAGCGAATAAGGAAGCCAAACATACAGAATTAAATGCTGAAGGATTGACAACTGAGCAAGCTAACGCTATTGAAGAATCCAAAATGTTGGCTGCAACTAAAAGGGATAAATCAACATCTGACCTCTATAAGGAAGAGGTTGCCGCCATGCGTGATTTCCTCAAGGAATACGGCACCTTTCAGCAGCAGAAACTTGCTATTACCGAGGAATATGCCGAAAAGATTAAGAAAGCGACTACCGAGGGTGAAAAACTAAAATTGGCGAAAGAGAGGGACGCAGCGGCACATAAGGTGGACATGGACGCCATCAAGTCGGAAATAGACTGGCGCGGACTGTTTTCCGGTGTAGGCTCTTTAATCTCAGACCAACTTAAGCCAATGCTCCAGAAGCTTCAGGGGATAACAAAAGACCCGGATTTTCAGGAATATTCTCTTGAAGAGCAGCAAATGATTTACGACTGGATAAACGAGTTGCAGCAACGCTTAGGAGTGGATTTGAAAGCAGCGTTTGAGAAAGTCGGCGAGGCTACCAAGAAGTATAACGAAGCCCTGAAAGCTGAAGAAGCCGCGAAAGAGGAGTCTGAACGAGCTACCAGAGCTTATTATGCCCTTCTTGATGAAAAAGGGAAAAATGGCACGACTATTAATCCCGAAGACCCGGAGATTAAAGCGGCTTTTGACGCAATGATGAAAGCGTCTGAAGCCTTCAAGACATCTACAAACAATGCTACCACAGCCCTTGATGAGGTACAAACTGCGGCTCAAAATTGCCACAACGGTATGCAAAACTTAGTTGACGGACTGCAAAACATAGGAAGTGGAAATGTCCGAACAGCTATAAAGGGATTAGAGCAGCTTATCTCTGTTTTCAAAAATGGGGACGGGGTTGACCTTAATACCAAAATTGCGAAATGGGCTTCTAAGCTATTCCCTGAAAACGACAAAGAGAGTCAGAGCTTAATAAAGAAAGGATTAGCCTCCATCGGCACAGCCCTTGGCGGCTCTTTAGGTGGGAAGATTGTGGGTATGGTTTTCGATTTGCTGGATATATTCAAAGATGGGATTGAGAACCTATTTGCATCGTTGATAGACACTGTGCTGGGGGCGATAAACGGCTTACTCAATACATTGCTTAGCCTTGATTTGCCACTTGCTCTATTCAACTCCCTAAAAGATGGGTTAGAGAATATCTTCAACACATTGACATTTGGTGGATTCTCCCATTGGATTGGTACTCGTGAAAGTGACAAGCACTATGAGCGCGACATGGAGAAGCTGACAGAGTCCAATGAGCGACTTACCGCCGCGCTTGATAGGCTTAGCAAGACGATGGAAGAGGCGTCACTTGTAGATGTTGAGGGTATTGCGAACACTCAAAAGGAATACCTTGGAAAACAAGAGGAAAACCTGTCAGAGCAAATTATACGTAGCGGTCAAGCATATAAATCCGACAATCTCTTTGGTAATGGCGGACATGACAGCGGCACATATTATCTCCGTGACATGGACAAGTCCTATTGGCAGCAAATTGCCCAGCTGCTCGGAAAGGAAAAGGATTGGGATTCATGGCTTGATAACTTCCAGAAAGGAGATCGTAAGAATCTTGCTGATGCGTTTTTGGGGCTGAGCGCTGATGAGATGAAGCAGATAGCAGACAAATTACCTTCTGTATGGATGGAGATTACTGAACGGCTCGGGAAGGGATATAAAGATGCCACGCAGTGGCTTGAAGAGTTTATTGCCATTCCGGATCAGTTGAGAGAAATTGAGGAAAACATGGCAGCCAAACTGACTGATACCTCTTTTGACTCTGTCAGGGATTCGTTCAAGTCTATGCTGCTTGATATGGAAAGCGATACAGAGGACTTTACCGCCAACTTTGAGAAGACACTACAGCAGGCGATTATAAACTCTATGATGTCCGATACATATAATGAGCGCCTTAAACAGTGGTATGACAACTTTACCGAGTCAATGAAAGACACGAAATTGTCTGCTGAGGAGCGTGATGCGCTGAAAGATGAGTATGATAGCATTGTAGCCGATGCCGTCCGTGAGCGTGATGCCCTAAAGTCTGCCTTTGGATGGGGAAGTGAGACAGAGCAGCAGAATGCCACAGCCGGGTATGCGGCACAACTGTCCGAGGACACCGGCTCAGAGATGGTAGGTAGGATGACAGCCATGCAAGATATTCTATATCGAATTGAAAATTCAGGAATTGAGCGAAATCAATTGCTGAGTGCTATATGTAGCCAGTATGAACAGATGTCAATTACTGAACTGAGTGTGTCACAACTGGAAAGCATATCCGCTCAACTTGAAATGGCTTATACTGTGCATATAGATACGCGGAGGACGCTCGTAGAATGCTATCTTGAATTGCAGCAGATTCGCGAGAATACCGGTGCTATTATCAAACCTATCAATAGCATGAAAGAGAGCCTTGAAAAGATTGAAAAGAACACAAAAGATTTAGCATAATGGGAGGACTATACATTAATGGAGTTGACGCATTTGCGCAATGGGGCGTGCGTATGGGTGATAAGTTTTTGGACTCTTTAGGTGCGCCATGCCCGCTCAAAACACCTATAGAAAATGAATCACGTGCTGACAATGGAAAGCAGATTCTCAGCTATCCGGTTTTAGCTTCTCGCCAGCTCAACCTTGAATTCACCATCACCGGAGAATCTCCAGATGATTTTGCGAGTAAAAAAGCTGACTTTTTTGCCACATTGTATCAGGGTTGGGTGACAATACACGTGCCGGATAACGGCTGGGAAACCTATAATTTATGGTACTTGGGCACATCTCCCACTTATTCTCAGTCACGCAATCGGTGTTTTTGTAAAGTGATGGTTAAATTTGAAGAGCCAAATCCGGTGAACAGATAAAAAAACTGCCTACCCTCACGGGCAAGCAGTTTACCTTAACATTGAAATAATCACAACAGTATTAAAATAGGATCAAATTGCAAGTTATACCTATACCGGCGTATGGCTGAAATCCTTTGGGAGTGTAGCCGTAACCCACTGTCACGCCTATGCCCCAACGCCTGTTTCTTGTAACCGTATGCCGAATAGTTGTAATCTCGTGCCGGGAATAAACCTCGATAGTGTCAAGGCTCACATCATATCCGCTCACAACAGCCCGGTAGTTACTATCCTGATAAACCTTGCGCTCGATGGGAATAATCACCTCCAAGCTGTCAACATTAGTTATTAAGCTGTCAATATAAGCAGATTCATTTGCGCTTGAATCCACATCGGCGGTTAACGGGCTGGCATTGAGACTCTTTTTATATAACGGTAATTTCACCACCTTGTGCGCAACAACCGCTGAATCCCTCGGCACGGGCTTGATGAAGCTCGCAGTGTCAATCTCTACAGTTGTGGCAATTTCCACTTTTTGCTCCGGAACAGCCCTGTTTTTTGCCACACTTATAGCATAAAATACTATAAATATAGCACACAGGGCTGTAAGTATCAGCGCGGTAATCTCACTCCGTTTCATAGCCCTGCATACTCCTTTCTCGCGTCAAAGCTCGGACACGCCTTTCCTGGATTAAAATCACGGTGACCCACTATCTCGGCATCGGGGAACTTTGCTTTGAGCTGCCGGAGGATACCTGTCAGTGCAGCCTTCTGAGCCGGGGTGCGGTTGTCAACGGGCGGTAGTCCGGACTTGGAGGTATCAACCCCGCCGATATAGCACACATTAATAATATGGCTGTTGTGCCCGGCAACACCGTTGCTCACCTGCTCAACCGGCAAGGTAGGCACAATCGTGCCGTCCGCCTCCACAATATAGTGGTAGCCCGGTGCGCTCCAGCCCAGCCCTTTCGGTTTCGGTGATGTGTGGTAGCGCACAACGTCCGCTGCCTTGTTATTCTGATTTCCTGCCGTGCAATGCACGACTATATGTGTTAT
>JAAVFD010000026.1 GCA_014800945.1 Barnesiella sp. | reverse complement strand
TTGAAACTCCATCCGTGGCCCGGCAACATCAGGGAACTGTACAACGTCATCATCCTTGCCGCCTACAGCACCGAAGGAGATACAATATCCGAAAGCGACCTCGACATAAGCGAGTCAGCGCCGACACCTGAAACAAGCCTGTTGCTTAAAGACCCTGGCAAAGACCGTGACCGTATCATCGAGGCTTACCGTCGTGGGGGCTCTTGGACAGCGGCCGCAAAGCTGCTTGGAATATCGGAACGTGCTCTGCTTGAACAGCGTAAGAGGCACGGCATAAACAAGAAAGGTCAGGTTGAGTCTTGACACGAGCCAAAAAATTTGCTAACTTTGCAGTCGCAAAATAGCAAATATCGTGACCGAAGCGTCGGTCATATTGAAAATATAGGATAACATAAGTTTCCGCATAAGTTCTATTGTAAATCTGGAAAATTAACAAGTGATGAGCTTTGCGTGGTGCTTATGCTATGCTTAACGCATAGCGTATAGCTCTCGCTTTCATCACGGGCAATCCAGAGCCTTCAATAGTAAGCGTCGGTTGTACGCTATTCTTTTACCTGCTATAGTAAACACACGCCTTTATATATTGGACAACACACTCTATTATTTCCCCATCCTTATAGAACTTGATGCACTTGTCCAAAAAATCCATACTGTACTAACTCGCAAAAAACGAGTGGAAAGACAAAGAAATAATTGTCTGAAAGTACCCTGACGTGCATCTTAAAGAATTTGGTTATCTGACCGAATTTTATTAACTTTGCATTACCCAATGGAAACAATGGGGAAGAACATTGAAATTGTGCCGTGTACAATTCGTGAACAACGGAAAGTGCGGCATTACAATATTCTGAATACGACTTAGTTACAACGATATTATCCGGCCTCTCCGGGGTCACAACAAGAAAAAGGCAGGATGCCGCAAAGCACTGAAATCACTTGATTTTCAGTGCTTTTCTTTTTGTCCAAATCGAAGAATACTGAAGAATATTACGGTCAGCTGTGAGTGATGTGGAAAACAATTTACAGTTCAAGCAACCGTCACTCGCTTCTGCTTGAAGTGATGTTCAGAACACGCTTATAAGGAGCTTCTGCGTCAAAAGAAAATCTCGTTATCAAATCAAGAGGACTGCCCAGACTAATTTCAAGTGGCGCGAGATAAATAATACGACATCTACACAAGCATCCTCAAATAATGTCATTAAACTTTTTCGAAGCAAACTTTCTAGTTAACTTTGACATTATCAAAATGTATTATGGGACAGAATAAAGTATAGCAAATAATGAAACAATATGGAAAACAAAACTATACGTTTGATTTATCCGCAATGGCAAGGGGCGGATATTGCGCGGTGGATTCCACAATTAGATCCTGAAGAAGCGTCGAGGGGATATTATCTCGGCTCGATGTTGCTTGAATTCCTCGCTCCCAAATCGGATTGTGAGACGTTTAGTGTTCCTGTATCTACTGACATTTCAAAGAGAACCGCCTCCGGCGGAGTATTAGACAGAGATGTCCTTGCATTACAGACCAAGGGGGCACTTGACACCTTGAAGATTGCAAATCCCGACAAGGTCGTGACACTTGGCGGAGAGTGTTCGGTCAGTGTGCCGGTTTTTACATATTTGGCGGATAAATACAGTGATGATGTGGTGATTGTTTGGATAGATGCTCACCCCGATATCACATTACCTGGCGATGATTACACCGGATATCATGCAATGGCATTGTCTGCAATCATGGGAAACGGTGCTACTGAAATCATAGGGCAACTTCCAGTAAAAATCTCACCTGAACGAATCTGTCTCGCTGGACTGAGGGAATGCGAATATCCTTACATTGAAAAACGTGTGGACGATTTTGGCTTGGCACATTTCTCCCCGGCAGAGCTTGCCTCCAATAGCGAGCCCGTTATAGACTGGCTGCGCAAAAGCGGTGCATCAAAAGTAATGATTCACTTCGACATGGATGTAATGGATCCTGCTGACATTCTTGCAGCAGTTGCTGACGACCCCGAGGGTGGATTGAAACTAAAGGAAGTTGTACGTCTCATCAATGACGTTGCCCGCGAGAAAGAACTTGTGGCATTGACAGTAGCAGAGCCTATGCCTCGTCTGGCAATACGCCTCAAACAGATGCTCTCGGAACTGCCACTACTTTAGAATCCACAGAAGTGTGGGATGCATATAGATTTTGCGGATAACACTGACTATTACGTCTGAGTTATCCGCTTCATGTTATATTTACATATTAACCCACCAATCTAATATATTTTTTAAGTCTGACATCAATCGCGAAAAGTCATAGTTGAGTTTCTTTTTTCGCTGTGCGATTCTATCAACCACAGTCAAGAAATATTCACTCATCACCCGTTTTTGTTCTTTCCCCGACAGGAAACTGAATGACTTTTCAAATACGATGGTAGCATAAATCAATCCTGTGCGCTTACTCAAAGGTCCGATTTGATAACGTGGTCGTAAAAACAAACCCTCCTGTTCAATCTCATCTTCGGAGTACATGGCAAGCAACGTGTCATAATAATCAGAAGGCCGGAGTTTGAGTGATTCGTCCGCAATAATGTAATTTGTCTTGCAGTGGAAATCATCGTAAAAACTCATCGCAGTATTGATTTCAATCTGACGTAGGGTATCATTGCCATAAAGTGTAGGTTGCAATTTTTCTGCCAAGCGGGGATTTAGAGCGTTTGTAATGCCATCAAGTACCGAGCGGCTACCGGAATAGCAGTTATCAAGTGTGCGAACAATCTTAATTGGAGTGGGATGTGTGTTATCGGTCAGTTCCATCATATTGCAAATTTAGTCGTTTCAACCGAAACAAAAAATCGCTCCTACTTTTCGATGAAGTAGATTTGCTTACCAATGAACAATCCTCCTTCGGGTTTAACTACGTATTGTTTGTCAGCACATCTCATTATAGTCTGAATTTCGGAAAATGTGTAAAACGATGATTTGCCATGACTCCTAAGCATTTGAGGGAGAATCTTCGAGATGAAGTGAATAAATAATTTAATGGATACGGTCCTTCCACAGGGCGTGCTTACATACCGCGTAGTCCTGTGCATACCGGTAGTCGGAATCCGCTCATACAAACAGGGTCGTGATTTAGATTTGTTGCCCATTCCGAGCATATTGAAGAGATCTATTATAACAGACAAAAAAACAGTGATGCATCACGCATCACTGCCTGAGTATGAAAAAGTTATAAATTTAGTAATTATTCCTTTGTTTTAAGTCCGCGTCTATTGATGCTGCCCATAGAACTCTTGTTCAGTTTTGCTGTAGTACAGTTGCCTGATAGTTTAAGAGAAGCGGCTGAGTTAGACTCTCCTTTAACCAATGTGGCATTGATGCCATTGACTGTCAGGTTTGAAGCAGATGTAGATTCAGCATCAATAATATCGGCTTTGCAGGAGGCTATTGTGGCGGAAGATGCTGATGAACATTCAATTTCAAACTTTGCGCAATTTATTGCACCGGCAGAAAATGATGCTGCGCTTGACAGGTCAATCTCCACCTCCTTGCCCGGCAAAGATAGCGAACCGTTGATTTTTATTGATGCAGCGGAATTTGCTTCAAATTCAGTTATGCTCGGAGCTGTAACCAAAACAGTCACACCTTCTTTATTATTCATTTTAGCCTCACCGGTGAATTTTGTGGTGAGCTTGCCGTTTTTAACCTGAACTTTAACAATGTCCTTAAAGCGTTTTGGTGTGATAACAGTTACGGAAGTGTTTGGTGCCTGAGTATATTCCACTGCAATTATCTGATTGGTTTCAATGGATGTAACTTCGTTGGCAGGCACATTAAACTTGACCATTTCAGGCTTGGCAGCAAACATAGTGAAAGTGAAGGATAAGAGAAGGAGAATGGTAAGAATTGATTTCTTCATAATTATATAGCTTTTATAAGTTTGACGTAATAAATAGCTTTTGAGTTACATTTGTCGCAGTCATTTAATAATTTTTAGTAATTTAGCCCAAAATCAATTTCATGAAAAGAGTTTTCCTTATTTTAGTTAGCGTTATAGCTTTCAGAGTAGCGGCTGCGCCTATTGATAGTCTGGCATATAGAGTGACAGAAGGAACTTCAGCCGGCAGAATTATCTTTAATGAAATTCCGGCAAAAGAGGATTTCTTTGAGATTAAATCTTCTGAAGGGAAGGTGCTGATAGAGGGTAACAACCCTGTAAGTCTTGCAACCGGGCTGAACTGGTATCTGAAATATGTTGCAGGTATTCACATTTCGTGGAATAATCTCACTCAGCCATTGCCGGAATTGCTGCCGTTGCCAGCTGAACCTATTAGAAAAAACGCCAAAGTTGCGTGCCGCTATTATCTTAATTACTGCACATTTTCCTACTCAATGGCGTTTTGGGACGAAGACCGTTGGATGAAGGAGATAGACTGGATGGCTCTCCACGGTATCAATATGCCGTTAAGTCTGACCGGAGTTGAAACAGTGTGGCGTAATTTGTTGAAACGTCTTGGTTATACCGATAAAGAGATAGGAGAATTTATTTCCGGTCCCGGGTACTTTGCCTGGTGGCAGATGAATAACCTCGAAGGGTGGGGCGGTCCTCTGCCTGACGAATGGTATTCCAATCAGGAGAAGTTGCAGAAAAAAATTGTGGAGAGAATGAATTCACTGGGTATAACTCCCGTATTGCCGGGCTATGCAGGTATGGTGCCGAGAAATATCGGCGATAAGCTTGGCTATAAGATTGATGATCCCGGATTGTGGTGTGGATTTCCACGTCCGGCATTCCTCTCACCGGAAGATGAGCATTTTGACAGTATAGCAGACCTTTATTATGAAGAGCTCACAAATCTCTACGGCACGTCAGCTTACTATAGCATGGATCCGTTTCATGAAGGAGGGAGCACTCAGGGTGTAAATCTCCCTGTAGCCGGCACTAAATTGATGGATGCCATGAAGAGAGCTAATCCGAATGCCAGGTGGGTGATTCAGAGCTGGCAGAGAAATCCTATTCCGGCTATGATTGATACTCTTGCCGCAGGAGATTTGGTGATTCTTGACCTTTATAGCGAAAAAATGCCGAAATGGAATCGTAACGGAGGTTATGGAAAGCACGACTGGATTTACTGTATGCTGCTCAACTTTGGCGGAAATGTAGGTATGCATGGCAGAATGGACAGTCTGGTTGACGGCTATTATGAGGCGCTTGCAAGTGAATATGGTAATAATCTTACCGGAGTGGGTTCTACGCCGGAGGGTATTGAGAACAATCCGGTTATGTTTGAGCTTGTGTATGAGCTGCCTTGGAGAGATAAGTTTCTGGCAATTGACTGGCTCAAAGATTATCAGGGTGCCAGATATGGACTTGACTCTGTTGCGGCAGATGTTGATAATGCATGGAAGGCGCTATATTCCACCGTTTATAACGCACCGGTTGACTACCGTGGAGAGGGCACCGTAGAGTCGCTTTTCTGTGCACGTCCGCGCTGGGATGCCAAAAGTGCATCAACATGGGGCTCGTCACAGCTGTTTTATGATGCGGACAGCACAACTAAGGCAGCCTGCTTGTTTGAGAAGTACTCAGGTAATTCCAATTATGAATATGATGCGATAGATGTGCGCCGTCAGGCAAACGCTGACCGGGGTAACAGGTTGTTGCGTAAGATGGAACAGCTTAAAGCGAGCGGCAGTACAGATTCGCTCATTGCTCTTAGTGATGAGTTTTTGAACCTAATTCTTGAGCAAGACTCGCTGCTTAGTCTTCGCCCGGAGACAAGAGTTGATACCTGGCTTGACGCTGCGGGAAAGCTTGCCGGTGATGATAATAGCGCTAAAGAGTTATATAGAAGAAATGCCGCAATGCAAATCACTGTATGGGGCGACAGCATTGCTGCTAATAGGGGGGGACTGCATGACTACTCTCACCGGGAGTGGGGCGGTATTCTCAAGGAGTTGTACTATGAGCGCTGGAAAGCGTTTTTTGACAGCGAACTGAGAGGTGCACCGGCTCCCGATTTCTACCGTATGGAATGCGAATGGGTTGAACGCCGCAGCAAGGAATAATAATCTTTTGGCGTCTGCCATAGAGTATAGTGGCTCGGAAGTCTTTTTTTATAAAAAACGGGAGACAAAACACCTTAAAGTGCTGTCTCCCGAATAACTTCTTGTAAAAAAATAACTTTTACTGACCGAGATATGTTTTGAGCAATTTGCTCTTTTGTCCCTTAAGGCGGCGTATTGCCTTCTCCTTAATCTGGCGCACACGTTCGCGAGTCAGGTCAAATTTTTCTCCGATTTCCTCCAGAGTCATCTCCTGGCAACCTATTCCGAAGAACATTTTGAGGATTTCTCTTTCTCTGTCGTGGAGCTGATGCAGAGCGCGGTCAACCTCCTTGCTGAGGCTCTCCTGAGTAAGGGTTGAGTCAGCCATGGGTGAATCATCGTTGGTAAGAACGTCAAGCAGGCTGTTATCCTCGCCTTCAACAAACGGAGCGTCAACCGAAATGTGACGGCCGCTCACCTTCATAGTGTCCGCAATCTTTTCAACGGGCACATCAAGTCTCTCTGCAAGTTCCTCAGGTGAAGGACGGCGCTCGTGCTCCTGCTCAAATTTTGAGAGAGCCTTGCTGATTTTGTTCAGAGAACCAACCTGATTGAGGGGAAGACGCACAATTCGGCTCTGCTCGGCAAGAGCCTGAAGAATAGATTGACGAATCCACCACACCGCATAGGAAATGAATTTGAAGCCGCGGGTCTCGTCAAACTTCTGTGCAGCCTTGATAAGACCGAGGTTGCCTTCGTTGATAAGGTCCGGCAAGCTGAGTCCTTGATTCTGGTACTGCTTTGCCACCGAAACTACGAAGCGCAGATTCGCTCTGGTGAGTTTTTCAAGCGCCCGCTGATCTCCCTGACGAATGCGCTGCGCAAGTTCAACTTCCTCCTCAACAGAGATAAGCTCCTCACGACCAATCTCCTGCAAATACTTATCAAGAGAAGCGCTTTCGCGGTTAGTGATTGATTTTGTGATTTTTAGTTGTCTCATTAGCTTTGTCTGAGATTTTAGCGTGCAAAGATAATAAATTTTTTCGAGATATTAAGTTAAAATACCAGCTATCTTGCACGGTGCTCAGATAAATAACACCTCAAAGGTGCATTTTATTTTATGAGACGGCTAAAAAAATCAAAAAATACATTATTTGAAGTAAATGTCAATCACCTCTGCAATAGCCTTAGCGTCCGGACTTGCATGATGGTCAGCTTCTTTCTTGATAAGTTTCTTCACCGCGTAGAACTCCGGGTTACGGCGTGCCTGATCATCCTGAACATCCTCAATCTGAGGGTCATCGGTATTGGCACCGTTTTCAATCACTTCGTCGGAGTACTCAATATCCTTGAACATCTCGCTACCGTTGACAATAGTGGTATTCAGGGTCGCGGGAATGACCTTGAGCTGCGGGTTACTGTCAAAGCTGTCAAAATTTTCAATGTAACGTTCAACTAAAGTTGTCACGTACTTGGTAAATTCGTCTCTTGTCATAACACATAATAATTAATTAAATTCTTTTATAACCTTGTATATCTATAACGCATTCCCTTCCCATAAGGTTGCACTCATCCCGATCTCCTCAGAAATCTCTACCAAGATAACCCTCCGAAATCCCACAAAAATATATTATCTTTGCAGATATGGTAACATAGTTCACGTATTGACGATTGTGAACTTATTTTCTTGAAGAATACTAAAATTGTTATGGCATATTTCACACCATCATTAAAGACACCCATAGACCCGATTTTATATTGTTGGATAAAAACTGTACCGGAGCAGTTCAGAGAAAAACAAGAATTAATGGATTTTCTATTAAGAATTTGTCACCGCATTTATGACGGTAATGGCTTTGGTCGTGATTCTAACGTCAATCCTTTTTATAAAATAGTAGAACTACTTCAATGCGATAAGCTCGAATTTTGGCACCTACAAAGGATAAAAGAGTATTATCATTTTGATATAATTAGTTATTTGATAGAGGGAAATCGTGGAGAATTTTATTTCGGCTACCCATGTAATAATGAGAATCAACTTCGCAGTGCTCTGTGCCGAGGAAAGAACATCACAACAAAGGAAACACTGACAAATATATTATCCAATATTGTCTAACCATGTTAGGGCTGCCATCCTCTGCCGAAGTTAAGCGACCGCTACCAAAGGCTCAGCTCTTTAAGCGGTTTGACAGGACCGCATCGCAACGGGAGCGTTTCAATGCCGATGTGTCACGTCTTGACTTCGTGAATTGGATTTCGTCCCGCACTGTTCCTGCTATTGCTGCCGGTAACGATGTGAACGAAATATTTGTTGTGGAAGTCTCACTCAAAACGCGCGACTTCGATACAAAGGCAATCACTCTCCTTGCCCAATATATTCCTCAACGCATTATTTATCTACTGCGCTACGAGGACGAGGCAATGCTTGCCGCATATCACTCGAAATTATTTACGGCACCGTGGAGAGCGATTGATGAAGTTACTATGCCACTGTCAGGGTTCAGTCTTGACTCTGTTTGGGAAAACATTGTGTCTTCAGTCGGTGATTTCTCCGTAGAAGAGGACAATTCCCTATCTGAACAAATCAAGATTGACGAAGAACGCGCCAAACTTGAAGGCCAGATTGCTGCATTGGAGCGTCAGATGAAGGCCACAAGACAGCCACGCCGTAAGCGTGAGCTATTCGTTGAACTTCAAAAACTGAAAGGTAACTTAATATGAATATTTTAGATTCTGCTTCTTCAACGGAGAAAGAGTTAGTGCGCCGGATAGTAGACAATTATCGGGGAGGATATGAGAATATTAAGGCAGATAAGCATTCTATCTTAGATTCACCTGGATGTTGGCTACATTCCCTTTTTTACGATTTTAATCTTTCCGCATCATCTTGTTTTATAAATTTTTCAAATAAGGATAATCAACTCTTAGCGACATATGTACTCCCAAAGGGAGATGACGCAAGTGATTTTTTCCAACAAATTAATATTAAAAAGGCATCATTTTTTGAACAGATAGCATTTTTGAAACTCCTTTTTCAAAATAATCTCATATTTTTTGATCAAGATTATGATTGTGGTTTGAGTAAATTTTCAGGACATTCAGACCACGATGTGGAAAATTGGGAAAGTCATGGGTTAGGTTATTACGATGAGATAATAAAAAATAACAGTATCTTTGATTTTCTAAACACATATTATTGGTCTTATGTCATTCCTTCTTCTATTCTATGTGATTATAAGGATAATGATTTTAAGACAGTTGAGGCGAAAAGACATAGGGAAAATGCAATACTAAGTCGCATAGGTATAATCTCTGCATTTATTATTGCCTTGATTTCTCCGTGGCTAATGACCCGATATTCAAAAACATCAATAGAACCAGTACAGTTAGATACAATCTTGAATGCGATTCCCAAACAAGTTGATCAAATAAAACTTAATGAAGAACAAGTGGATAGCATTTTAACTAATATAGATAAAATAATAAAATCACATAATGGGAAAGCTGAAAATGAAAAGCGGTGACGCTGTGGATGGGAATGTGGCGAAGATAGCTGCATTGTTTCCGCAATGTGTCACTGAGCGACTAAATAAAGACGGTAAGCCGGAACTTGCCATTGAATTTGACAAGCTCCGTGCGGAATTGTCAAAGGACGTGCTCGACGAGGGCGAAGAACGATATCAGTTTACATGGCCTGATAAGCGTGCCGCTTCGCGTCTTGCCAATACACCGACAGATAAGACACTGCGTCCGGATGTCGAGGCCTCTAAGGATTTTTGGAACACCGAAAATCTCTATATAGAGGGAGATAATCTTGATGTGCTGAAAGTTCTCCGCGAGAACTATCTTGGCAAAATCAAGATGATTTACATTGACCCTCCATATAACACAGGTAATGATTTCGTCTATAACGATGACTTTGCACAGGGCAAGGAAGATTTCGAGGCAACAAGTGGTCTCTTTGACGAGGACGGAAATCAAGTCCTTGATCCCATGCAGCGCAATACCGAAAGCAACGGTCGCTTCCACACCGATTGGCTCAACATGATATATCCGCGTTTGAAAGTCGCTCGAGACTTGCTTTCTGATGATGGTGTTATCTTTATTTCAATAGACGATAATGAAGTTCATAATCTGCGAAAGGTTTGTGACGACGTATTTGGATCAGATAATTTCTTAGGATGTGCTGGTCGAATTTCTAAGAAGGCTAATAACCAGGGCGATTATTGGGCTCCAAATTTTGATTATGTCCTTACTTTCGCTAAAAATAAAGAAGTTTGTCCTGCATTTTTCGGAGGTATTAATTATTCCTCATATAATCTTATCGAAGAGGATGGTCCAAGAAAAGGAGAACGATATCAATTAGTTAGACTTTATATGACAAGTCTGGATCCTATGAGAGGCTGTACTAACCAACGATATTACATCCAATGTCCCGACGGGTCTTTCATTATTCCACCCGGTGAAGTCTTTCCTAGCGAATTATCAGATGGAGCATCAGTCGTCCCAAATAGCGGAAAAGATAAAGTGTGGCGATGGTCATACCAATCTTACCTCCAAAAAAAAGACCAAATTGTTATAAAGCAGGGACGTTCATCCAATGTCGTTGGACCTAATGGAGAAGAGACAAAATGGAATGCATTTACTAAAACATATTTGAACGATGTCATTTCAAAACTATCGGCGACTCCGAATAGCTTCATTGAAGGGCATATCAATCAAAATGCGACACATGAATTGAAAGCACTTGGAATCCCTTTCCCATTTGCAAAACCTTCCTCATTATTAAAATATTTTGAGGAAGTATGTCAACTCGATGATGGCGATATAGTTCTTGATTTCTTCTCGGGTTCAGGCACTCTCGGAGATGCTACTATGCAATATAATAAATCCTTATCTAAAAAAGTAAAATATATTTGTGTTCAGATTCCAGAACGATGTTCTGTAGAGTCTGATGAATTTAAGGCTGGCTACGAAAACATTTGCCAAATCGGAGAGGAACGTATACGCCGCGCTGGAGAAAAAGTCAAAGAAGAAGCCGGAGACAAGGCTAAAGACCTTGATGTTGGCTTCCGTGTGCTCAAACTTGACTCGTCGAATATGGAGGATGTGTTCTACACTCCCGAAGAATTTGATGAACAACGTACACTTGATTTTGTTGACAACGTGAAGTCTGACCGCACCCCGCTTGACCTCCTTTTCCAAGTGATGCCGGAGCTCGGCATCGAACTCTCAGCCAAGATTGAAGAGCGGGATGTCAACGGCAAAAAGGTGTTCTTCGTTGATGGCACGTACCTCATTGCCACTTTCGATACCGAAGTTAACGAATCAACCGTCAATGAGATTGCCAAGATGAAGCCGCAATACTTCGTAATGCGTGATGCGTCGGCTGCCAACGATAATGTCCTTGACAATTTCGAGCAGATTTTCAAGCATTATTCTCCCGACACCATCCGCAAA
The DNA here is from genome assembly GCA_014800945.1 of Barnesiella sp. GTDB lineage: Bacteria > Bacteroidota > Bacteroidia > Bacteroidales > Muribaculaceae > Paramuribaculum. The sequence continues at coordinate 2,779 of JAAVFD010000026.1, read as the reverse complement.
ATCCTGTGATATATGAGTAAAGTCGGATTAACAAGACTGGTAGCAGATATACGCGAAATATCGCATCATTACCGCACAAAAGCCGCAGTACAACTCAACGCAACGATTATTGATGAGCGTTGGGAAATAGGCAAACGTATTGTTGAAGAGGAACAAAACGGTGAATTTAGGGCTGAATATGGTTCAAACTTATTGAAAGAACTCTCTGCTCAGCTCACATTTGACCTTGGCAAAGGATATAGTCCGAGAGCATTGGCTTATTACCGTCAACTCTACATCTATTTCCCGGATAGAGAGATTTTGCAGACGCGTCTGCAAAATCTTACTTGGTCTCATATTCAGGCAATTCTCGGAGAGAAAAATGAGGCCGCAAGGTTATGGTATATGGACGAAGCCGCACAGCAAATGTGGTCGGTAAAGACTTTGGAAAGAAATGTTGGCTCACAATATTATCACCGCCTGTTAGCGTCTTCTGACAAGGAGGCTGTCTCTGAAGAAATGAAGAAACTTACCGGGAATAAAAATACTGCAATCTCTCCCGAACAGTATATAAAGTCGCCGGTAGTTACGGAATTTCTCGGTATTGCAAAAGATGCCACATATACCGAAAGTGAGCTTGAAAGCGCCCTTATCACCCATCTCCAGCAGTTTCTTATGGAACTTGGCAAAGGATACGCATTTGTGGAACGTCAGCAGCACATTGTAACTGATGCCGGTGATTATTACATTGACCTTGTGTTCTATAACTACTTGCTGAAATGCTTTGTTCTGATTGACCTGAAGACGACAAAGATAACGCATCAAGATGTGGGACAGATGGATATGTATGTCCGTATGTATGACGACCTGAAACGTACTCAAGGGGATAACCCAACCATTGGAATATTGCTTTGTGCAGAAACAAGCGAGGACATTGCAAAATATTCTATGCTTAATGGTAGCAAGCAGCTTTTTGCGTCAAAATATCTGACCGTCCTGCCATCCGAAGAAGAGCTGCGTCAGGAGATTGAGATGCAAAAACATCTATTCTTATTGCAGAAAGGAGGAGCAACGCAATGAAGTTCAAGTTTAAGATACAAGGTTATCAGACCGAGGCTGTCAATAATACAACAGCCATATTCACCGGTCAACCTAACCGTGACTCCTCAAAATCTCGTCGAGACCTCGGTAAACGAGATTCCGGCATTATTCGCTTCGAGGGTGATGATGGCGGCTACCGCAATGCTGATGTGGAACTTTCGTCCAAGCAGTTACTTGAAAATCTTCATTCTGTTCAGACTACAGCAGGTGTGCCGCTTTCTAAGTCTCTAAGTAAGATCGACGGCTTGGGTGCCGTCAACCTTGATGTCGAGATGGAGACCGGTACCGGTAAGACTTACGTTTATATCAAGACGATGTTTGAACTCAACAAACTCTATGGTTGGTCGAAGTTCATTATTGTTGTGCCGAGTATCGCTATCCGCGAGGGAGTGGCTAAGTCTTTCCGTATGCTTGAAGACCATTTCATGGAGCAGTACGGAAAGAAAGCGCGTTGGTTCATATATAACAGCTCGAATCTCAATCAGCTCGACCAGTTCTCTCAGGATGCCGGTCTGAATGTGATGATTATTAACACTCAGGCTTTTGCCACTTCACTAAAAGAAGGAAGTCGCTCAAAGGAAAGCCGTATTATTTACTCAAAGCGTGATGAGTTTGCTTCTCGCCGACCGATTGACGTAATTGCTGCTAACCGCCCGATAATCATTATGGACGAGCCGCAGAAGATGGAAGGTGTGGCAACGCAGGCAGCTCTCAAAAGATTCAACCCACTATTTGTATTGAATTATTCGGCTACTCACCGCACAAAGCACGATACGGTATATGCTCTGGATGCTCTCGATGCATACCGTGAGCGTCTTGTAAAGCGCATAAAAGTTGTCGGATTTGAGCTGAAAAACCTTCGTGGTACAAACGGATATATGTATCTCGATGACATCGTTCTGTCTCCGACTAAGCCGCCTATGGCAAGAATATCCATCGAAGTTAAAAATGCTGCCGGTGAGCCTCGACGTCACTTCAAAACTCTCGGTGTCGGTGACTCGCTGTTCATCGCATCGAACGAACTTGAAGAATATCGAGGTTACGATATTGCCGAAATCAATCCCGGCAATACTGCTCATCCCCTTGGATATGTGACTTTCACAAACGGCGTTACTCTGCGCAAGGGTGAAATTGTTGGTGAATCTAACGAACTGCACATGCCGCGCGTGCAGATACGCGAAACTATCAAGGCTCACTTCGAGAAAGAGCGTCAGTTGTTCAAGAAAGGAATCAAGTGCCTGTCGCTATTCTTCATTGACGAAGTGGCGAAGTATCGCAAGTATGATGAGAATGGCGAGCCGGTCAAAGGCGTGTTCCAACAGATTTTCGAGGAAGAGTATGCCAGACTTGTCAATGAAGAATTCCATATCTTTGATGAAGATTACAACGAGTATCTGCGCCGATTCGCTCCCTATCAGACACACCGAGGGTACTTCTCCATTGACAAGAAGTCAGGACGAATGGTTGATTCCAAAACCGTCAGGAAAAGTGATGTATCAGAAGATGAATCGGATTACGAACTTATTTTGCGAGATAAGGAGCGTTTGCTGAGTTTCGACGAACCGACACGCTTTATCTTCTCTCACTCCGCTTTGCGCGAGGGTTGGGATAATCCGAATGTGTTTCAGATATGTACCCTACGCCACAGCAATTCAACCACCACCAAACGTCAGGAGGTTGGTCGCGGTTTGCGTATAGC
>JAAVFD010000025.1 GCA_014800945.1 Barnesiella sp. | reverse complement strand
TTGCTCGCTTCATCAACTTATGTCGGTAGCAGTGGATTGTCAAAACAGCGAAAGGATAGAATCACCGGCTTTCATTACTTCAGGGCGAGATTACGCAGTAATCACGTATTTCTGAATGTGGCGGAAGAGACAAGAGTTTCAAAGGGAAAGATGCAGAAAATCAGATATCTTTATTCTGTAACTGATAGGATAAAATAAAAAAATCTGTGAGCGACGGCTATATGCTATACGCAAGGCGCAGTACATTCTCACAAATTTATACTGCAAATATAGCAAATAAATTTAATATAACGATTAAAAAGACGTAAAATTTAACATTATGGCTGAGAGTCAGGGCAAATCTAAAAGAGGGCGAAAGCCTAAATATGACTACAAGAGTGAGGAGTTTCTCTCTCTGGTGGAATCGTATGCAAAAAAAGGATTGACTGACAAAGAGATAGCTCGTACTTTAGCCGATATGCTTCTTTATAACTGATTATTTTGTTCAGCGAGGTAGGCTTCGCAGGCTTCTGCGAGTTCATCATACCAATCCTTGCCAAATCTCTCAATCAGTGGCTCTTTCATGAATTGGTATAGTCTTATACCGAGCTCTTTACCGTTTATCTCAGCACTACGGCAAATCTTCCATCGATGATAGTTTATTGCGGTAAAAGTGGGATATTCCGTTAATCTAAGGGGGTATAAATAACATGAAATGGGCTTTCTGAAGTCACATTTGCCTTGTCTGTAAGCTCTTTCTATCGCACAGAGACATTTGCCTCCGGAAGCATAGCAGGTATATACACAGTTTTTGCCATCAATAATAGAAGTAACAAGATCGCCTTCCTCATCGGTATATCCGACCCCGTCTTCCTCTATTACCTTTATAGCAGCGGGAAGTAGTTCCGGCATAAGAGATGGTGTTATTTCTTCGAGTTTCTTATACTCTTCGGTTGTAATAGGTGCTCCGGCATCTCCTTCAATGCAGCATTGTCCCAGACATTTGTCTAAGTCGCAGCAAAAGAATCTTTCCGCAAGGTCAAGGCTCACAAGTGTATTTCCAATCTGTAGCATAATTTCTTCTTCAGTCATTTTTCTATTTATGAAGTTCAGCGCATGTTACTCCTCCCAGACGGTCGAACCGCTCACCGGGAATGCGGTAGTAAACATATATAAGGTATCTGTTTGATGTGTCACAAAAATTACCCTCGGTCAGCTTTGTAGAAACTTTACCTGTGTGGGGATCAAGAGTAACGTATCTATAATCATAAGTTCCCTGCTTGAGAAACAGGCTTTTCTCGTAACATCCGGTAATCTGATTGTATTTCATCAGAGTGGAAGAATCCTGAGCAAATGAGGTAAGTGCTCCGTCAATATGTACTTCAACGGGAAGTTTTGGGCTTTCCAATCGGAAATTTGTAGTGATATATTCGGCTTCAGTGTCACCGGCTGAAGAGCCATATTCTCTGACCGTGAATGCTCCGTGCTGGGTCTGATCAAAAGTATAACCGGTGTTATATCTCGGTGAATCAATAAATAAGTCAGCGAAATAACCGTCAGTAGAGTGCCCGATTCGGTCAATACCCATCCCTGGATATGAGACTGAGACTGTTTCAAACCGTCGATATTCATTTGTACCAGGAAATATAAGGGGACGCAGATGACTGTAACTAACCCTTTTACCGCTTACCATTGACGGAGAAGTGAGTTTAACAGGTGAGGAATCCCCCAAATTTTGACAGACTACAGTGGTCAGGTCGGTGTAAAGGTTTCTAATATCCGCGCCTTCTGTATCAACAGTAATGTCAAGCTGTTGATGTTGACCCATATAGTCAATATCAGTGCGTGGCGAAACTTGAGCATTAACTTTCATACTGTTGTCAACAACAGAAAAACGAACCTGCAATAATGGATTATCGGGTTTATATTCTTCATACACCTTCAAAAGATAGTTTCCGGATAACTTAATCGGCATTCTTTTGTCCGGTAATGTGATTGTGTAGTGAACATAGTGTGTGAGAGTCGCTCGCGAAAATTCATAATCATCAACCGAAGCCTCATTTAATCCATCTGTGAACTCAAAGTCTGAAATATTTTCCGGCTGCCAGTCAGCATCGCAGTGAGTAAGACTCCACCTCAAATAGCTGGCATCGGTGCTCAGTTCATCAAAACTGATTGTAAGTACGTCATTGCTCCCGGCTATGAGGACCGGAGGTAAATCATTCCTGCCATTAATGAGAACACTGAGGGTTTTGAAATCGGGTGACAGGCAGCGTTGCCTCGTGTCAATCCCTTCTCCAGCAGCTGTGGAGAATAACATAAAGAATAAACAGAATAACAGGACTTTAGCCAAAGAATTCATTGTGGCATTCGGTTATAACCTCTTCTATTAGTTCATTACACGTTTTTTTACCCGGAACACGCAAATCGCGACAGAGAAGTGAACCATTACTATTTTTGAACTTATGGCACAAATCTCTCACATGGCTGTAAAGTTTCTGTTTTTCTGCCGGAGTTGAGTAGTTGACGCCTCCGTCCAACATTACCATAGCGCTGACAGCTCCACACACTTCACCTGAACCTCCTATTCCTCCGCCAAAACCGGCGGTGAGTCGCTCGGTTATTTCCGGTGACAAACCATGAACATCGTCAAACACCATAGCCACACACTGAGAGCATATATATCCTTGTTTTCTAAGTTCCTTCATTCGCTCAATGCGTTCCTGAAGTGTATATTTTGCTACCATACAATAGGTTCCTTTCCTTGTTTTTTAAGATAATCGTTGGTTAATGTAAAATGATGATTTCCGAAAAATCCTCGTGAAGCACTCAACGGTGAGGGGTGTGGAGAGGTAAGCACAAGGTGACGCCTCCGGTCAATAAACTCTCCTTTCTTAGCAGCGTATGCCCCCCATAAAATAAAAACTAATCCGCTTTTCTTTTCGGCAAGTTGTCTTATAACGGCATCTGTAAACTCCTCCCATCCTTTACCTTGATGACTTCCGGCTCTATGAGGAGCAACGGTTAAAGTAGAGTTGAGTAAGAAAACACCCTGTTTAGCCCAGCGGCTCAAATCACCGTTTGTCGGCATTGGACTGCCTGTGTCAGAAGAGATTTCCTTGAAAATATTCACAAGAGAACGAGGAATGGCAACTCCCGGATTAACAGAAAAGCATAAGCCATTAGCCTGACCGATATCATGATATGGATCCTGCCCCAGTATAACTACCTTTACATCATCAAAAGGACATGAATCAAAAGCTGCAAAAATCTTACCGGCAGGAGGGAATGCCTGACCTTTTGCATATTCAGCGCGAACAAAATCTGTTAGTGAAATAAAATACTCCTTATCCCACTCATCTTTCAGCTGTTCAGCCCAACCCGGTTCTATTCTAACCTTCATTTTCCTTATTTTTTGCAAATTTACGCAAATTTGAGTAATTTTGCCGTGGAAAATTGAGATGATAATCTCAGTACAATTCATGTTCCCGTAGTTCAATGGATAGAATATTGGATTCCGGTTCCAACGATTGGGGTTCGACTCCCCACGGGAATACTAAGGCAGCTTTCACGCTGCCTTTTGTATTATCTTGGGGGATAGGGTGTTATGGTGTAAGGCGTGGGTTTATAGCTACTTGGCGGAGTTCAACAATGGGGTAAAATTTTCCGTCAATATGCGCTATTTTCCGCGAAATTCCATAATTTTGTGTCACTTTTTTGTGTCACTTTTTTGGGGAGCAAAAAAGGACACAAAACTTTCATTATATTCTGTTTTCATGGCAACTACAGTAAAAATTTTGTTTGACCGCAAGGCGAAAGCGTCTAAAACATCAAATGGTACTGTTGAAATTGAGGTTTATTCCGATGGTGTGAGGCGCAGATATTCTACTGGCGTAAGGGTACGAAAGGATCAGTGGTATCAAGGTAGGGTTGTGAATCATCCTGCTGCGGTGGAACTCAACACGAGAATCCAAGAACTTTACGAGCGATATATGCGCGTAACGTCTGATACAGAGTTTAGTATAGAGAAGTTGTCGAACCCGAACAAGAAGCCATCTATATCGTTCATTGATTGGATGGAGGCTGAGATTGATAGGCGCAAGGATATTAGACCTAATACGATTAGATCTCATAAGTCCACGCTACATATTTTACAAGAATGGGGTGTTATCTCGTCTTTCAAGCATTTAACCCTAAAGAATATTACAGCCTTTGATGAGTATCTTCATAAAAGGCTAAATAAACAATCAGCTATTCATGCTCACCATAAAGCCCTCAAAGTGTATATCAACCGAGGAATAATTCAAGGCTTAATATCTGAATCTCCTTATGCTGGAGTGAAAATATCACGTGGCAAGACCGAAGCGAGAAAATTTTTGAGTGAAGATCAGCGCGCAGCGATAGAGTCATTAAGCCTTGTCGGTATGGCTGAATTTGTTAAAGATATGTTCTTGTTGGCGTGTTATACGGGGCTTGCGTATGCGGATATAATTAGAATATCAAAAGATGATGTTAGGCAGAGTGGTGATTCGTTATGGCTCATTGACAAGCGTCAGAAAACAGGCACTCAATACAAGCTCATGCTATTGCCGGAGGCTGAGGCGATTCTTGGAAAGTATGAGTATAATATGGATAGAATCACCAATCAAAAAGCAAATATGTATCTGAAGGGTATAGCTGCGGCAGCAGGAATAACAGAGAATCTGACTATGCACATGGGTAGGCATACATTCGCAACATGGGCGTTGAATAAGGGTGTCCCGATTGAGGTTGTGAGTAAAATGCTTGCTCACTCCGATATTACTACCACGCAAATTTATGCCAAAGTATTACAGCAAGAGGTGGACAAAGGATTTGAGCTGCTAAAAAAGAAATAAAAAAAGCCGGGGGATTAGCCCGGCTTGAGCGGTAAAAATTTGCCTGATAGGTCGCAATTAGCAAGGGCTTCGGCGTTTAGCTGACCCCACGCGACGAGGACGGAGCCACAGCCGGCGGCATCGCCCTGAGTGCCATCGGGGCGGATGAAGCGAAGCCGTCCCCGGAGGATGAGCATCGCGGTGGCGGTGGGGAAGATAACTTCATGCCAGAGGGCAATGTCTATGCGGTTGAAGATAAGAGCCACGCCATTGGCGTGCTCCGCCATCTTTCGGATGAAGGGAGCGATAAGCTGGCGGTTGTAGGGTGGGTTGCACCACACGCGTCCGAACCACGGCTGCCTTAGTCCGTCATCGGCTTTGGTGTAGCACTCCTTTGCGGTGTAGAATTGTCGGCTTGGTGCGCATGGATCTAAGTCGAATTCGCCCAGAGCTGCTATGATGTCGGGTGGTGTGTACCACTCGTCGGAGGATGTGGTGCGCTGAAAGGAGGTGTTCATTAGGTGGGGTGCGATTGTGTTAAAAATAAGTAAATTTGTGTGGTTGCGTTTGAAATTTATGACTGTAGTGCGTTATATTTGTGACCAAACGATACGCCTAATGTGTGCTAAATCTAAAAGATACCAGCCTACTCGTCATATTCCGCTTGAGACACTTAAGAGGAAGGTTGAGAATTTGACGCGAAAAGTAGAGTTGAATAAAAAAGCATTGGACGCAGTAATAGCCTCCAATACTAAGCATATGGATTATCTTGCCAAGTTCGCAAGGCATGATATGGGGAATGCAATACAAAACATTTCAGCAACTATAGAAACGTTGGAGGGTGATATAGATGAAGGGATCATAAAAACATTAAGAACGTCAGTACATAATCTTAATGATACTCTCGTAAATTTAGGTAAACTTATTCTGTATAGCCCTTCTCAAACTTTCCTGTTATCTGAGTTGATAACAGCAGTTGAGATTTTTGTCCGAGAATCTTCTAATGCTGAGAATATCACAGTAAAAACGAGTTTTGACCGTGATAATAAGGAAAAGATTACGCAACCCTTTCAAGCACTATTACAGCTAATTCATAATTTGGTTATAAATGCTCAAAAAGCTTTGAGAGGTAAACATTCTGATAAGCTGATAGCTATAAATGCAAGCATTGAAAATGATATTTGTGTTATAGATGTGAAGGATAACGGTTGTGGTATTCCAGATGATAATATTGAGTCAATATTTGAATATGGTTTTACCACAACGGGTGGGAATGGGATAGGATTATTTCACGCGAAATACTTATGTGATGAAATTGGCGGTGATATATCTGTATCACGAAATCAAGATAATTATTCTACTGTATTTACTTTAAAATTTCCTAAAGATGGTTCCAAGAAAGATACTGATAATTGATGATGAAAAGGTGCAGGCTGATGCATTAGCCAAAAATATTCGTGCAGAAGTCGCATATTCAACAGTTTTCACTGCGTCCACGGAAGAGGAAATAAAATCGACTATAGAGGATAAGTTCTATAATCTGGCTATTCTTGATATAAGGATGGATGGATTTAGTTTTGATGGGATTAGCCTTGCTGAAGAAATTGTTGCAATAAACCCTTTCACAAAAATTCTTTTTGTGTCGAAATTTATTCCTGAATACTACGGTAAGATAACTTCTCTAATGAAAAGCGGAAATATCCTTGGCTTCATGGATAAGAAAGTTGACTATACTGAATGGAAAACTGAGTTAAAGGTGATTATTGAACAGTATTATAACGATTTGGATGAGAATCCCCAGCAGATTAGTTCAGCTCTAATCAATCTATATTCAGAGGTCAAGGATGAGGAGGATACCTATCGCAAGGGTCAAAGATTTGAAAACTTTATAGCACTTCTTTTCCAGAATATAGGCTTCTCTGAAATCCTAAAGAGGGTGAAAGATAAGTCATTAAATGAGGTAGATTTAATTGTGCGCAATGATATTGATGACAATTTTTTATCGAAATTTGGGAAGTATATTTTAATAGAGTGTAAAAATAAGCCCTCTGAAAAAGTTGATAAGAATGATTTTATTGTTTTCCAGAATAAGCTAACAGCCACAAATGGTCTTGCTGAATTAGGGTTTATTTTTACAACATCTGCGTTTGCTCGCACAGCATATATTGAAGCAGTTCGGGAATCTAAGGGGAATGTAAAAGTAATCTTTATAGATAATCCCTTAATTATGGGGTTGCTTAAGTCTGCGAATCCACGTGAGACGCTAAAACGGATAATTGACGAGCAAGTAAAAGATAATTAACCTATTATAGTTCACATACGGTTAAGTAATAAGTATTCACGATTTTTGAGGAGATCACATAATTATGTGATCTCCTTTTTTTCTTATCCTATCCGTACGGCTAACAGCACGGCGATGATGATTAGTAGGGTGTTGGTCATTCTTCTATTGGTGTTATGGTTATTTTATATCGTTTTGGCTCGGTCTCAGGTGTAATGTCGGGGAATAACTCATAACTTTCTCCCGTTAAATCCCAATAGCCATCCTCGTCACAAGTCGGCTTGTCGCAATATATGCCTATTTTATTGTTATCGTCTCGGAGAACCCAGCCCTCAATCGTTATCTCTTTGGGTGAATAGGTTTCAAATTCAAGCTGCTGTTCATCGTAGATTGTACCCTCATCATCTGCATAGTATCGCACGAACGGAATGGAATCTTTGACGAGGATTGCATTAACTTCCTCTACGTCAAAGTATGCACCTGTTGTTCCTCTAAGTTTTGCTTTCATATCTCTTCTTTTATGAATTGTTCTACTGGGATTTTTGCAGACACTCTCGATGGATAATACGCTGTCTTTTCCCATTGGATTACACCTTTGGTACTCGTGTGAAGTTTTGAGTTTGCACGAGCACTTACGGGAATATAGCCACGAGTGAAATAAGAGAAAGCATTGAC
>JAAVFD010000024.1 GCA_014800945.1 Barnesiella sp. | reverse complement strand
TCAAAATTTTCCGTGATGACTTCCGGAAATACCGTTTTCAATACTTGCCATTGTTTCATGACACAAAGTTAATTATCTTTGCCCTGATTTTAACAACCACCTTTTTACATTGACCCCTTATTGAAAGGCAGGTATTTGGTAGTAAGTACAGAGACGGAATTCCGTACTCTGTTTTACCATATTTATTTACGGATAACCTCACAGCCAGAATCAAAGGCATGGTTACCTATAAAAGTAACCGAGTCGTTATTTTTAATGTTACTTGAGCTTCCGTCAAAACAATTCGGAATGTGTGCCGAATCTCACAAGCTTGATTATGTCGGATTCCTTATCCCACCATATCAGTAACGTGTCATTTTCTACATGGCATTCCATGTGTCCGCGATAATTGCCCGTCAGTGGATGAGGCTTGTTTTCTTCAGGAATAGGCAACTCATTTTGAAGCAAACCAAGAACAAGCTCCAATTTCTTTATAACGTTAGGCCGATTTTTATATCGTTTGAGATCCTTCTTAAACTGGGTGGTAATCTTCAGAGTCTTCATAGAGAATCAACGAAGCTGCGGAAGTTTGATAGGTCGAGCGTTTCTAAATTTTCTGCCGTCTCGGCTTCTTTCATAGCAGCGAGGGTTGTATTATTCGGCTTTTCTGAGACAAAAGCGAGTAGCACGCTCTCAACAAGATTGTTTAGACTGCGATTATGTTTCTTCGCCTCTATCTGGAGACGCTTCAACAAGTTCTCACTTAATCGAAACGAGGTCTGTTTTCTTGTTACTGATGCTGTATTCATAGTTATATCATTATGTAGTGCAAAAATAGTGCATTTGTATAACACATCCAAATATTTGATGGTTCAGCTGCCGATTCTATTCCCGTATTTCCGTGATTTTCATGACGGTATGCCCCTTTATAATTTCAGCCGGTAGGCTTTGTTGGTCTTTCCGTCAAGATCAAATAATCCGATTTGCTCAAAGCCGCATTTTTCAGCCACACGCTGTGAGCCGATGTTGTTGCAATCGGTTGTAATTAGCAGCGAATCAAGGGTAAGAATGCTTTTGCAGAAATCACTCAGCGCCTTAAGCGCCTCCGTGGTTATGCCTTTGTTCCAGTAGGGAAATCCTATCCAGTAACCTGTTTCACGTTCATTGGTAAGGGTAGTGAAGTGCTCATCTCCGGTCGGTACAAGCCCAATACATCCAATAGGCTCGTTTGTCTCTTTAAGAACTATAGCAAATGTGTTGGGATTCGGGATAAAGAAGTCGGATATAACTTGCCGGCTCATTTCAACAGAGGTGTGACGAGGCCACAGAGCCATCCGGCATACCCGGATGTCTGAGGCATACTTATAAAGCGCTTCGGCATCGGCCTCTTGCCAGGGGCGAAGTATAAGGCGTTCTGTTTCAATTATCATAAAGGTAAAAAATTAGAGCGGAAGAATCATTTCAAACTGTCTGCTTGACAAGTCAATATTATGGTGGCTGAGAAAGTGGTGCAATGGCTGGTAGTCCGCAGACACATTCAGTACCTTTACAAAATCGGTATTCATGAGAGTTACAGCTTGGCGGAGTAACTGCGAGCCGATAGACATACGCCTGTATTCTTTGCTCACGGCTATTTGAGCGATATCGCCTGATTGGGGGTCAAGAACGCAATATCCGACAAGTGTATCATTTGTGAAAGCCCCCAAGCCGGTGAGTCCGGCAAAGCCTCTCTTAATGGATTCGGAGCTGTTTTGCCAAGAAGGCTCAAAGTCACGGAAAGACATTGCGCCTATGACCGTTGAGCTATCTATAATCCTGATACTTACAGGTATATCCGCACCGGTTGAATTCTGATTTTTGATTAAAGTGATATCTTGTCGGAAACAGTCAAATTCGCGTGTAGTTTCAAAATTCATTTTGCGATAAATGTTTATCGCCTTGTGGTTGTCTTTTAACACCTCAAGCAGATATTGTTTTATCCCGGCTTTTTTTAGAGCGGGCAATGATTTGTTGAATATTTCTCCGGCAAGACCTCTGCCTCTGTACTCTTTGACAGTTCCGGTGCCTGTATCGTAGGCGGTGGCAACTCCGCGAAAGTCACCGATTCCGTTTAGAGTGAACGCCACAATCTCCTCTTTATCAAAGGCAGCGAATGACAGTTCCGGAGCAAATCCTCGCCTCGTTAGCATTGACCGAACTTCCTCTTTGCTGAAATGAATTGCATAATCGCAAAAAGCATTCTCGAAGTCACGGAACAGAGTGTCAAAATCAGTGTATGCCAAATTTCTGATTTCCATGTTGGTTGAATGGAGCAAAAAATCTGTTAGACTTTATGGGACAATCACTTTGGAATTTCGCGGTTTTTCAGGTTTGGCAACAAACAGGCGATAATTCCCATCAGAGGCATGTAGGCGCAAACATTATATATGGTTTCAATGCTGTAACTGTCTGCAAATTTGCCGAGTACGGCAGATGCAATGCCGCCTATGCCGAATGCAAAACCAAAGAACAACCCGGATATCATTCCAAGTTTTGTGGGTAACAGTTCCTGAGCGTATAGCAGAATGGCAGGAAATGCCGATGAAAGCATAAAACCGGCACAGAAACTAAGCACGGCAGTGAGAGGAAGCGACACATGTGGGAGCAGCAATGAAAAGGGAGCGCAGCCGAGAATTGAGCACCATATCACCAGTTTACGTCCGTACTTATCGCCAATTGGACCTCCGACCAGTGTGCCGGCAGCTGTTGAAACCACAAAGATAAAGAGATAGATCTGAGACATCTTCATGGACACACCGAACTTCTCCATGAGGTAGAAAGTGTAGTAGCTTGAAAGTGACGCCATATAGACGTATTTTGAAAATATCAGCACCATAATCACGCAGATAACAAAGGTGGTTCTCTTCTTTGATAGTGGCAGAGCGAGTTTTTTCTTATGTGACTCAGGATGCAGTTTTGCTTCATTAAGATAATTCTTATACCATCTCACAATAGGGCGCATGGCGGCGAAGGCAATGGTGGAGAAAAGAAGGAACCAAAGCACATAGTGACGGTTGTGAGGAGTTACAATAAGCGCAACCGCTAAAGGACCTATTGAACCGCCGAAATTGCCGCCTACTTGAAAAACTGACTGGGCAAAGCCACGCCTTTCTCTCCCTGCCAGAGATGTTATGCGCGAGGATTCAGGGTGCAGAGTAGCAGAACCTATGCCGATTAGAAAAACAGCTAACAGTATTCCCGGCAGACTATTGCTATAGGCGAACAGAGCGATACCCACACTGGTTGAAACCATGCCCGCCGGCAATGAGTATGCGAAAGGTCGCTTATCGAAGGCAAAACCGACAACCGGTTGAAATATGGATGCCGCAATCTGATATACAAGAGTGATTATGCCAATCTGGGCAAAATCAAGATTCAGATCCTCCTTAAGCATAGGATACACCGCAGTAACCACCGATTGAAGCAAATCGTTGAGCATGTGAGATGCAGACAGTGCCAGAAGCACCGGAAAGGTCTGCATGGAGGTTAAATTCTTGAGCCTGATTCTAAAAGTCTTTACAGCACCTGCTAAACTCATAAATTACATTTTTTTCTGAAAACGGCTGCAAAGATACTCAATTAGTAAAACACCCCCAAACCAATCATTCAGCCCCAAAGTCCCGAACGCATATTTTTATGAGTCTGAGAGCCATATATTTATAGTTAATAGGCTTTTATATGATAAATACGATTCAATGCAATGTCCCTTGATGTGATTTCCGTTGATAAGCTTAACTTCAGCTACATCCGGTCGCAATTATCCCATGGCAAGTAACCGATGAGATTAACACGGCAGCCATTCTGTTCCATAATTTTGCTACACATGATATCTCAAGCACTCTGTTCGCCTTTTTCTTATTGGTAAAGCAAAATTTAATGTTTCTTGTTGATTCATCTTGATTGAATAATGCAAATGCAGCAAAACGATACAATCTGATTAAGATTTTAATTAGGTTGCAATTAATGATATTTTAACGAAAAATAGTTAACTGTATATATTCTTCAGAAGACTAACAGAAGATTATAAGAAGGCAAGGATGAAAAACAAGAGTGTATTATCAAATCATTCAACTTAATAAGACGATATACATATAGGTTAGTGATATCTACAGATTAATAGATTCAAAGATGACTCCCCATCTTAATATTTTCATCCTATGTGCGATATGCAAATAGAAAAAACAAAGAGTTAGTAGAGTCACTTAATATAATTCTTCACTAAAACAATACTTTATCCTAATACTATGAACATCCGGATTTAAACGAGATATACTATGGACATATCATTTTTGTCAACTATTTATCCTCAAACTTAATATAAAGAACATTAGTAATTTCACTATGATATAACTCTATACTAGTATTAAATGCCTCCCAATACGTGTAATCATTAGTTTTCTCGTTATAGTTGCCAAACTTCTTTGTAAAAGTATTATAGCCACGCTCATACATGTGTTCAGTTCTCTGAGGATTTTTACAATTCATAGATAAGGTGATGGCAGAGAGTTTTCCATTGATAAAATCACAACCCATATACTCCCATGGAAGGTTTTCGAACTTTATATTACCATTGACGAGTAAACCTCCATTTTCATGCTGTGGCTGAAACCCATTCTTCCGCAATGTCGCAAAAACCTGATTCTCTGAGTCTCCTAATGTAATGCCTAAAACAGTTCGGTAAACTTTCACGACTGCCCCCTTACGAGCAAGTTCTTCTTGTTTGATGGCTTTTTCTATCGCGTCAGATATTTCTTTTGCTGAAGAAGCTTGCTCAGATTTAGGAAAGAGACGAACCAGTTCTCTAATTTCTGATTTTGCTTCATTATATTCTTTAGAGTTTTTGAGTTGATTGATTTTCTGAAGACGCTGTAATGCGGTAAATGAAAGACGACTGTTGTCATCATATGCTTGCTGTAAGGCGATTTTAGTGGCGGCAAGTTGTTTTGATAGCTGCTCATTGACATTGTTTAGAGAATCAACTTTTGATAAAAGAGTTGTGTTCTGAGATTCTATTAGCTGAATCTTATCGTTTTTACAACTGCTTACAACGATAATAACAAAAAAAACTATCAATAATTTATGAAGTAGATATTTCATGTGAGTGATTAATTTAATTACTAAAGGAAAGAATTTGATTACGCCAATCATGCATCTTCTAAGTGCAAAATTAATAGATTTTTTTATTAATGAACTATATTAAAAGCCAAATAAAAATAAGAAAACAAGACCAACGATCAAGGGAAAACTCGTTTTTTTGAACCCGAAGACTGACTTCTTCCGACAAATAACTAATCTTGTACTTGCCAGTTGAACCTGTGTTCTTCTTGATTCATCATAATTGAATTTGACAAATATGATATAACGTAACAATCAAATAGATATTGTCAGAAGCTATTTTTTATGGGGTGTTGCAATACCTTGGACGAGTACATGACCGGGATTATGCCAAATTATTAGTTTTGCAACACCCTCATAATTGATTCTATGTTTAGATAAATCTTAAACATAGCTATTAGACACATCTTTACTGTATATGCGAATTTACTCAATATTGCCCCGATATTGCCTAAGTCGCTTTCTAACATACTTTGTATTTTTGCGTTAAATCTAAAGAATAAAATAGAACGATAAATAAAAATAATATGGAAAAAATCTGCGAAAAGATGATCTTCAAACCGGCATATCCGTATGTCGATGACGCTGTGGTTCATGGCGTGATGAGTAAGTTCAACCCCGGCAACCGTATCCTGAAAGCAGGCACACAATTACACCTGGCCTGCTCCCCTCTGAAGCATGACCTGCGCATGTTGCAGGACGTGGCTGTAAAGATGCGCGACGGCGTGACAATCTACACCGACATCTATCTTCCTGCTGATATGAAGGAGGGGGATAAAGTGCCGGTGCTTATAGCATGGAGCCCCTACGGCAAAACCGCCGGTACTGCACCTCGCTACATCGGCCTGTTCAATATGCTCGGAATGGGCAACAAATGGAGCTCAGGTCTGACCAAATTTGAGGGACCGGATCCTGACTACTGGTGCGCACAGGGCTATGCC
>JAAVFD010000023.1 GCA_014800945.1 Barnesiella sp. | reverse complement strand
TCAAAATTTTCCGTGATGACTTCCGGAAATACCGTTTTCAATACTTGCCATTGTTTCATGACACAAAGTTAATTATCTTTGCCCTGATTTTAACAACCACCTTTTTACATTGACCCGTTAAAACACTACCCGAGTGAGAATTTATTTTTAGGCGCAAAGTTTTGAGAGTCTGAAAAGGAAGAAAGGTATGTCTGTCACTCCCCGGAACTGACTGCGGAATGCCTTTACCTTTGCGTTGAAAGATTCAGCTCCGGCATTGGTAGAGCGATTGATAAAGTAATTAAGAATAGTATCGTAGTGGTTACGGAATGTCTCAGTCACCGTACGGAACTGTCCTCCATCCATTTCATCAACTTTATTGTACCAGCGTGCCAAATTCAGCCGTGCTGTATCCTTATCCACCTTCTGATTGAAGATGTCAGTTAGGTCCATGGCCAGATCATATGCCCTTTTCAGTTCGGGGTAAAATTCAAATATTATGTCAGCTCTCCACCGCTGCGACTTTGTCCATTTGGAAGCATGCTTGGTCAGTATGTATTTTGCTCTGGCAAGCAACTGCTTGCGTGTGTCGCCGTTGTCATATCGGAACGGCACATAAGGAATCCCGGCTTTACGACAACGTTCTATTTCTTCATTCTCAATGTCCCTTGCCATCCAACGCAGTGATATGCGCAACTCATCTATGGCATCATAGTATAGTTTATGGACATGGAACCGGTCGTTGGTGACTGTAGCTTTAGGGAATGCCCGACGCGCGATAAGCATCATTGACGATGACAGGTCTAGCGTTATCTCCCTGACAGTTTTACGCCTGGCCAACGGTATTTTATCCAGTACGGCAATGACAGTCTCGGCCTTCGTTCCCCTTATTGCGGCCACAAGCGCCCCCTTTCCTCCATGCGCATCCCGGTTTGTCACAAATGTGTAGAGCTCGCCGCAACTGAGCGATGACTCGTCTATGGCAAGATTAGGGCCAACATTTTGAGGATAAATGATATATTGGTCAGCATGTCCGAGCTGTCTCCACTGTCGGTAATCACTGAAAATCTCTTTGTATTGCCGTGACAGATTGGCTCCGTTGACACCATAATGTGCACCTATTGAACTGATGCTTTCCGGCGTAGACTCAATCTTCCTCTTTTAAAAAAGCCACGAACTCCGGTGTCAGGCGAGATCCTTCTTCCGCAAGATCGTAGTCATATGTGAAAATGCTTCCGTCCTCAGTATCACGCCATTTACGCCGTCGGACATGTAGATAGACTGCCTTACCCCGTATTGGAAAGTCCTGTATTACACGCTCATCGGTAAAGCCGTACTCGCGGACTGTACCTTTCTTATAATCCTCGCGTGACATATATCCGCGCTCATCCAGCCAGTAGTCAAGACGATCGGATGACTCCTCGCATCTGGTAAACTCGAAATTTTCTGTGATAACCTCCGGAAAAACCGTTCTCAGTACATGCTCATATTTCATCCCACAAAGTTAAAGCATAACCAGTATTTAACAACCTACTTTCTACATTGACCCCTTAATATCATTGAAATGATTATTATATTAAGTTACAAATATAGGATCAATCTAATGCACAAGAATGAGCCATCACCACTGCTGGCAACGGCTCATCTTCACAAGGGGTGCGGGGAATGGCGTATCCTCTTTGTTTATTGGCGGTGCGAGTCAGAAAAACTTTTTATTTCGTTTTTTCCACCCTCCTTTAATGCTTGCCCAAGCCAACAGATTGCGCATATCAATGCGAGTATCCACATAGCCCTGTTTTATTTCAGAACGTTTTCAATAGATTCAAATGCTTTTGAGAAGTCTACTGCATCTGCGCTCCTTGATTTTGAATTGTCGACACCCGTATATGCGACAAGGATTCTTCCTATTGATGAGTTGTATTGCATTGCAACACCATAGTCAATCTGAGGGTCGTTAATCTTTCCATAGCAATGAAGTAGTGTTGCTGAATAGTTGTCAACATCTACTTTAACGGGAACATATCTCTCCACAAGGAAATCTCCTAACTGATATGCCACAGATATTTTACATACTATACCGCACGTTGACATCTTACCGTTTTCAAACACATAAAGCATTATAGGAGCGTTAGAGTTGGAGGTCTGATACAAGAGGCTGTTGGTATTTTCTGATTGTGGAGTTCCGTATTTTGCTTTGATGACTGACTTTGAAGCACCCCATTCTAAATATGGTTCTTCATAAGTGTTGTACCTCGGTATCACCTCAACCGTAAAAGAGAGATTCTTGGTTGCAGATTTTACAGAGGCCTTGCCAACGTACTGCCCTGTAATTGCGCTGTTTTTGACCGTTGCAACAAATTCGTTGTCGGATTCCCATACAAGGTCAGCCACATTAGTCCCCTCAATTGTCTGAGTATCCTCGTGATACATTGAGTAGGCATTCTTTGACAACTTTGTGTTGTCCGGCTCATCATCACCACCGCAAGCCGTGAATGTGAGCAGTGTTGCAAGTAGCAACATGAGCGAAATTACTTTTTTCATCTGTTTGTAATGTTATTTGTTTTGTGCATTATTGCCATTGTATATGTCTTTTTGACCCAGTATGCACAAATGCTATAAAACAAAAGCGCAGACTTTCGTCATACGCAGCCTTGGCTCACCACAAGCCATAATAATCCTACGAGAAAGTCCGCGCCGTATGGCACGCACTCACGGATTATTATGTTAGCTCGCTTTTTGTTGAGGTGGTGATTCAGACTGCGATTGAGCTAATATGTAAGGTTGCAATATCCCAATGGAATACTGCACCGCAAATTTAGGCATAATTCGCCAACTTACAAAGGGCTAGCTTTACTTTGCTTCAAATTCAATGATATAAGACTCATTATTAGATTTTAAATTGACCCAAATCTATGTATCATCTGTTCTATTATTACGACTTGTTCAATTGGAATGAACACAACACCCCCATTGAACACAATCTTTGGACTACAACAAAAGATGCGAGATCATAAATATGTATAATGAAACCGCAGGGATTAAGAGTATCTATTGCGTATTATACTCCGTTATTCCATAAACAATAAATTGCTGAAGTTAAAGAAATAATCTTTTTAACCTCTCGACTTCCTCATGTAACTTCTGAGGATTCTGCTTTGCGAGTTTATTCAGATTGAGTAATTTCCATTGTACTGAAGGATAGTCTTTGAAGTATTCAAATTCATATCCATCCCATTCAGGTTGACCAGATTCGAAACCAATAAGAAACATCTTATCCGCTTCTGTCATCAAGGTCTTGACCTCAGAAATGAGTTTGGCACGAGTATCTTCAAACTCCTCGTATGAAAATGGAACATCTGTCATTCCTGCAAACTGATTTTCCATTGCTTCCCGCTGGTCAATCAGACGTGGAGCAAAGGACTCATAGATGGGTCTGTCACTACCAAGCAAACAGAAGATGAGCCCCTCTCGACATTCGCTCAACGGTATTTCCATATATCTTACATCAAACAAGTCTCGAGGATGTTGCCGTGAAAGTGCTGCAATCTTTCCACCATATAATTGAGTAAGAGGCACAACATTTGCTTCACAAAAGAGAGAAAACTCGTCCTGCGCTTTCTCGCTCAATGGTAAAGTTTGTACAACACCACCTACTATACCTCTCTTGGTTTGATTAACCTCTATCTTCACCTGCTTACCTCGATACTCGCACAAAAGTTTGCTAGTACCAAAGTTTGGGACTATATGCATCCCTTTAAATGCTTTCTTTGCCTTTTCTGCAATGGATTTCAGAAGAATGCTGATATCATCTAAACTTGTCTGACGGTCAGCCAATGGGATATAAGTCAAATCAATATCTACAGAATACCGTGGTAGATTCTTCAAAAATAGATTAATGGCAGTCCCACCATGTATAGCAAACACATCCTCTTCCATCACAATAGGAATGAGACGGAGTAACAGTTCAACCTTTTGAGCATAAATATTTGATTTTATATCACTCATATTCTGCAAGTTCCTTTGAGATTGTCATATTATACTTATTGATGTACTTCCCGGTTGGCGTTACCATTAACCTGGATGTTCCCAGATTAACATTTTCAAGTTTCAATGCTTTATACCATGCATGGCCGGCTTTTTCAGCCATATAAAGGAACAAGCGTTTCACCTTTTGAGATGTACATATCTCCAGTAATGTTTGAACCAACTTGGGTCGTAATGTAGTCAAGCCCTCCATAATATAGTAAATATCGAGCAACGAAGAGAATGCATCAGGCAAGTTTAGACACTCCAATATGGCTCGCTCCGGAGATGACACTAATAAGTCATGCTGATTGATACTCATTGTTTCTACTCCCAAGAGTTCATCACCCAGAAAGGAAGTTGTCATGTATTTGATAGCCATATCCCACTCACCATTTAGTAACCACGAAGGCAACTTATTGACCTTGTCAGTAAACAGATAAGTCAAAGGCTTCCCCATAGATAAATAATGAGAATATCCCCGAAGTTCTAAAGCAGTATATGCACCGACTACACAACTCTTATTGAGTTGCATGTTATACGACGATATAGCAATCAATAATGTCGGCTTTGTTCCATGAATCTTATACACTCCTTTCGATATACGGTCAAGCCATCCGCTTTTCATATAAGCATACTGTCCACGAGTATCCAATCCCTGGCTAGAAAGCCACGAACTAAACAGGACTGACTCGTTGGGGGCAGACTCCAATATTTGCTGGATTTTTGTAGCCATCTTCGATTATTTTACGAATACCAACCTAAAATTATTGCAAAAATACTATTTCTCTTTTATACAAAAAATATTCTTCCATGAATTGCGATTTTGCTATAAATTTATTCTCAGATTCGTATTTATTGTGAATTTAAGAGCAAAATACTATAATCAGAGAGGCGATAGCACTAAAGAAAAAATATCGATCGTTTTATTCACTTCCTATACTTGGTTTTGTTTATTATCATAAGCCGTCATGCGATGCTGTAGAGAATGTCTCATGCATAAGATTTCATTAACAAATAATCTATAATCATATATTTTCATTGGATTGGAGGAATTATAAAATTATTTCTTTGAAATTCTGCGATTGTAATCATGAACGCGAATGGCTCTTTGCTCATCAATGAAAGCATTGAGGAAAATGTATGAAGAGCCTCGTTCATATTGCTGTATTCAAATTTGTTTTCAAAAATTATTTAGCCCCATTCCGGGTAAGGGGTGATTTGTCAAATATCTAAAAAATAGTTTCTGACAATATCTATTTGATTGTTACGTTATATCATATTTGTAAAATTCAATTATGATGAATCAAGAAGAATTATTTAACTTGACCGTTACCAATCAGCAAAAGGCGAAAAGAGTTCTGGAGAAATCCGGAATAGCCAATGTCTGGGAACAGAATGGATGCCGTGTTAATCTCATCGGTTCCTTGCGTATGGGATTATTGGCTTCCCACAAAGATATAGACTTACACGTCTATTCTAAAGCTATAACTGAGGAGAGTAGCTTTGCTATTGCCTCACAGATAGCCAAGCTACCGGATGTGATTGAAATTAAGTGTATCAACGGACTTCATACTGACGAACATTGCATCGCATGGCATATCTTCTATAAGTATGAAAAAGATATATGGCAGATTGATGTTATCCATATTAAAGAGGGAACAGAATATGATGGCTTTTTTGAGCGAATGGCTGACAGAATCACAGAAGTTATGACTACTGACCAGAAATATAGAATCCTAAAGTTGAAATTCGAGACACCGGCAGATAAAGATTACCATGGGGTGGAATACTATGAGGCTGTGATAGCAGATGGAATATCAAATATGAAAGACTTTGAGGAATGGGTTATCGAACATCGAAAGAAACCTATGTATTACTGGATTCCCTAAAATAGTACCGTCCAGTCCCGGAGAAGCAAGTCTGTGATAAATTGGCAACGACCGAAGGCGGCTTATCATTGTCTGAGTGCGTGGGCTGCTGATAACGGAGAGTGGCGCTACGGCTCTGCAAGAGAGAATGAATTAGGCGTTAAGAACATGGTGTGACTGTAAGACATAGGCAGGTACAGCGAATTAAGTTAGGACGAGTTTTGGTCTAATAAATTGTATAAGAACCACAAATTAGATATCAAGCAGTTACGATAAAATCGTAGCTGTTTTTCTATTTTATGGTACTTAATTTATAATCAAAAAAATAGGCTGTCCAAAGTTTGCATTTTGAACAGCCTAATTTAATTATTATGGTTATGTGTCTTACTTCACTTCTTTAAATCTAACCATATTTGATAATCAGAAACTTGATGTTATATGGTACAAATATGGAACTTTAAATAACTAAGAATGATATCGTTTACTCATTCGTTTATTATTTCCGGAGGATGATTTTAGCCCAGTCCGGCACATCGGTAGTGTAAGATTTTACCACATCGCCATTGCTCATGCGAAACAAAATCCTTGCATCGACATCCTCCATAGAGTTATCGTAAACATACAGGCGATCAACAATGGGAGCTAAAAGATGACAGTTGGCGATAGACTTGTCGTAACGAGAAATAATCTTGGTGATGGGGACATCATGACCGCCATTCAAAACGCGGTTTGCAACACGCTTAGCATTGATGGTAGGAGATTCGGTTGATACAAAAAACAACCTTATAAAGAATCCTGCCATCTTTGCCCGCATTATATAATCTACCTTATCGCCTGCCGACATGACCGTCTCAAAGATATGGCTCTTACGCTCTGCAAGACATCTTTCGCGCCAGTCGTTACAATAGTTTGCCGCCTTTAGAACTGCCTCACGGTCATTCCAGTCTCCGAAAACATCACGAGCTACATTGTCAGGGTTGATATATTCCGAATCTTCCAGCCACTCATGATGAAGAATCTTTGAGGTCACAGAGGTTTTGCCTGACCCATTTGGTCCGGCAATCACGATTAGTACAGGTCGATGCTCAGTAGCTGTCATTCTTAATTCTATTTATGGTATCGCCCCATTTCTTTTGTGCTGCTTGCGAGGCTGCCTCGATACCGGCAGCCACACGTTCTGCTGCCCGACGAGTACTCTCTCGGGCATCCTCGGCTACCTCACGCATGATCTGAGCCATGCGTTCATCGCCCGGCTCCTCCATCGACGTAAGCCGATAATTATTCATCTCCGCTTCCGACATACTTATTTTTTTAATACAGCCTCAAAGATACGTAAATAATATGTATTAGGACCTAAAGTATAGTTTAGAATGTGAATTTTTCGAGGTTGAGGATACCACACTTTTCGAATTCAGAGACGAAACGCTTGAAGTGAGGCAGCGAAAGATGCACTGCTGTTTCAACAGCTTTACGTCTGAGTGAACACCCGGCTATTTCCAAGAAGCAATTTAATCTGAACATATTTAAAAAAGTAACCCGATTCATTATCGGTGTAATGAATCGGGTTACTATGTTAAGTTAATAATATTACTTCACTTCTTCGAAGTCAACGTCCTGGACGTCACCGTTGCTTCCGGGCTGAGGACCGGGGTTGGTTCCGGCACCGGGATCGGCTGATGCCTGAGCCTGTGCATTGTGGATTGCCTGCTGGGCTGCTCCGAATGCGGTTTCGATTTCTTTGATAGCTGAATCGATTCCGGCGATATCCTGTGCTTTGTGAGCCTCTTTAAGTTTGGTGAGTGCAGTTTCAATAGGTGTCTTGAGGTCTGCGGGAATCTTGTCACCAAGTTCGGAGAGCTGTTTCTCAGTCTGGAAGATGATAGTATCAGCTTGATTTACTTTGTCGGCGCGTTCTTTTTCTTTTGCGTCGGCTGCGGCATTGGCAGCTGCTTCATCTTTCATTCTCTGGATTTCAGCGTCGGTAAGACCACTTGATGCTTCAATTCTGATGCTCTGTTCCTTGCCGGTAGCTTTATCTTTTGCCGATACATTAAGAATACCGTTTGCATCGATTTCAAAAGTCACTTCAATCTGAGGCACACCACGGGGTGCAGGTGCGATTCCATCGAGGTGGAATTTACCAAGTGTCTTGTCATCTTTTGCCATAGGACGCTCGCCCTGAAGAACGTGGATTTCAACAGATGGCTGGTTATCGGCAGCAGTAGAGAATGTTTCGCTCTTACGAGTAGGAATTGTGGTGTTTGCTTCAATAAGTTTAGTCATCACTCCACCAAGTGTTTCAATACCTACACTCAAGGGCACAACGTCAAGAAGAAGGACATCCTTAACATCGCCAGAGAGGACACCACCCTGGATAGCTGCGCCTACTGCTACAACCTCATCAGGATTAACGCCTTTTGAAGGTGCTTTGCCGAAGAATTTCTCTACTACCTGCTGTATAGCTGGGATACGTGTTGAACCACCTACGAGAATCACTTCGTCAATGTCTTTAGCTGTAAGACCGGCATCTTTAAGCGCCTGCTCACAAGGCTTGATAGTAGCCTGAATGAGTTTGTCGGCGAGTTGTTCAAATTTTGCTCTTGTAAGAGTTTTTACAAGGTGCTTGGGCACACCGTCAACAGGCATGATGTATGGAAGATTGATTTCTGTGCTTGTTGCGCTTGAAAGTTCAATCTTAGCTTTTTCAGCAGCTTCTTTGAGACGCTGGAGTGCCATAGGATCTTTACGAAGGTCCACTCCCTCATCCTTAAGGAACTCGTCTGCAAGCCAGTCAATAATTACATGGTCAAAGTCATCACCACCAAGGTGGGTATCACCGTTGGTTGATTTCACTTCAAATACTCCGTCACCGAGTTCAAGGATAGAGATATCGAATGTACCGCCACCGAGGTCAAACACAGCAATTTTCTGATCTTTGTTTGTTTTGTCAAGACCATAAGCAAGCGCAGCCGCTGTAGGCTCGTTTACAATACGCTTAACTGTAAGACCTGCGATTTCACCGGCTTCCTTAGTAGCCTGACGCTGAGCGTCGTTAAAGTACGCAGGAACGGTGATAACGGCTTCAGTAACGCTCTGTCCGAGGTAGTCTTCGGCTGTTTTTTTCATTTTCTGAAGAATCATAGCCGAGATTTCCTGCGGGGTGTAGTCTCTGCCATCGATATCAACACGAGGAGTGTCGTTGGTGCCACATACAACTTTGTAAGGCACTCTTTCAATTTCATTGGCTACCTGACTGCAGCTTTCGCCCATGAAACGTTTGATTGAGTTGATAGTACGTTTAGGATTGGTGATAGCCTGACGTTTAGCGGGATCACCTACCTTACGTTCTCCACCGTCCACAAATGCTACGATAGAGGGGGTTGTGTTGCGTCCCTCGCTGTTAGGAATAACAACGGGGTCATTACCTTCAAGTACTGCGACGCAGGAATTAGTTGTTCCCAAGTCAATACCAATAATTTTTCCCATAGTTCAAATAGTTTTTATGTTGTATTTTTATGTTTTCTAATCAGCAGCTCTAACACTTGTGAGTGTTTTGCGCTGTCATAAAAAAAACAAATGTTGTGCCAAAAAAGTTTGACTAAACTATATTTTACTGAAACACATAAAATTATATAAGATATTCACAGACTGACAGTCTGTCAGTTCAGACTGATTCACTGCCAAAATTACCACTAAGACATTGAATTTAATGGTTGTGGTGAACCGTGCTGACCCCTATGCCTCATTACAGAAAGACCAGGTGGTATATTCTAATAATCTAATCTATCAGTAAATTTAGAAAAGGACTATATTTAAACGATTTAATTCAACTTTCTTAATGAACCTACAGTAACCGATTAAACTCTCCCCACGATAGAATATTGATTATTCTAATCCATAAAAAAGAATCCTTCCAACTTTTAAACAATTTCACACTGGCTGGTCTAACATACAGAATGTTTTTATACACCATCAACGCTAAATCTCAAGAATTATTGCTATCTTTGCGGTCGCTAACCACATTGCAAAAACCTCGGTTTGAGGTTAGACGGAGTTGGTATAGTGAAATACTTAAGAAAGCGTTTATCCGCGCAAATTCTTGACTGGTCGAAATTCTCGCAAAATTTCAAATCGTAGTCAAGGATTGAGCAACGGTAGATGCCCGTGAATATGTAATTATCTTGTTTTCGGCACGATATTTCGAAAGAAATATTGCCGAATGCATTGATTGCATATATAAGCGTGGGCTTCTGCGTTGCCGTCCGACTACGATTAGGCAATGCGAGAAGCCTCGGCCAGTAGGATGGCAACAGATACAGATCCTGCGCTTTCTTCATTAATAAACCAATTAAACGCCAAAGCACGGGATCTCAATGGCACAGAAACAATTATGAAAGAACAAGAAGTTAACATGTTCATCATGTCTAACAAGGAAAACCTTCCTGAGGAAAATCTTCCCCATCTACGTAAAAAACTACTCGAAATGAATGAGGAAGAGTGGAGCAACATCTCTATGCTCCAATTTAAGTCTACTATGACAATGCTAATGATTTCGATCTTTCTTGGTGGACTTGGAGTTGATCGCTTTATGTTAGGACAAACAGGTGCCGGTATTGGTAAACTTTTGACCGGTGGGGGTTGCGGCATATGGTGGTTAATTGATTTATTCAACATATCAAATCTCACCCGTAAATACAATTGGGCAAAACTTCAGATGTGGATTTAAAAACACATAGGTTTTATCAAAACGCTATAATTCTGACCTTCATCGGAATTATAGCGTTAATTTTGTCTTATTTTAATTTACTACACTGGAGATGTCCATTTACGACCGTATTTAATATTAAATGCGCCGGATGCGGGATAACTCGTGGAGTTCACAGTTTATTGAATGGCGACATTGCTAATTCATTACACTACAATCCATTATCTTTATTAATTACTTTGGGATTTTCAATATATTGTACTTTACTAATCATAGATTTAGTGAGTCAAAAAACTTTGCTATTCAATATATTTATAAATATAAATAAATACTTAAACAAACACCATAAGCCCTTTATTTTAATAGCGATTTTATATTGGCTTGTAATTATGATTTTTAGAAATTAATGAGAACACTGCCAATAGTCTAATTTTGATAACTTTTACAACAGACTAATTTGGGAAATATAAGACACTCAACCACCGTCCTTGTAAGAACAATGACTTTCACACTTTGATAATCATTCTTATCGATTGTGATACCAAACTTAACAATTGTCAGTTGAAAGTTGAAAGTAAGCACACCTTAATTAATAATATAAATAAAAGAGAGATTTTAGTAGGATGTTAATTTATTTCATTAAATTTGCAATCCGAACAGTTATGCTCGTCAGGTACTGCTCGAAACAATAAAAATAAAAAATACTTTATAAACAATCATTATGAATATTTCTCACATTGAACATGTAGGCATTGCAGTGCCCAGCCTTGATGAGGCAATTCCCTTTTATGAAAATATGCTCGGCATGAAATGCTTTGCAATTGAAGAGGTAGCAGATCAGAAAGTTCGCACAGCTTTTTTCAAAGTCGGCGACACAAAGATTGAGCTTCTTGAGCCGACAGCAGAGGATAGCGCAATCGCAAAATTCATTACCAATAACGGTGGTCGCGGCGGCATTCAGCATATTGCATTTGCTATTGAAGACGGTGTTGCGAACGCACTGGCAGAAGTAGAAAGCAAAGGTGGCAGACTTATCGACAAGGCTCCCCGCAAAGGTGCCGAAGGTCTAAATATCGCTTTCCTTCACCCGAAGAGCACATGCGGCACTCTGATAGAATTTTGCGAGGATCCCGCAAAGAAATAATCCAAAGAATCATCAACCAAAAACAAAGATATTGTAATGAGCAATCAGCTTGAAAAAGTTCAGGAGCTAATCGCGCTCCGCAATGAAGCTCGTTTGGGTGGCGGTGAAAAAGCTATCCAGAAACAGCACGAGAGAGGCAAATATACAGCTCGCGAACGCATAGCGCAGTTACTTGACGAGGGTTCGTTCGAGGAAATTGATATGTTTGTGCGCCACCGTTGCCACAACTTCGGCCAGGAAAAGAAAAGCTATTTAGGTGATGGTGTTGTGACCGGTTATGGCACAATTGAAGGTCGCCTTGTTTATGTATTCGCTCAGGATTTCACTGTGTTCGGTGGCTCACTAAGCGAAACAATGGCTCAGAAGATTTGCAAAATCATGGATATGGCAATGAAGATGGGTGCTCCCGTTATCGGTCTTAATGACTCAGGCGGTGCCCGTATTCAGGAGGGTATCAATGCTCTTGCAGGATATTCAGAGATTTTCCAGCGCAACATTCTCGCTTCAGGTGTTATTCCCCAGATTTCAGGTATTCTGGGTCCGTGTGCCGGCGGTGCGGTATATTCTCCCGCTCTCACCGACTTCACCATCATGACCAAGGGTATTTCATACATGTTCCTCACCGGTCCAAAGGTAGTAAAGACTGTAACCGGCGAGGATGTTACTCAGGATCAGCTCGGTGGCGCAGAGGTTCACTCAAGCAAGAGCGGTGTTGCTCACTTTGCAGCTGCTGACGGCGAAGAGACACTCAAAATTATCCGCAAACTCTTCAGCTACATACCTCAGAACAATCTTGAGGAACCGCCGTTGATGCCTTGCACTGACCCGATTGACCGTCTTGAGGACAGCCTTAATGAAATCATTCCTGATTCCGCTACCCGCCCCTACGACATGTATGAGGTTATCGGTGCAATCATTGACAATGGTGAATTCCTTGAAGTTCAGCGCGATTATGCTAAGAACATAATCATCGGTTTCGCCCGTTTCAACGGTCAGTCAGTAGGTATTGTGGCAAACCAGCCGAAATATCTTGCCGGCGTGCTAGACAGCAATGCAAGCCGCAAAGCAGCGCGTTTTGTACGTTTCTGCGACGCTTTCAATATTCCTTTGGTAACCCTTGTGGATGTTCCCGGATTCCTTCCCGGTACCGGTCAGGAATACAATGGAGTAATTCTTCACGGTGCCAAACTGCTTTATGCTTACGGTGAGGCAACTGTGCCCAAAGTTACCGTAACCCTTCGCAAGAGCTATGGCGGCAGCCATATCGTGATGAGCTGTAAACAGCTTCGCGGTGATATGAACTACGCATGGCCAACAGCGGAAATCGCCGTGATGGGTGGCGCAGGCGCTGTAGAAGTTCTGTATGCAAAAGAAGCAAAGGAATCTGAAAATCCTGCCGCAGTGCTCAAAGAGAAGGAAGAAGAATATAACAAGCTCTTCTGCAATCCTTACAACGCAGCACGCTATGGCTATATTGACGATGTTATCGAGCCGAGAAACACCCGTTTCCGCATTATCCGCGCTCTCCAGCAGCTTGCAACCAAAAAGGTTACAAATCCTGCTAAGAAACATGGTAACATTCCTCTGTAATTAGCACATTGATTATTAGAGAAAAACAAGAGAACCGGATTATGAAAAAGAAACTATCCGCTCTTCTGCTAATCGTGATGGTATGTGCAGTATCTGCCACGGCTCAGACCCGTGGTGCTCTGCGCATCAATGAAATCATGGTGCAGAACGACAGCAGCGTAGTTGATGACTATGGCTGCAGATCAGGCTGGATTGAGCTATTCAATTCCAGCTTTGCCCCACTGGAAATATCAAGTGTTTATATCACCAACAATAAGGCTGTACTGAATATCTCTGATGCTCAGGAACGTAAAAAAATGATGTATGCGGTGCCTCTCGGTGATGTCAACACAAAAATGCCCAAACGTCAGCACGTTATTTTCTGGGCTGATGGTGAACCTACCCGCGGAACATTCCATACCAGCTTTACCTTGACTCCGGGTCAGGACAACTGGGTTGGTGTGTTTGATGCAAGTGCGATGAACGTCATTGACTCAATAACTGTTCCGGCTTCACTGCTTGCAAACACATCGTATGCGCGTGCCATTGATGGCAAGGAGAATGAAGCTGAACCGGAAAAGACATGGGAAGTGCGCGATAATCTTACCGCCACTACCTATATCACCCCGAGCAGCAACAATATCATTACTGACTCCAATACAAAGGTTGAAACCTTCAAGACTCAGGACAAAAATGGCTTTGCGATGACCATAATGGCTATGTGCATTGTATTCTCAGCTCTTCTGCTTCTGTGCATCTGCTTTTATATCATAAGTAAAATCGGTGAAAGTATTTCAAAGCGCAACAAAGCGAAATCTCAGGGCGCTACACTGAATGACATGCCGGCATCAAAACATCCCGAGCATGATTCGGGCGAGGAGATTGCCGCGATCGTCATGGCTCTTCATGAGCACCTCGATGCGCATGATCAGGAGAACACAATCCTCACCATCAATAAGGTGAAGAAAGCTTATTCTCCCTGGAGCTCTAAGATCTACAGCTTGCGTGAAGTGCCACGCCGATAAGCACTTTATAGTTTTTATTCGACCTTAATGTATAAAAGACAAATCAAATGAAAGAATATAAGTATAAAATCAACGGCAATACATATAAAGTGTCTGTCGGTGATATCGACAACAATGTCGCTCAGGTGGAAGTAAACGGAATACCCTATAAGGTAGAGCTTGACAATGACAAGAAGCCTGTTACAGTTGTTTCTGCTCCCCGCCCCTCAGCAGCTCCGAGAACCGAAAGCGGTGCAAAAGTGATCAACACCCCTGCATCCTCATCAACCGGCGGACACCAGGTGAAAGCTCCCCTACCCGGAACCGTTCTCTCTATCGCTGTAAAAGTTGGTGATTCAGTAAAAGCATCTGACACCGTAGCTATTCTGGAAGCAATGAAGATGGAAAATGCCATTCATGCAGGTCGTGACGGTGTGGTAGCAGCAATCAACGCTAACCCCGGAGACGCTCTTCTGGAAGGTGCTCCAATTATAACCTTAAAGTAAAATCCACCCCTTAAGACGATTAAGATATGACAGAATTTTTCATATCAAACCTGAGGGATTTTTGGCATCTTACAGGTTTTTACAATGCTACATGGGAGCATTTTGTAATGCTCGCTGTGGGTCTATTCTTTATCTGGCTTGCGATAAAGAAGGACTTCGAGCCCATGCTCCTTGTGCCAATAGGCTTCGGTATGCTTATCGGAAACATACCGTTCAACACAGAAGCCGGACTTGAAATCGGTATCTATGAAGAGGGTTCTGTGCTCAATATCCTTTATAACGGTGTGAGCGCGGGATGGTATCCTCCTCTGATATTTCTTGGCATCGGTGCAATGACTGATTTTTCAGCCCTCATTGCCAATCCTAAGCTAATGCTTATAGGAGCCGCGGCGCAATTTGGTATTTTCGGTGCCTATATGGTTGCACTACTGCTCGGATTTGAACCCGATCAGGCAGGCGCTATCGCAATTATTGGTGGTGCAGACGGCCCCACAGCGATCTTCCTTTCATCAAAGTTGGCACCAAACCTGATGGGTGCAATTGCAGTGTCTGCTTATTCCTATATGGCACTCGTGCCAGTGATTCAGCCACCGCTCATGCGCCTGTTCACCACCAAGAAGGAGCGACTTATCAAGATGAAACCTGCCCGTGCGGTGTCACAGAACGAAAAGATTATTTTCCCTATCGTAGGCTTGCTTCTCACCTGCTTTGTTGTTCCGAGCGGTATTCCTCTTCTGGGTATGCTTTTCTTCGGCAACCTGCTTCGTGAGTGCGGCGTAACAACCCGCCTTGCAAAAACAGCGTCTAATGCTCTTACTGACATCGTTACAATTTTGCTGGGTATGACCGTAGGTGCTTCTACTCAGGCATCTCAGTTTCTTACCGCAGAAACAATCGGCATTTTCGCTCTCGGCTTCATGGCATTTATCATTGCCAGCTCAAGCGGTGTGCTCTTTGTCAAGCTGTTTAACCTATTCCTTCCAAAGTCTAAGAAAATCAATCCTCTTATCGGTAACGCCGGAGTTAGTGCGGTGCCGATGAGTGCACGAATTTCAAACAACCTCGGTCTTGAATACGATCCGTCAAACTATCTGCTCATGCATGCTATGGGTCCCAATGTAAGTGGTGTAATCGGCTCAGCAGTAGCAGCCGGTGTGCTTCTCGGATTCCTTGCCTGATAGTTTTATACAACCGTTAATTATAGTCGGTGTGTCCCGAATTCGGGTACACACCGATTTTTTATTGCTGTTTTCCGGAACACTATGAGATGTTTTGTGTTATTAATATTGACGACGTAGAAACTTTCTGTCGTGATGCCCTCGGTGAATATTATCGCCACGCTAACAATGAAAAAATATGGTAACAAAAAAAGTCATCGACAGCTTATATAAATTGTGCAAGAACAGACCGGATAGTCCGGATGAACTTGATATAGCCCTGCTGTTTGAAGATGTGGCTGAAAAACACTCTTTGGAACTGAACGAAGAATATCTTACAATAAACAGTCTTCCGCCCGAAAGCCCGTTTCACAGAATTGCATTCAAGCGCATTCACGGAATAATTGAGTTTGAAGAAGACATAGCTATTGTTCTCCACTCCTCTATTATCTTCCTGAGCAAGAAAGATAGTAAGGTACACATCCATATCAAGGAGAACAAGCTTTCGTTTATGGACAAATTATTCAGCGGCATGAGTGAGAAACACGAATCGTTTTGAACCTTTGCGAAAAAACAATTCAATATTTTATCCTATTATTAAAAAAAAGTATTATCTTTGCATCGCTTTTAAGGAAGCATCGGGGCGTAGCGCAGTCCGGTTAGCGCACCTGCTTTGGGAGCAGGGGGTCGAAGGTTCGAATCCTTTCACCCCGACAAATTCAAGATTAAACAGTGACTGGCTCTGTCGGTTGCTGTTTTTTATTCCCAATTGACTTTTTTTGATTATATTTGCAAACGGTGAGAGTATAACACTCTCATTAAACAGTTTACACTACTATAAACCATGAAAAAGAGAATTCTCGCGTCATTGTGCACTGCAATGCTGATTGGCACCCTCTCCACCTCTGCTCAGCAGCCGAGAAAAGAAGCACTTCTTGAAAAATGGAAGTTTACCCGTGAAGACAAACCGGAATTTATTCAGAAAGACTTTAATGACTCAAAATGGCAATCGGTTATAGTTCCGCATGACTGGGCAATATATGGTCCATTCAGCTGGGACAATGACCGCCAGAACGTCGCCATAACTCAGGACGGCCAGAAAGAAGCCATGGAACATGCCGGACGTACCGGTGGGCTGCCTTTTGTGGGGACGGGATGGTACAGAACCGAAATAGATCCTTTGAATCTGACTGAAGGACAGCGCGCCACTCTCCTTTTTGACGGCGCCATGAGTCAAGCTAAAGTATATGTCAACGGCAAGAATGTTGCATATTGGCCTTACGGCTACAATTCATTCCATTTTGATATTACTCCCTATCTTTTACCGGGAGAAAAGAACACTATTGCTGTTCGTCTTGAAAATCTACCTGAATCATCGCGTTGGTATCCGGGAGCGGGATTATACCGGAACGTGCACCTTATTATTACTGAAGATGCACACATTCCCGTATGGGGCACATATATAACCACTCCCAAAGTAAGCAAAGAATGGGCAACTGTAAATGTGCGTATAAGCCCCGAACTGCCGAAAGGAGCTTACTCACAGGATTATTCAGTGGAGACAACTATCCTTGATTCAAAAGGCAATCAAGTTGGTGTCAGCAAATCCTCACTGAAAGACTATCAGTTTAATGACAGCAGTGTAAATCAGTCTTTTATACTTAAGAGTCCTGAGTTGTGGTCTCCCGATTCCCCGGCTCTTTACAGTGCCGAAACCAGATTATTCAAAGGAGATGAACTGAAAGACATCTATACAACTCCATTTGGCATCCGCTCAATCGAAATAAAGCCGGATGAAGGATTTTTTCTTAACGGTGAGAAAATAAAATTCAGAGGGGTATGCCTTCATCATGACCTCGGCCCACTCGGAGCTGCGGTTAATGATGCCGCTATTCGGAGACAGATACGCATAATGAAGGATATGGGCGTGAATGCTATCAGAACTTCCCATAATATGCCGGCTCCCGAACTTGTGAAGGCTTGCGATGAAATGGGTATGATGCTAATGGCAGAAAGTTTTGACGAATGGAATATAGCCAAGTGTCAGAACGGATATAACCGACTTTTTGATGAATGGGCGGAAAAAGACCTCATTAATCTCATACGCCACTATCGCAACAATCCATCTGTGGTAATGTGGTGTATCGGCAATGAAGTGCCGAACCAATGGGGAGAAGGACAAGCCCGGAATGCCAGGTGGCTACAGGATATCTGCCACCGTGAAGACCCCACCCGTCCGGTAACTCAGGGTATGGATGCCCCGGATGCTGTTATTAACAACAATTTTGCAGCTGTAATGGATATTCCGGGATTCAATTACCGCCCTTTCAAGTATCAGGAAGCTTACCGTAAGTTGCCTCAGCAACTGATTCTCGGAAGCGAGACTGCTTCCACTGTTAGTTCTCGCGGGGTATATAAGTTTCCGGTAGAGCGTAAAGCAATGGCTACCTACGATGATCACCAAAGCAGCTCATACGATGTTGAACATTGCAACTGGTCCAACCTACCGGAAGATGACTATATCATGCACGATGATTTACCTTATACTATGGGAGAATTTGTGTGGACCGGGTTTGATTATCTTGGTGAGCCTACCCCATATTACACAAACTGGCCGAGCCATAGCTCTTTGTTCGGTATAGTCGATCTTGCCGGAATACCTAAAGATCGCTACTATCTATATAGGAGCCACTGGAATCCGGAAGAAGAGACATTGCATATTCTTCCACACTGGACATGGCATGGCCGTGAGGGAGAAACCACTCCTGTTTTTGTTTACACAAACTACCCCTCAGCTGAATTATTTATAAACGGTGTCAGTCAGGGAAGACGGTCAAAAGATATATCTATCGGTATAGACAGCACTTATACCGCCGAAGCCCGTGCAGGATTTGAGCGTCAGAAACGCTATCGCCTGATGTGGATGGATACCAAATATGAACCGGGTACTGTTAAGGTTGTGGCTTACGATGAAAATGGTAACGCTGTTGCTGAAAAGGAAATCAGAACCGCCGGCAATGCTCATCATATTGTACTCACCCCTGACCGGGAAAGCTATAAAGCTGACGGAAAAGACCTTGCTTTTGTACGTGTCAGCGTAGCAGATAAAGATGGGAATCTTGTTCCTTTTGCAGAGAATGATATACGCTTCAGTGTCAGTGGGGCCGGTTCTTATCATGCCTCAGCAAACGGTAACTCAGCCTCTCTTGAATCGTTTCAGGCTCCACACATGAAAGCATTCAATGGAGAGCTCACCACCATTGTTAAAACCGATCATAAGGCTGGCACAATTACCATAAAAGCAACGTCACCGGGTTTGAAATCCGCAAGTATAAGGCTGAAATCTGAATAATAACATGAGTATAAAAAAAGAGCGATGATTTCTCATCGCTCTTACTTTTGTCGGGGTGACTAGACTCGAACTAGCGACCTCACGCCCCCCAGACGCGTACTCTAACCAACTGAGCTACACCCCGATTAATTTTCAAAAGCGATGCAAAGGTATAAACATTTTTTTAGTTGTGCAATACCTCGTTTTTATTTTTCACAAATTTTCACGATTACGAGCCACTACAATCTGGTTCTAACTGCTGCACATACAATAATAACACCTAAATTAATATATGCTGCACGAAAAATATTACTATTTTTGCAACTTGAAAAAATGAAACTATAAAAGGTAATTTACAGCTATGAGCGAACTACCCACAAAATACTCCCCTGCAGATGTAGAGGGAAAATGGTATGACTACTGGATGGAAAAGGGTCTTTTCAAGAGTACTCCCGATGCACGTGAACCATTTGTTATAGTAATTCCCCCGCCGAATGTAACAGGAGTTTTACACATGGGGCATATGCTAAACAATACGATTCAGGACATTTTGACACGTCGGGCAAGAATGACCGGTAAAAATGCCCTTTGGGTACCGGGTACAGACCATGCCAGTATCGCTACAGAAGCAAAAGTTGTTGCAAAACTTGCAAGTGAAGGAATCAAGAAAAGCTCACTTACAAGAGAGCAGTTTCTTGAACATGCATGGGACTGGACCAATACTTACGGTGGAATTATCCTGAAACAGCTACGCCGTCTGGGAGCTTCCTGTGATTGGAGCCGTACCGCGTTTACTATGGATGATATCCGTAGTAAAAGTGTAATCAAAGTATTTGTCGATCTTTATAATCAAGGATTAATTTACCGAGGCAAGAGGATGGTGAACTGGGATCCTAAGGCAAAAACAGCTCTCAGCGATGCCGAGGTTATTTATAAAGAGGAACACAGCAAGCTTTATCACCTTAAATATAAGGTTGTGGGAGAGGATACCTATGCTATAGTAGCGACCACTCGCCCAGAAACAATTATGGGTGATACAGCAATGTGCATCAACCCTAACGACCCGAAGAACTCTCACCTAAAAGGTAAAAGAGTAATTGTGCCACTTGTTGGTAGAGAAATTCCGGTTATTGAAGATGAGTATGTTGATATTGAATTTGGAACCGGTTGCCTGAAGGTTACTCCTGCACACGATGCTAATGACTACATGCTCGGTCAGAAACATAATTTGGAGTCAATTGATATTTTCAATGACGATGCCACTGTGTCTGAAGCAGCAGGTATGTATATAGGAATGGACAGATTTGCGGTACGCGAGCAAATTGCCAAGGATCTGGAGGCTGCCGGTCTTATTGAAAAAATTGAGAATTACGAGAATAAGGTTGGCTATTCCGAACGCAACTCAGACACCGTTACCGAGCCAAGACTCAGCGACCAGTGGTTCCTGAAAATGGAATCCCTCGCAAAGCCTGCACTTGAGGGCGTTGAAAACGGAACAATCAAGTTTATCCCTGAAAAATATATTAATACTTATCGCCACTGGATGACCGAGATTCGTGACTGGTGTATCTCTCGTCAGCTTTGGTGGGGACATCGTATTCCGGCTTATTATTTACCTGACGGTCAGATAGTAGTTGCTGAATCTGCTGAAGAGGCTCTTGAAAAAGCCAACCAAATTGACAGCAATGTGACTGCGGAAGATCTCAGGCAAGATGAAGACACCCTTGACACATGGTTTTCTTCCTGGTTATGGCCAATCTCACTGTTTAACGGTATCCTTGAGCCGGACAATGAAGAGATGCGTTATTACTACCCTACTGCAGATCTTGTTACTGGTCCGGACATCATATTCTTTTGGGTTGCCCGCATGATTATGGCAGGCTATCATTTTGTAGGCAAGCAGCCTTTCAATAATGTATATTTTACCGGTATTGTGCGCGATGAAATCGGAAGAAAAATGTCCAAACAACTTGGAAACTCTCCCGACCCGCTGGATTTAATAGACAATTATGGTGCAGATGGAGTGAGAGTAGGACTTATGCTGTGCGCGCCCGCCGGTAATGATATTCTATTTGATACCAAACTCTGCGAAACCGGAAGAAATTTCTGTAACAAAATATGGAATGCATTCCGTCTCGTAAAAGGTTGGGAAGTTGCCCCCGATGCCGCAACACCTGAGGCTGCCGCTATTGCCGCCAAATGGTTTGAAGCAAAATTATCGGCATCTATCGAGGAGATAAACAATCTTTTCTCCAAATTCAGAATCAGTGAAGCTTTGAAAGTTATATACAGTCTTTTCTGGGATGATTTCTCTTCATGGTATCTGGAAATGGCAAAACCGACTTATGGAAGCCCGGTAGATGAAACTACTTATAAGGCAACTCTTGGATTTTTTGATTCATTGCTGCGTCTTCTCCATCCCTTCATGCCATTTATCACAGAAGAACTGTGGCAACATCTTGAGGATCGTCGTGACGGAGAATCAATAATGTATGCACAGATTCCTGCTCCTAAAGAGTGTGACAACAATATTATCAGCATTATGGCTCATGCTCAGGAAGTTGTGAATGGATTAAGAAATATTCGCGCTGAAAAGAATATTCCGAACCGTGAACAGATAAAAGTTAATATTATCGGCACTGTTGATTCACGCGAAAACGCTGTTATCATCAAACTCGCCAACGTTTCAGAAATTCTCCAGAATCAGGATAAGGATGCTGCAAGTGCTTCCTTCATTGCCGGTAGCGTTGAAATCAATGTACCGCTATCAGGTAGCATAGATACGACGGCTGAAATTGAACGTCTTAACAAAGACCTTGAATATACCCGAGGATTTATGGCTTCTGTTGAGAAGAAACTTGCAAACGAACGTTTTGTTTCAAATGCTCCTGCACAAGTTGTTGAAGCCGAACGCAAAAAATTATCTGATGCTCAGGCAAAAATTGAAAGTTTAACAAAAGCCATTGAGGCGCTTACCAAATAATTGAAAATGGTACAGAAACCATCAATTCCTAAAGGTACTCGTGATTTCGGACCGGTTGAAACCGCCCGACGTAATTATATTTTCTCTACAATTCGTGAAGTATTCGGTCTTTACGGATTTTCACCGATTGAAACACCATCTATTGAAAATCTCTCAACCCTTATGGGAAAGTACGGAGAAGAAGGTGACAAGCTGCTGTTTAAGATTCTCAACTCCGGAGAGTGGCTCAAAGACCTTGAAGGTGAAAGTTTTACTGCATCCGATTCAGCCAAACTCACATCAAAGGTGAGCGAAAAAGGATTGCGATATGACCTCACTGTTCCTTTCGCGAGATTTGTGGTGCAACATCGCAATGATCTCACTCTCCCATTCAAGCGCTATCAGATTCAACCTGTCTGGAGAGCTGATCGTCCGCAAAAAGGGAGATACAGAGAGTTTTACCAGTGTGATGCCGATATAGTTGGCAGCGATTCTCTTGTCAATGAAATCGAGTTGATACAAATGATTGACTCGGTATTTGAAAAACTCGGCATAAGAGTAGTGATTAAACTTAACAATAGAAAAGTACTTGCCGGAATTGCTGAGATTATCGGAGAACCCGAGAGATTGACCGACATTACTGTTGCCATAGATAAAATAGACAAAATCGGTATTGAAAATGTGAAAGTGGATCTTGCCCAAAGAGGACTTTCTCAAGAGGCGATTGAGAAGCTGGTACCTGTTCTTGACATTAAAGGAACTCCGGAGGAGCGACTAAATCAACTTAAATCACTACTTTCTAACAGCGAAACAGGACTCCTTGGAATTGCAGAACTTGAAACTCTAATCAGTGCAACGACACAACTTGAAACAAAAGCCGAGATTGATCTGGATGTTTCGCTTGCCAGAGGACTGAATTACTACACAGGCACAATTCTTGAAGTCAAAGCCCTTGATGTTGAAATAGGCAGCATTTCAGGTGGAGGCAGATATGACAACCTGACAGGCGTATTCGGTATGCCTGGACTGAGTGGTGTGGGTATATCCTTCGGAGCTGACCGAATATATGATGTTCTCACCGCCCTTAATCTGTTCCCCGACACCGTGACTTCAGCTCCGTCTGTTATGTTTTCAAATTTTGGTGAAAAAGAAGCGATTGCAGCCATGAGGATGCTGAAAGAACTTCGTTCAGAAGGCATTCCATGTGAGATATATCCGGATGCAGCAAAGATGAAGAAGCAGATGACCTACGCTAATTCACGCTGTATTCCATTTGTTGCTCTTGTGGGAGAGGAAGAAATGGCTAAAGGAATGATGACCCTGAAAGATATGACAGAAGGGACACAGACCCTCGTGACACCGGAGGAAGCAGTAAAAATCATTAAACGTAAATGATTTTTTTTAACGAATCATGCTACAATTTATTTATTTTTCCTCCCGTTTTGCTTGCAATAAGAAATAAATCACTACATTTGCATATCAATTAGTAACAAATGAAACGATTTAGCACATATTGTTATTCATATTTTTATTTTACCAAAAATAAAAACGGGATTTTATGTGCCTGAATCATCAAATGATAAAACATAAATAATTCATGATAAAAATCCCGGCGCCTTTGATTGACGACGGGATTTTTTATGTAACACGTTTATATGAAACGGAAAGTAACCATACAAGGAGTAGCCGGATGCTATCATGACGCTGCGGCAAGAGCATATTTCCATCCACAGGAAATAGACACAGTGCCATGCGACACATTCAACTCCATGTTTGAGACCCTTGAAACCGACGCATCCCTACTCGGTATATTGGCTATAGAAAATACCATTGCCGGTGCATTGCTGCAAAACCATGAGCTCCTTAGAAAGAGCAATCTTACTATTATAGGAGAATATAAAATGAGAATTTCTCATGTTCTTGCTGCTTTGAAAGGACAACTCATTCAAGAACTCTCAGAGGTGAATTCTCATCCAATGGCACTTATGCAGTGCGAACAATATCTGAGAAAACATCCGAATCTAAGAATTGTTGAGAAGACTGACACAGCCGGAAGTGCAAAAGACATTTCTGATAATAATCTTACAGGGCACGCCGCTGTTTGTGGAGAATTCGCTGCCAACCTTTACAATCTTGAAATTCTTGATAAAGGCATTGAGACTAACAAGCGCAATTTCACCCGTTTTTTGATTCTTGCCGATCCCCTCGTTGCACAAGAGCTCAAACCAAAGGATGAAGAACTTAATAAGGCATCTATAGTGTTTACTCTCCCCCACACTCAAGGTGCATTGTCTAAAATCCTCACCATATTTACTTTTTACGACATGAATCTGTCAAAAATCCAATCAATGCCTATCATTGGCAGAGAATGGGAGTATAGGTTTTACGTTGATATTACTTTTGATTCATTTGTCAGGTATCGCCAGGCACTTGATGCCGTGCGCCCCCTTCTGAATGACTTCAAAGTACTTGGTGAATATAAAGAATGTAAAAATGAAATCTGAAATCAAACCAGCAGACAGAGTATCTTCGGTCAAAGAGTACTACTTTTCCCGCAAATTGCGTGAAGTAGCTGAAATGAACGCCAAAGGAATGGACATTATTTCTTTAGGAATCGGCGGGCCAGACAGAATGCCTTCATCTGAAGTAATAACCACACTGGCAGCTGAAGCAGCAAAAGAAGGCAATCACAGCTATCAACCATACGTAGGATTACCGGCTCTCAGACAAGCATTTGCCGAATGGTACAAAAAATGGTACGGTGTTGACCTGAATCCGGACACTGAAATTCAGCCTCTAATCGGAAGTAAGGAGGGCATTCTACATATTTCACTTGCATTTCTTAACCCGGGTGACGGAGTTCTTGTTCCAAATCCCGGCTACCCTACATATACATCGGTTAGCAATCTTGTGCAAGCTGAAATTTTCA
Source organism: Barnesiella sp. (assembly GCA_014800945.1). Taxonomy (GTDB): domain Bacteria; phylum Bacteroidota; class Bacteroidia; order Bacteroidales; family Muribaculaceae; genus Paramuribaculum. The sequence continues at coordinate 123,614 of JAAVFD010000023.1, read as the reverse complement.
CTTATGATCTTACAGAAAACAACGGATGGAAGCCAGATTTTGATAAACTTGAAACGCTTCCGCTTGACAAAATAAAACTCATGTGGGTCAACTACCCACACATGCCGACCGGGACTCCTGCTGACAAAGAATTATATGCCAAGCTCATAGATTTCGGTAAAAAACACAACATAGTTATTGCGCATGACAATCCATACAGCTTTATCCTGAATCCTAATCCTGAAAGCATTCTGTCTGTACCCGGTGCAAAAGATATTGCAATTGAACTCAATTCATTAAGCAAGAGCCATAATATGGCAGGATGGAGAGTAGCAATGCTTGCAAGCAACCCTCAGTTTGTCAACTGGATTCTGAAAGTCAAATCAAATATTGATTCAGGAATGTTCAAACCTGTTATGCTTGCTGCCGTTAAAGCATTGCAAAGCGGTAAAGAGTGGTATGATGAACTTAATGAAGTTTATTCAGAGCGCCGTAAAGTTGCTGAGGAAATAGCTACAGCCCTCGGGTGTACGTTTGATTCTAACCAAAAAGGATTATTTCTTTGGGCAAAAGTACCCGATGATTGTCAATCCGGCGAAAAATTAGCTGATGATGCCCTATATAAAGCAAGAGTGTTTATCACTCCCGGTTTTATTTTCGGCTCAAACGGAGAGAGGTATATCCGCATATCACTTTGCGCCAACAAGGAGAATATGCTTAGAGCACTTGGTCGCCTTAAAGATGCAGAAATTACTAAAGAATAATTAATTAACATAAACAAAAAAAATACAAATGGAAGATTTACAGTCTATAATACCGGAAGGATATCCTACCGACCGGCCTCTAATCATTGCAGGCCCCTGCAGTGCTGAAACAGAAGAACAGGTGCTATGCACAGCACGCGAACTTGCTGATAACGGCATTCGTATTTTCAGAGCCGGCATTTGGAAACCAAGAACTAAACCGGGAGGATTTGAAGGCGTAGGTACCCCGGGGCTTGAATGGATGAAAAAAGTCAAGGAACAAACCGGAATGCTCACAGCTACCGAGGTTGCTACAAAGCAGCATGTAGAAGAAGCTCTTGCTGCCGGTATAGACATTCTGTGGATTGGAGCCCGCACATCCGCAAATCCTTTCGCCATGCAGGAAATTGCTGATACCCTGAGCGAAAACAAGGCTGATGTAACAGTTCTTGTAAAAAACCCTGTCAACCCTGATCTCGAATTGTGGATTGGCGCGATGCAAAGAATATATAATGCCGGAATAAGAAAACTCGGAGCTATTCACCGAGGATTCAGCACTTATGGAAAGCATCTGTACAGAAACATGCCTAACTGGCACATCCCTATCGAATTACGCCTTCGTTTCCCTAACCTCCCAATTATTTGTGACCCTTCACATATTGGTGGAAAGCGCGAACTCATAGCTCCCCTTTGTCAGGAAGCACTCGACATGGGATTCAACGGACTGATAGTTGAAAGTCACTGTGATCCGGATAAGGCTTGGAGTGACGCGTCTCAGCAAGTTACACCTGAAATTCTCAACTTTATTCTTAACACCCTCGTTGTTCGTGATTCAAAGCAGAGCACTGAAAATCTCACACTCTTACGACAGCAGATAGACAAAGTTGATAACGACCTGCTTGAAATTCTAAGCAACCGAATGAGAATTTCACGCGAAATTGGTCAGTATAAAAAGGAACACCGTATGAGCGTGGTTCAGGCAAACCGTTACAATGATGTGATGCGAACACGAGTTAAACTTGGCGAAGAAATGGGACTGGGTGCTGAATTCCTCAAAACTATTCTTCTTGCAATACATGATGAATCCGTGCGCCAGCAAATTGAAGTGCTTAACGACAGAATAAAAAAATAATGAGAATACTTATTCTTGGAGCCGGGAAAATGGGCTCATTTTTCAGCGACCTCCTTTCATTTGACCACGAAGTTGCTGTTTACGATCCATCTCCTGAAAGGCTTCGCTTTACTTATCATACTCTCAGGTTTGAATCGCTTGATGAAGTTGACAATTTTGACCCTGAACTCGTAATTAACGCAGCAACAGTAAAATATACCATAGAGGCATTCAAGGCTGTGCTACCACATATAAGCAAGGGCTGTATTATTTCGGATATCGCATCGGTAAAAAACGGATTACCGGAATTTTATGCCGAATGCGGACATCCGTTCGTCAGCACTCACCCGATGTTCGGTCCCACTTTTGCGTCATTAAGCAATCTCGCCGATGAAAATGCTATTATTATCAGCGAGGGAGACTGTCTTGGAAAAGTATTCTTCAAAGATCTGTATTCAAGACTCGGCCTCCATATAGAAGAATACACTTTCAAGGAGCATGACCTCACCATAGCATACTCTCTGTCAGTGCCTTTCGCTTCCACCCTTGTGTTCGCGTCCGTGATGAAACATCAGGATGCACCCGGCACAACTTTCAAGCGTCACATGAAAATTGCTAAAGGATTGATGAGTGAGGATGATTTTCTACTGAGCGAAATCTTATTTAATCCGAATACACCGGAACAGCTTGATCAGATCACCACACAACTTACCTTATTAAAAGAAATTGTGGAAAAACATGATTCTCAAGCAATGAAATCTTATCTGGAAAGAGTCCGCGAAAACATCAAATAATTTTGGCAAATCCGGTGGAATATATAACTTTGTAAGCAATGAGCGATGACAAGGTTAAAACAGCCGCAATGGCAGCTTTCACAAAGTATCTTACGCAGCACAAACTGCGCAAGACTCCTGAACGCTACGCCATTCTGGATAAAGTATTTGACCTTAACGACCATTTTACGGTTGAATCATTGCATGCCGCTCTCCATGCCGAAGGGTATCATGTAAGTTGCACCACTGTATATAACACATTGGAGCATCTTACCGAAGCCACTCTTGTGCGCCGACGCACTTTCGGCAGGCAACCTGCACAGTACGAAAAAATCACCGGTCTAACCAATCACCATCACCTTGTATGTACAAGCTGCGGCAAGGTGCGTGAAATTAAAGATTCAGCGCTTGATTCAACACTCTCCTCGCTTCGATTCGGCACATTTCGCCCGGCATACACCGACCTATATATATATGGTGTATGTTCAAGATGTTCGAAAAAAAAACGTACATCTGCCGACAAAACCACAAAAACAATTAAAAATACTGTAAATAAACAGCACAAGTGATTATGAAAGTCGATGTGTTATTAGGGCTCCAATGGGGCGATGAAGGAAAAGGTAAAGTAGTGGACGTTTTGACACCGAAATATGATTTGGTGGCTCGATTTCAGGGTGGTCCCAATGCCGGACACACTCTTGAATTTGAAGGAAAGAAATATGTACTCCGCTCAATCCCGTCAGGTATATTCCAGAAAGGTCGTACCAATATAATTGGCAATGGTGTTGTGCTTGACCCGGTGCTATTCAAAGAAGAAGCTGAAGCATTGGAAAAATCAGGTGTTAACATCCGTTCACTCATTAAGATTTCCAAGAAAGTCCATCTGATTTTACCTACTCACCGTCTTCTTGACGCTGCTAATGAAAAAGCTAAAGGCGGTGCCAAAATCGGCACAACCGGCAAAGGCATAGGACCTACTTACACAGATAAGATAAGCCGAAACGGTCTCAGGCTGGGAGATGCACTGTCTCCGGATTTCAATGAGCGTTACAAAGTGGCAAAGAATAAACATCTTGCAACTCTCAAGGCTATGGGAGAGACTCCCGATATCACTGAGGCTGAAGCAAAATGGCTTGACGCTATTGAGTACCTTAAAACATATGATATAGTTGACAGCGAATTTGTTATCAACCGAGCTCTCAAAGATGGCAAAAAGATACTCTGTGAGGGTGCTCAGGGTACTCTGCTTGATGTGGATTTCGGCTCATATCCCTTCGTAACCTCCTCAAACACAGTTACTGCCGGGGCATGTACCGGACTCGGTGTGGCTCCCAATAAAATAGGTGATGTTTACGGAATTTTCAAAGCATATTGTACTCGTGTAGGCAGCGGTCCGTTCCCTACTGAACTTTTTGACGAAACCGGTAAAAAAATCAGAGACCTCGGACATGAATACGGTGCGGTTACCGGCAGGGAACGCAGATGCGGATGGATTGACCTTGTTGCACTGAAATATGCTATCATGGTTGACGGAGTCACTAAACTAATCATGATGAAGAGCGATGTGCTTGACGGATTTGATGAAATCAAAGCTTGCGTGGCATACGAAATCAATGGTGAAAAAGTTACAGACTTCCCCTACTCTATAGATAGTGAAACAATCAAGCCTATATATGTTACACTACCCGGATGGAAAACCGATATGACAAAAATGAAAAGCGAAACCGAGTTTCCTAAGGAATTCAAAGACTACCTCGCATTCCTTGAAAAAGAGCTTGAAACGCCTATCTACATTGTCAGTGTGGGACCGGATAGAGAGCAGACTATAGTTAGATAGACCTGAGATAACATTTTCCACACCTTAAATCATTTCACCATGGCAAAAGTTAAACCATTCAAGGGTGTTAGACCTCCCAAAGAGATTGTTACCGAAGTGGCATCAAGACCGTATGATGTGCTGAACTCTGAGGAAGCCCGTTCTGAATCAGAAGGTAATCCCAAGTCACTTTACCACATCATCAAGCCGGAAATCGACTTTGAACCCGGCAAAGATGAGCACTCTCCTGAAGTGTATGACAAGGCTGTGGAAAATTTCAATGCTTTCCAGAATAACGGATGGCTCGTTCAGGATAACAAAGAGCATTATTATATCTATGCCCAGACAATGGAGGGACGCACCCAGTACGGCATTGTTATTGCTGCCAACGTTGATGACTACATGAACGAGCGCATAAAAAAGCATGAGCTTACCCGACGCGATAAAGAAGAGGATCGCATGAAGCATGTTAGAATCAACAATGCCAACATTGAACCTGTATTCTTCGCGTTCCCGGACAATGATGTTCTTGAAACCATAATTAAGAACGTAACAGCTACTACACCTGAGTATGATTTCACCGCTCCGGACGGGTTCGGGCACCATTTCTGGGTAGTGGAAGATGACGACACCATCGCCGCTATCACTGCGGAGTTTGAAAAGATTCCATACCTGTATATTGCCGACGGACATCACCGCACTGCCGCCGCTGCACTTGTTGGCAATGAGAAGGCTAAACAGAATCCCAATCATAAAGGAGACGAGGAATACAATTACTTCCTTGCCGTTGCATTTCCAGCCTCACACCTGAAGATTATTGATTACAACCGGGTAGTTAAGGATTTGAACGGACTTTCACCTCAAGACTTTATCGCTGCACTCAATAAAGACTTCATCGTAGAGGAAGCGGGTGAAGAGATTTATACTCCAACGGGCTTACATAATTTTTCTTTATACCTACCGGGTAAATGGTACAGTCTCACTGCCCGCGAAGGCAGATATGATGACAATAACCCGATTGGTGTGCTTGACGTGACTATTTCCAGCGATCTTATTCTCAGAGATATTCTGGGCATCCATGACCTGCGCAGTGACAAAAGAATTGATTTTGTTGGAGGAATCAGAGGGCTGGGAGAGCTAAAGCGAAGAGTAGATTCCGGAGAGATGGCTATGGCACTTGCGCTGTATCCCGTATCAATGAAACAACTCATGGATATTGCTGACTCCGGTAATATCATGCCTCCTAAAACCACCTGGTTTGAACCCAAATTAAGATCCGGACTTGTTATTCACAAACTTGAAGACTGAAACGGAAAATATTACCACATCCTCCGTCTGCACATGCACGACGGAGGATTTTGTTAAACCGGGAAAGGTAATTATCACCTCAACCTTCAAATCAACGGCTTCTGAATATCTGTCACTTGCCATCAGCCGAAGCATAAGCACCTATTGCCTACTCATTATTATTCCTATAATAATTTTCAGCATTATTGCTATGATTTTCGACATTCGATGGATTTTAGTAACTCTGATATTTCTTTTCCTCATAGCACCATTTATTATTGCCAACATTTATTTTTCAAAGCTCCTCACTCCTCAGGCTCGAATAGCTTTATCCCCAAAAAAAATCCGAATTGTTTCCGGGAAATACATTGAGATTTATTTGGTAGATACCGAGGATAAAATAACATCGACTGAACGCATTCAATTCGCTCAGATAAAGGACATAAGGCAGCGACAAAAAAGCTGGGTGATTGAAATAAAGGATTCGCATATAGTAGGAATCATCATCCCCCGTCAATCAATTATTAAGATTTTTGAGCAACAAAATGATTGCAACTCGACCTATTCCTCAAATTTTTTTGATTAAATTTGCATTTTAATTTTCAAGCTATATCAACCGTTATCACATAGAGATGGTAGTATTCTTCAAAAAGGGAACTTCAACGGTTATCGCCGTAGAAACCGACCACAATTTCTCACAGCAGGAGAACGAAAAGCTTACATGGCTTTTTGACGGTGCTAAGCCGTTAGTATCTAAATCAGTAAAAGGCACCTTTGTTGGTCCGAGAAAAGAGATGACAACCCCGTGGAGCACCAATGCGGTTGAAATCACCCAAAACATGGGCATATCGGGAATCACAAGGATTGAGCAATATACTCTCGCAAAGGAAAATCCGCCCAAACACGACAAAATGCTTGAAAGAGTATATGACGGACTGAATTCTCAGATTTTCAATGCCGGTCGCACTGCCGAACCAATTGTGTACATCCAGGATATCGCTGAATACAATAAAGCTGAAGGACTTGCATTGAGTCCCGAAGAGGAGGACTATCTGAGAAACCTGTCTAAAAAACTTGGCCGTCCCCTCACCGATAGCGAAGTGTTCGGTTTCTCTCAGGTTAATTCCGAACACTGCCGCCATAAAATTTTCAACGGCACTTTCATTATTGACGGAGAGGAAAAACCCTCAAGCCTCTTCAAACTAATCAAGAAAACATCGCAAGTAAACCCCAACGGACTTGTGTCTGCATACAAGGATAATGTGGCGTTTGTTAAAGGTCCGGAAATAGACCAGTTCTACCCCACAAACCCTGATCGCCCCGACTTTTTTGACGTAAAGCCGGTGCGCACCGTTATCTCACTAAAAGCTGAAACACATAATTTCCCCACAACTGTTGAGCCATTTAACGGTGCTGCAACTGGTAGCGGTGGTGAAATCAGAGACCGTCTCGGCGGAGGCAAAGCCAGCCTTCCTATTGCCGGTACTGCCGTTTATATGACCTCATACCCACGCATGTCGCCGGATCACAGATGGGAACTCATGATGAATCCGCGAGTTTGGCTATATCAAACACCTGCTGAAATTCTCATCAAAGCATCTAACGGTGCTTCTGATTTCGGCAATAAGTTCGGTCAGCCACTAATCTGTGGTTCACTTCTCACATTTGAGCACGATGAAAATGGAAGAATGTATGCTTACGACAAGGTTATTATGCTTGCCGGTGGTGTTGGATTCGCTGCTAAAAAAGATGCTATAAAAGGAGAACCTACCCCCGGGCAAAAGGTTGTTATTCTTGGAGGTGACAATTACCGAATCGGTATGGGAGGTGGAGCTGTTTCATCTGTTGAAACAGGTAGTTATGACAACTCTATTGAGCTTAACGCTATTCAGAGGGCTAACCCTGAAATGCAGAAGCGCGTAAGCAATGTAATCAGAGCACTTGCCGAAAGTGATTCAAACCCCATAGTGTCTATTCACGACCACGGAGCCGGCGGTCACCTCAACGCGCTTTCAGAGCTTGTTGAAACAACCGGTGGAAAAATTGATATGTCTGCACTGCCGGTCGGTGATCCCACACTCTCCGCTAAGGAAATTGTAGGCAACGAAAGCCAGGAGAGAATGGGTCTGGTTATTAAGGAAAAAGACATAGAATATGTAAACCGAATCGCTGAGCGTGAGCGCAGTCCGCTTTATGTTGTAGGCGAAACCACTGGTGACAACCGATTTGTATTTGAACAGAAGGATGGCGTTCGCCCTATTGATCTTGCTATGGCGGATATGTTCGGCAACTCCCCCAAAACTGTCATGACTGATACAACTCAGACTCTCAAATACAAAGATGCCGAATACTCTGAATCTGAAATTGAAACATATTTAAGAGATGTCTTAAGCCTTGAGGCTGTAGCTTGCAAGGACTGGCTTACAAATAAAGTTGACCGTTCTGTAACCGGAAAAGTTGCACGACAGCAGTGTCAGGGAGAACTCCAGTTGCCTCTAAGCGACTGCGGTGTTGTTGCTCTTGACTACCGAGGCAAAAAAGGTATAGCCACTTCAATCGGTCACGCTCCTCAGGTTGCGCTTGCCGATTCTGCCAAAGGCTCAGTGATGGCTATTGCAGAAGCATTGACAAATATCGTAGGTGCTCCCCTTAAGGATGGCCTTAAGTCTGTTTCTCTGAGTGCCAACTGGATGTGGCCCTGCAAAAATGCCGGTGAGGACGCTGCCTTATACCGCGCTGTCGAGGCTTGCAGCAACTTTGCCTGTGAACTCGGAATCAATATTCCCACCGGTAAGGACTCACTATCCATGACCCAGAAATATGGTGATGAAAGAGTTTTTGCCCCCGGCACTGTTATTATCTCTGCCGCTGGAGAGGTAAGCAATATCCGACGCACTGTTTCCCCCGTACTCAGAAATATTAAATCCACCTTATTATATATAGACTTCTCTGGTGATGAACTCCGACTCGGTGGTAGCGCATTTGCTCAGAGTCTTAACAAAATCGGATCGGATGCTCCAACGGTAAAGGATGTTACACTGTTTACCAAAGCATTCGCTGCGGTGCAGCGGCTTGTCAAGAGCGGCTCCATACTCGCTGCTCACGATGTCAGTGCCGGAGGTCTGGTGACAACTCTACTTGAAATGACATTCGCTAATACGAATGGCGGTATTGAGTTCAACACCGATGCTTTTGTTGCTGAAGGACAGAAGGATCTTGTTAAGATTCTCTTTGCCGAAAACCCGGCAATTGTTCTTCAGATTGCAGACAGAAGCGTGGAATCTACACTAAAAACACTCTCAGCTGCAGGAGTACCTGCAAAAATCATAGGTAACACATCAGCCGAGAGAATACTCATGATAAACCATGAGGGTTCAGAGCGTCTTATCGACATTGACTATATGCGTGATGTATGGTATCGTTCATCATATCTGATGGATTGTGAGCAGAGCGGTGAAACTCATGCTAAAGCACGTTTTGAAAACTATAAAAAGCAACCTATACGGTTCCGCTTCCCAAAAGGATTTGATGGTAAACTCGCTTCACGAGGAATAACACTCGGAAAGCACGAAAAATCGGGTATCCGTGCAGCAATTATTCGTGAAAAAGGCGTGAATGGCGATAGAGAAATGGCCTATTCTCTTTATCTCGCCGGATTTGACGTTAAAGATGTTCACATGACAGACCTTATGAGCGGAAGAGAGACACTTGAGGATGTAAACATGATTGTGTTCTGCGGTGGCTTCTCCAACTCAGACGTTCTTGGTTCTGCCAAAGGTTGGGCAGGCGGATTCAAATGGAATCCTAAAGCTGAAAAAGCACTCAAAAACTTCTATGCTCGTCCCGACACACTAAGCCTTGGAATTTGTAACGGTTGTCAGCTCATGATTGAGCTTAACCTGATCAACCCTGGCCATGAGAAGCGCACCAGAATGGAGCACAACGGTAGCCATAAGTTTGAAAGCAATTTCCTTGGACTCACCATCCCTCAGAATAATTCTGTGATGTTCGGTCCCCTTTCGGGTATGAAGACCGGTATATGGATTGCCCACGGTGAAGGTAAATTCAACTTACCACTTCCTCTGGACAGATACAACATCGTTGCCAAGTACAGTTATAACGCTTATCCCGCAAATCCCAATGATTCCCGTTCAGCTGTTGCAGGCATCTGCTCTGATGACGGTCGCCACCTTGCAATGATGCCTCACCTTGAAAGAGCCATCTTCCCCTGGCAGTGCGGATACTATCCGGCTGCTCGCAAAAAAGATGAGGTTACACCATGGATTGACGCATTCATCAATGCTCGCAAATGGATAGAAAAAAACAAAGCATCTAAATAAATAACTAAATACAACCAATCTTATGGGAGGTTTTTTTGGAGTAGCTGAAAGTGAGCGTTGTGTCAACGACCTGTTTTACGGAGTTGACTACAACAGCCACATGGGTACTAAACGTGCCGGTATGGCTACCTGTCACGACGGCATTTTCAACCGTTCGATCCACAATATTGAAAATTCTTATTTTCGCACTAAATTTGAAAGTGATCTTGATGAATTTTCAGGCAACTGCGGCATCGGTGTCATTAGTGACACCGATGCTCAGCCTATTATAGTAAACTGTCATCTCGGCAAATTTGCTATAGTCACCGTTGCCAGAATCAACAACATCAAGCAACTTGAAAAAGAACTGCTCGCTAAAGGGCATCACTTCTGTGAGCACAGCTATGACATTATCAATCCCACCGAAATGATTGCCGCACTTATAAGCGAAGGCACTGATTTTGTATCCGGCATTGAGAATGTTTACAAGAGAGTCAAAGGTTCTTGCTCAATGCTATTGCTGCTTGAGGACAGAATTATTGCTGCAAGAGACCGGCTTGGACGCACACCTATTATTATAGGCAAGAAAAAAGGTGCACATGCTGCTACATCGGAAACCTGCGCTTTCCCAAACCTCGGTTTCTCTATTGAATACAATCTCGGTCCCGGAGAAATTGTGGAATTCAATGCCGAATCAATGCGTCAGCTCAAAGCACCCGGTGATGAAATGCAGATTTGCGCTTTCCTCTGGACCTACTACGGTTATCCTGTTTGTGAGTACGAAGGCAAAAATGTTGATGAAGTGCGTTATGCTTTCGGAGCTGCAATGGGAGAAACCGACAAAACCGAATCAGATTTTGTCAGCGCTATCCCCGACTCCGGCATCGGCATGGCACTCGGATATTCTGATGGCAAAAAGATTCCATACAAAAGAGCTATTGTAAAATACACCCCTACATGGCCGAGAAGTTTCACACCCAGCACCCAGGAGCGAAGAGAGCTTGTTGCTAAAATGAAACTTATCCCCAACACCGCCATGATGAAAGGCAAAAGAGTGGTTTTCTGCGATGATTCTATTGTCAGAGGCACTCAGCTGAGGGATAATGTTGCCGATTTGTTTGAAAATGGAGCAAAAGAAGTTCACATGCGCATCAGTTGCCCACCGCTCATTTACCCATGTAAATATCTCAATTTCACAGCTTCAAAAAGCGAAATGGAGCTTATCACACGAAGAGTAATTGCAGAACTTGAAGGAAACCCCGATGCTCATCTTGATGAATACGCCACTACCGGTAGCCCGAAATACGAGGCTATGGTGGAAAGAATAAGGGAAAAGCTCAAAATATCGTCTCTTAAATTCAGCTCCATTGAAGATGTTATCAAAGCTATCGGACTTCCCAAATGCAAGGTTTGCACACATTGCTTTGACGGAAGTAGCTTCGATTAAATTGCTTTTTCGCTGAAAATTACTAACTTTGCAATCTGAAAAAACTATTAATAAAAGATTTTAATATGAGTCTAAACATTGTTGTGCTCGCAAAGCAGGTACCCGACACCAGAAATGTGGGCAAAGACGCAATGAAAGAGGACGGCACAATCAACCGTGCCGCCCTGCCGGCTATCTTCAACCCGGAAGATCTTAATGCGCTTGAGCAGGCGCTCCGTATCAAAGATGCAAATCCCGGCTCTAAAGTAACTGTTCTCACTATGGGACTTCCCAGAGCAAGTGAGGTTATACGCGAAGCCATTTTCCGTGGTGCTGATGGTGGTATTGTGCTCACTGACAGAGTTCTCGGAGGTGCTGATACTCTCGCCACCTCTTACTCACTCGCACAGGCTGTGAAGAAACTCGGCAAAGTTGACATTATCCTCGGAGGTCGTCAGGCTATTGACGGTGACACAGCTCAGGTTGGTCCCCAGATTGCCGAAAAACTTGGTATTCCTCAGGTTACATATGCTGAAGAAATTATTGACCTCAAGGACGGAAAAGTTACTGTTAAACGCCGCCTTGAAAACGGAGTGGAAACAGTCAAAGCTCCCCTTCCCTGTGTAGTTACCGTCAACGGTTCTGCAGCAGAATGTCGCCCCAGAAATGCTATGCGCGTCATGAAGTTCAAACACGCCACTTCTCCTTCCGGAGTTGATGCGCTCAATGACAACGCTAAAGAAATTTATGCACGTCGTCCTGAACTTCATATCCAGGAATGGAGTGCCGCCGATGTTAATGCCGACCCCGAACAGATCGGTATGCCCGGCTCACCCACTAAAGTTAAAAATATTGTTAATGTAGTGTTTACCGCCAAGGAAAACCTCCGTCTTGAAGACAACGATGAGGCTATTGAAAACCTCGTTAAGGAACTCCTTGCAAACCACACTATCGGCTAATAACCTCATCATTTAACAAGACTAATTATGAGCGATAAAAATAATCTTATAGTATATTGTGAGTATGAGGACGGCAAAGTAGCCGATGTGAGCCTCGAACTCCTCACAAAAGGTCGTCAGCTCGCAAACACTCTCGGTGTCAAGCTGGAAGCTGTTGTTATTGGTGACAACCTCAAGGATGTAGAAAAAGAAATCATACAGTACGGTGCGGACACTGTTTACAAGGTAGAAGATAAAAAACTATACCCCTATACTTCAAACCCTCACGCATCTGTGCTCATCAATCTCTTCAAGGAAATTGAACCGCAGATATGTCTCATGGGTGCTACCTGCATCGGTCGCGACCTCGGTCCCCGTGTTTCTTCATGCTTGCACAGCGGTCTCACAGCTGACTGTACTGCACTTGAAATCGGTAATCACAAAGATCCAAAGACCGGTAAGGAATACGAAAACCTTTTATATCAGATTCGTCCCGCATTCGGTGGTAACATCGTTGCTACAATCGTTAACCCCGACTGCCGTCCTCAGATGGCAACAGTGCGCGAGGGCGTGATGAAGAAACAGATTCACGACAAGAATCACAAAGGCAAAGTCGTTAACCTCGACGTTAAGAAGTATGTTAAACCGGAGGACTTCGTGGTGGAAATCATTGACCGCCATATTGAAAAATCAAAGGTTAACATCAAAAACTCACCCATTATTGTTGCCGGTGGCTACGGAATGGGTTCTAAAGAAAACTTTGACCTTCTTTTTGAACTCGCTGACACACTCGGAGCTGAAGTGGGTGCAAGCCGTGCCGCTGTTGACGCCGGATTCACCGAACATGACCGCCAGATTGGTCAGACAGGTGTCACTGTACGTCCCAAACTCTATATAGCTTGCGGTATTTCCGGGCAGATTCAGCACATCGCCGGTATGCAGGACAGCGCTATGATCATCTCTATCAACAATGATCCTAACGCTCCTATCAACGACATTGCCGACTATGTTATCACCGGCAACGCCGAAGATGTGATTCCCAAGCTCATCAAATATTACAAGAAAAATTCTAAATAAACACTTCGGATAAGCACGATGGCTAATTTTTATACTGATAATCCCGATCTTAAGCATCACCTTTCTCACCCTCTTATGGAGAAAATTGTTGAGCTCAAGGAGCGCAACTACACCGATGCTGATAAATTTGACCATGCACCTGTCAACTATGAGGACGCTATGGACTCATATGACAAGGTTCTTGAAATCGTTGGCGACATCTGCGGAGGCAAAATCGCTGAAAATGCCGAAGGAGTAGACCACGAAGGTCCCAAAGTTGAAAACGGTAGAGTTACATATGCACCCGGCACTCAGGAAAACCTTGAGCTTTGCAAAAAGGCTGGACTGATGGGCATGGCTATGCCACGCCGTCTTGGTGGTCTTAACTTCCCCATCACCCCCTACATCATGGCTGCTGATATCGTTAGCCGCGCTGATGCAGGTTTTGAAAACCTTTGGGGACTTCAGGACTGCGCAGAGACTATCTATGAATTTGCCGACGAAGACCAGAAGCAGAGATATATTCCCCGTGTTTGTCAGGGCGAAACCATGTCTATGGACCTCACAGAGCCCGATGCCGGTTCAGACCTCCAGAGCGTTATGCTCAAAGCAACAAAAAAAGAGGATGGCACATGGGTGCTCAACGGTGTGAAACGCTTCATTACAAACGGTGACAGCGATATTCACCTCGTTCTTGCTCGTTCTGAAGAAGGAACTAAAGACGGTCGCGGTCTTTCAATGTTCATCTATGACAAACGCAACGGTGGTGTTGACGTTCGCCGTATAGAAAACAAAATGGGCATCAAAGGCTCACCCACTTGCGAGCTTACTTATAAAAACGCGCCCGCAGAACTTTGCGGTTCACCACGTCTCGGTCTCATCAAGTATGTGATGGCACTTATGAACGGCGCACGTCTCGGCATTGCTGCTCAGAGCGTTGGAATCAGCGAAAGAGCATATCGCGAGGCACTCGCTTATGCAAAAGATAGAAAGCAGTTCGGCAAGGCTATCATTGAGTTCCCGGCTGTTTACGAAATGCTCGCTGTTATTAAGGCTAAACTTGATGCTTCTCGCGCACTCCTTTACGAAACATCACGATTTGTTGATATTTACAAAATCTATGATGATATCGCTAAAGAGCGCACACTCACTCCCGAAGAAAGAAAAGAAGCTAAATACTACAGCAAACTCGCAGACGCCTGCACTCCCCTTGTTAAAGGTATGGGCAGCGAATACTGCAACCAGAACACCTACGACTGTATCCAGATTCACGGTGGCAGCGGCTTCATGAAAGATTACGCTTGCGAACGCATCTATCGCGATGCTCGCATCACATCTATCTACGAAGGCACAACCCAGCTTCAGGTAGTTGCAGCCATCCGCCACGTCACAACCGGTACATATCTCAGCCTCATCAAAGAATACGAAGCTAAGGCTGTTAAACCCGAGCTCCAGTGGATTCACGATGCACTCGTTGCTATGACCGCTCGTTATGAGGAAGCTGTCAAGACCGTAACAGAAGCTAATGATAACGCTTACGCTGACTTCATGGCTCGTCGTCTTGTTGAGATGGCTGGAGTTATCATCATGAGCTACCTGCTGCTCAGCGATGCTACCCGCAACGATTCATTCACCCACTCTGCTGAGGTGTATGCTAAACTCGCTCAGGCTGAAGTTTCTAAACATGCTGACTTCATTGCTAATTTCAAGCCTGAACAGATTAATGCTTACAAAGCATAATTTTTCAATAGATAATCCGTTTAAATGGTGTGTCAATCAATTTTGACACACCATTTTAGGTTTTAAGAATTGTCATGTCTGACCTGTTTCAACTTCCTGAATTTATTGACAGCAGAGGTAAGCTTACCTTTGTTGAAGAGGTCACGCACCTGCCCTTTCAAATACGGGCGGTCTATCTGCTTGCCAAAGAAGAAATTCCAGACAAGATATCGCTCCCCTCTCACGCTTTTATGATGGCTCCGGTTGGAAATATCACGGTTAATTCAGATACTATTCTCCATGGCATAAACAACGGAATACTTACCAAACCTGCCGAAGATATCTATCTTGACAAATCCTCTGATTCATTTCTGCTTATTCTCAGCGAAAAAACTATAAGTCATCTCACGCAATTGCAAATACCGTTCAGAGCGCGCAGGGCATATTTTATGACTGACATTCACAAAGGAAAAAGCCGTGGCAACCATGCCCACCTCACCACTTCCCAACTGATTTTCTCGCTGCAGGGTGCCTTTGAGGTTGAACTTGACAATGGTACAGCCAAGAAATCCGTCAGACTCACATCACCGGACTTTCCTGTGGAAGCTCCTATCGGTGTGTGGCACACTCTACAGAAATTCACCCCGGATGCAGTTTGCATGGTTTTTGCCTCGGATCTTTTCAATCCGGATGACTACATAAGCGAATACTCTGAATTTTTAGATATTATCAAATCATCAAACCTGAAGAATGATTAAGTTTCTCGACCTCAAAAAGATTAATCAGCTACACTCCCAAGAAATTTCTGAAGCGATCCGGAGAGTCATTTCATCAGGGCAATATATACTCGGAGGTGAGGTTCTTGATTTTGAAAAAGAATATGCCGACTATATCGGAACGACCTTTGCTGTTGGCTGCGCAAACGGTCTCGATGCAATATATCTGATTCTCAGAGCTTATATTGAACTTGGCAGACTCGCTCCCGGGGACGAAGTCATTGTACCGGCAAACACATATATCGCCACGATAAATGCGGTTATTCAAGCCGGACTTAAACCGGTTCCTGTTGAGCCCGATGCCACAACACTGCAAATATCTCCGGACGAAATCAGAAAATCTATAACTCCGCAAACCAAAGCCTTGCTTATTGTACACCTTTACGGAAGATGTGCGTTTTCTCAGGAACTCGCTGACATTTGCAATGAGCACAATCTACTCCTTATTGAGGATAATGCTCAGGCACACGGCTGCCGGTTTGGGGCTAAACGAACAGGTAGCCTTGGAAATGCCGCCGCCCACAGTTTCTATCCGGGAAAAAACCTTGGAGCTCTGGGTGACGCCGGAGCGGTTACTACCGACGATGCCGAACTGGCACAAACAGTTCGTACTCTCGCAAACTACGGCTCCCCTGAGAAATATATTTTTGACTATATAGGTAGAAATTCCCGGCTTGATGAGATGCAGGCTGCAATTCTTTCGGTCAAACTAAGATACCTTGATAAGGAAAACAAGCGAAGAACCGAAATAGCTGATATATATAATCGCGGAATATGCAATCCTGAAATAACACTACCTTCACCATCGCCGGAAGAGCAGAATGTTTACCACATTTATCCCATTCTCACACCTAAGCGCAACAGGTTGCAGGAATATCTGTATGCCAACGGAGTACAGACTCTCATTCACTACCCTGTTCCTCCGCATCGGCAGAAAGCTCTCCCTCAATGGCACACGTTGTCACTACCTGTTACCGAATTCATTCACAATTCGGAACTCTCTTTACCCATCTCCCCGGTATTGACTCCCTGCGAGGCTGAATATATTGTCAAACTTATTAATGAATGGCACTCCTGAATCATTAATGGATGAGAAAATTGACAACAGCGACAAGAGTCTGCTAAAAGGAATCTCACTCTTTGGCGGAGTGCAGATAATTCAGGTACTTATTTCCATTATCCGTGGAAAATTTGTCGCTATGTTTCTCGGTCCGGAAGGTATGGGAATTAACACACTGTATTATTCCGCGCTTAATACAGTTCAGATTTTCGGCTCATTGGGATTGAATCTGGCAATTGTGAAGGAGATTTCTGCGAATCACTCAGATGAAGCAAAACTTTCGGGAAACATCGCCCTCGCTATCAGGCTTATATTCATAACAGCAATTTTCGGAGCGCTTATCTGCTTTGCTTTGTCCCCGCTATTAAGCCGAATCACCTTCGGCAACTATTCAGCCACAGTCAAATTCATGGCTCTCTCACTCTCTCTATTCTTTTCTATAGCCGCAGCCGGCAAGCTATCTGTACTTCAGGGACTTCATCAGGTAAAGAAACTATCTCGCGCATCACTTGTGTCGGCAATTGCAGGGCTAATCTTAGGTGTACCTCTTTATTGGTTTATGGGTGTAAACGGTATTGTCCCGGCAATTATTCTGATGTCTGCGGCAATGTACTTTTTCTACTCCCATACCCTGAAAAAATGTCGAATCCCGGTTAACACCTCAGTAAAATTAAAGTCAAGTAAACCGGCTGTAAAAAAACTGATAGCAACCGGTCTGATGCTTGTGCTGGGAAATCTTGTCACCACAGGTGCCATTTACTTCATCAATCTATTCATACGCACTTTCGGCGATATGGAAAACGTCGGCTTCTTTCAGGCTGCCAATTCTATCACAATGCAGTATGTCGGCATTGTTTTCAGTGCCATGGCTGTTGACTATCTGCCGAGACTGTCAAGAAACATCAGTGACAACAGTTATGTGCGCGACCTCGCCAACAGGCAGATAACCCTTCTCACCTACATTGTATCACCGATTGTGTGCGGAATGATTCTTACCGCACCGATGCTCATAAAATTATTGCTAACACCTGAATTTGAGCAGATTACAGAGCTCATTCGCTGGATGGGATTCGGTATTCTGCTGCGAGCCATCAATTATCCACTCGGCTATATTACATTTGCCAAGGATAACAAAAAGGTATATATCTGGACGGAAGTTGTCTTTTATAATGCTGCTAAAATAGCGATCTCCTGCACAGCATACTATTTTTACGGTATCATCGGTCTCGGCTTGGCTGTTATTGCGGACGGAATAATAGGAATCATAACCGACTACCTTGTGCAGAAAAAACTATACTCTTTCAGGTTTAATAAGCAAACGCTTATCGGTATAACACTTTCAGTTATCTTATCATCGGCTGCTTTGGCATCATCATTTATGAGCACCATACCTGCTTACACTGCTATGTCGCTGATATTCTTAACCTCTCTCTTCATTACCTTTCGCAAAATCAAATCCTCCCTCAAATAGACACTTATTATGTTTTAATGTAACAATCCTGCGAATCAGAGGAACAAGTAGTACTAACAATCAACTATTTATGAGATTCAAATTCTCTGAAACCTACGGTAAATTATCCATTTTTGGCGTTTTATTAAATCTGAACTTTTGTAAGTATCAGAACACCAAGAATAATTTCGCTGAATAATTACACTCTAATTTATCATAGTTAAATTATATTAAACTGCTATTAAAACATAGTCATCTCGCTTATCTTTAAATTATTTTTTTATAAATTGCATTCGGAATTATTTATTAACCTTAAAACCTAAATCATGAGAATTACTTTTTTACTTGCTATTGTACTAATAACTTCGAGTTGTTCGAATGACCTAGTGGAACCGGAAATTTCCAATACTCGCAAAATGGATTTTACAGAAGCACTCTTAACTACTTCTGATACAACAAGTGTTGTTGATGAATCTGTAGTTAAAAGAGTTGCTAATAATTTTATGTCTAAAATTGTTGACAGTCGTTCAACTTTACTTGAACAAACCATTTCCGAATTAAGAGATACGATGAAACTGTAATAGCTCATATTATAAACTTTGGTGAGAAGAATGGTTTTGTTGTTGTTTCTGCTAATAAAGATTGTTATCCAGTAGTTGCTTACAGCTCTGAAGGTAGAATGGATTTAAACACAATAAGAGGAACTATTTCTGAAAAGTTAATAAGGGAAATGACATCAACAACAAGTAAAGATTATAATCAAATGATGTCATCAGATATAGCACGGGCTTGGCATAAACTGACATCTACCAAATCAAGTTTTTTAAATTCAAGTAGATCTACTTTAGATGATGTTTCCCAAACCACAAATGCTGCAATTGCCGAATGGAATAGACAAGGATATGAAGTAGTGAATATATCCAGTGCTAATCCTAACATTTATCCGGAATCTATTCGCCAAGTAATACAGGATTTAAAAGGCTCATTAACACTCTATAATGCCCCGGGGTTTGTATTATCGCGCGAAACGACTAAAACATATAGCGTTGCACCATTACTAAAGAGTAAGTGGAATGAAAGCTATCCTTATAATGCAGCTCTCCCGTCCCCTTTGACACAATTTCTTCCCACTACAGGTGTTGCTGTTGCGCGTATAATTCATTATCACGACTCCCCTAAATCATTGAATTTAATTTCTATGCCATTATCCCTATCAACTGCAAACGCTGATAATCCATTACCCAAACTTCTTCTTCTGATTAGTCGAATGTGTAATTATGATAATTTTAATGACGCTGTTTCGTCAATAAACAATGCTATGATAGGATTACAAGCAGAAGGTTATAGTTATTCAACTGGAAAATTTGGGAAATTCAATATGTACGACCAACTAAAAAACTTTGGTCCTGTTTATATGCAATACATAAAGAATTCCAACAATACATATGTTAATTTTAATTGGATTTGTGATGGTACATCATCTGTTGAAACTACTACTGAGTATAAAGTCGTTCAATATACAGGTGATTTTGCTGATATTGATCCATTAGCTGCTTTCGCTACATTGAGATCGACAAATTCATATGCGTCTTCAGTACCGGCATATCATATGGATTTTGGAGGAGGTAATAAACTAAACGGTTACTATTTCAATAGTAATTGGACTCTTAATCTAACTTCTGGATATACAATAACGATAGATGGCAATTCCGTTGAAACAATTTATAACATAAAACCTAAATCATGAAAAGAATACTCTTCTCTTTGCTTATAGCATCATTGGCTATTCCATTAACTCAAAAAACTTTCGCCCAGTCTGTTTCTGTGCCCAAATTTTTTATAGAATTCACATTGGGACCCGGAACTACTTATATAGATAAGGAAATTAGCATAGGAGATGCCGACATAGTTGTTAATAATTTTAATAAGACATACTGGTTTGCTCAGTTCTCTCCTTCCATCGGATTAGAGATTAACAACTATTGGACTTTTGGTCTTCGGGCTACTTTCCAGACAAACGACTCATACACCCATTCTCATTATAATATTGTAACACTTTACGGACAATACTCATTTATTAACAGAGGACGATGGAAAGTTTTTGTGGAAGGCAAAGGTTCATATTATAAGTATGTCAGCAAGTTCAGTGCTTCAACTGATTTAGGAGAAATCGGCTTTTCACTCGGTGCAAAATTTGCTATAAACCATAATTTTTCACTTATCGCCCACTATGTTTATACCGGTGTTGAGGTTGGCGATGGCAGACTTTCGAGTCCTTCCGGCTGCATTGGCAAAGATCGGGTAATATTGGATTTTAGTCCACGCCGTCTGCAACTCGGAGCCAGATACACATTCTGAACTCCTTATTAATACTTTATTTTTTGACAGAAGTTCTACAATTTACTCAGTCCACCTATTACTCACTTTAGTAATGGGTGGACTGATTAATTATTTTAACCACATACGTAGTTAAAATATATTAAATGAGCTGATTCTTTGACATGATTGTCGCGGCTCGATTATATCTTTGTGTATTAAACATTTTGAACCATGAAAGGAATTGTACTCGCCGGAGGTTCCGGCACACGCTTATACCCGATTACCAAGGGAGTAAGCAAACAGCTCTTGCCTATATACGACAAGCCGATGGTGTATTATCCTATTTCCACCCTTATGCTTGCCGGAATCAGAGATATACTTATTATTTCAACTCCCCAAGATCTTCCGGGATTCAAAAGACTACTCGGAGATGGAAGTGACTACGGAGTCAATTTCACCTACGCGGAACAACCGAGTCCCGACGGACTTGCTCAGGCGTTTATAATTGGTAAAGAGTTCATTGGCGACGATAGCGTGTGTCTTGTTCTCGGTGATAATATTTTTCACGGAGCCGGATTCTCACAAGTGCTCAAAGCTGCGGTTGACGATGCCGAAAATCATGGTAAAGCAACAGTGTTCGGCTATTGGGTGGATGACCCTGAGCGTTACGGGGTTGCTGAATTCGACAAAAACGGCAAATGTCTCTCAATCGAGGAGAAGCCGGAGAATCCGAAATCCAATTACGCGGTCGTAGGACTGTATTTCTACCCCAACAAGGTTGTAGAGATAGCTCACAATATCAAACCATCGGCTCGAGGCGAACTGGAAATAACTACTGTAAATCAGGAATTTCTTAAAGATGGAGAACTGAAGGTGCAGACCCTGCCCAGAGGCTTCGCTTGGCTTGACACAGGCACTCATGACTCTCTTGCCGAAGCTTCAATCTATGTTGAAGTGCTTGAAAAGCGTCAGGGACTCAAAATTGCCTGTCTTGAAGGCATTGCCTACCGTCAGGGATGGATTTCTGCCGACAAAATGAGGGAGCTTGCCCGGCCTATGCTTAAAAATCAATATGGAAAATACCTCATCAAGGTTGTTGAGGAGATTCATCGTACCGGTTTCAAAAATCTTGAATAACTATGAATGTTATAAAAACGGCAATTCCCGATGTGGTGATTATTGAGCCAAGAATATTCACCGATTCAAGAGGCTATTTCTTTGAGAGCTACTCCAAGAGAGAATTTGATGAAAAGGTACGTCCGGTTGATTTTGTGCAGGACAATGAAAGCTGCTCCTCCCGGGGAGTATTGCGCGGACTGCATTTTCAGCGTCCGCCCTACACTCAGTCTAAACTTGTGCGTTGCGTAAAAGGCGCCGTTCTTGATGTGGCGGTGGATATTCGTAAGAACTCCCCCACATTTGGCAAACATGTGGCTGTTCAGTTAACAGAGGATAATCACCTCGCGCTGTTCGTCCCCCGTGGTTTTGCCCACGGGTTCGCCGTACTCAGCGACATCGCGGTATTTCAGTACAAATGCGACAACTTCTATCATCCGGAAGCGGATGGTGGCATCTCTATTCTTGATACTTCTCTCGGCATTGACTGGAAAATGACACTTGACAGCGCTATCCTTTCAGAAAAAGACAAGAATCACCCGATGCTCGCAGACTTCGACTCTCCGTTTGATATTAACATTGACCTTTATAAGAAATGAGAATACTCGTTACAGGCGGCAACGGACAGCTTGGCACCTGCCTGAAAATAGCAGCTGAAAACTCGGCGAACGAATATATTTTTACAGATGCAGATGACATTGACATCACTGACCCTGAAGCGGTTGATCTTGGTGTAAGTTCCAATAATTTTGACATCATTGTGAATTGCGCTGCTTACACCAATGTTGAAAAAGCCGAAGAGCAGGCTGATTTTGCAGAAAAACTCAATGCGGATGCTGTGGGCTATCTCGCGGATGCCGCTAAGAAAAACGGCTGCACACTCATTCATATCTCAACTGACTATGTATTCGGTGGCAATCAGGGCAATACCCCCAGAAATGAAACCGAGCCGACAAATCCCACAGGAGTGTACGGAGTTACCAAACTGCATGGTGAGCAGAAAATTGCAGACAGCAGATGCAAGGCTATAATCATTCGCACCGCATGGCTATACTCCGAGTTCGGCAAAAATTTCGTGAAGACAATGCTGAATCTCACCGCTACCAAGCCTGAGCTGAAAGTGGTGATTGACCAGACCGGAACACCGACCTATGCGAGAGACCTCGCGAACGCTATTGTGGATATTATTGACAACGGCAAATACGAAGGAAACGAAGGAATTTATCACTATTCCGATGAAGGGGTTTGCTCCTGGTTCGATTTCACTAAAGAAATAGCCGAATTATCCGGACACTTCAACTGCGATATTCAGCCCTGCAAATCAAGCGAATACCCCTCTCCGGTAGAACGCCCCTCCTACTCTGTTCTTGATAAAACCAAATTCAAAAACACTTTCGGCATTTCCATTCCATACTGGAAAACCTCACTCAAAAAATGCATTAAAAACCTGACAGAGCAATGAAAAAAAATATCCTCATAACCGGAGGTGCCGGATTTATCGGCAGCCATGTTGTAAGACTATTTGTAAACAAATATCCCGAATATAACATTGTCAATCTCGACAAGCTCACCTATGCCGGAAACCTCGCCAATCTCAAGGATATTGAGAGCAAACCCAACTATTCCTTTGTCAAGGCTGATATTGCGGACCTTGATGAAATGCGCAGAATTATCAAAGAGCATAAGATTACAGGGATTATTCATCTCGCGGCAGAAAGCCATGTTGATCGCTCAATCAAAGACCCCTTTACATTTGCACGAACAAATGTGATGGGTACACTTGCTCTTCTTCAGGCAGCCAAAGAATATTGGGAAAGCCTGCCGGAGAAATATGACGGCAAACTCTTTTACCACATCTCTACCGATGAAGTTTACGGTGCCCTTGAACTCACTAATCCCGAGGGTATTGAATCACCGTTTACCACCACTGCGTCATCTTCTGAACATCATCTGGCGTTCGGAACAGAATTCTTCCTTGAAACAACAAAATATAATCCGCACTCACCATATTCAGCGTCAAAAGCGAGCTCAGACCACTTTGTAAGAGCTTATCATGACACATACGGAATGCCGACATTGGTCACCAACTGCTCTAACAATTACGGTCCATATCAGTTCCCCGAAAAACTTATACCTTTGTTCATCAACAACATCCGTAACAGAAAGCCGCTGCCTGTTTATGGAAAAGGTGAAAATGTGAGAGACTGGCTGTTTGTTGAAGATCATGCACGCGCAATTGACCTTATTTTCCACAAAGGTAAAGTAGCCGACACATACAATATCGGTGGTTTCAATGAATGGAAAAATATTGACCTTATCAAGGTAATTATCAAGACAGTTGACCGTCTCCTCGGTAACCCTGAAGGGTACTCCGATGAACTGATAACTTACGTTACCGACCGCGCCGGACACGACCTTCGTTATGCAATAGATTCCCGTAAACTACAGAAAGAACTTGGCTGGGAACCATCGCTACAGTTTGAGGAAGGCATTGAAAAAACCGTCCGCTGGTACCTTGACAATCAGGAATGGATGGACAACATCACTTCCGGCGACTACGAGCGCTACTACACCGACATGTACCAAAACCGCTAATCAACAAATAAAATCTGACCGTACTGCAAAACTGATGACTCAAGATACCAGTAGCGGACGGCGATTATTGCAGATGAGCTTCTTCCGAATCAATATCCTTTTAATCAGATATAAGATTACCCTAACAACCATAATGCAGACCAATAAAAGCTATTGAATAAGTAGCTCAACGAAAGACATTTAATCATTAAAAAAGCTCCAACTGATTAAGTTGGAGCTAAGTATAGATAAGTAATTAGAAATGTATTAAATATAACATTTTTTTAACCTACATAGATTATTGTTTTGTTAGGATCATGACATATTCATCTTTTCCACCCCAATCACCATCAATATCATACCAAGAATAAGTATAAGTAGCCTTATTCCCATTTATAACAAATGAGCCTTCCATATAATCATCAGGTTCACCTTCACCTAAAACGATTTTCAACTTATCATTTGTATAAGACCATTTTGCATAAGACCAAGCATTTGGCTTAGAAAAAGTTACATTACCATCGCTGTTGAAAGTCACAGTTGTTCCAACAAATTCATATTCATCATCTTCACCTTCATATAAATCATCTTCGGTTGCTGAATTAATTTTCCAAATAGTACCAGCTAGACCTTTAGATGGTTCTTTGACATCATCCTTACAGGATGTAACGGTAGTGCTGAAAGTTAATCCGATAAGCACTAGAAATAAAAACTTTAAGTGTTTCATTGTAAAACATTTTTCTGCCTTACAATCCCGATAAAGCGGTTAAATAATTGGTATAGAAAAAGTGTGGGATTGTACTCTGCATATCCGCTTAGTAGGCTTCTCGCATTGCCTTTAGTTAGAGATATGACAAAACACCCACACTGATGAGCTATATAGTACCCCAAAGGGTAGATATAAAGCATCTAGTGCAGGTGCTACTTGTACTTATCTTTCTAACTATTAGTAGATTTTGCGAGAATTTACTAAGCAAAGATAATTCAAATAACACCTTTTCAGACTTTTGAGCCAACTCTTCGGCTCTATTTCCAGTTACAAAATTACAAATAAATTATGTTATTTACAAAATTAGACTAATAATCACAGCACAGGTTCAACTAACCTTTGCAGATGTTTAGCCATTTTTATCCACATCCATATGGTTAGAAATTTTCTTTGCCATACAAGAAAATATAATTACCTTTGCATGAGTAACGCCATACGAAAAATGCAATCAAAATTTATACAATATCTTTCATCTAAAAATCTTGCGTTTCAAAATAACGTAGAAGAACAAATAACGTTCCAATATGAGGACTTGAATTATCTTTTTGTATATGATAATTCTGATTCTAACTATTTTAGGATGCTTTTACCCAATATATTTAAAATTGAGGGAGAGAGCGATGTTGACAAATGCAAATATGGTTCCATAATTAATGATTTCAATACTACTTATAAGGTTGTGAAAGCATTTGTTTTAACAGAAAATCAAGTGTGGTTATCTGTAGAGCAGTTTATATATTCAGAC
This sequence comes from Barnesiella sp., assembly GCA_014800945.1. Classification (GTDB taxonomy): domain Bacteria; phylum Bacteroidota; class Bacteroidia; order Bacteroidales; family Muribaculaceae; genus Paramuribaculum. Next base: position 97,638 of record JAAVFD010000023.1, on the reverse strand, counting down.
GAACATATAGAATTGCTATTTGAGCGTTGTGTCATGTCATTAAAAGCAACTATTGAATTATTTTACAAAAAGGTAAATGAAGCAATTAGAGAGTGAACAGACCAAAAGTAAGCCCACCAAAAACTATTCCCTTTCAACTGGTTCTCCTCATTTTTGGTGGTTGATATGCATCTTGATGTTTGTTATCATAGCGCTTATATCTTTTATTATTTCTGAAAGAGTTTGTTGTAGTGAGAACTTGATGAATTATATTTCAGTTTGTTCTGTATTGCTATCTATAACTCTTTCTATTTTTGCAATACAATATACTTACACGTCTAATAATGAAATACATCGTCAATTCGATAAAATTAATTCAGTTGCTGATAACATCAAAGCTACGTCCGAAAATCTTGCCGCAACTAATACCCTTCTAAAAGAGAATTTAGATAAAATACAAGATACTCTTGATAGTTTTGATATTTCACAAAAACAAATAGTTAGTCAAATTAAAGATTTTACAACAAATAGAGATATTAATATAACCGATATTCCTCAGAATAATCGTAAGCAAGTCGATAAATAATCTAACAAAAAAAGCACACTCCCAATAATCCTCACGGATTTTCAAGCATAATTTATATACACCGTTAGCAATATAAATATTAAATCTTCTAAACTACAAAGGTGATATTGTGTATAAACTCACCTTGATAATGTTCGGGGGGATTAGTGACCGGTGACGGCAATGCGTTTGCCTTTGGAGAGGCGGCGTGTACCGTTTACGCTTACATCGGCTCGATAAATGTATATGCCTCGTGACACTCTTCTGCCTCCCAAGTCGTTAAGATCCCATTTTATGGGTGCGGAGGTAAACATATCGCTCCTGTCTGTCACTGTTTTGCTCCACACAAGCACTCCCATGAGGTTGTAAACACTTACTGTAACAGTGAGAGTTTCATCAGGACGATTGTGATTAACAAAGAAGTTTGCTTCCACCGAAGCAGGATTCACATCGGTATATACATCAAATATCTCAGGCTGGACGAGCGGGTCAACTACAAAGTCAACAGTAGCTTCGGTTGCATTTCCCGAGGTATCAAACACTCTTAGAGTCAGGTCATGTGCTCCATCGGACAGGGTGCTTAGCGGATAAGCAATTGTCCCACCGGGAGTACCGTCTGCAAACGGGGTAAAGTAGTCAGCGACATTGCTGTAGGTAGTCACTCCGTCAAGTTTTAGGGTCATAGCCCGCCCTATTCCGGCAGTTGATAGGTTAATGGCGATATTGTCACTTACCTCAGCGAGCACCATGGGGCTATCGTTTACTTTGTCACCGGCAACAAATGTGGGGTGATTGAGATAGAATCGTGAAATTACCGGAGGAACGGTGTCAAGCGGCACATCCTCGTCAGAACCATACACATAAAATTGTGAATATGTTCCTATTGCATCTTCACCGTCCAATGACCTCGCATTGAGACTTAGGAGTGCATTCCGGTAATTATCGGCAAGTTCAGCCGGCATTGATATTTTGAGCTCAAACTCACCTGATTCCACAGAGTCACGACCTGAGAAAAGGCGATCACCATGCTCGTCATACACCAAGGATTGACCGGTTGTATTGTCTATGTTTCTTCCAAGGGTTGTTACACTTGTCTCGGCATCATACAGGGTTGCTCTTACCGTGCCGTTGAAACCGATTGCCGGTTTGCCATCGGAAGATAGTATATGTCCTTTTACAATTACGTTTTCTCTACCTTTAATAACGATATCCTCCTGCTCTGTTTCAACATCCTTGCCATTGATGTGTGTAACCTCAGCACGGTACTTGCCTGCAGCCACTCTCATAGCCGGATCACCCATAAGGGCATAGCGCAGTTTATTGTTATTGGTGGTACCCGCTGAACCGCTAAGCCGGTTCTTGGCATTCTTGAGAATATCTCCTATTGCAAGTCCGTTTCCGTTAGCGTCCACCGCGAAGGCTTCACGTCCAAGCGCACGGCTTAGAAGAGAGTTCTCTGATATATAAACCGGACGTGTGGCTGATATTGCAGCTATTACTCCGGCTTTGGGACGGAAAAACATTTTCTCGGCACCGCTCTGTTCCATGCCATCCCATTGCATGAAGAAACAAGTAGCGCCGAAGAATACCGGTAAATATCTGTTTGACAGAGAATTCAAATCATTTAGAGTCATAATTCCCTGGCCTGTCAGGTAATATTTATTAGCATGACCGGTATATGTCCACCATGACGCTCCTGAATCGAGCAGCTTGTGCAGCTTTTCTCTGCCGGTCTGGCAAACTCCTCCAACAAGAGGGTATGCATCGATATATACCTTGTCATACACCATCGATGCTCCGAACGGATTGCTGCGCATGGCATCTACAAGTTCGTCAGCCTGAGTGAGGTGAATGCCGCGGTCTCCATCATCTGCGGTCATTATCACCCTGTTGTGCCATTCCCCCTCCGGTGGCGAGCAAACGTATCCTTCAAGTTTATCCACGTATGTTTCAGCTTCGGAGGCACTCCTTGCCGGTATCCTGCCTATTGCTATGCAGTATCTGTCAGCTCCGGGCCGGAGTCCGCTATTGTCCTCCAGAAATGCGAAAAAGTCATCGGTGGTATAAGATACTGTTTCCACAAGGCTCTCCGCTGATTGCCATAGCGGCATAATGCTACCGGATAGAGATGCTGCTCCTGAAGTGACACCTCGGATATCGAAAGTGCCACGCCCTAAAAAGAGTGCGTATCTCAGTTCTTTCCCTGTAGCCATCCCTCGGTCGTAGAGCATTTTGAGGAAACGGCGGAATGCTCCGGGATCAGTAGATCCGGAGCTGAACTCATTAAAAATATCATTCTGCATAACCACGGCAACCTCCATGGTATCAATGCGTTCATGGAGCGAGGCTATACGCTTGGCAGTCTGAGCAAACTCGGGCATCGTGATAATGACCATATCCGGTGTGGTGAGTGAATGCAGATTCTGCGTCTTTACTGCACCTTCATCGGTCACAGCAGGCAATTTGGCTCCGATCGACCAAGCCGAATAATGGCGATAGCCTGTATAATCGTTCACCCATGCAATGCCATCTTCCGTATCCACTACATTCATGCGGATTATACGGAGCGGATCAGTTGTATCCCATACTCTTGTATTTTTATCTGCACCGGCAAGTTTTACCGCCGTTGAAGTTACCCCGAAATCAAGAATTCCCTCATCTAAACGTATCCGGCGAGGGTAGTTTACCGTTATAGCATCAAGATTTGCCGCACTAAGATTTGCGCCTGCGTTAAATGAAATTCTAACATCAAGATTTTCGCCATCAACCTTATACAGCCCTGATATTTCTCCAGACAACCCATAGTCGGAAGACGGAGTAGGAGCTATGGACTCTGATATTGTTTCTCCATTAACAGTCATTGCCCAATCAGAGCGGGTAGCCGATTTATTTGCAAAAGTCGCTTTAACCTCAAAGGCACTCCCCTGAACCGCATCTTTCAGGATAAATGGAAAATTACTTGAAGGAGTGAAACGGAAATCTTCACCGAAAAAACGTGTTCCGCTGCTGCCATAATTCACCTTATCAATCTCATGGTGAATATAATCGGTAAAAACAGTGAGCGGCTGATTATGAATTTCAGCTCTTCCCTCTTCAGTTATTACCGCTGCCGGTTCCCCTTCACCTATAAAATAGTATCCCTTGGAGGTATATGGATTCAGAGTCACGATATTTCTACCGTCACTGTCAACAGAAACCACTTCAGGTCCAACGGCATAGAAATAGATGCCATCAGGTGTGCGCTCACACTGAACCTCCGGCAAATCATCTACATAGGTTGACGCAGATAGTACATCCGGCACACCCATAGCACCGTATCCTGCAACAATCACTCTTTCCGGATTGCTGAATCCCAGAGATTTAAGCTGAGAGCGACTGATAAAATGTATTCCCGACTGATTAACACTGACCTTGCGCCATTTACCTTCACTGAGGCGTGACTGCCCTGCATAGCTGCTCAAATCAAACGCCAAGACAGGAAATGCGTTGGCTATCAGTAGAATTATATGTATGAATCTGATAAGTGTATTCCGTTTCATTGCATAATCATAACGCACAAAAAACTTGATTATTGCCCGCTTATTATAATTAACTATGTCTAAACTCACCGAATATTTTTCTGTATAGTACAAATATAATAAAAAAATCCCATTCAAATCAACCTCCTCCCCGATTTTCAACAATACAAAAAGTGGAGGCGGGATGTCTCCAGCCTCCACTCGCGTGATTGGGTAGTATGTTTATTTTTCTGTTTCGGGCTCTGGGGCGATGAGTTTGTAGCCTTTACCGTGGATGTTGATAATCTCGATTGAGGGATCTTCACGGAGGTATTTGCGGAGACGTGTGATATACACGTCCATGCTGCGTGCGTTGAAGTAGTTGTCGTCAATCCAGATAGTCTTGAGGGCAAAGTTTCTTTCAAGTATTTCGTTGACGTGTGCGCACAGAAGGCTGAGGAGCTCAGACTCTTTGGTGGTAAGTTTGTTGACTTTATCGTCAATCATAAGCACCTGTTTCTGAGTGTCAAATGTGAACTTACCAATTTTGTACATTGTAATTTCTTTGCCTTTTTTGCCTTTGACACGGCGAAGAATTGCCTCGATACGGAATAAAAGTTCCTCCATCGAGAATGGCTTAGTGATGTAATCGTCGGCTCCAATCTTGAATCCTTCCAGAATATCTTCCTTTAGGGATTTTGCTGTGAGGAATATGATGGGAACTTCCGAGTTGATGGTGCGAATTTCGCTTGCGAGTGCAAATCCATCTTTTTTGGGCATCATGACATCAAGCACGCAAAGGTCATATTTACCTTTGAGAAATGCTTTGTAGCCACTTTCTCCGTCAGCGTAGAGGTCTGCGTTATATCCTTTTTCCTGCAGATATTCTCTAAGCAGCATGCCGAGGTTTTCATCATCCTCACAAAGCAGGATACGTAAACGGTCTTCCATAAATTCAATTTTTAGTTATTGGTAATATTATTATAAATTTTGTTCCGGAATTAAGTTCGCTTTCAACAGTGATTTCACCTTTGAGCTCCTTGACCATTTTGTGAACATAGGCAAGTCCGAGACCAAAGCCTTTTACATCGTGGACATTTCCTGTTGAAACCCTATAGAATTTTTCAAAAATCTTGCGCAGGTCTTCTTTTCTGATTCCGATGCCATTGTCCTGCACCGATATCTCAATTTTGTCGGCTGCCAAATCTCGTGTTGTCACCACGAGTTTCAGCGGTGTATCCTCGCGACGGTATTTGACAGCATTGTCAAGGAGGTTGAACAGCACGTTTGTGAAGTGCATTTCATCCACATTCACAACTGAGTGCTCCGCGTTAAGCTCTGCCTCAATTTTTCCTCCGTATTTTTCAACCTTTATCTTAAATGTGTGCACAATGTTGGCAATAGCCACATTTGCATCTATATCCTGAAGCTTGAGTGTTGCTTTCTGCCGCTCGAATAGTGACATCTGGAGCACTTTCTCCACAAGGAATCTGAGTCGTTTGGTTTCTTCATTTATTACTCCTGAAATGTGCTCAAGCATATTCTGACTCTTTCTAACGGAGGAGTCATTGAGCATCTGGGCAGCGAGTGAAATTGTAGAGATGGGTGTTTTGAACTCGTGTGTCATATTGTTAACAAAGTCATTCTTCATTTCAGTGAGTTTCTTTTGCCTGAAAGTGAGGAATATGGTGTATGTAAACACTACGAGGAGTATAAATGTGAGTATAAAAGCGGGAATTATGTATTTGAGTGAGGACAGAATATAGTCCTGCTTAGTCGGGAAATACACCTTTATATAATTCATTGCGCTTTTAGCATCGTTGGGGAAGAGGGTCTGGACAAACATATTGTCATCTCCCGCTTCCTGAGGATTATATCCGGGAGATTTGTAGGTAACAGCACCGGTGCGGTTTACCACCGCGAATTCAAATGGCAATTCGAGTCCGTTATTGTCAAACTCCATTCTAAGATAAGTAGCCACTCTTGCCGAGTCTGCTCTCAGTGCTATAGGACGGTTGCTGCTCTGGCTGATCATTCTAAAAATCACCTCATCAAGCAGTGAACGCTGATATAGGTATTGGTTTCTAAGAATTTCATGCATAGTCGGTTGCTTACCAACAGCCTGTAGCGATACTCCGGGAGGGGCGAGTTTGGTAAGATCTCCTTTAAGAATAAGTGAGCCTTGATCGCCATCCACTGTGGTGAATGACATTTCAATACCGCCCTGATCTTTGCCACCTACCGAGAACCGAGGCAGAACGGAAGTTTCAATCTGAGCGATATCTTCTTCAATATAATATTTGGTTTCGTCCTGTTCAAGTGATGTAGTGACCGCATATAAGCTGCGTTTTACACCTTCCGAGAATTGGTCATCACGCATCCTTATCATGTTTTTCATATACATAACCTGGACATAAAGAAGCCCGGCAAATGTAAGAGCCATGATAATAGTTATTGACCAAATTGTTGATTTTTTCATATCATGTAAGGAAATAAATCCTTGAATTATTATATTATTTTTAGCTTTATTATGTTAACAACATTAATGGCGTTATTGTTACGGCATTACCACTAAAAAACGCCTATTTTTAACATTTTGGGTCAAAATTAACACTTAAATGTAAAAAAACAAACTCCGAGAGCTTTTTAATTCTCCCGGAGTCGATATTTTGAATATTTTAATGTGAATCGCCTCTTATTGTGCCTCCGACTCTTCGTCTATTTTCTCTTTGGGCAAAAAGCGATGGAGCAAAATGAATCCGAGCAGTCCAGACAAAACGGAGCCGACAACAATACCGAGCTTGGCATGGTTTAGCAGATCGGCTCCATGAGCTCCCATACCTGCAAATGAGAGGTTAGCAATGAAGAGTGACACTGTGAATCCAATACCACCGAGCATAGCCACTGAAGCCATCATCAGCCAGTTGGATCTGTCGGGCATAGGAGCGAATTTGAATTTAACAGTGAGCCAGGAGAATAGCAGGATACCGGAGAATTTGCCGATAACAAGACCTAAAATAATAGCGAGGCTTATTCCCTCAATCACAGATGCGGGGTCAAGTCCAAGGAGCAGAATACCAGCGTTGGCAAATGCAAAAAGCGGCACTATGAAATTATTCACTATAGGATGAAGGGTGTCTTCAAGGTCCTGAAGCGGTGAGATTACTTTATCGGACGCACTTTCTATTTCCTTCAACCAGTTCATCTGCTGCTTGCTAAGGATGGTTCTACCGGCAAGCGACTCATCATCATCTGTGTTGAAGTGTGAAATGGAGACTCTGATAGCCCTTACATATTTGCGCGGCTCAAATACCGGTGTTGCCGGAACACAGAATGCAACCAGCACTCCTGCAATAGTGGGATGAACTCCGGAATTAAGGAACAGGAACCAGACCACTCCCCCGAGTCCAATATAGAAAATCTTACTTTTAATTTTCATAGAACTACCAAGCAGAAGGAGTGCAAGAATACCTACCGCATAAAGAAGCATAATCCATTCGATATGAGTTGAATAAAAGGCTGCTATCACAATGATACCGCCTAAATCATCAACCACTGCGAGAGTCGTGAGAAAAATTTTGAGACTCAGTGGAACTCTTTTTCCAAGCATGGTGAGCACACCGAGAGAAAAGGCAATGTCAGTAGCCATGGGTATTGCAGCCCCACCACTATAATCAGTACCCTTGCTCATAATGTAATAAATTGCCACGGGCATAATCATGCCACCAACCGCTCCCATTATCGGGAGGAGAGCCTGCCTGAAAGATGAAAGTTCGCCAACGAGAACCTCACGCTTGATTTCCAGACCGATGGAGAAGAAGAACACCGCCATGAGCGCGTCATTGATAAATTCAAGAACAGACATAGCCTCTCCACTGTGGCTGAATACATTGAAATCGCCTATCTGAAGACGCATTTCCTGATTCCAAAAATCGAAATAATACTGGTTGATTGCCGGGATATTGGCAATAATCATAGCCAACAAGGTGACAAAAATGAGAATATTACCACCTGAAGCATGGCGGCGAATAGCCTGACGTGCCGCATAGAAAGGAAGTCGATGAGTAGTTGATTCTTTCACAGAGTCAACCGACGCATTGTTGTTTGACATCTATTTTTCTTTTTGTTAGATAATATTGATAAAATCACACTTAACCGGAAAAAATGTTGATTTTTCCGGAATATAAAAATGTTTCTAATCAGTCAAGTTTGAGGACAGCAAGAAACGCTTTTTGCGGCACTTCAACAGAACCGATCTGTTTCATGCGCTTTTTACCTTTTTTCTGCTTTTCCAGAAGTTTGCGTTTACGCGATATATCACCACCATAACATTTTGCGGTGACATCTTTTCTTACCGCCTTGATGGTTTCGCGAGCTATGATTTTGGCTCCAATGGCAGCCTGGATAGCTATGTCGAACTGCTGACGCGGGATAAGCTCCTTTAGTTTCTCACACATACGGCGTCCGAAAGTCACGGCGTTGTCTGCATGAGTCAATGTGCTGAGTGCGTCAACACTCTCTCCGTTGAGGAGGATATCGAGTTTCACAAGTTTTGATTCACGGAAATCGTGCAGGTGATAGTCAAATGAGGCATATCCTTTAGATATGCTTTTAAGCTTATCATAAAAATCTATAACAATTTCTCCGAGCGGCATATCGAAAATCATTTCCATTCGATTGCCGGAAATATATTCCTGTTTCACAAGAATGCCTCTTTTACCGAGACAAAGTGTCATTATAGGTCCGATAAACTCAGCAGCAGTAATTATGGAAGCACGGATATAAGGCTCTTCAATATGGTCAATCAGCGTTGCATCAGGCAGACCGGAAGGGTTGTGTACCTCGGTCATCGTGCCACGTTTGTCATAAACCCGATATGACACGTTAGGAACTGTTGTAATAACATCCATATCGAATTCCCTACCAAGTCGCTCCTGAATAATTTCCATGTGAAGCAATCCGAGGAATCCGCAACGGAATCCAAAACCGAGAGCAGCGGAGCTCTCCGGTTGGAAAGTGAGTGATGCATCATTCAGCTGTAGTTTTTCAAGAGAAGCTCTGAGATTTTCAAAATCTTCGGTCTCAATGGGATAAACACCGGCAAACACCATGGGTTTCACCTCTTCAAATCCGTCAATAGCTTCAGTGCACGGACGCTCAACGTGGGTAATGGTATCACCCACTTTTACTTCGCGAGAAGTTTTGATGCCGGAAATAATATAGCCTACATTACCTGCGGACAATTCAGCCCGAGGTGACATCTGCATTTTGAGCACCCCTATTTCATCTGCATGATATTCCTTGCCTGTTGACACAAACTTGACAAAGTCATTTTTGCGAATAGTGCCGTTAACAATCTTAAAATATGCGATGATACCACGGAACGGATTAAAAACGGAGTCAAATATCAGCGCCTGAAGAGGGGCATGTGGGTCGCCGACCGGAGCAGGTACTCTCTTAATAATTGCCTCAAGAATCTCAGGCACTCCGGCTCCGGTTTTGCCGCTTGCCCTAATAATATCCTCCCGGTCACATCCGAGCAAATCAATAATCTGGTCTTCAACCTCCTCAGGCTTGGCGCTATCGAGGTCAATCTTGTTTATTACGGGTATAATTTCAAGATTATTGTCAATAGCCATGTACAGATTGGAAATTGTCTGTGCCTGAATACCCTGTGAAGCATCAACAATCAGAAGTGCGCCTTCACAAGCAGCGATGCTACGTGAAACTTCATAAGAAAAGTCAACATGCCCCGGAGTGTCAATCAGATTAAGCGCATAACGTTCGCCTTCAAGGGTATAATCCATCTGAATGGCGTGGCTTTTAATCGTTATGCCTCGTTCACGCTCCAACTCCATATCATCAAGCACTTGTGCCTGTAAATCTTTAGCCGCCACAGTGTCTGTGTATTCAAGGAGTCTATCAGCAAGTGTACTCTTGCCATGATCTATATGAGCAATGATGCAGAAGTTTCTAATATTCTTCATCTAAAAAATATTTTCAATTTGTTTGCGGTGCAAAATTAGTCAAAAATGCTGTGTGTGCAAAAAAACCGCGGGACGCAGACTTGGAGTCAGCGCCCCGCGGGCTATTCGTTTATGTCAGCAGATTATTAGTAGTTCCACTGGCAAGCCACCATGCGAAGGTTGGGGCAAGCTTCTGTGCGGAGGTCAATAATCTGGTTGTAACGGCAGTTAACATATACCAGAGCCTGGTCGAAAGAAACATCAAGAGTTGTGAGCTGGTTGTTGTTGCAAAGCAGACGCTGGAGGAAGTACTGGCTTGAAAGTGTCAGACTGGTGAGGTCGTTGTAAGAGCAGTCCACGAACTGTAGGTTGGGGCACTGAGTTACATCGAGAGTGGTAAGGTCATTGTAAGAGCAAACCAAGTCGAAAAGGTTCTTACAGTCGCGAAGGCTGAGTGTGACCATATTATTATCTGAGCAGATGAGAGTGCTGAGCTGGGGAAGACCGGACACTATCATTGTAGAGATTTCGTTATCGTCAAGGTTAAGGTTCTGAAGATTTTCAACACCTGCGAGATTAAGGCTTGTAAGCTTATTGTATCCGCAGTATAGGTTCTTAAGACCTGTGCAACCGGTAATCATAAGTGTTTCGAGGTTGTTGCCTTGACAGTTAAGAGTCTGAAGGCTTGTAACACCGCTAACATTAAGATCAACAAAAAGGTTATTGCTTACGTTAAGCTTTTTGAGTTTCGCAGTTTTGGTAAATACATCCGCACCGAGATTAACATCACTCAGACGGTTTTTGTAAAGAGTAAGCTCGGTAATTTCAGGACATCCGGTGATATCAAATGTGCCGAGAACATTACGTGAGGCATTAACTTGTGTAAGAGCGGGAGCATTGGTTACTGCAAATCCTGTTAGTTTATTGCGGCTAACATCAACTTTAGCGAGCTGGCTGAAACCATTCAGTGCAAGGTTACCTGCGAGTTTTTTATCTTTCCACTCAATAGCGGTCACGTGACCGTTAACAACGGTAACACCTTCAATAGCTCCGAGTGATTTGATATCTGAAACCTTAAGCTCTTGAGCGTTGGTTGTGCCTTTTTCTGATGTCTGGGTAAGGAAAGCCTTTAGCTGCTTTGCTTCGTTCTTATCAAGATTTTGGGCGAAAGCCGTCGTGCAACCGAGCGCGAGGGCGAGAAGTAATAGAACTTTTTTCATAACTTGTTGATGAATTAAATTTGTTTATAAGTTGAACAACGGTTCGTTAAATATGGTTTTCAATTTTAACTAATTTTAATATTATATCATAATCTTCGCAACCACTTACAAATATATTAAAAAGGTGGTGTTTCATCACTCGGGCCGGAAAGAAAATCAGCAGTGCCACCTTCAAAAGAGGAAACTCCAACAGAATCAGCCGCTCCACTATTCATTCTGCTTCCTACTGAAGATGCCATCATAACCGGGCTCTCATCCCAGTTTTCAAAACGAGCAAATTCTTTTCTAAACCGCATTTTAACATCGTCAACCTTACCACTACGGTGTTTAGCCACAATGAATTCCGCAAGACCTCTTATATCATTACCTTCTGAATCAACATCTGAGCGTAAGTAGTATTCAGGACGGTGAATAAAGCAAACGATATCGGCATCCTGCTCAATGGCACCACTCTCACGGAGGTCACTCAACTGAGGGCGTTTTCCGTTCTTATCATCATCTTTACCTCGGCTTTCAACACTTCGGTTAAGCTGCGAGAGGGCTACAATGGGGATGTTGAGTTCCTTGGCAAGCTGCTTGAGCGAACGCGAAATCATACTCACCTCCTGCTCACGGCTTCCGAATCTCATACCAGATGCATTCATTAGCTGCAAATAGTCAATGATGATGAATTTCACATCGTGCTCCCTTACAAGGCGGCGCGCTTTTGTGCGGAGTTCAAAAATAGAAAGAGAGGGAGTGTCATCGATATACAGTGGCGCACCGTACAGTTTCTTAATTCTACTCATCAGCTGGTCCCATTCCACCGGGGTAAGCTGACCGCTTTTAATTTTTTCGCCACCGAGTTCACACACATTACTTATCAAACGGTTTACAAGCTGCAGGTTTGACATTTCAAGAGAGAAAATCGCAATAGGGGTATTATATGTAACAGCCATATTCTTAGCCATTGACAGCACAAAAGCTGTTTTACCCATTGCAGGACGAGCAGCAATAATAATCAGGTCTGAGTTCTGCCATCCGGAAGTGAGCTTATCAAGTTCGTGGTATCCACTTTCCAGTCCGCTCAAACCGGAAGCCCTATTGGCACTCGCCTGAATCTGTATAATAGCCTGACCGATTACGGGGTCAATCTGTGTAACATCTTTCTTTACATTTCTCTGAGAAATTTCAAATAGCTTACCCTCGGCAGCCTGAAGAAGATCATCAACATCATTGCTTTCGTCAAAAGCCTTGCTCTCTATTTCTGATGCAAATGAAATGAGTTCTCTGGCAAGATATTTCTGCGCAACAATTCGTGCATGATATTCAACGTTGGCACCGCTGAGCACCCTTGAAGTTAGTTCACTTATATAAACCGGTCCTCCAACTTCATCAAGATTTCCGTCAAGTCGAAGCTGTTCGGTAACAGTAAGCATATCGATAGGTTTCTGCGCCGCCCCGAGGTGCTGTATCGCTTCATAAATCTTACTGTGGGCCGGTTCGTAGAAACACTCCGGCTTCAGAAGATCACAAACAATAGTGTATGCATCTTTTTCAAGCATAAGTGCTCCGAGCACTGCTTCCTCAAGATCTTTATCTCTCGGAGGTATCCTTCCTCCCAGATCCTGGATTACCGGTTTTGATTTACGGTTAAAATTTGATTTGTTCTGATCGTGGGTTGCCATTTATTTCAAGTATTTTCTGCAAATTTATTGAAATTTGCTAATTTCGCCCGAGATAATAATGTCAAGTTATTGAACACTTATAAACATGATTGTTTTTCCCAACGCTAAAATTAATCTCGGACTTAACATAATTGACAAACGCTCGGACGGATACCATAATATTGAATCTGTAATGTATCCGGTCCCATGGACCGACATTCTTGAAATAGTGCCTGCTTCGGGAACTGAAACGACCCTGACAACATCCGGCAGACAAGTAGCGTGCCCACCTGACAAAAATCTCGTAATGAAAGCTTACAAAGCTCTTGACAGAAGAGTTCCCCTTCCTCCTGTGGATATCTTTCTTCACAAGATTATCCCTGACGGAGCCGGTTTGGGTGGTGGATCGTCTGATGCGGCATTTACTCTCACGGCACTTAATGAGCTTTTCAGTCTTGACCTATCCAGGGAATTTCTCGCAGAATGTGCCTCTGAAATAGGTGCGGACTGTCCATTCTTCATTTATAACACACCAATGCTTGCCACCGGAATCGGTACAGAACTGGCAGAGATTGATTTATCTCTTAAGGGTTACCGCATAGTAATTGTTAAACCACCGGTTAGTGTTCCAACCGCAAAAGCTTATTCTGGAGTAACTCCCATGAAGCCTGCGGTTACTCTGATGGAATTGTTTGATGAGTTGAGCCCGGAACTATGGTCAGGCAAGATAATTAATGATTTTGAAAAATCAGTATTCACTGAATTCGAGGAAATACGAGCAATTAAAGACACCTTATATAATATAGGTGCTCTTTATGCATCTATGTCAGGTTCCGGCTCATCGGTATTCGGCATTTTTTCCTCCGAAAGTGACATTTTGTCAGAATCTCTTAAAAAGGACTTTCCCGATTGTGACATATTCACATCTCTGCTACAATAATTGAACGTTATCCCGTGGTTTTTGTTATCAAATTATATACCGAGACATCAAGAGTAACTGTTTGGCAGGATTTTTGAATGCTTTCGGTTAAAAGTGATTATAATAACAAAAAAATATACATGGTCATGAGTGACAATTCTGAAAACAAAGAAAAAATTGGCAAAGAACCCTTTGACCCGGCAGAAGATGTTGCCGGAGTGATGGATAACGTACCCGAAGCAGCTGAGGAGAATGAATCAGCAGAGGATATTGAAAATGCCGAGATGAGTGAAATAGACGCTCTTGCCAAGCAACTTGCTGAAGAAAAGCTGAAAGTTGAGAAAGAGAAGAAGGAATATCTCTTCCTAATGGCGGAGTTTGATAATTTCCGTAAACGCACCCTCAAAGAAAAGAGTGACATAATAAAGAATGCCGGTGAATCAGCAATGAAAGGTATATTGCCTATCGTTGATGATTTTGAAAGAGGTATTGAAGCCAACAAAACAACCGATGACCCACAGGCTCTGAGAGAGGGCATGGAACTTATATACAATAAACTTGTCAAGTACCTTGAACAGAACGGTGTAAAAGCTATTGAAAGCACCGGCACAGAATTCAACCCCGACATGCACGAGGCAATCGCTATGGTGCCAGCTCAAGATGAAGATAGCAAGGGCAAGGTAATTGACACACCCACCAAGGGTTATACCATAAATGATAAAGTGCTTCGTCACGCTAAAGTGGTTGTTGCACAATAATTCTGATAAATAAACACTCATCCCGATGGATAAGAGAGATTACTATGAAGTGCTTGGAGTTTCCAAGTCGGCAACAGCCGATGAACTCAAAAAAGCATATAGAAAGCTTGCAATAAAATACCATCCGGATAAAAATCCGGGTGACAAAGAGGCTGAGGAGAAGTTCAAGGAGGCAGCTGAAGCCTATGATGTGCTTTCCGACCCCGATAAGCGTCAGAAATATGACCAGTTTGGACACTCCATGGGTCCCCAGGGATTCCCTGGTGGAGGAGGCGGTGGTTACTACAGCTCCGGTGGAATGTCTATGGACGATATATTCTCGGCATTCGGTGATATTTTCGGAGGCAGAGGCGGATTTGACATGGGCAATTTCGCAAGTGCAGCCGGTGGAAGACCGCGCAAGCGTCAGCGCAAAGGCGATGATTTGAGAATAACACTGAAACTATCTCTGGAAGATATTGCCAAGGGTGTTTCAAAAACCCTTAAACTTAAAGCATTTGCCAAGGATGATCATTGTAATGGAACAGGTGCCAAAGATGGCACATCGTTCCACACTTGCCCTACTTGTAATGGTACCGGAACTGTGCTTCGCGCCCAACAGACAATTTTCGGAATGTCGCAGAGCGCAGCCGTTTGTCCGGAATGTAACGGCGAAGGAAAGATTATAACTGAGAAATGCCACTATTGCAACGGTACCGGAGTTGAGCACAAAGAACAGACAGTTTCCTTCAACATCCCCGCCGGAGTGAGCGATGGCATGGTTCTCACAGTCAAAGGTAAAGGTAATGCCCCGATGCACGGTGGCATAAACGGTGACTTGTTGGTTGTTATTGAAGAAATAAAGCATCCGGAACTCATTAGAGATGGAAATGATGTGATATATAATCTAATGCTTGATTTCCCGACAGCTGCCCTCGGAGGAACTGCCGAAGTACCGACTATCAGCGGAAGAGCAAGACTTAAAATTGCTCCTGGAACCCAACCGGGCAAGATTTTGCGTCTGCGTGGCAAAGGTCTCCCCTCCACAGATGGTTCAGGAACAGGTGATGAACTTGTTAATGTTATGGTTTATGTGCCTGAAAATCTGAGCGACGATGAGAAGAAAACCATTGAAGAGCTTAAAGACAAGCCCAATATGGTGCCGACTGAGAGCGTAAAAAACCGTATTTTCAGTAAACTGCGGCATATTTTTGACTAATTTGATAACAAACTGTATAAAATGGTGCGCTTCAAAAAGCGCACCATTTTTTGTTGCCATCTATGAATTGGCACCTGAAAAATCAATGAATATAATTATCAGTATTTGTATCTAAACCTTACTCAAAGCAAATCGGTTACTATTCAGTTTCTCCGCTAATAGTTAACCCCAAAAAAAATAGGGCGATGAAATATTTCATCGCCCTATCATAATAATTAGATAATATTAGCCCTGGTTAACGATTCGGAATCTTACAGGCACTGTAAAGTAACAGTTCACTGCATGTCCGTTCATCTTGCCGGGAATAAACTTCGGCAGGCTCTTTACAACTCGCAGAGCTTCTTTATCAAGTGCGGGATCAATAGGTTTGAGCACTTTTGCATCACCTATAGTACCATCTTTCTTAACAACGAAACGAACGCGAACTGTACCCTGAACACCATTGTCAAGTGCTGTCTGAGGATAATTGGTGTGACTACCAAGCCAATCAATAAGAGCTTTGTCACCACCAGGGAACTTAGCTTCCTGTTCAACAGCTTCAAACACATAGTTGTCATCATGTTCAGGTTTCTTCTCTTCAACAACCACAACATCCTTATGCTCCTGAGCATTGATGATGTCGTCAACACCACGGTCCTCATTAACTGCACCGATAGCGCGGTCATCTTCTTTCATTTCATCCTGGCTCTTAATCTCTTCTGCCTCTTCGTCAGGCACGATTGCGATTTCAGCGGATTTAACGGTATTGAGAAGTTCCTCTTTGATTACTTCAGGTTGCGGCTCCTCTATGCGCTGCTGCTCTTCTTCGGGTTCCGGTTCGGGTTCTTCGTTAACAACGAGTTCGGCGAGAACCTGTTCACCTGTATCCTCCGGGCGAGCCTCAGCCGCCTTGATTACAGTGTTTACAAGGAAAGCGAGAGCGGCAACGATAGCAAGCACAATGATAATAACTAACATTGCTTTATTGTGACGGGCATTAGATTCCTGACGGAGTTTATATGCACCATACTCCTTATTCTTGCCTTCAAAAATAATGTCGCGCCACTCTTTTGATGAAAGATCTACATCTTTTGCCATTTTTTCTAAGCTTTTAAAGTTAATATATATCTTACATCAAATAATCACCTGTTTGCACGATTATAACCGTCAATCATAAGCGAGTCATTACGATTCATATTATCGATCTGATAGCGTGAGATATGATTGATCTGCATTTCGTCAAGTGCGCTTATAAGGCTTTCCCAAGAAGCCTGGGGAGTTGCCTTTATGACCACGATAGGACGAGTGAGTGTAGAGTCATTTCTGTACTCTTTTGCTCTTGCCTGATAGATGCTGTCGTTGAGATCCTTATTAGGGTGGAGCTCTTTGTTGCGCCACTGCTCTTTAAGAACGTCAATTTTTGCAAGTACCTGCTTGTTGCGGTCATGGAGGATCTTGCGGATACCACGCTGAACAGTTCCATCGTTACCAACAAATGTCTCTTTCTTAATATTAGAGGCACCTGTAAGTGTATCGATCTGAGCCTGTCCCTCGTAGTAGTAAACGATGTTCAGGGGTTTACCTTCTTCATCTTTCTTGATATCGCCGTTTTCATTACGCTCGGTATCAACGATGAGGGTTATCGCTTCTGATTCTTTAGCTTTGCTCATATCCTGCTGCTCCAGCTTCTCATTGGTAGGAAGTGAAATTTGCAGGGTCTGAGATTTAATCATTGTGGTACAAAGCATAAAGAACGTAATCAGAAGCATATTCATGTCAACCATGGGAGTAAAGTCCACATGGATAGACATTTTCTTCTGGGCGCCTTTTTTCTTCTTGCCACCCTTGTCTGATTGTTCTATCTGTGCCATAATGATTTAGTCTTGCTCAGTTTTAAGTGCAGTCATCAAGCTGAAGCGGTTCATCTTGAGTGTCTGAAGATTATCGAGTACGTTGTGAACTCTTTCATAAGGAGTGCCGTGGTCGGCTTTCACTGCTATACCTTCGCCTTTCTTCATCATAGCCTGAAGGTTGTCGTTAGAGCTTGAGTAGATAGCGCGCATCCAGATCTGGAATTCGTTAGGCTTAGTGAGGTCGCGGTTATCATCCAAGGGAATACCTACGTCCGCACGGCTCATATCTGAAATCACTTTATCCTGCTCAGTCTGTGACAATCTCAAGAATTCAGGCAAAGCTCTGAAGGGTACTCCAAACATGTTGATTTTGGAGAATACCGCAACGTCCTGTTCGGTGAGATTCACGGGATTGCTCGGGTGAAGTCTATTATACTCGGTAACAGCGTTTTTGAGAATTTCAGCTCTGATGGCCTCTGAGCCCCAGGTGTCTTTATTCTCAGCTTCGGCATCACCGGTGATAGACATGAACACTTTACCTTCGGGTGAAATAAGGATAGTAGCAACGTTTGCTACAGGCACCTTAATTTCAGAGACAGATGACGGTGTAATTACAGTCACAGGTTCCTTCTGAAGGAAAGTTGACGTCAACATGAAGAAAGTAAGCAAAAGAACAGTCACGTCACTCATCGCGGTCATGTCGATGAGGGTACTCTTTCTTTTAATTTTTACTTTTCCCATATTACTGTTTTGTTTATAATTTTAGGTGTAATATGAGATTAGTGAGTTGCAGCGAATGTCTGCACGATTGAGAAACCGATTTCGTCGATAGCGTATGTGAGGTTATCGATCTTGTTGGTGTAGTAGTTGTAAGAAATTACAGCGAATGCACCGGTTGCGATACCGAAGGCTGTGTTGATAAGAGCCTCAGAAATACCGGTTGAAAGTTCGGTTGAGTCAGGAGCACCGCTCTGTGCGAGAGCCTGGAATGATTTGATCATACCCATCACAGTACCGAGAAGACCTACGAGAGTACCGAGAGTTGTCATTGTGGCAACGATGGGAAGGTTCTGCTGAAGCTGGGGCATCTCAAGTGCAGTTGCTTCTTCTACTTCTTTCTGAAGAGTAGCGACTTTCTGCTCTTTAGTAAGTGTAGTGTTGAGATCCATTTCCTGATAACGAACGAGAGCTGCTTTAACAACTGCTGCTACACTACCCTGCTGGGTCTGGCAAAGTTTTTTAGCACCTTCGATATCGTTTTTAACGAGGCAAGCTTTAACACCGGCAACAAATTTGGTGATATTGCCTTTTCCTTTAGCTTTGCTCATTGCGATGTAACGTTCAACTGAAAGAACGATTACAGTGAGGAAGAGGGTCTGAAGAATAGGCACGATGAATCCACCTTTGTAGATTGTGCCCCAAAGATCAATGGGATGACCTTCTTCGAAGTGTGATTCGTGACCGAACCAGAAGATGAAGAGACATACAGCAACAACGAAGCATGCGATAATAACAAAAAACGCGTTTTTGATACCGCCTACATTGCTACCTTCTTTAGCAGCGGGCTTTTTTGCCGCAGGCTGAATGGGCTTTTGAGCTTCCATAATAGATAATTACTAAATTGTTTGTTAAGGTTATTATTTAAGTTATTTGGTTCATGGTTCTGCGGGCGCTCCTTGTAAGCCGCGTTTTCGACTCGTTCGTGGTATCGATTTTCGGTTACATGCAGGATTCCCTTGGGAAACATTAACGCAAAAGTAGTACTTAGTTTTTAACTGACAAATTTTTTAGGATTTATTTTTAATTTGATTGATGAATACTTCTTTTATATTAATATATGTGATGATTTTACTTGAATTTAACTAAATATTGATAACTTTGCGCCGTTAAAATGTATCCAATCTTTCAGAACCATTACTATGGATAAATCCTTAACGGTCGAGCGTGGGCTCGATCTCAGCATCAAGGGTGCAGCTGAATGGAGCAGCCCAACGGCAGTTAAGCCTACCGTTATCGCGGTAATTCCGGATGATTTTCCCGGATTTTTACCAAAACTTGAGGTAAAGGAGGGCGATAAGGTTGAAGCCGGTGCACCTGTTATGCACGATAAAAATAATGAAGATGTAAAGCTAACATCTCCGGTTGCAGGAACCGTATCAGCTGTCATAAGAGGAGAAAGACGCAAGATAGAACGGGTAGAAATCACCGCTGCCGGAAATGAGGAAAAACATTTCAATGTCGGTTCAACCGCCGAGTCGATTATTGCAGCATTAAAAGATAGCGGACTGTGGACGGAAATGCGTCAGCGCCCCTATGATATTGTGCCTTTAACAGGTATAAGTCCGAGAGACATTTTCGTTACTGCATTTGATTCTTCACCTCTCGCACCGGACATCAACAGAATCATTGAGAATAAACAGGCTCAAATAACTGCCGGTATTAAAGCACTCTCATCTCTCACCACCGGCAAGGTTTATATATGTACAAAATCCGATTGTTCTTTTGATGTGCCTGAGGAGGGAGAACATTATATCGTAACCGGTCCTCATCCATCCGGCAATCCGGGAGTGCAGGCATCACTCATATCACCTATTAATAAAGGTGACACTGTGTGGACGCTCTCCATTCTTACAGTTGCGAGAATTGGTGAACTTTGTTTTACCGGCAAACGCGATTTTTCTACTGTTGTTGCTGTAACCGGACCGGAAACCGTGAATCCATATTATGCTTCTACCGTTCAAGGTGCTGCCGTTAAACCTTTGCTGGATAACCACCTTCCCTCTGACGGGAAGCATCTTCGCATTATTTCCGGCAACATTCTCACCGGCATCAAGATTGATTTGAACGGATTTTTGAGATTCCCCTATACGCAGCTCACCGTTATGGCTGAAGGAGATGATGTTGATGAATTTATGGGATGGGCATCTTTGAGTCCATCCAAAATGAGTGTGAGCCGGTCTTTCCCGTTCCGTTTTTTCAAAAAGAAATTTTCACCTGACGCCAGAATACTCGGTGGACACAGAGCTATGATTATGAGCGGTATTTATGACAAGGTTATGCCTATGGATATCATGACCGAATATCTGCTCAAAGCTATCGGAGCGAGAGACATTGATTTGATGGAGAAACTCGGAATTTATGAAGTGGCTCCTGAAGATTTTGCCTTGTGTGAATACGTTGATCCCTCAAAAACAGAAATTCAGAAAGCTGTAAGGGAAGGACTTGAGTGGCTCCGCAAGGAGAATGAATAAACTAAAACCAACATTATAAAGATGTTACGTAAATATTTAGACCGAATTAAGCCGAATTTTGAACCGGGAGGCAAGTTCCAGGCATTTCATTCGGTATTTGACGGCTTGGAAACATTTCTCTATACCCCGAAAACCACATCGGCATCGGGAGTGCATGTCCATGATAGCCTGGATTCAAAGAGAATAATGATTATTGTAGTGCTGTCGCTTATGCCTAGTTTGCTTTTCGGCATGTATAATACCGGCTATCAAAATTTTCTTGGCTCTCACGCCACAGAGTTTCCGTTCTGGAGCATTATGGCTTACGGATTTCTTGCCATTCTGCCGAAAATTGTCACGACTTATCTTGTTGGACTCGGAATCGAGTTCGTGGTAGCCCAGTGGCGCAAAGAGGAGATTCAGGAAGGTTTTCTTGTAACCGGTATCCTGATTCCACTCATCTGCCCTATTGAAACACCATTATGGATGCTTGCTGTGGCAACAGCTTTCTCTGTTATTTTTGTGAAGGAAGTATTCGGAGGAACTGGTTATAATATATTCAATGTAGCACTTGTTACCAGAGCATTCCTATTTTTCGCATATCCGGCAAGTATGAGCGGCGACCGTGCTTTCATATCTGCGCATCCGATTTGTGGACTCGGAGGTACTGTCAATTTTGCAGACGGAATTTCTGGAGCAACACCACTTGGACAGATTGCCACAATGACAGACGGATTTTCACCGGTAAGAAATATTGTGGGAGGAACAATAAGCAACTGGGATGCTTTTCTCGGACTTATACCTGGTTCATTTGGTGAAACCTCAACGCTTTGCATACTTATCGGGGCTGCCCTACTGCTAATTTCCGGTATCGCAAGCTGGCGCATAATGCTTTCTGTTTTTGCCGGCGGACTCATTGCCGGAGTTGTGGTCAACTGGTGTGCGACTCCTCTTTATCCTGCATCATACCTTTCTCCTCTTCAGCAACTTTTGTTCGGCGGATTTGCTTTTGCTGCCGTATTCATGGCTACCGACCCTGTGACAGCTGCTCGAACCGGAGTTGGTAAATATATCTATGGTTTACTTGTAGGTATAATAGCCATTATAATAAGAGTGTACAACAACGGCTATCCTGAAGGGGCTATGCTAGCGGTTCTTCTCATGAATGCGTTTGCACCTCTAATAGACTACTGTATAGTTCAGTCCAATATCAGTCGCCGTATTAACCGCCTCAAGGCAAAAACTGAATAATCATGAACAAGCAGAGCAATACATACACAGTGATATACATCATTGTACTTGCTGCGATTGTAGGAACTGCGCTTGCTTTCACCTCCCTTAGCTTACGAAGCAAGCAGACAGAAAATGCCGACATCGATAAAATGAGGCAGATTCTGGCATCGGTGCATATCACTCCGGAAAAGGGTAAAATTGGAGACGATTTCAGCAAGTATATTGTCAGTCAGAAAGTCATCAACTCTTCCGGTGAGGAAATTCCCGGAAATGCATTTAACATCAATGTGGCAGAACAAATTAAACTTGCTGATGATGACAGAAAATTACCGGTATTTGAATGCCGTCTTGAAAATGGTGACCTTAAATATATTCTACCTGTATATGGTGCGGGACTTTGGGGTCCGATATGGGGATATGTAGCTATCGATTCAAACGGTAGTACAATTTTCGGAGCTTATTTCGCACATCAGGGTGAAACACCCGGCCTGGGTGCCGAAATTGAGAAACCGGCGTTCAGCGATCAGTTCGAAGGCAAGCAACTCATAAAAGACAACGAATTTATGCCAATCTCGGTAGTTAAGTCCGGGCAGAAACCTACCGGCAACGAAGATTATGTTGACGGAGTGAGCGGAGGCACAATTACGAGTAAAGGTGTCGGCAGTATGCTTGCAAATTGTCTCGCTCCATATAGCACCTTCCTCATAAACCTTAATAAGAAACAATAGCTATGCCAGAAAAAAATTCATATAAGAGCATATTGTTTAACCCATTGTCAAATAACAACCCTGTTGTCGTTCAGATACTCGGTATATGCTCCGTCCTGGCTGTAACAGCCAAGCTTGAACCGGCTATTGTAATGGGCATTTCGGTTATTGCTGTTCTGGCTTTTTCCAATGTGATTATCTCCCTTATCCGCAATACCATTCCTACCAATATTAGAATCATAGTGCAACTCGTTGTTGTTGCGGGACTGGTGGTTATTGTCGATCAATTGCTGAAAGCTTACGCATACGATGTGAGCAAACAACTTTCTGTGTTCATCGGGCTTATTATTACCAACTGTATTCTCATGGGACGTCTGGAGGCATTTGCTATGGCTAATCGTCCGTGGGCATCATTCCTTGATGGTGTTGGTAATGGACTCGGTTACACAATTATTCTTGTTATTGTAGGATTTTTCCGTGAATTGCTTGGCAGCGGCACTCTTTTGGGTTATCAGGTAGTACCGCAGAGCTTCTACGATGCCGGATATGTTAACAACGGACTTATGATTTTGCCACCTATGGCACTTATTGTTGTTGCTTGCATTATTTGGGTTCAGCGTTCACGTAATAAAGACCTTCAGGAACCTTGACTTTAAGCTTTATCAAGAGTTATGGAAAATCTAAACATATTTATTCGGTCGATTTTTATCGACAATATGATATTCGCATACTTCCTTGGCATGTGCTCTTTTCTTGCCGTGTCAAAGAATGTCAAGACTGCTTTCGGACTTGGAATTGCCGTAACATTTATGCTCGTCATCACTCTTCCGGTAAATTATCTTCTCGAAACATACGTGCTTAAAGCCGGAGCGCTTGCGTGGCTTGGGCCGGAATATGCTGATGTAGATCTCAGCTTTCTCTCGTTGATTATGTTCATAGCTGTTATTGCATCTATGACACAGTTGGTAGAAATGGCTGTGGAAAAATTCAGCCCGGCTCTTTACTCTTCGTTAGGTATCTTCCTGCCTCTTATTGCTGTTAACTGTGCAATACTCGGAGGTTCACTATTCATGCAGCAGAGAGATTTTCCAAGTGTATGGACCGCTCTTTGCGCTGGTGGAGGATGGGGTATCGGATGGCTGCTCGCCATTGTGGCTATCGCTGCTATTCGTGAGCGCATTGCCTCATATTCAAATATTCCTGCACCACTCCGCGGTACTGGAATAACATTTATTATTACGGCTCTTATGGGGATTGCCTTCATGAGCTTCCTCGGAATAAAAATCTGAACTTATGGCTATCAATACAATATTTTGTTTCGATGCGTCCGGAACACTGACTATTATTGCCGGTGTGGCTGTTTTTCTCGCTGTCACAATAATTCTTGTATGTGTGCTTCTGGTAGCAAAGCACTATCTGGTGCATTCCGGTAAAGTACACATTATTATAAATAACGATAAGGATATTACAGCGGAATCAGGCAAACCGCTACTCAGTACTCTTGCAGACCAAAATATATTCCTGCCATCGGCATGCGGCGGTAAAGGCAGTTGCGGACAGTGCAAAGTACAGGTTTTTGAAGGTGGCGGTGACATTCTTCCTACAGAAACCGTGCATTTCACCCGCAAGCAGATTAAGGATGACTGGAGACTCGCCTGTCAGGTGAAGGTTAAGGAGGATATGAAGATTGGAGTTCCCGTGTCAGTACTTGACATCAAGGAATGGGAATGTGAAGTCATATCCAATAAAAATGTAGCCACCTTCATCAAAGAATTTATTGTTGCTCTCCCGCCGGGACAGCACATGGATTTTATCCCCGGCTCTTATGCCCAGATTAAGATTCCCCCATATGAAATGAGCTACGATAAGGATATTGACAAAAAACTTATAGGCGAGGAATATCTACCGGCATGGGAACAGTATGGACTCTTTTCACTTAAATGTAAAAATACGGAAACTACTGTAAGAGCATATTCTATGGCTAACTATCCAGCTGAGGGGGATAGAATTATGCTCACCGTTAGAATCGCCACACCACCGATGAAACCTAAACCCGAAGTTGGATTCATGGATGTTATGCCCGGTATTGCGTCAAGCTACATTTTCACTCTCAAGCCCGGTGATAAAGTGGTGATGAGTGGACCTTATGGTGACTTCCACCCAATTTTTGACAGCAAGAAGGAGATGATGTGGATTGGAGGCGGTGCCGGAATGGCTCCCTTAAGAGCACAGATTATGCACATGACCAAGACTCTGAAAACCACAGACAGAGTTATGAACTATTTCTATGGTGCAAGAGCCCTGAATGAAGTCTTTTATCTTGACGACTTCCTTCAGCTTGAGAAAGAATTTCCTAACTTTAAGTTTCATCTTGCTCTTGACCGGCCGGATCCTGCTGCAGATGCTGCTGGAGTAAAATATACTCCGGGATTTGTTCATCAGGTAATATATGATACATACTTGAAGAATCACGAAAATCCTGAAGACATTGAATATTATATGTGTGGCCCCGGACCAATGAGTAAAGCTGTAGAAGGTATGCTTGACAGTCTTGGAGTTGAGCCTGAGAGCATTCACTACGATAATTTCGGAGGATAATCCCCCTACACCCTGCGTTAATTAATAGGGAACTGGGTCTTAAATATTAAAAAGATTGGAGGCGTTGGCGGTTGTGATATCTGCCAGCGCTTCCTCATTTATTCCTAATGTGGTTGAAACAAAGCGGGCTGTATGAACCAGATACGAACTTTCGTTTCTCTTACCTCTCATCGGCACCGGCGCAAGATAAGGAGCATCAGTTTCCAGTAATATTCTCTCCGGAGTTATGAGTGGGAGCACAGATTTAACATCGCAGTTTTTGAAAGTTACCACTCCGTTTATGCCGAAATAAAAATCACCGGCTATATTTCTTATACGTTCCACATCCCGCTCAGCACCAGAGAAACTATGGAACACTCCCCTAATTCCCCGATGATTTTCAAAAACCTCAAGTGTCTCATCAATAGCCTCTCGGCAGTGAATTATAACCGGAAGATTGTTTTGCTCAGCAAGAGTGAGCTGCCTATCAAGTATATCCTGCTGTTTAGAGGCATAAGTTTTGTCCCAGTATAAATCCATACCGATCTCTCCTACTGCCACCCATTTTCCAATACCTGAGTTGAATTCATCAAGAATGGCGGCAAAAACATCACTCGCTGATTCATTTATTTCAGTTGGATGCAGACCCATAGCCATAAACGTTTGTTCAGGAAATATTGAATTGAGCCTTTTCATCGGTTCAATGGTATCCACACCTACATTAGGAAAAATCATTCTGCTGACCCCGGATTCTATAGCTCTGTTTACCACTTCTTCAGGATTTGGAGCAAAATCCTCCAGATAAAGATGCGTATGGGTATCCGTAAGATTCATTTTATTCGTTTGAGTGAGTTAAATGCGAGATTATTAAAAAATTTTCTGGCATCTGCGCTCATGTTTATTGTATTAAGACATTTTATTGCTTCAGCCGCATATTTTTCTTCTAAAAGGCGACAACGCTCTGACAGATTAAGGCTGTCATATACTCCCCTAACCTTTTCTATTTTCTGCTCAACTGTAGTATTATTACCTAACACACTTTCCAAAACCCCTGATTTATCCTCAGTCATAGCTGTTATGAGCAGCCATGTTTTCTTCTCATTAGCAATATCTCCTCCTATCGACTTTCCAAAGGTTTCTGGATCACCGTAAGTGTCAAGCCAGTCATCCTTGAGCTGAAAAGAAAGCCCTAATTTTTCTCCATAACCATAAAATGCCCTACAGGTTGCTGTATCTGCATCCGCCATAACAGCTCCCATCTCACACGCGCACCCGAGCAAAACGGATGTTTTGAGACGTATCATTTCCATATATTCGTCAACAGTCACATCGTTACGGTTTTCAAAATCCATGTCATACTGCTGACCTTCGTAAATTTCCATAGCGGTTTTGTTGAACAAGTTCAACAAAGATCTCAATTTACTATCAGCGCAATCCTTCATTATTAAACCGCTTGCAATTGTCAGCATTGCATCACCGCTCAAAATAGCCGTGCTCTCAGAATATTTGCGATGAACAGTAGGACGGCCGCGGCGCACATCTGCTTTATCCATAACGTCATCATGCAGCAGAGTGAAATTATGAAACATTTCTATTCCGATTGCCTGACTGATGGCTCTGTCAGGATTGCCGCATAGAGCATCTGCCACCGATAGAGTCAATACCGGGCGGAGTCTTTTGCCGCCTGCTTCCAGGGCGTACCGAATTGGGGCATAGAGTCCAGACGGTTCTTTGTCAAGTGGTAGTGCTGAGATGCTTGTTTCAATCATCTGAGCGTATTGACTCACTGTTTTCATTTTCAAGTAGTTTTATTTGTTTTTGTGCTTCTTCAAATGACGTGTTAAATAGTTCGAGTTGAACTTGATTACCTTGAAGCAATGATTTTACTTCATTGATCAGTTGCTCATCACTCTTTTGGCGGGCAATTATCGCTGCTGTTTTTGATGGTGAATTCAGCGCTAAAAGAATTCTGGCACGTTTCGATGCAGAGAGTCGCTCGGATATACTGTCAAAGGCAGCAACAAATCTCCTTGCGCTGTCCGGCGAACCTATTGTGTCATAATACAGCAGAATATTTACCGATAGGTTACGCGAAAATTTTCTTTGGGCGGTATCTGCGTTTATCAACCAGTCGATCATCAAAGATGCAGCTTTTTCGGGAGTGCTGTTTTGAGCTATCTCAACAGCCTGTAGTTGGGGTGCAGCAGCCGAAGACACTTTTTCACCACATGAACTCAGGCAGAGGAAGGACAATATTATTATTAAAATATTTTTCATCGGTAATGCAAAGGTAATTATTTTAAGTAAGTCGTGTAAATTACTTTATATTATAATTTGATAATAGAAAAGAAATCAATTAAACCTGCCTTTTGGCTATTTTTGCACATGAATTAATTTTAACTGTTTGTTATGGAAAATGATTTCAGTAAACTTCCGTCAGACCCGGCGATGCTCATGAGTTTTGTGAATATGAAGTTGAGAGATAACTATGCCTCGCTTGAAGAACTTTGCGATGACATGAATTTTGATGTGGATTTATTCTTGAAGTATATGCTCAGCAAGGGTTGGGAATATAATAAGGATGGAAAAAAATTCTGGTAAGTGTAACCTTACGGATGCAAATTGCCTCTAAGAAGTGAATCCATAATTAGAATATTACAAAAACAATAAAACGTTATGATAAACAA
This sequence comes from Barnesiella sp., assembly GCA_014800945.1. Lineage (GTDB taxonomy): Bacteria > Bacteroidota > Bacteroidia > Bacteroidales > Muribaculaceae > Paramuribaculum. Next base: position 69,624 of record JAAVFD010000023.1, on the reverse strand, counting down.
TTTACTTAAACTGTTGGTGTGTGCAGTAGTCAGCGTAGCCTCTCTATCAGGCTGCACCATCCATAATTCCGGTGAGTCTCTTGATGATATTGACCGTGAGATGATAAGACAGCAGATTGAGAGTGAGATGGCTGAAATTCCATCTTTTGATTCTATTGCAAACACGCGGGTTGTTGTTTCACCTGCTATAACCATTAGCAAAGGGGATAATGAAAGGGATATTATTAAACTGTGTGTTATCTGCATTCCGTTTCTGTTCACATTAGCTGTTTTGTGGATATGCCTCCATTACAAGAGAGCGAATTTGCTTGCTAAGTATCAGATTATTGATGCGTCATTGAACAAGGGCATTCAGCTACCGGACTCATTTTACAATAACAGCAAGAATTACGGCGAATTACGGCGTAGGAAAAGTCTTACAAGCGGCATGATGTGGACTGCCGTTGGATTATCGGGTGTAATTTTCTTCATGGTGGTAGGCGCGGATACGCCTTGCGCAATGTGTTCGCTTCCGATTCTTGTGGGCTTAGTGAAGATTATTTCAGCTGTTTTGGAGAACCGCTCTATTGAATCGGGCAACGAAAACCCTGATGCTCAGTAAATTTGAGGAAATATCACTTATTGCGAGATGCGTGGCGGCTGATGACCGTCACGCTTTCGGTAGGCTTGTTGATGAGTATCAGGCTGGTTTGAGACGTTTTGTGCTCAATCTCACCGGTGGTGATGCGTCTCAGACTGATGATATTGCTCAGGAAACTTTTCTTAAGGCTTATGTGTCAATTCGGTCGTTCAAGGGGTTGGCGCGGTTCAAGACTTGGCTATACAAGATTGCATACAGAGAGTTTCTGGCTAACAGACGTGGAGGTGAGATTGTTTCGGGACTTGATGAGGTTTGTTCGGTTGCTGATTCTAATCTTACTCCCGAAAATGAGGTTGAGAGTAAGCATGATGTGAGTGTCGCTCTTAATGCTTTGAATGAAACTGAAAGAAGTCTTGTACTTCTGTTTTATATGGAGGATCAGCCCATAAAAAAGATTTGCGAGATAACCGAGCTTCCGGAGGGAACAGTCAAGGTGTATCTTTCAAGGGCTCGTAATAAAATGGCTAAAGCATTAAAATCGTTATGAAAAATATGGATATACGTGATAAGAATTTTGGTGATTTGCTTAAAAGCGAGCTTCCTGAAGCTCCTTATAATCCGTGGTTTACACGGACTGTACTTAACAGATTGCCGGAGAAAAAAAGGCGTGTTGCTGCTAATATTGAGTTGTGGGTGTGTGTAATAGCTGCCGTTATAACTCTCATATTCGGTATAAACTTCTCTGTTTCGGCCTATTATTCAGATTCTATAACTATTATGAATCTGATCATCTTTTGCTCTTATTGCACACTTTTCGGTGCATTGGTAGCAAATGTAGCATTACCTTTGATAAAACGCAGTGTCCAACAATAAGGAGCTATAACCTTAACAGATATTGTCGTTTGATGAATAGAATTCGTCACTATTTATATATAATATGAGAGTATTGAGTTGTATTGCATTTTCCTGAACATATTATCTCTTTTGCGATAATCCACTGATTCTCACTGAAATCCAACTGAAATCCGGTCAATCAGAGCAAATAATTCTCTTTTTTATTTGCAGATTATAAAATTTGAGCTAACTTTGCAGTCGCAAAACGCTCAACGAGCATAATTGGTTCCTTGGCCGAGTGGTTAGGCACCGGTCTGCAAAACCGTTTACAGCAGTTCGAATCTGCTAGGAACCTCTAAGAAACCGCTTCATTTACTTGATGCGGTTTCTTATTTTTTATCCACTTATCTACATTAATCTCATTTTTTTTATTGCTATTTGAGTTTATCTCTTTTTTTTCATACTTTTGCCTTTTAGTAAGATTACAAAGAATTCACTGATATGAAATTTAATGTACCCAGCAAAACTCTCCACAGCTATGTTTCGGCTGTGAGCAAAGTTATCAATTCTAAGAATGCACTGACTATTCTCAACAATTTCCTGTTCACTCTTGAGGGTGATATCCTCACTGTTAAGGCTTCGGACATGGAGAATAGCCTTGTGGGACGTTTGCCTGTTACCGGAGCGGAAGGCAGTGGCTCGTTTTGCCTTGATGCAAGAAGGATTGTTGATCTTTTGAAGGAGATGCCTGACCAGGGCATTACTTTTGAGATTGATGATGATAATCTTGAGGTTAAAATTTCATATCCCAACGGTATGTACAACACTGTTGCCATCACAGGTGTTGAGTATCCCTCTACCTCTGAGGCGGAGGAGGGTGAGAGTATTTCTTTCACTATGCCTGCCGATTTGGTTATGAAGGGTATTGAAAATACTCTTTTCGCTGTGGGCACTGATGAACTCCGCCCTCAGATGATGGGTATTCTTTGGGATGTCAAGCCTGATAAAATCATTTTTGTTGCTACTGACACCAGAAAATTGGTTAAGTACACCAACTCACTCATCAAGCCGGGGGCTGAATGCTCATTCATTCTTCCGCTGAAACCGGCTACTGTAATTAAAAATGTATTTGGCAAGGAGGACGAGATTGAGGTTACTATTTCTGAGAAGAGCGTTAAGTTCAATTCACCCTCTTTCACTTTCGACTGTCGCCAGATTAAGGGTGCGTTTCCTCCCTACGACAGGGTTATTCCTGAAAACAATCCCTACTCTCTCACGGTTGACCGTCTCTCATTCCTCACTGCGGTGCGAAGAGTAGGCGTGTTTGGTGATTGTGGAAACGGACTCATTAAATTCAAACTCACACCCGACACTCTCACTCTTAGAGCAAGAGACAATAGCTATGGCACAAGCGGTTGGGAGTCTGTGCCTTGCAGCTACACCGGCAATGAGCTCATGATTGGTTTTGGCGCACCGTATCTTATTGAAATTTTCTCTACAATCTCTACCACAGATGTTATCATGAAACTTTCAGATGCAAGCCATCCCGCAGTATGCGTACCTGCTGAAAACGAGCCCGATTCAGAACTACTCATCCTGCTAATGCCCATGAATATCGTTGAATAACAGAACTTTGACTGATGAATCTGAATCTTGACAGACCTATAATCTTTTTTGACCTGGAAACCACAGGCACAGACATTCTAAAAGATAGGATTGTGGAAATATCCTTGATTAAGGTTAATCCGGACGGCTCGGAATTTGAACGCACAAGGCGAATTAATCCTGAGTGTCCTATCCCGCCGGAAGCTACAGCTGTTCATGGCATCAAGGACGAGGATGTGGCAAACGAGCCAAAATTCTCTCAGGTGGCACATTCTTTGTCTGACATCTTCAGCGGATGTGATATCGCCGGGTTCAATTCAAACCGGTTTGATGTGCCCATGCTTGACCAGGAGTTTCAGAGAGCCGGTGTCAAATTCGACTTCACACAGGTGCGGTTTGTTGACGTTCAGACAATTTTTCATAAGAAAGAACCCCGCAATCTTATTGCTGCTTACAAATTCTACTGCGATAAGGATCTCGAGGGAGCCCATTCAGCCAATGCTGATATAAGAGCCACATATGAAGTACTTAAATCGCAGCTTGACAGATATTCTGACCTCGAAAATGATATAACATTTCTCAGCGAGTACTCAAGCCACACCAGAAATGTAGATTTTATGGGACGGCTTATTTATAATGACGATCATAAGGAAGTTATCAACTTCGGAAAGTATAAAGGCAAAATTGCCGAAGATGTACTCAAGCGCGACCCGAGTTACTACTCATGGATTCTGAACGGTGATTTCGCTCAGAACACCAAAGACGCTTTCACAGCCATTTATAACAGAATAAAGCCAATTAAAAAAGAGAACAAGGATGCTTAACGGCAAACATATTATTCTCGGAATAACTGGGGGCATCGCTGCATACAAGTCAGCGATGCTTGCTCGTTTATTGATAAAAGCCGGAGCGGAGGTACAAGTTATCATGACCCCATCAGCTAAAGAGTTCATTACACCGGTCACACTGGCTGCCCTCACTGGCAATCCGGTTATCAGTGAATTTTTTACAGCCAACACCGGAGAATGGCACAGCCATGTTGATCTCGGTCTTTGGGCTGATGCCATGATTATTGCCCCGGCTACTGCATGCACCATTGCTAAAATGGCGAACGGAGTAGCGGACAATATGCTTGTAACATCATACCTCAGCGCCAAATCACCGGTGTTCGTTGCACCGGCAATGGATCTTGACATGATGGCACACCCCTCCACTACCGCTAATATTGATAAACTCCGCAGCTATGGCAACCATATCATAGAGCCTGCTTCTGGAGAACTCGCAAGTCATCTCGTTGGCAAAGGCAGAATGCAGGAACCGGAGATAATTGTGGCGGAGATGCAAAAATATTTCGCTAAGTCACAGTTGCTTAAAGGCAAGAAGGTTCTTGTGACAGCCGGACCTACATATGAAAAAATTGACCCGGTTAGATTTATCGGCAACTATTCTTCCGGAAAAATGGGATATGCTATTGCTGACGAAGCAGCCCGCAGAGGAGCGGATGTCATTCTTGTCAGCGGACCCGTATCTCTCCGACCTGCTCAGCCAGGAGTCACGGTTGTACCGGTCGAGTCTGCCAAGCAGATGCTACATGAATGCGAAAACTTTTTCAATACCTGTGATATAGCGGTCATGTGTGCGGCTGTTGCCGACTATGCACCCGCAAATCCTGCTGACAAGAAAATTAAACGCGAAAAGCAGGATGTTCAGGTTATTAACCTTGTAAAAAACCCGGATATTGCTGCAACTCTCGGTGCTGAGAAAAAAAGCGGGCAAATCTTAGTTGGATTTGCACTTGAAACGGACAATGAGCAGACAAATGCTATTGATAAACTCAAAAGAAAGAATCTCGACCTTATTGCACTGAACTCACTCCGTACACCCGGAGCCGGATTTGGCACCGACACCAATGTGATAACCCTTATTGATAAAAATGGCACCGTGACACCACTTCCGCTAATGACAAAGCCGGAAGCAGCTGCCGCACTTTGGGACTACCTAACAGAAAATAGATGAAGCCATTTGTCTGCATTGTTGTAGTGTTTTTATCAAGCTTTGTAACGCAATTCATCAAAGCTTCGGAATTGAACTGCAATGTTGAAATCAATGCGGCTAAAGTCACCAATGCTTCTCCGGAAACATTCAATGCACTCAAGGAAGCCATTGCGGAGTATATGAACACAACATCGTTTACCGATGCACAGTACTCCACCATTGAGAAAATTGACTGTAAACTCTACCTCACTGTCAATGATTACACTGATAATACAGTCACCGGAACACTACAAGTTCAGTCTTCACGCCCCGTTTATGGCTCGTCCTACACCTCTACCCTTATCAACCTGGTTGATAACGATATCAGCTTTTCTTATACCCCGGGCGACAGAATTATCCACACATCCTCTTCTGTTGAAAGCAATCTTGCCGCAATTCTCGACTTTTTCGCGTACCTCATCATTGCCGTTGATTCCGACTCTTTCGCACCCAAGGGAGGAGACAGAATGTATGAAGCAGCTGCTGAAATTGTTCAGCTCGCCAGAAACACCGGAGAAAAGGGCTGGAGAGCTATTGACGATTCACGAAACAGAGCCTCACTCCTCTCAGCTATCACCGAAGGCAATTCTTCAGCCATAAGAAACATTTACTACGACTACCACCGTAAAGGTCTTGACATAATGTCTGTCAGCCCTGACAAAGGCAGAGCAGCCATAACAGAATCACTCAAAGCCCTGCAATCTGTTGCTTCAGCGGCACCTATGTCACCGGTTATCACCCTTTTCAGAGATACCAAACTTGACGAACTGTCAAACATCTACTCAAAGGGACCTGCCGATGAACGCAAATCAGTGTACAATATGCTGATTGAAATATACCCTACGGAAGCAAAAAGAATAGAATCTATTAAAGAATAGAACCGATATGCTGGAATCACTACATATATCAAACTACGCTCTTATTGACACTATTGACATATCTTTCAAGCCGGGGCTCAATATTATTACGGGTGAGACCGGTGCCGGTAAGTCAATCATGCTCGGAGCGCTCTCACTGCTTTTGGGAGCTCGAGCCGACATGAAATCAATAAGGCAACCGGACAAAAAGACTATTATCGAGGCGGTTTTCTCAGTTAACTACTATCCCGCACTAAAATCTTATTGTGAAGCCAACGATATTGAGTGGGATGACACACGCTGCATTCTTCGCAGGGAGCTTTCTCCGGCTGGCAGATCAAGAGCGTTCGTCAACGACTCCCCTGTGCCTCTCAACAAACTTGAAGCTGTTTCACTCCAGTTGATTGACATCCACTCTCAGCATCAGAATCAACTGCTTGCCCACCCTGATTTCCAGCTCAAAGTGCTGGATAATCTTGCCGGAAACGAGGAGCGGATAAAACTATACACTCTGAGGTTCACCGCATTTAGAGAAGCCCTTAAAAAACTTAAGGTTGCTAAAGTAAGGATTGAACGTACCAGAAATGACGAAGACTTTACACGTTATCAGCTTGAACAGCTTGACGAGATGAAACTAGAGCCCGGTGAGCAGGAAAGTCTTGAGAAAGAGCGCGATGTGATGTCTAATCTTACTGAGCTGAAAAGCTACCTCAACGATGCTCTCCAGGCATTGACCGACTCACCGCGAAATGTGCTTTCGCTGATATCCGAAGCCTCAGATGCTTGCGAAGGCATTGACTCTCTGCTTGATGAAAAGGATAGGATTCCGGAACGCCTCGAAGCCGCATCCATAGAACTGAGCGACATTGCTGAAACACTCTCGGCTATTGACCGTAACCTCGCTGCTGATCCTGCGGAACTGGACAGCATTGAATCAAGGCTTAATGAGATATATTCTCTGGAACAGAAACACAAAGTTTCTTCTGTTGAAGAGCTTATCGAACTTCGCGAAAAACTCCGCAGCCGTCTTGAGGCTCTTGACAACAGTGAATCAACTATATCTGAGCTTGAAAAAGAAGCCAGAAGAGCACTTGCCTTAGCTAAAGAAACTGCTGCTGAAATATCAACGGCAAGAAAAGAGGCTGCCCTGGCACTTGCCGGGAATCTCACTGAACTTGCAATACCGCTCGGCATGAAAAACCTGCAGGTGCAGATTGCCGTAGAGCCGGCTGAAATTTCAGCCACTGGTATGGATAAAGTTGAGTACCGGTTTGCTTTCAACAAAAATCAGCCGCTTTTGCCGGTGGCAGGAGCCGCTTCTGGTGGTGAAATTTCACGCCTTATGCTATGCCTCAAAACCATTATTGCCGGCAAAATGAGTTTGCCCACAATCATTTTTGACGAAATTGATACCGGAGTGAGTGGCGACGTTGCCGCAAGGATTGGTGCCATGATGCAGCAGATGGGCGATAAGATTCAGGTGATAACCATCACACACCTACCTCAGGTTGCCGCACGAGGAGCATCCCACTTCAAAGTATATAAGGAAGATGACGAACACTCTACCCACACAAGAGTATCGCCGCTGTCACACGAAGAGCGCATAGGCGAGATTGCCCTGATGCTAAGTGGAAAAACAGATGATCCGACGGCAAGAGCAACAGCCGAATCACTTATTAAAAATAGTTAATGTAAATTGTCATGATGAACGAAGATTATATTTTCGGTATCCGTGCCGTTATGGAAGCCATTCAAGCTGGTAAAGATATTGACCGCATATATATAAAAAAAGACCTGTCAGGTGAACTTGCCGGCGAACTTTTTGACCTTATGCGCGAGCATCGTATTGTTAGCAAACGAGTTCCCGTAGAGCGCATTAACAAAATTACCCGTAAAAACCATCAGGGAGTAGTTGCTCTTTTATCTGCCGTTACTTACGATTCGCTTGACAGAGTCATTCCTGAACTATACGAAGCCGGAGCACTACCATTTATTGTTGTTCTCGACGGTCTTACAGACGTGAGAAATTTCGGAGCAATAGCACGCACCTGTGAGTGTGCGGGAGTAGATGCTATAGTTATACCCACACATAACAGTGTGAGTGTCAATGCCGATGCTGTAAAAACCTCAGCCGGAGCTCTTCACCACATACCCATTTGCCGCGAGTCAAGCACACTTTCCGCTGTTAAGCAATTGAAAGCCAGTGGATATAAAATTGTAGCAGTTACAGAAAAAGCCGATATCAACTACACCCTGACCGATTATACTGTACCGGTGGCACTTGTTCTCGGAGCGGAAGACACCGGAATATCGCCTGAGATTCTGAGGCTTAGCGACACATTTGTTTCAATTCCCATGTTCGGCAACATCGGCTCTCTAAATGTATCGGTTGCTGCCGGAATAACTATCTACGAAGTTGTGCGCCAGCGCCTTGAAGCAAACATGGAACCAATCTGAACATAAACTTTTCTACACCCACCTTCTAATTATCGGTTTTAACCAACTCAGATTGCAATGGTATTATTTCCCCAAAGATAATAATACCCGACAATATTGATATTTTTTCTTCATGAGCATTAACCGTCACATTGAAAGTAGAGAAGAATATATAGCTCGAAACCTTTATCTGAAGCCAATTATCAAGCATTGACTGAACAAAAATCATTGCTAAGCTGGACATGAAATCAGTATCAGCGGATGATTCGTTAATTTTTTCTTTAATAAGAGATTTAATTTCACTCTTAGCTTCATGGTTTGACGGATTTTTCAAAGCCGCCAATATCAATATACTTGCAACGATAACAACACATACGATTAGACCAAAACGTGATTTATGTCTTGGAGCATACCTTTTTTCATCAATTTTACTTAATGAGATTTGTCTAAGCCTATCGTTAAATTCGCCGCCGACTCTATATTTATCCGACAGCGTGCGTATTGTATTATCTTCCGACATCTGCGTTCACTTTTTTATTACCCAGGTAACACAATTCAGTATTCCACCGGCAAGAGCTACATCATTAAAGTCTATTGTTTCGATGATTTTATCAGGAAATACCTCTTGTAGTTTGGCGAGAGCCTCTGCATCTCTATTGCCCTCAACTCCAAATACCGGCATAATAATCAGATTCTCCACCTCAAGATAGTTCAAATAAATACCTATGGCATGATCTGTATTTCCTTTGACTTTATACTCAAACCATGGGAAGTTAACATATTTAAGATTTGCCGCTTCAAGAGCCTTTTTAATAGCTTCCTTCATATATTTCAAATCCTGCTCAAGATCGTTTACAAGCACTGTATCACTGTCTGCAAAACGTATCATTCCATCTGCATGACCGGTGAAATCATATTCAGGTTTATATGATGGAATAATTATTATCTCACATTCAAGAAGGCGGGATAATTCAGACACTAACCGCTCTCTCTCCCAATTAGGATTCTCTGAGAAAATCCTGTCGGTAATAATTGCTTTATTACCATACATTACTACATTTCCTCCGTCAAGATTAATGTCTGAGAAAAATGGGGATATATTGTTTTCCTTATCAACGTGTCTTACATCAGACCGGGAGTCAATATATTTAGAATTCCTCAGATAAGATGGGTCATACTTAAACTGAATAAGTTTTCCACCCGGGGTCTGCACCGGCATATAGTCTCTGCACCATATATCTTTTGTGCCATTGAGAAAAGCAAACGGAATATTATGCTTATTCAATATATCGGTCAGTCGCTTACAACTTGCAGGATATCTTGCTGCTAATAATGCTGACATATACACGACGTTTGCTCCAGCCGTTGCATCAGCCTTAGATTGTGGCAACGAATCAGATACTTCTACTGCTTTATTCAGATGATTGGCTGTCCAATCATTTCTAAACTTCTTTTCATCATATCCGAGGAACAAGTTACATATTTCAGGAGTCGGTTCTATATCATTTTCATTGCATATATCATAGAATATAGCCAGTTTGGATCGACCATTGGAATGAAATTCATTTATAAACTTCGATGAAATACTCTGTCCATACATCATCAATTTCTTGTCCATCAATGATAATATTTTATGCTGCCGCGTAACAGACGTATTTTTATCTGCCAATTCATTCATCAACTTTGTCATAGGCTTTTTCTTGATAATTTCATATCCCGCAAAAATAGCTCCTCCTATTCCTATTAAACCTGAAATTATTCCAATAACTGACTCTGCATTCATAATATATAATTTATTAAATTAATGTTCCTGAAATCAATCTGCTTGACGAGAATATAATAAAGATATTACTTTTGATAATTTTTCACTCAGCATGCGGTACATTTCTTCTTGTTGTCTTAATCGTTTATTGATTTTAAAATACCACATGACATAAGAACGAAATATAAGTGAAACTACTATCCAGAATATAACTGCAATAATCATAGCTAGTAAAATTACACCTATGTACAAACCCAGAAAATCTCCAGCACCCATAATAAAACTATTATTATAATTCCATCAAGCTGCACGCCCCTCTCAGCTTCGTATTGGTAAATTTTTATGATATAGGAAAAGCGCGGGACGATTCTACTGAATATTTCATTCCCGGCATCGCCAAACGCCTTGATAGAATAAACAGTCCGCTCCCACGCCTTATCGACTATCGATGCCCCTTGTCGGGGAGCGGATATGCGACAAGCATGAGCGTTCTGACTGCTTTCTCCTCTATCAAATGAAAATTGGCGATTTCGGAATGAAGGATAAAGCAAAAACGCTTTTCAAATATGTCCGGATAGATAAAATAATATCTAACCGTCTGCAAATATAGTAAAAATCAGTATGAAGTTTTCCAAAGGACAGCAACAAATAATTAAAGCGGATGAAACCGATTGGTTTCATCCGCTTTAATTATTTGAATATGAGTTAGATTTATTTATGGAGCGTTGCTTCCATTGACACATCTTTTGAGTCGTTAACCCAATCGCTGACATCTACATCAAGCTTAATCTCACCCTGAATTACAGGCTTACCGGGATTAGGACCATCAGGGTCTATATAACCGGCACCTTTTGTGAAATCAAGAGTGTAAACATAGTGCTTGCCTGCTTCCCATGTACCTGACAATGGTAATGCAACCCAGTCGTAAGTCTTGTTTGAGCCTGGCAACGGAAATACCACATCACCGTCAACAGTAGTAACTCTCACAAGAGCACCAAGATAGCGCTCACGGGCTGCATTATCAGGGTCTCCTACAGGATTCCACGGATAGAGAGTCTGAGGCAAAAGCATCGCATTGCCGGCATCACCCATAATAGAAACAGGGTCTGACCCTAAAACCACAGGTGTACAGCTTGATGAATATACAAAAGTGTCATGCCACTCATCAAGAGTCCACTTAGATGTGGCGAAGTCAAAAGATGATGCCATATATTCCACTCGTCCGATTCTCATACCGGCTACCTCAGTCTTATAAGCTTTTGAATCTGATCTTGCCTGTAGCTCAATCTGTGACAGCTGGTGCTTGAAAGTCAATTCTACACCACTTGCCTCATTAGACGATTTATTACCTTTGGCTACAGCAGTTACAAAATCCACCTGATCCTTAATGCTGTCAGCTACCACAAAACCGGTCATTTCTTTGGTTGAGGCATCAATAGTTATGTCGGCATTAAGCTCATCCATTGTTGGATAGTAGGCGTAGAATGTAAGACTCCTGTCATCACCCGGCCAGAAATACACCGGTGATGAAGTAAAGAATCCGTCACTGCCTTTATTAAAGGTCAGATCTGTAAAATAGTTTGCTCCGCCCACTGAGTCAATCGCTGTTACAGTGATTGACTTGAGGTTTGCATTTGTGGTCTCGGTGGCTCTTGAACCGCTGAATCCGGGACGGAAATCAATGGCTTCACCATCCGTTTTGCGCAATGATGGTTCTTCATCAGAACAAGCTGCCATTGAAACAGCAAGTGCGCCAAGCATTAAGAAATACAACTTTTTCATTGTTTTATAGTTTTAGTATATTTTCAATCCATTTATTATTATAACACATTACATGGGCAAATAGATGTCAACCCGCTGCCAGGGACTCACATCAGCGGTAAAACCACCGGGACTACCCTCACCTACGGGAAGCTTGATTCCGCGTATCACTATGTCAACGTGATGTGGATCCTTAGCGTTATGCACCTGATCGGTTACATCAAAATCAGAGTACCATCGTGACCCGTCTGCAAGATTTAGATAAAGCGAAAGAATATCTTTGTGCTGCTCATGAGTCTCCTCACCGAATGTCAGGAACTGTCCGGAAAGTTTGTCATCAGCAACATCAACATTCAGTTCAAGCGGCATAATTACACTCTCGCCACCGTTTGCCTGTTGACCGTGCTTGAATCCTTCAGCCAAACCCGAAAGTATTCCCTCGATTTTTGTGCCTGACACACTGTCGATGTTTTCTACATCAAGTACAGTCACTGTGTAGTGACAAACAGCCTCTTCAGGATACAGCGTAAGCACTTTTCTCGTATTGTAGTCTGCTGATGAAAGGGTAAAACCGTCAACTCTGTCACTCCAGAGCATTTTCGGATTCTCCACAATCTTCGACTCATCTGCTCTTGATACATGTGCCGAATATGTGCTGCTTGTTATACTCGGATGAACCTCGTGAGTAACAGTCGTGAAATTGTCTATATCATTGATATTATTGTCGTATGCCCAATCAGTATCATCACCATTCATGGTTATTGAGTTATAAGTACCGTACGGAAGTCTTATCTTACCTCCGTTTCTGCCCGAAAAGACATATCTCAGAGGAGTGCCGCCTTTTTGCTCATAAAGGTACAACACCATTGAGGCAGGATTGGCATCGGGAGCGTTGCGCCAGTCAAACACTACCTCAATATCCTGGTAGCTGATTTCTTCATCATAAAGCTCTTTATGCCTGCAGGACGAGAGTGAAACCACTAAAGCCATTACTGCAAGGACTCCTTTAAGTTTAATAGTTTTCATTTCATACCTCCTTTCCTGCGGTTATAATTGTCATGTCCCAAAAGCCATACAAGCGAAATCTCAGCTTTTGTAGGACCGAACCAGTTAAGATGTTTGGTGTCTTTCCACACATAAAAATCATGATCGGGAACATATTTTATATATTTACCACCGAGGTAACCTACACCAATGGTAAAATCAATATTAAAGTGCTTGCTTACAGGCAAAGAGTAGCCGTACTCTACTCCAACCATTGCGTTGCAGCGATCCCAGAGAGTTCTTCCGGGTAATCCCCCCATATAACCGGTACCTCCGAATTCAAAGTCGTAAGTTACAACCCCGGCATAAAGCCCGATATGGTTTCCTGTAAGGGGCTTTTCATCAGCAGCCTTACCAAACCACTTCCTTACAGCAAGATAGCCACCGTAGGCTCTCCAGTATTTGTGGCTGGAATCTTTATCCCACCATCCATACATCCAGTTACCTGCTATCGACCAGTTCTTTCCTATGTAGAATTCTGCCCCGATATTCGGCACAGCGAGAGCGTCATACAGCATATTTGTACTTAGTGACATATAAAACGGCTTACGCTCCTTTCTTGTGAAAGCAATAGGAGTTACGCCATCAAATGATATATCCTCCGGAATGAAGCAAGCATACCCGCCTATACCTTTCAGCAGGGACGGCATATCATAATAAGTGTATATTTTTGATGCACGAAGAGCGGGGAACAGATTAGAATACATATATGCATAAGGCACTCCGCCCTTGAATCTCTGAATCCTGGCAAGGTTTGAAGCATTATCACCGTGAGCGGTAACATCTTTATATACTTCTTCTATCAGCTGAAGAACCTCCTCCCGGCAAGGCACGTTTTGATCTGCTTCAACCATTTCATAAAGACCCTTCCAGTCTCTGCCTTCCCATTCAAAGCCTGTCACAGAATCAGGCATCTGAACCCTATGCGATAGATAGTTGAACAAATTATCAGCGCGCTTCTGAGAGAGCCGTCTGTTAATAGTTACAGAACCTTCAGGGGAAGCTGTCCCCACAAAAATAATCTTTTTAAGCCTCCTGGAAGTGGCATTTGCGGAATCTGCGTTAAAGGCACCGATTAAACTGTCGAGCACCTCGCTGTTGCCATACAGTTTCGGTTCAATTACCGACCTACCCTGACGGAAATGAATTGAAGCGGAATCCCGGACTTCAAATGCATACCCTTCAATGGATACAACCAGCAGCAGTGAAATAAGAAGTAAGAAGTGTTTCATGTTAGTGCAGTTTGTGATAAGCAAGGGAAATCGGCTCACAAACAGTGTTGTTTAATAATAATTGCTTTACAGAGTCAAATCTCTCTCATCTGTTTTACTAACAAGAAAAATCAAAAAATAGTTTTAAGATTTATTTAGAACTTTCCCATTCCCTAATCATCACACATCAAAAAAGCGGAGACAGTTCTCGAATTTAGGTTTAAACCATTCCAGGCGTTCACAATACTATTTTGATATTAGTACAAACATCTAACCTTCATTTTTTACACATTAAAGTTCTTGCAAAAAAACAATTGTAGAACAGAATATTTTAATTTTTATTACTATCTTTGTTGACGCAGAACATCACTGTCCACGCCAGTTGGGTAAGATTCATCTGAATCAGTTCCCTGTTCGGGGACAGAGGGTGGGATGTGACATTTATAGAAAGCGTTTATCCGCGCTGATTCTTGATTGTTAGAAATTCTCGCAAAATTTCATTGGAGTCAAGGATTGAGCAACGGTAGATGCCCGTGGATATGTAAAATATATCGGCAATTCTTGGCATGGACATGTTAATCATGTCTGCATGAATCTGTCATATTATTGCATATACAGGCGTGGGCTTCTGCGTTGCCGTCCAACTCCAATAGGCAATGCGAGAAGCCTCTAACAGAAGGACGGTAACAGATACAGATTCCTACGCTTTTTGTTTTATAACAAACCGCCAACGAGGGGAAGACCGCGGCATCTTAATTATAATGGGAAAAGTATTTTTCAAACCCTGGATCGGAGATAAATACCATTCAGGTGGAATCTTTGATAAGAAGATTCTTGTTTTGGGGGAAGCTCACATTTGTGGAGGGTGTGACAAGTGTGGGAATATCGGGAATGTAGATGAGTGCGCTGATTTTACCACCACACATTGCATGGATGTGATAATGTCAGGTGAAACAGACAGCTGGACCGGTACATTTCATAAGTTTGAAAAATCTTTGGTTGGACATGATACGAACCTGGAAGAGAGTAGAAACATTTGGAACTCCGTAGCTTTCTACAACTATGTTCAAAAATCCGCGGATCAATCAAGGATACAGCCTGATTGGGTTGATTTTCGTGATTCAGCCGATGCATTCTTTGAAGTAATTGATGAACTTCAACCCGATTTAATCATAGTTTGGGGCGTAACCCGTATGTATGATAATATGCCCGGCGGAGAACGATGGAGAGACGGTGAGGAACTTGTGATTGAAGGTTACAAAGTCAAAAACGGATATTATCGCCTTTCAAATGGCAAAGAAGCAAGAGTACTGTGGGTGTACCACCCCTCCGCAGGCTACTCATGGGATTGGTGGAACAAAGTAATATCTACAGAATTATGAAAATAAATACTCAAATATTGGATGTTGATCCAAAAGAAGTTTTATCAGATACTGATTATTATGAATTATCGCTTAACATAAATGCTAACATCAAGTCCATATTGCGTGAAATATCATTATGGACAAAAAAATTGGAGGATTTAGACTCAGGCCAGAAGCGATGGTTTAAGCATCTTTCTGAATATAATGCAACAATTGAGAATTTAGAAGGATATTATATTTCTTGTTATAAAATATACGCCAAAAGAGAAATAAACAGTGAAGTGATCACAGATTGTGACCAACCGGAATTTGATTTAGAGCCGGAAAAACTACCTTTTCAAATTACGAATGAAGAAGTAGTGGTTCTATTAACTGAGGATTATTTAGGAGCTTATTTAGAAGGTCGTGAACTTACACCACAAGATTCTGACCCTAGAATAATCAAGGTTAGGTCAAAAGGAAATGTACCATTGTGTAAACATTGCAAGGGCACTGGCATTAAAATATGTAGTTCGTGTAACGGAAAAGGCTCAGTTACATGTTCATGCTGTGGTGGAACCGGCTTAAATCCACAAACTCATCGCGAAATTGTAAGTAAAGATACCTATTGGGTTGACGGTACACTTCATGAACGTAATAGCTATTCGGAACGTAGAACTCAGTGTCCTGTATGCCAAGGAAGCGGAATTGAAATTTGTGAAAATTGCGGAGGCCAAAAATCATTTCCTTGCGATGCATGCGATGGTACAGGGAAAAAGGATGGAGCTAAATCTGCAGCAACGGTAAATAAACTCTATGAGTCATATCAAATTGAAAATGACTCTTCAATTATATTCAACAATAATGATCGAATCAGTATTACTTATCCTGAAAAAATCCAGAATCAGGACTCCATAATCTATTTTTCTAAACCTGAAACAGTTAGTAAGTTAGAATGTGATGATTGTGACGACAAGTATCTTACCGATTATTTAAAGGATATTATTAAGAGTTCATTTGTCAAAGAAAAGAATCAGTATCTTGTAGGATTTGCAATTGAAATTAAAAAAATTCCTGAAGGATTGGTAAAGAAGATTACCATAACATATAACGATAATGCGTGTGAATTTTATATCACTAGTGATAAATTTCACATGGATTTAGGTTTTGTTCCGACTATTTCATTTATTGAAGAATTATCAAAAAAATACAAAAAGAAAATATAATAGGTTTAACTAAAAAAATTTAGCAATGTCAATTTATAATATTGAAGAATCTGGATTTAAGACGTGGATGATTGCAAATATGAAAATTTGGGGATTCATACCTACGGTAGTAATTTGTTATATAGCAGGTATGATATCTCTGAAATTTAATCCTGATGCAGCAGCAGAATTCAGTGCGTATGGAATTTCTATAGCCATATTTTCAGGTCTGGCTTTTGAAGCAGCACAAGAAATTGGGAAGGGTACTTTAGTTTGTTATACGCTAATACTAGTTTCCCCCTTGCTTCTTTTATTAGGTGAATTTGATTCAATAATAACATTGCATTCAGGAATGAAAACCTATCTTTGGATATGTATAGGAATAAGCGTTTTTATTGGATCAATATTTGGTGTGTATGGATTTCAAAATGCCGACGAAATGTATAGCAAGTTATTTGTTTTGAACTCGAGTGCTAAAGAATTATTTGAAACGGATCTATCTATTGGATATATGAGATTTGTCGAAGCATATTTATATACATTTATTGGATTTGCATCTTTTGCACCTATATTCTCATAATTTCATTTCATTTATAAAAATAAGAGTAGCAGAGGGTGAATATTTTTCACCCTCTCTTACTGTAATTTACCGCTAATGTATGCTAACTAACGACCTAAAACATACATCAATTAAAATCTGCCAGTCTAAAATATTTGATATAGTAATTACGGCAATAATTATTATAAACTCAGTACTGATTGGTGTTCAAACATCCTTGCACAATACTATTGTTGATAATATTCAGCACTTCATATTGTGGGTGTTTTCGTTTGAAATAGTTATCAGATTTATAGCCGCAAATAGTATAAGGGACTTCTTAAAGGATGGCTGGAATATATTTGATCTGTCATTGGTTATTATTGGATGGATTCCACCATCTATTGCCACAAACGCATCGGCAATAACAATGATAAGAATAATGAGGACATTCAGAATCTTAAGGCTTCTTCGTGCAAGTATGGAAATCAAGCTGATTGTAACAGTACTCGCGAAAAGTGTAAAATCAATGATATATAATTGCTTGTTATTCTTAATATTTGCCTATTTATATGCTGTTGCCGGTGTTACGCTGTTCAGATTGCCTGTATCGGCAGAGAAAATTGAAATACTCACGGCTGTAGCTCCTCCAACACCTACTAATTCTCCAGATCCTTTTGGAAACATAGGCGAAGGGATATTCACGCTTTTCAGAGCTCTGACAGCAGAAGATTGGACAGATTTAAGATATAATCTCATCACTGCATCAGATTTAGGAATAATTAATGTTCATCCTACTGCAATCACCTGTTATTTTGTCTCTTGGTTTTGCATTGCTGTATTTTTACTGTTGAATTTAGTTACAGGAGCTGTAATAAATAATTATCAGGTTGCCATGGCGGAATTATCTGAACAAAAAGACAAATTAAAGTCATCTTAACGCTATTTATTATTTATAAACAAACAATCGGGGGCTAATCTCATGATTAGCCCCCGATTTTTGATATTTGATCTGACAAAATGATTTACATGTCGATAGTCATGGATTCTGCTTCCTCTGTTTCAGCAGAGCTCTTGATATTGGGTTTTTCAAGACCATAATTATGCTTTCCATTGAGAATCTTGAGCCAGAGAGCGAAGAAGAGCGCTGCAACTCCGAATCCGGCAAACATGAGCATCGGATTGGTGTAGTTGTAATCCATCGGTTCCACTCCGACATTTGAAGCTTCAAGGATTTTGCCGAAGAGAATAGGCACTCCGAATAGACCTATGTTCTGTACCCAGAAAATCAATGAGTATGCGCTACCGAGATAGCGGGCGTCCATTACCTTGGGCACTGAAGGCCATAGAGCTGCCGGAACAAGTGAGAAAGATACACCGAGAACTATGATAGTTGCAAGAGCAAGACCGGTACTCGGCACAGATGGTAATACGAGCGCGAATACAAGGTGACAGCAGATGAGAAGAATTGAACCGATAATAAGCATTGTAGCACCTTTACCTACCTTGTCAAGGAAGAAACCTAACGGAGGTGTTAGAATAAGCGCACCAATCGGGAACCAGCGGAGAATATCAGCTGCAGCTACATCTGATATATGGAGATTGCACTGAAGCATATTGGTGCCGAAGCGCTGGAACGGGAAGATTGCCGAGTAGTAAAGCACGCAGAGAAGAGCAATAATCCAGAAAAGTTTGCTCTTGAGCAGGTTGCTCACATCGCTTACCTTGAATTCCTCTTCTCCACCTTCTGATTTCTTATCCGCGCCGGTCTGTTTGTCCAGCTGTATGTCCATGAAAGTGAATACGGTATAATTTATAAGACCGATAAACAGAAGAGCGGTACAGAAGGCTACCGGAGGAACTACAGAAGGGTCGTTTGCCCCCCACCACTCTGAAAGACGAGGTGAAATAGAAAGTACGGCGAATACACCGAGACGTGCTATAGCCATTTCAATTCCCATTGCGAGAGCCATTTCCTTACCTTCAAACCATTTGGCAATAGCCTTGCTGACAGTAATACCCGCCATTTCGCATCCACAGCCAAAAATCATGAAGCCGAATGCCGCGAGCTTCGCACTGCCCGGCATAGCAGTCCACCATGAGCTGAGCCATAAATCGAAAGCAGAACCGGCAAACCAACTGCTGACTGCATAGAGTTTAATCACCGCACCGATAACCATTACCGAAGCAGAAAGCACTCCGGTGAAACGGATGCCCATTTTATCAAGAATGATTCCTGCTACAATAAGGAATCCGAATACATTGAGCATATATTCCGCCCCTGCATAATTGCCGAAAGCACTTGCCGACCATCCGAGAGGAGCCTTTTCGAGCAAACTCTGTAGCGGTGACATCACATCTACAAACATATATGCGAAAAACATCATCGATGCTATGAGCACCAGTGCAAGCCAGCGTGCCCAAGCCTTATCGTTGAGCAGTTGCGCCACCGCTTCAGTCGCGCTGTTATTTTTTATTTCTTCTGCCATTACTTAAAATGATTTTTGTAAATGAATATGAATTATTATGCAAAGGTACATAAAATCATATAAATCTGTGTAGATTAGTCAACAATAGAGGCGATTATTGCGTTTGACTGTTAAATTATCAACCACAAAACAACTATTGAATATGGAAGACTCTAAGAAAGTGGCTCAGGAAGCCGCACAGGTAAGTGTTGAAGCAGCGAAACTCGCAGCTCAGGAAGGATTAGCAGCCGCAAAGGCGCAAGCTAACGAAACAACCGCAGCAGCCAAAAGTGCTTTTGAAGCAACTAAAGAGCAGGCAGCCGCTCAGGTAGCAGCCGCTCAGGACAAGCTTAACGACATTATGGGTCAGGCAAGCGACAAGTTTGCCGACATCAAGGAGCAGGCAAGTGAAAAAGTCGGAAACTTTACAGACAAACTCAAAGGCATGGCATCAGACCTCCTCGAAAAGGGAGCTGACGCAGCCCACAATCTTGCCGATAAACTCAAAGACTAAGAGCCGGTTCAACAATGAATTTCGAGTAGTTAGAGGCATTAGAGTCTCTAAAGACCAAAATAAAAGCCCCGCTGGAGCAATAATGCTCATAAGCGAGGCTTTTTCATTAATTATTTACTTATCTGGTCAGATAAGACAATAGATAAAAACTTTGGTTAGTCTTCGAGCAGTTATACTCAATGAAATTGCTGATTTCTTGTGTAACGAGCATGAATATCTATTTTATTAAGGAATCGCATAAGCATAGAAAACACTCTTGGATGATGAGTTAAAAGACTTGCTCTAAACCAAATTTTTAGTCCTAATGTCTTTAGCTGAGGTACTCCCACATTACGTCCTATAGCAGAAACTTTATTTATGGCACTATTTCTAATCTCTCTATTTGGTTCATAACGTGCAATCTTTTTCCCGGAAGCTACCATGCCTTTCCATAGATACCTATCAATTAATTCGGGCATCAAAATCTCCGGTTCAATTGTCCTTAAAGTTTCAGCAACACTGAATGTTGCTTTTATAAAATCGAGTCTGTTCTTTGCAAAATTTGTATTAACTATACTGCTCCCACGACGACGATATGTGTAAAGTATTTCCGGTGACAATACCATTTTATGAATATTCTTAACCCACTGTCCCATCACAAAAATATCTTCAAAAGCCATATTTTCGGGAAGCGGTGAATCTATTATGTCTTTTTTGAACAGTTTTATACAAAGATAATTAGGCATTGATTTACCGGTTAATAAACGGGACATAACCTCAGAACGATTAAGCACTGTAATCTCATCAACCAAATGTTTCTTCCTTGTAAATGTTGAAAACATTGATTCATATGAAACTTGTGCCATATCCGTCTTATACGATGTTATTAAATTATACAAGTTGCTTAAAAATTCAGGATGAACTATATCATCCGAATCAATAAAACTTATAAATCTTCCTCTGGAAACTGATAGCCCGGTGTTACGAGCTGCTGACAACCCACCATTATTACGATGAATCACTTGAAATCGGGTATCTTTAGAGGCGTATTCATCACAAATTTTACCACTATTGTCAGGAGACCCATCATCAATAAGAATACATTCCCAATCAGTGAAAGTCTGATTTATTATTGAATCAAGACATTCATTTAAATATCTCTCAACCTTATAAACCGGTACAATTATCGAAACTTCCGGATTAGTAACTGACATTGGTAAAAAAGTGCCGCAGTCTTCCCCTCGTTGGCGGTTTGTTATAAAAAAAAAGCGTAGGAATCTGTATCTATTACCGTCCTACAACCTGAGGCTTCTCGCATTGCCCTAATAAAGTCGGACGGCAACGCAGAAGCCCACGCCTATATATGCAATATATGACAGACTCCGGCAGACAAGATTAACATGTCCATACCAAGAGTTGCCGATATTTTACATATCCACGGGCATCTACCGTTGCTCAATCCTTGACTTTATTATGAAAGTTTGCGAGACATTCCAGGTTGTCAAGAATCAGCGCGGATAAACGCTTTCAATTATGTTTTCTCATCCCGCCCTCAATCCCCGGACCGAGGCTTCATGGCGGTCTGCACCAGCAAAAGTAGAAATTTTCATAGCGTCACGCAAATTTTTACACTAAAAAGCTCCGGGCGTGTTAGCGTCCGGAGCCTTTTTCATGTTATGTGACTAATTGATTAGTCTTCGAGCAGTTCAAGCATCTTGATTGCGCTTTCCGGGATTCTGGTACCGGGTCCGAAAATCGCAGCAACACCCGCTTTGTAGAGGAAGTCATAGTCCTGAGCGGGAATCACACCACCGGCTGTGACGAGTATGTCCTCTCTGCCGAGTTTCTTGAGTTCTTCAATAACCTGAGGCACAAGAGTCTTGTGACCGGCAGCAAGAGAGCTTACACCAAGAATGTGGACGTCATTCTCAACCGCCTGACGGGCAGCTTCAGCGGGTGTCTGGAAGAGTGGTCCCATATCTACGTCAAATCCGCAGTCGGCATAACCGGTAGCAACCACTTTAGCACCACGATCGTGTCCGTCCTGACCCATCTTGGCAATCATGATACGGGGCTGACGACCTTCACGTTTAGCAAATTCTTCACACATCTTCTGAGCTTTAACAAAGTCAGGATCCTGTTTGGTTTCGTTTGAGTACACGCCTGAAATAGTTCTGATTACTGCTTTATATCTTCCTACCACATCTTCACAAGCATCGCTTATTTCACCGAGGGTTGCACGGAGACCGGCTGCTTTAACGGCGAGGTCAAGGAGATTGCCTTTCTTGGTGCGGACACATTCGGTGATTGCAGCAAGCGCTTCCTTAACTTTAGCCTCATCTCTGTGAGCCTTAACATCCTTAAGACGCTCAATCTGTTCCTTGCGAACTTCTGTATTGTCAATTTCCAGGATGTCAATGGGATCCTCATGGTCAAGACGATATTTGTTGATACCAACGATTGTCTGACGACCGGAGTCAATACGAGCCTGAGTGCGTGCAGCCGCCTCTTCAATACGGAGTTTTGGAAGACCGGTTTCAATAGCCTTAGCCATACCACCAAGTTTTTCAATTTCCTGAATGTGAGCCCAAGCGCGGTGAGCAATCTCATTTGTGAGTGCTTCAACATAGTAAGAACCTGCCCATGGGTCAACCTGTTTTGTCACCATAGTTTCCTCCTGAATGTAAATCTGAGTATTGCGTGCAATACGTGCAGAGAAGTCAGTGGGGAGTGCTATAGCTTCATCAAGGGCGTTAGTGTGGAGCGACTGGGTATGACCGAGAGCTGCGCCCATAGCCTCGATACAAGTTCTACCGACGTTGTTAAAGGGATCCTGCTCGGTAAGACTCCAACCTGAGGTCTGAGAGTGAGTGCGCAGAGCAAGCGATTTCGGGTTCTTGGGGTTGAACTGTTTTACAATCTTCGCCCAAAGCATACGAGCCGCACGCATCTTGGCAATTTCCATGAAGAAATTCATGCCGATTGCCCAGAAGAATGAGAGACGTGGAGCAAAAGAGTCGATATCCATGCCGGCGTTAACACCTGCGCGGAGATATTCAAGACCGTCGGCAAGAGTATAAGCAAGCTCAATATCACAAGTAGCACCCGCCTCCTGCATGTGATAGCCGGAGATAGAGATGCTATTGAATTTGGGCATATTCTGGGAGGTGTATTCAAAGATATCCGCGATGATTCGCATAGAGAATTCCGGCGGGTAAATATATGTGTTACGCACCATGAATTCCTTAAGAATATCATTCTGAATAGTGCCAGCCATTTCGTCCAGTTTGGCACCTTGTTCAAGACCAGCGTTGATGTAGAATGCGAGTACGGGTAGAACCGCACCGTTCATGGTCATGGACACGGACATTTTATTGAGAGGAATACCGTCGAAGAGCACCTTCATGTCGTCAAGTGAGCAGATAGACACACCTGCCTTACCTACGTCACCTACAACTCTTTCATGGTCGGCATCATAACCGCGGTGTGTAGCAAGGTCAAACGCTACAGAAAGACCTTTCTGACCGGCAGCAAGATTGCGGCGGTAGAAAGCATTACTCTCGGCAGCGGTAGAGAAACCGGCATACTGGCGGATTGTCCAGGGACGAAGAGGATACATGGCACTATACGGACCCCGGAGGAATGGAGGAATACCTGAAACATAATTAAGGTGTTCAAGTCCTTCAAGATCGTCCTTAGTATATACCGGTTTAACCGGAATAAGTTCCGGGGTGAGCCATTCTTCACCCTTCTGAGGCGCACCTGCTTTGGTTGCGAATGCGTCCTTAGTAATATCTATTTCTTTAAAATCGGGTCTCATTGATATATCATATTATGAGGGTGAGTAAATTATTTGAGCAATTTAGCATTGAAAGCGCGCAAAGTGTCAAGCACATTGCTTCTAACATTCACAAAGTTGGTGATGCCAATTGCCTTGAGGTCTTCCGAGCAAGCAGGTGCTCCTGCTACAACAAATTCGGCTCTGCCGTCAAGATATTTGTAAGCGGCTGGAGCAAGCTCAGCATATTCGTCATCGCTTGAACAGAGAACAACAACATCAGCACCTTTTTCAAGTGCGGCATCAACACCCTGCTCAACTGTATCAAAGCCAAGATTATCAATAATCTCATAACCGGCGCAACCAAAGAAGTTTGTGCTAAACTGAGCACGAGCAAGACGCATAGCGAGATTACCGATAGTAAGCATGAATACCTTGGGACGATTTGAAGCAGCCTCTGTTGCGAGACGGAGTGTTTCAAAATCGCTTGCGGCACGAGCTGTCGGGAGTGAATTTTCCTCATTGTTATCTTCTGCACCGTGGTTACATCCGCATCCACAAGAAGTTTTTGCGATTTTCTGAGCTGCAGTTTCGTTGATATTGGGGTACTGATTGGTGCCAAGCAAAATTTCTTTGCGGCGAGCAACATCGGTGTGACGCTTTTCAGAAGTCTCACGAACGGTTTTCTGAACAGTTCCGTTGTTAACACAAGCAAGGAATCCGCCTTTATCTTCTATGTCAAGGAATAGCTTCCATGCTTCAGCAGCTATAGATACGGTGAGAGTTTCAACATAGTAGCTACCACCTGCGGGGTCAACAACTTTGTCAAGATGGCTCTCTTCTTTGAGAAGGAACTGCTGATTGCGAGCTATTCTTTCAGAGAAATCATCGGGGTTTTCATAAGGAGTGTCAAACGGTGTGACTGTGATAGAATCAACGCCGGCAAGAGCGGCACTCATACACTCGGTCTGACTACGGAGCAGGTTTACATGTGCATCGTAGATAGTCTGATTGTAACGTGAGGTAATAGCATGAACCGCCATTTTTGACGCCTCTTTGCTTGCACCGAACTGATGTGCTATCTGAGCCCAGAGCATACGAGCAGCGCGGAATTTTGCAAGTTCCATGAAGTAGTTGCTTGAAATACCCATGTTGAACTTGATTTTTGACGCTACCTCATCAGCACTTACTCCAGCCTCAGTGAGCAGATTCATCCATTCTGCGCCCCATGCAAGAGCGTATCCGAGTTCCTGGAAAATATAAGCGCCTGCATCGCTAAGCATAACGCTGTCAACAGCAAGCACCTTGAGGCCCGGAACAGCTGCGGTTGTGCTAACAAGATTTTTTGCTATAGCAGCTATATCACCGGGGAATGGTTTGCCATGTTTGAGTGGTTTGCGGAATGGATTAAAATCAATAGCTCCGCGGAAAGAAGCCTCAGCTTTCTTCTCTTTGATGTATTTAACCAATGCTTCTGCGAGTTCTTCTGCATGGCGGGGACAACAACGGAAGTTAACTTCAACAGTCGTGATGTCAATGCCGTCAAGAAGTGCATTCACAGCGGCATAATCAGAGCCACAGCCGGTAAAACCGATGGAGGTGACACCTTTAGTCAGTATTTCTTTTGCTTTAACATTTGCTGCCTTTGCATCTTCGGCGGGGATTTCCTGACGAGTGAGCCAATCATTATCCGATTTTGTGCCACGCACATAGGGATATTCTCCCGGAATTGATTCAGTGGTAGCTAAACCTTCGATATCTTCCGCACGATACATGGGCTGTACATCAAAGCCCTCATTAGTGCGCCAGACCAATTTTTTGTCAAAGGGGGCACCTTTAAGGTCCGCCTCTACTTTGGCTTTCCACTCAGCAGTAGATACCGGTGGAAACTGGTCAAATAATTTTTCTTTTTTTTCTGCCATGGTTAAGGTTATAATAAAAATATTTTCTGCTCTGCGTTAAATAAAAGAGAGTGGCTTACATATAGTATTAACCACATTCCCTCGCAAATTTAATAACTTCCTTTGATGTTTACAACTTTATTATCAGCGACAATAAAAGTGCAGTCTGATTATTGTTTCCTAAAAATACGGGCAATTGCTCTTTTATCATCACGGTCTTTGATGCTCTGTCGCTTGTCATACTCTTTTTTGCCACGACCTATTCCAATCAGCATCTTTGCAAGTCCACGCTCGTTTATAAAGACTTTTAGCGGCACAATAGTGTAACCGGCTTCCTTACCGCTTTTTGCAATTTTAGCTATTTCTTTTTTATTAAGCAGTAATTTTCGGTCGCGCCTTGCAGAATGATTATTGTATGAGCCATAAAAGTACTCTGCTATATACATATTTTTCACCCACACCTCGCCATTATTAACATAACAGAAGCTATCGGTAAGCGAACCCTTACCTTGTCTGAGTGATTTTATTTCTGTACCCGTAAGGACAAGACCAGCTGTAAATGTATCGGAAATTTCATAATCAAACCTTGCTCGGCGATTCTTGATATTTATGTCAGATCCTTTAAGTTTCATAATTCTAATAGTTTCAGATTAAGCGCCTTTTTTCTTAAACAACAGCATTGAAAAGAAAACCGATGATAAAGGGTGGCACAAGGATGGATAATATGCTCATAATCATGAATCTCTCCACCTTGTCGTTTCTCACCGCCATATATCTGGTGCCACGCCACATGATAATCGCTACATAAATAGCGAAGAATTCTCGAATGGGCATATAGATAGGGATGCAATTTTCTGTAAGAGTGGCAAGTGCAAGCAGAGATAGTGAAAAAATAATGAAAGAATCGTTGCGCTTTTCACTAATCTCTGAGACCACGTAACGATGAATAAATGAGGTAAAGATAAATCTTGCAATAAAGAAAGAGATAAAGTACTGTACAAAAACAACAATACACTTCTCCACAAGATTAACGAGAGTAAACCCCGGATGATATAATCCCTGCAGGAAGATTGTCAATGCACTAACGGCAATCAACGGATAAAAACCTGAAGAGAGCAATTTGTTAACCGGCACTCCCTCGTGCGATACATCTTTCCACCCCTGATATGGTGATAATATGAGCTGAAACAGAAGTTTGAAATAAATAGCCATCTATATTTATGTGAATAAAATGCAAAGTTACTCAGATTTACCGAATTTTATTAATTTTGTGACCGCAAACTAAGTAAATCATTCATTATAAATAAATATATGATAAGAACAATACTTTCAATCGCCGGTAAGCCAGGATTATTCAAGCTTGTCAGCCAGGGCAAAAATATGCTCATTGTGGAGTCTCTTTCAACCGGTAAAAGAACTCCCGCTTATGCTCATGATAAAGTGGTGTCACTCGGAGACATTTCCATATACACAACTGAAGAAGACCGTCCCCTTGCGGAAGTTCTTGATGCAGTAAAAGCCAAAGCTGAAGGCAAAGCAATTGATGTGAAGGGTTTTGCCGATGATGCAGCAGTTCGTTCATGGTTTGGTGAAGCGGTTCCCGATTTTGACAGTGACCGCGTTTACACAAATGACATCAAGAAGGTACTCAACTGGTATAATACCCTCCTTGCCGCCGGTATCACTGAATATCAGCCAAAGGAAGAAGAAGTTTCAGAGGAAGTAAAGGGAGAGGAATAATCTATTATCAAGGCTTAGTGCCATAAAAAATGCACCTCAAAAGTTTTGTCAAACTTTTGGGGTGTATTTTTTAACTAAGGCTCTTAATTCAATATCCTTCTATTTATACGCGAGTGAGGAGATGAATTCGGCACGCAATTGAGTACTTTCTTCATAGCAACCGGAAGTTGCGACTGTGGTGGTTGAAGAATCCTGCTTCTCCACTCCCCTCATTTTCATGCACATGTGTTGACCGTTACATATCACAATCACTCCTTTTGCACCTCCTGATTCAGCTATGGCATCACAAACCTGACGTGTAAAGCGCTCCTGAGTCTGCAAGCGACGTGCATAAAGATTTACTATTCGCGCTACCTTGCTAAGCCCAAGGATTTTACTTCCGGGAACATATCCTACAGACACTCTGCCGAAAAAAGGCAATATGTGGTGTTCACAAAAGGAGTAGAACTCTATATCTTTGATAATAACCTGCCCATCGGACGGTGCTGTAAAAAGTGCATCTCCAACAACTTCTTCCGGATTTGACTTATAACCTGATGTGGCAAAATATAATGCTTTTGCCGCACGCACAGGTGTTTTAAGCAATCCCTCCCGCTGCGGATCTTCTCCGAGCAATCTTAAAATTTCCTCAATATGCCCGGCAATAGCTTCAATAGTTTCGTTAGGATATTCCAAGTCCATTCCTAAATCTGTTTTTTTCACACCTTAAAGAGATATTCTATCGGCTACAACCAGCACTTCACGGCTGTAAGAAGGGAAAGCTGCCTTGATAGCCTCTGCGGCATCTTCAGCTTCTCTTCGTGTGCGAAAGTCTCCGACTCTAAGTCTCCAGTATGGCGATGTGTATTTTACGTATGTTTTATAATTAGGAAATCTTTCAGATATATTTCTCCCTTTGGCTCTTGCTTCTCCTTTGGCTGCCGGACGGTTATCTGAAAAGACCTGAACACGGTATCCTGCATTCTTGTCCTTTGACACTGTATTTTCTTCTGTACTTGTTTCCTGATTGTCACTGGTCACTGTTACCGATGTCTTTTTCAGTAGCTTTTTCAGTGCCTCCGGTTGTGAAATAGTGTTGATTCCACTTTCTGTGATGTGATTCACAATATTACCATTATTTACGGATTGAGCGTAAACGTTGATATAGGCGAATAAAGCGATCAGAAGAAAATATTTTTTCATATTGTTGATTTCAATAACTTTTGAAAAGTCAGTTCATAAAAATAGACTGCAAAAATAAGAAAATATTTTTGCAGTCTATATAAAATTCGAGTAATTCGGAAGAAGATTAGTTGAATGCCTCAACTATGCCCATGAAGCTTTCTGCTTCAAGAGATGCTCCACCGATAAGACCACCGTCAACATCGGGTTTAGCGAACAATGCGCGAGCATTTGAGGGCTTACAGCTGCCACCGTAAAGAATAGAGGTGTTGTCAGCTACTTCCTTACCGTACTTACCGGCAATGACGCCACGGATGAAAGCGTGCATCTCCTGTGCCTGATCGTCAGTAGCAGTTTTTCCTGTACCGATGGCCCAAACAGGTTCGTAAGCGAGGATGAGTTTTGAGAAATCCTCTGCTGAGAGGTTGAAAAGAGCATCTTCTATCTGTGCTTTAACAACGTCAAGATATGTACCATTCTCACGCTGCTCAAGAACCTCACCGATACAGAAAATAGGTGTGAGATTGTTTTCAAGTGCAAGTGCAACTTTCTCCTTAAGAGTTTCAGCTGTCTCACCATAATACTGACGGCGCTCAGAGTGACCGAGGATTACATAGTTTGCACCGGTAGAAGCTACCATAGAAGCACTTACCTCACCGGTATATGCACCACTCTTGTGGTCTGCGCAGTTTTCAGCACCAAGACCAAGTTTAGCGGGATTTATAACCGCATTAACTGATGCAAGATGGGTGAAAGGTACACAGATTATCACATCACAATTTGCTTTAACTTTGCCAAGAGCTTCATTAACATCCTTTGCGAGACCTACACCCTCCTGAAGAGTGGTGTTCATCTTCCAGTTTCCGGCAACAATATTCTTTCTCATAATCTTGTTATATTTGAAAATTAGAAATTACTAATCAAAAAAATCAGATACTCTGCAAAGATAGCAATTATTTCAGACTCTGAGCCTTTTTTCTAATCTTAATGCTCCATGCCAGCAACCTTCCGCTTCTGTCGAGCATGAAAATCATCATAAGAATTACAAAGAGGGCAAAAGTTAAGTATTTAGCATATCTTGGACCATCAAACGCAAGAGAATCCATCAAACCCGGTGTATCCTCTGCCTGCTCAAACTTATCTGAGTCGATAGATGGCAAAGTGCGCTTCCATACAATTCTGCCATCTTTAAGATATACCGCAGGCATAATACCACGCGCCATTTCCTTTAGTGTGGTAGGCTCTGCATAATAAACAGGATAGTCAGCCATAGACAAGTCTTTCCATTCTTCTATATCCTGGGCATCTGCCGTAACCAAAGTCATCATGCTTCCACCCTGCGACTTGATGTAATTGTCAAGAAGGTTCAAAAGATAAGTGTTTGACACATCAGCCCTGCTATATTCCGGAATAAGAATCAACAACTGGTCTCCTTGAGATGCCAATACTTCGCTTGTAATATTCTCCCCTTCATTAAAAATCACAAGTTCTGTTTTATCTTTCGCAACCTGACCTATCTGCTTTCGTTCAACAAAAGTCCAAGATGAATCAGGCAGTTCTGTTACGGAAAACACCTTTTTTTCACCATTTTTTTCGTAGATGAACTCAAAGTCGCTTTCTTCGGAATCGTTTTCCTCAGTAAGCAGGGTGCTCCCTACAGGAAATGAACGAAAATCCATAAGGGGTTGCATAAAATAGCCAATCATGCCTATGGTAAGAATATATGCGGCACTTATGGCTGTGACGAGCCACTGAATGTATGCTCCAAAAAGTCCATCCACCATTCGGTTCTTCAAAAGCAGATATACCAGACCGATGGTGATTAATATATTTTTAAGGAATGTCGCGCCATTTGACAAGACGATAAAATCGCCAAAACAGCCACAATCAGGTACCGGATCGACAAAGTAAATATATGCGGTGAGCGGTGTCATTGCCACCATCATCAAAAGCAAGAGCCAAACAACAGTGCGTCTGTAACAGCCTAACATCAGCATGAGCCCGAGCAGAAATTCCATCACGCTGAGAGCTGTTGCCCCTACAAATATCAAGGAACGAGGATAGGATAGATTCCAAACATCAAGGTACTCCTCTATTTTAAAAATAAATCCGTAGATATCATCAGCTTTTGCAAAGCCTGAAATAACAAAGACGGCTCCGATACAGATTCTGAGAATCCAGACCAGCGCTTTTGCTCGTCCTGACATGTGGGATTTATCTGATTCAACAGTCATTGCTTTTCAGTAAGTTTTATGATGCCAAAAACAGCATAATTCACCATATCAAGATAATTTGCGTCTATGCCTTCAGAAACACAGGTCTGACCACAGTTGTCCTCAATTTGCTTTGTCCGCTGAATTTTAGTCAGTATAAAGTCAGTGTATGAATTAATTCTCATACCTCTCCACGCTTCATCATAGTCGTGGTTTTTAGCCTTCATAAGGAGTGTTGCTTTTTCGGCTACGGAGTCGTAAAGGGCAAGTGCTTCTTCAGGGGTGATATCAACTGTGTCAGATGCTCCTTTTTCCAACTGAATCACGCCAATAAGCCCGTAGTTCACAATAGCAAGAAATTCCGGAAGAATTCCTTCATCCACCATCGCGCAATGCTTGGTCTCAAGGGAGCGTATCCGCTTAGCCTTGATAAAAATCTGGTCGGTTATGGATTCCGGTCTTAGAATTCTCCACGATGCACCGTAATCCTTGAGTTTTTTTTCAAAAATATCACGGCACATAGCCATTGCTTCCTCAAATTGGGAATTAGTGTCAGATACAGCCATATATATAATTATTTGATGCAAAATTAGTAAAAAAGCAGATGTAGGACAAAAAAATCAGGGTAATGCCGGAAGGTTAATTCCTTCTGTCGGCACTACCCTAATAAATGAGTGAGTAAAATTAATTCTTACTTATCTTGCCATTCCTCGGCCTTATCCTGATAACCATCTCCTAAACGATAGTACAGGCGATAGAGAATGTTGGGTATATCTGTAAGATTGTCTTTGTCCAGCTCATAGGCTTTCACAAAATAATCAGCAGCCTCAAGCAGTTTGGGAGTTACCAGTTTATTACTTTCAGCCTCATCCTTTGCGGTATCATCAAGTCTTACAGCCTGATTGTAGATAATTCTCGCTACATCATAATAGCCTTTTCCGTTTTCGGGATTGATTTCAATTGCTTTCTTGAAATTTTCAATAGCACCCTCATCGTTGTTCTGACGCTCATACACTACACCGAGAATATCATAAAGCTGTCCTTTGATAACTACATTTGTATCCGGTGTTGCAGCAATAGCTTCTCTCACCAATTTCTCACTTGAAACATAATCATTGCGGTTTAATCCGTCGTTGATAAGTTCACCGATGAATGTGATGTTTGAAGTTCCGTATTTATCATAACCGAGCTGAGCTATTTCCACCATAGAAATGCTGTCGTTAAGACGACGGGCAGCCTCAAGACCATAAATATATACTTCCGGATTTTCATAGCCGGTAGTCAAAGTGGGCTTAAATTTTGCAAGCGCACGCTCGTTGCTTTCCTGATTATTTTCAATCAAGGATGCGAGCATCTGATAATACATAATCTGCCCAACAACAGTATCCGGGTATGCTTTAGGGGCATCTTTGCCAAGTAATGGGTTTGTGGGCAATGTCAAGAACATTTCCCATGTATCATATGCCCCTTGGTTGTCACTTGCCTGGAACAGGAATATTGCTGCGGTCTGAAGCTGGCTATAGTTCTCATTCATGGTTTTAATCATTCCCTTGGTAAGCTTACCGGGCTTCATAACACCTTTCTTATCAGGATGCCGGTCAAGAGGTATCGCGGTAAGATAATAGTTATAGCAATCAAGCAATCCGTGTCCGGCAGCCAATTTTTCATCTTTTTTCAATTCTGCTGTGTCGAGTTGCTCTTTCAGGAACAATTCGTCATACAGTCCAACGCCTGCCTGACCGGCAAGTTTCCAAGCGAGAGGATCGTTTTTCGTGGCTTCATCAGTGAGAGCCGGTTTAATTTTATTAATTGCGGCTGAGTAGTCGGGCTTGCTTGCTTTAAGTGCCTGCTCGACCTCTTTCACTACATTTGTCTGAGCCGAAATGGCAAATGCTCCCAAGAGACAAATACCTAAAAGGCTAAACTTTTTCATAATTTTTTAGGTTAGTGAATTATTTATTAAGGTAATTATTTATTCTTCTGAATCATCGTTGGTTTCCTCTTCAGGCTCTTCAGTCAGTTCATCCACCATTTCATCAACAGCAGTTTCTACTACCTCTTCCTGAAGTTCGAGCAACTCTTTATCCGCTTCCTCTTCCGGATCGGTGTCCACACAGCAAACAGATGCTATGGTGTCGCCACGCTTATCAAGGTTTATCAGACGAACACCCTGGGTGGCTCTACCCTGAACACGGATATCGGCAACACGGATTCGGAGTGTAATACCGCTCTTGTTTATTATCACAAGGTCATTTTCATCGTTAACGCTCTTGATAGCAACAAGTTTTCCGGTCTTATCTGTAACATTGAGAGTCTTTACACCCTTACCGCCTCGGTTGGTTATACGGTAATCGTCAAGCAGTGATCTCTTTCCAAATCCGTTTTCAGAGATAACCATGACATTATTGGTGGTTTCGGGAGACATACAAATCATTCCAACTACACAATCTGACTCATCATCAAGTGTCATACCACGCACGCCGGTACTCATTCTACCCATTTCACGCACTTTGCTTTCGTGGAATCGGATAGCTCGTCCATTGCGGTTTGCCATTATTATTTCTGAGTTTCCATCTGTAAGTTCAACAGATATCAACTGATCACCTTCTCTAATGATAATAGCATTGACACCGTTTGCTCTCGGGCGGGAATATGCTTCGAGACTTGTTTTCTTAATAACACCGTTCTTTGTACAGAACACGAGGTTATGTGAAGTCACAAACTCCTTGTCATCAAGACCTTTTACTCTGATAAAGGCATTAACAGCATCATCGCTTTCGATATTAAGCAGATTCTGGATTGCTCTGCCCTTACTGTTCTTGGCGCCTTCGGGTATCTCATAAACCTTGAGCCAGTAGCAACGGCCTTTATTGGTAAAGAAGAGCATATAATTGTGCATAGAGGCAGGGTAAATATGCTCGATAAAGTCCTCATCTCTTGTATTGCTGCCGCGAGCACCGACGCCTCCACGGTTCTGAGCTCTGAATTCGGACAGAGGTGTACGTTTGATATATCCGAAGTGACTGATTGTGATAATCATATCATCATCAGCATAGAAATCCTCAGCATTGAACTCACCTGCGGTATAGTCAATCGAGGTCATACGCTCGTCACCGTATTTATCTCTTACCTCAACGAGCTCGTCCTTGATGACATTCCAGCAAACGGTGTCATTGTTGAGAATTTCTTCCAAACGATGAATCTCCGCCATAAGCTCATCATAGTTATTGCGGAGTTTATCCTGCTCAAGACCGGTGAGCTGTTTGAGACGCATCTCCACAATTGCTGAAGTCTGAGCGTCTGACAAACCGAATTTCTCAGATAACTTAAGCTTGGCATCATCGGTATTCTCGCTGCCACGGATAATAGCTATTACTTCATCTATGTTCTGAGACGCAATAATCAACCCTTCGAGTATATGGGCTCTCTCACGTGCTCTTGCAAGTTCAAAGTTTGTACGGCGGATAACCACATCATGCCTGTGGTCAACAAATGCCTTGAGTATCTCCTTTAGATTAAGGGTTCTCGGCCTACCGTTTACGAGCGCCACGTTATTTACACTGAAAGAGGACTGCATCTGAGTCATCTTGTACAGTTTATTGAGCACAACATTGGCATTTGCATCGGTTTTCACCTTGATTACAATCTTCATGCCTTTGTAGTTACTCAAGTCATTGATATCAGCTATTCCGTCGAGTTTCTTTTCATTGACGAGATCTGCGATATATTGAACGAGCAACGCTTTATTTACATTATAGGGTATCTCGGTAACCACAATATTTTCATGATTACCCTCCTGCTCTATCTCGGCTTTTGCGCGGATAACGATTCTACCCCTGCCGGTTTCAAAAGCATCCTTAACACCTTTATAACCATATATTATGCCACCGGTGGGAAAATCCGGAGCCTTGATGTACTCCATCAATTCCGGTATTGATATTTCCGGATTATCAATCAAAGCGATAGACGCATTGATACTCTCCGTGAGGTTGTGAGGCGGGATATTGGTTGCCATACCTACAGCAATACCGCTTGCTCCATTTACGAGTAGATTAGGGAATCGGTTTGGAAGAACAACCGGCTCCATACGGGTATTGTCGTAGTTGGGCTGGAAATCTACTGTGTCGCTCTTTATATCAGTGAGCATATCCTCACCTATCTTTTTAAGGCGCACCTCAGTATAACGCATAGCCGCAGCACCGTCACCATCTACAGAACCGAAGTTTCCGTGACCGTCAACAAGAGTATATCTCATTGCCCACGGCTGAGCGAGACGTACTACCGTTCCATATATAGATGAATCACCGTGAGGGTGATATTTACCCATCACGTCACCCACGCAGTTTGCCGACTTCTTGAAAGGATGATCGGATGTATTACCCATCTCATTCATGCCGTAAAGCACCCTTCTGTGAACCGGTTTTAGACCGTCACGAACATCCGGGAGGGCACGTGAGACGATAACCGACATAGAGTAGTCGATATAAGCCGATTTCATCTCATTTTCAATGTCGATTCTTTCTATTCTATCTTCAGCGTCTAACATGTTGAAAAACAATCTTTATATTCTTGAGCTTTCCATGCAAAACGGCACACTTTATTACCGTTTCACAATCTACACTCTGTTAAATATCATACAAAGGTAATGTTTTTTTTAGAAAATGTTGTAATTTTGATGTGTAAGAAATATTTTTTATTGCTATAGCGTTATATATTTGTCTGATTTTTAAGTTTGGCACAATTATTGCTATAGTTTGTGTTGACACAATTTAATTGTCATACACATTTATTTAATTAACAAAGCACCGCACAAAGTACTGATGGATACAAATTTTTCACCTGAACTGAAACAGATTCTCGCTGACAGCACTCAACAAGCTGTGCGTCACAATGGATACGTGATCCAGCCGGAGCACTTGCTAATGTCACTGCTCAGCAATGTGGACGGCAAGAGTTTCAAGCTCATTGAAAGGGCCGCTAACGGAACTTCTGCATACGAGCTTCAGCAGAATCTTGATAAATATCTCTATGAGTCTGCATTGGAAAAAGAAGCCGGCTCTATTGACGGAAGTGTAAGAGTCAGCGATTTATCTAACAGACTCATTAAGCTGAGTGTGCTTGAAGCGAGAATGCTCAGAAGCGATCTCGTTGATTCAGAGCACCTTCTGCTCGCACTATTTCACAACCCTGAAATAATTGAACTGCCCTTCATGACTG
Source organism: Barnesiella sp. (assembly GCA_014800945.1). Taxonomy (GTDB): domain Bacteria; phylum Bacteroidota; class Bacteroidia; order Bacteroidales; family Muribaculaceae; genus Paramuribaculum. The sequence continues at coordinate 33,443 of JAAVFD010000023.1, read as the reverse complement.
ATTTCGCAAAAGCCGGGGTTACCTATGACTCACTATTCCGTCTCCTGACCAATGTTGCTGATTCACCCAGAATGGGAGCTGCATTCGGTGATGAAGATGAGGACGAAGAGGAGCTTCCTTTTGATTCTGACAAAGGCAAGCAGCAAGCAAACCCTACTACCGGAAGCAAACGTGGTGGCGACACTCCCGTGCTTGATAAATTCGGCATTGATATGACTAAGGCTGCCGAGGAAAACCGGCTAGACCCGGTTGTAGGTAGAGAAACTGAAATTGAACGCCTTGCACAAATTTTAAGCAGACGCAAAAAAAATAACCCCGTGCTTATCGGTGAGCCCGGAGTTGGAAAATCAGCTATTGTCGAAGGGCTTGCTCTTAGAATTGTACAGCGCAAAGTTTCAAGGGTCTTGTTTGACAAAAGAGTTGTATCCCTTGACATGGCATCACTGGTGGCAGGCACCAAATATCGTGGACAGTTTGAAGAGAGAATCAAAGCTATTCTTAATGAACTGTCCAAAAATAAAGATGTAATTCTATTCATTGACGAGTTGCACACCATTGTCGGTGCCGGAAACAGCGCTGGCTCAATGGATGCTGCAAACATGCTCAAACCCGCGCTTGCAAGGGGCGAGATTCAGTGCATAGGGGCAACTACTCTTGATGAGTACAGAAAAAACATTGAGAAAGACGGAGCACTTGAACGACGCTTCCAGAAAGTGATGGTAGAGCAGACCTCTCCGGAAGAAACCCTGAGCATACTCCATAATATTAAGGAGAAGTATGAATCACACCACAACGTGAGCTATACCGAGGATGCTCTGAAAGCGTGCGTCAACCTGACCGAGAGATATATGACTGACAGAAATTTCCCGGACAAGGCTATTGACGCTCTTGACGAAGCGGGTTCTCGAGCTCACATCTCCAATATCACTGTACCGAAAGAGATTGAGAATCTTGAAAAATCGATTGAGGAAACAGGACAGAGCAAACTGCAGGCTGCTCAGGCACAGAATTTTGAAAGTGCTGCCGCTTTCAGGGACAAGGAGCAGCAGTTGCGTCGTGAACTTGACGAGGCTAAGAAAAATTGGGAGCAGCAGCTTTCTGCCAATCGCGTTACTGTTGATGAGGAGAAAGTTGCGGAAGTTGTTGCCATGATGACTGGCGTCCCTGTTCAGAGAATAGCAGAAGCTGAAGGAAAGAGACTGAAAGAAATGACGCCGACTTTGAAAGGCAGCATTATCGGGCAGGACACTGCTATCGAGAAAATTGTCAAGGCTATTCAGCGCAATAGAATTGGACTCAAAGATCCGAATAAACCTATCGGCACATTTATGTTCCTGGGACCAACAGGAGTAGGTAAAACTCATCTTGCCAAGAAACTCGCGGAATACCTGTTTGACTCCGCTGACACCCTTATCAGGATTGACATGAGTGAATACATGGAAAAATTCACTGTGAGCCGTCTTGTTGGAGCGCCTCCGGGATACGTGGGCTACGAGGAAGGTGGACAACTGACAGAAAAAGTTCGTCGCCGCCCCTACTCTGTTGTGCTTCTTGATGAGATTGAAAAAGCTCATCCGGATGTATTCAACCTCCTTCTTCAGGTTATGGATGAAGGACGACTCACCGACAGCCTCGGAAGAAAAGTCGATTTCAAGAACACCATCATCATTATGACATCCAATATCGGTACCCGTCAACTCAAAGATTTTGGTTCCGGAGTCGGATTCACTACCCGCACCGTTGACAAGGAGTTTACCCATGGAGTTCTCCAGAAAGCTCTGAACAAAGCCTTCTCTCCTGAATTCCTCAACAGAATTGACGATATCGTGATGTTTGATCAGCTTGAAAAAGATTCTATCTACAAGATTATTGACATTGAACTTGCAGGATTCTACAAGCGAATTGATTCTCTGGGATATTCACTTTCTATCAGCAATGCGGCTAAAGACTTCATTGCAGAAAGAGGATATGATATTCAATTCGGAGCCCGACCGCTTAAAAGAGCTATTCAAAAATACCTCGAGGACGAACTTGCCGAATTCATCATTTCCGGGGACTTAAAACCCGGAGACTCCATTGAAGTGGACTTTGATGCAGAGGAAAAGAAAATCATAACCCGGGTCAAAGACAAGCAATGACACTACTGACATACTGTCAGCATATTTTTCACACCGAACTCAAAAAATGTCACATTTTTAATGTGGCATTTTTTTTGCTCAATTGTTATATAAAAGTAAAACATTAATTATATGAGTACAAAAAAAGGTTCTATTGGGGTAACGACTGAAAATATTTTCCCCGTCATTAAAAAATTTCTTTACAGCGATCAGGAGATTTTCCTTCGCGAGCTCGTCAGCAACGCTATCGATGCCACACAAAAACTTAAGACACTTTCATCTTTCGGAGAGTACAAGGGTGAACTTGGTGAAATGAACGTCAAAGTAACCGTAGATCCTGCTGCCGGTACACTCACTGTCAGCGACCACGGTATCGGTATGACCGCTGAAGACATTGAAAAGTATATCAATCAGATTGCTTTCTCTGGAGCCGAGGAATTCCTCGAAAAATACAAAGACAATGCAAATGCTATTATCGGTCATTTCGGACTTGGTTTCTACTCTGCCTTTATGGTTGCAAAAAAGGTGGAAATACGATCCTTGTCTTATAAAGATGGAGCAGTAGCTGTAAAATGGGAATGTGACGGCTCACCGGAATATTCTATGGATACCATTGAAAAGGCAGAAAGAGGTACTGATATTATTCTCTATATCGACGATGAGAGTAAGAAATTCCTTGAGCAAAGCGAAATTGACTCTCTGCTTAAAAAATACTGCCGCTTCCTTCCTGTCCCTGTCATAAGCGGCTTTGAGCAGGAATGGAAAGACAATAAGATGGTTGACACCGATAAGCCTAAAGTAATAAACAACACCGAGCCTGCTTGGACTAAGAAACCCGCAGAACTCACCGATGAGGATTATCGCAATTTCTACCACGAGCTTTACCCGGGGCAGGAGGATCCTTTGTTCTGGATTCACCTCAATGTCGATTATCCGTTCAATCTCACAGGCATACTGTTCTTCCCGAAAATCAAAAACAATTTCGAGGTTACTAAAAATCGAATCCAGCTTTACTGCAACCAGGTATATGTAACTGACTCCGTTGAAGGAGTGGTTCCTGAATTCATGATGCTGCTTCAGGGAGTAATCGACTCACCCGATATTCCTCTGAATGTTTCAAGATCTTACCTGCAAAGCGACACCGCAGTTAAGAAGATTTCCGGATACATCACAAAGAAGGTGGCATCACGTCTTGAAGAAATTTTCAAGAATGACCGTGAAGACTTTGAGAAAAAATGGGATGACATCCGTATCTTCATTGAATACGGTATGCTCACAGACGAGAAGTTCTGCGATGCTGCTATGAAATTCGTATTACTCAAGGACACCGAAGGCAAATACTTCACTCTTGAACAGTACAGAACACTTATTGAATCTGCCCAGACCGACAAAGATGGCAATATTGTGTACCTTTACACCACAGACCCCGTTGCGCAATACTCATATATCAAGACCGCTACGGATAGAGGATATGATGTTCTGCTGATGGATGGTCAGCTTGACTCACACTTTATCGGTCTCCTTGAAACCAAACTTGAAAAGTCAAGATTTGTGAGAGTGGATTCTGACATCATTGACAATCTAATCCCGTCATCCGACAGAAAGACAGTTGAAATGCCGAGCGACAAGCGTGAGATGCTCGCTTCACTCTTCCGCAGTCAGCTGCCTAAGGTTGACAAAGCTGAGTTTATTGTCTCTTTTGAAGCGCTTTCCCCGGAGGCTAATCCGGTTCTAATTACTCAGAGCGAGTATATGAGACGTATGAAAGAGATGGCGGCTATGCAACCCGGCATGAGCTTCTACAGCGAGCTGCCGGACAGCTACAATCTTATTGTCAATACAGAGCAACCGGCAATCAAGAAAATCATTGAGAGTGCCGATACTTCTCTTATGCCAAAAATTGTTCCTCTGAATGCTATTATCAAGGAAAACAATGATAAGATATCGGCAATCCGCTCTGGAGCTAAAGATGGTAAACTGTCTGATGAAGATAATAATCAGATTAAGAACCTGGAAGAGACTGTTACTCACAACCGTCACGAATCAGAAAAAGAAATTAAGGCGTTTGGAGAAACAGAACCGCTTATCAAACAGACCATTGACCTCGCTCTGCTTGCTAACGGACTACTTAAAGGCTCTGAATTATCTGAATTCATTACCCGCTCGGTATCTCTACTCTGATATAACCAACCATATTACCATATATTGAAGAGACTGTGTCAAAACGCACAGTCTCTTTAGTTTATAAATCACTTGGAACAAACATGAAATTAACATTATTAACCACTTTTATAATGAATTAGCTCCTTCTTAATTTTGACATTTTATCATAATTATATATTTTTGCAAATTAAATCCTACAAACAGCAGGAATGAGAAATAAAATTTTGAAATATATACTGGTTGTAGCGGCATATATCATCTGCCACGCTACAGCTGCTGCCCAAACATTTTTTAGCACCGACACTCTCACATATAGAATTACGGGGGAAAATACAGTTAGCGTAGTCGGATTCAGAGATGGTTTTAAATTTCCGGAAATAAATGGAAGGCCCTCTTTATACTTAACCATCCCCGGAGTAGTTAATTATGACGGAAATAGTTATGAGGTTGAGGAAATTGAAAATGGCGCTTTTCGCGATGCAAAAATCAACACCTTAATTATAGGCTCGAAGATTTACCGTATCGGTGAATATGCTTTTGAAGGGGCCACTTTCCTTGATCTCAGTATTCCTCAATCAGTTGTGGTTATAGGCAAATATTGTTTTCATAATTGCGCTAAGTTACGGTCAATTCGTAATCCGGGTAAATCACTCTCAGTTATACCGGAGGGGGCATTCGAGGGATGCACATCCTTGACCTCATTTTACAATCTTAATAGCACTAAAACCGAGACTGATGCACAGATAATAGGACCGCAAGTTACTTCTATCGGAGCTAATGCCTTCAAAGGTTGCACAAAACTTACTACTGTAAATTTTCCCCAAAATATTGAGTCTATCGGTTCAAACGCTTTCGCGGACTGTACCGATTTAAAGCGCATCATATTTGATGGTGGAAAACTTGCGACACTTAATCGTGGAGTCTTTTCCGGTTGCAAAAATATCAATGAAGTAATTATTAAATCACCTAAACTTATTAATCTTGATGCTCCTTTCGTTTCTGGTGCGACAATATATGTTGATAATGACATGATTTCAGCTTACGAGAGTAGTGAATGGAGCAAGAGTGCGGACAATATTGAGGGCTCGGAAAATAAGATTGAGTCATTGGAACCAATCGACATAACTTTAACTTATTATAATCCGAGCAATGAGAATCTAAGTGGGGATATATTACCGAATATCATCCCATTGGATTTGCGTCAATCTATAAATATCAGGGCAAGACTGCTGGGACAGGAATTCAAGGGACCCAATGCATCCAAGCATAACTATATTCCGAATTGGGTCAGCTCTAATCCGGATGTCGCTACAATTAATAATAACGGATATATTACCGGCAAAGGTATTGGTAATACAACTATTACTGCTTCTTTTGAATATGACTATATTACCTATACAAAAAGTGTAGAGATCGTTGTAGGTTACTCGGATCCTACCGGAATAAGTATATTTATTAACGGCAATAATCCCGTTAGAAGCGACACAATCTCTCTCGGTTCAACCCTCCCGCTTACTGCAAAGGTGCTCCCCGAAGGTGCAGCACAGAAATTCAGCTGGAGCTCAATGACACCGGATATAGCAACAGTAAGTGAAAACGGAGTTATTACGCCGCTAAAAGTTGGAAGAGCGGAAATCAGGGCGACATCTGAAATTAACGAGAATATTTTCTCTACTCAGTTTATTGAAGTTTGCTGGGCATTGCCTACTTCTATTGAGATCATTTGTCCTGACACACTCAGAATTGCCGAAAATGAGAATATCAGCTACAGAGTCAACCCATATCCTTATGCATCACAGGATGTTCAGTGGCTTTCAAGCCCCGATTCCATTGCAACTGTTGAGCAGATTGGCAACACTGTGGTTGTCACCTGCCACAATATTGGAAAAGTTGTATTATCTGCCATGACTACTGACAGCAAACACATTGTTGGCACAAAAGAGTTATTTGTAGATTATTCTGAACCGGCGTCTTTAACTATAGAAACCACTGCTATAGACTTGAAAGTTGATGACATTCGTCAGATTCAGTTCACTGTTATGCCCGCTACTGCCGCACACAAAGCTAATTGGATCAGTAACGATGAATCTGTGGCTACTGTAGATGAATATGGCAACGTTAAGGGTGTTGGAGTAGGCACAACAACGATTACAGGCATCGCAGGTTCTGTCAGAGCTACTTGCACCGTGAACGTGGATTATGCTGACCCGAAAAGGGTATCTCTGAACTATACCGGATTCACTCTTTTCCTTGGAGAAAGCAATCAGCTTGTTGCTGCGGTATTCCCTTCTGGCGCACTTCAGGATGTCACTTGGACTGTAGATGATGAAACAATTGCCACCGTAACTCAAGATGGCACTGTTACCGGTGTTAAACCCGGAAATACTTACGTCCTTGCTAAAGCTACTGCAAATCCTGAAATATGGGGTGGAGCCAATATTGTTGTTCTGAGACGCGAAAACGATTATGGAGACGACCCAGACAATGATTATGATTATGATGCGATTGACGGTATTTCATCAGATAAGTTTACTACCGAAATCCATGAGTCGTCAATAACAATTTCAGGACTCATACCATCTCAGATCGTCAATATCTTTGACCTTAATGGTACATGTGTGTTCAGAACAGCCGCTCCGTCAAGCGGAGTCGTGACAACCGGCTCTCTTCGCAAAGGCATTTATATTGTTCGTGTTGGAGCACACTCTGCCAAGCTAAAAATTTAACAATCCTGCTATGGAGGTTCTCTACGAGGATAATCACATTATCATTGTCAACAAAGCCGTTGGCGAGATAGTGCAGGGAGACAAAACCGGTGATACACCTCTTGTGGATATAGTCAGGCAGTACATCAAGGACAAATATGCCAAACCGGGAAATGTTTTTTGTGGAGTCATTCATCGGCTCGACCGACCGGTAAGCGGACTTGTGGTTTTCGCAAAAACTTCCAAGGCACTAACCAGGATGAATGAAATGTTCCGCAAAGGAGAGGTACAGAAAACATATTGGGCTATTACTTCCGGAATGCCGGAAGAACCGCAGGCTCGGCTTCAGGGATACATTAAATCCATCGAGAAGACCAACAAAAGCTATTTCTACCCCAATCCTGTGCCCGATTCAAAACAAGCCGCATTGTCATACACCCTTATAGCGCAAGGCACTAACTATAATCTTCTTGAAGTAAACCTCGAAACAGGTCGTAAGCACCAGATTAGAGTACAGCTCGCTTATATCGGATGCCCCATTAAAGGCGACCTCAAATATGGCGCTAAAAGAAGCAATCCGGACGGAGGTATTTCACTTATGGCTCGCAGAATAAGATTTATCCATCCGGTCAGCGGAAAAGAAATTGATATTACAGCACCGGTGCCGGATGAAAAATTGTGGCACGAACTTGAGCAGAAGGTCAATTGACAGGCTCTATGCCGCAAACAGCCTTGTCTGCCACATAATAATTCAGCCAATTATTAAACAGTAGCCGTGAATGAGCTCTCCATTTCACTTTAGGAGAAAGCTCAGAATTATCTTCCGGATAATAATTTTTAGGAATCTGGGGATTCATCCCTTTACCTATATCCCTTTTGTACTCACTGTCTAAAGTTAGAGGTGCATACTCGGAGTGACCGGTTATATAGAAATCATTACCATTCCTCTCACCTATTATATATACTCCGGCTTCATCGCTTGAAGATATAATCTCTAAATTTACGTTATCCTCTATCTCTTTCCGGTCAAATCCGATAAAGCGGCTGTGGGGCACATAGAATTCATCATCAAACCCATTCACTATTTTTGATTCCGTATTATCGAGCCTGTGAGCGAATACACCTGAAATCTTACTGTCATACAGCTGTTTCGTTATTCCGTAACGGTAATATAGCCCGGCAAATGCAGCCCAACAGATATACAATGTTGAGCGCACATGTTTGCGCGCGCAATCCATTATACACTTTAGTTCCTCCCAATAATCTACATCCTCAAAATCAACTCTCTCCAGTGGAGCACCGGTAATAATCATACCGTCAAAGGTATTCTCACCGAATTGCTCAAACTTTCTGTAAAACCGTTTCAAGTGTTCTGCAGGAGTGGTTTTGGACGTATGGCTTGCCGGCTCAAACAGGGTTATCTCAACCGATAGAGTAGATGAACTTAAAAGTCTTATTAAATCTGTCTCTGTGGTTATCTTTATTGGCATAAGATTCAGTACAGCAATTCTCAAAGGTTTCGAATCGCCATGTACTATTCCTGTTGCCACTCCCTCACCCTCAAGAGCGGTAATCGCCGGTAATCCCTTTTGAACCTTTACACCCATCAGTCAAAAAAATCAGCCACAATGGAATCTATCTTCTCCTCTACTACCTCTTCCATTACCTTGCGACGATGCTTTTCAAGGGCTGCCCTGGTTGACTCACCCGGGGTAGCTGCTACAAGTTTTGCACTGCTTTGGTTAACAACTTCTTTAACCGCTGTGGCAACTACTTTTTTCACCTCCGGTCTGGATACTGGCAACTTTTTTCCTCCGGCAAGAAGCACATCGGTTCTTGTCTCTGTTTTTTTCGTCGGTGGTGTTTCAGTCTTCTTATTACTCTCCTTGGGCTTTGTTTCTGCCTTTGGTTTGGAGCTGCTATTACCTTTCTTATCTGAAATCATTGCGTAATACTGTGCAACTCGTCCGCATGAATGGTAAGTGCGGACATAATAAGCCTCACTAAGCGATGACACTATCACTCCTTTGCTTGTTGACGCATGAATCATATTTCCGTCACCTATATACATGCCCACATGAGAAATCTTTTTGCTCCCGGAAGTGGTTGAGAAAAACAAAAGGTCTCCCGGCTTCAAATCCGACTTATTGATTTTAGTACACCATTCCCCTTGCTGAGCTGAAGTGCGCGGCAACTTGATTGACAGCGCATTATTAAACACCATGCACACCATTCCGCTGCAATCAACACCACTTTTTGTGTTGCCTCCGTATTTATACGGTGTTCCCAGCCAGCCGTTTGCCTCATTGAGCAATTTTTTTGTTGGATCGGCAAGGGCTGTTGCCGGCTCCGGTCCGGATATTATCTTTTTGGACGAAACCGCCACGCTTTTAGTTGTTTTATTCACCGTGGACACTCCTTTGCGGCTTGAATGGCAGGACGTAACCAAAAGACTCAATGCCGTTACTGCAAAAATTAGTACTTTTCCGCTCATGATGTACTTAATTAAGTCATGCTACAAATTTACAATATATTCCGTTACTTTTTTCTACTGATAGCGGTAATTCTGTCACTATTTCACCCTTTTTACTGCATTTTTGACATTCGCAAGCCAATCATATACCACATTTTCACATTTATACCGTAAATTTTACTTAAACTACACCACACCAATATTAAATCGGTTTAATTTACCTTTTTTTATTACACACATTCTGACTGATAACTGTTTCTTGCATTATATTTGCCACAAACCTATCGGAAATATCACATTTTGAAATTTCAAACTATTAATATATGAAGAAATCATTCCAACCATTATTGCTTGCGGGCGCCATTGCATTGGTTTTCACTGCAACCGGCTTTGCAATCTCAAAAATCGCATCTTCCCGTAATGCTGACAATCCTACCGTTCTCCCCTCTTCCTCTGATTCATCTCTGCAGCCCGGAGCTGCATTTAAGGTTGCCTCACACCCTGCGCTTGACACTGATTTCACTCAAGCAGCTGAAAGCACAATCAATGGTGTGGTCAGCATTAAAAGTTTCGCTACTCCACGCGCTTCGCAGGGATTTTCCGACCCCTTCTTCGATTTCTTTTTCGGTAGCCCTGGCAGACAGCAGCCTCAGCGTCAGCAGGAGCAGAAGCAGCAGCCTATGGGACTCGGCAGCGGTGTAATCATTTCGGCTGACGGATATATCGTAACCAATAATCATGTGATTGAAGGAGCCGAGAAGCTTGAAATAACGCTAAACGACAACCGCACATTCAATGCTACCGTTATCGGAGCCGATCCATCTACCGACCTCGCTCTCATCAAAATCGAGGCTAAAGACCTGCCTGTCATACCGTTTGGCGACAGCGATGCGCTCAAAGTTGGAGAATGGGTTCTCGCGGTTGGCAATCCATTCGGTTTCACATCCACTGTCACTGCAGGAATTGTGAGTGCCAAAGCGCGTTCTATCTCACAGGCTACCAGCAGCCGACGCATGGGCATCGAATCCTATATTCAGACCGATGCCGCTGTAAACCCGGGCAATTCGGGAGGCGCACTTGTAAACCTGCGTGGAGAGCTTATCGGCATCAACACCGCAATATACTCTCAGACAGGAAACTACGCAGGATACTCTTTTGCAATTCCCACCTCTATCGTCACAAAAATAATGACCGACATAAAGCAGTATGGAGCTGTTCAGAGAGCATTCCTCGGAGTATCTTACACCGAACTTACTCCGGAACTGAAAAAAGAGAAAAATATCACCGCTGTTAATGATGGATTGCTCGTTGGCGAGGTAGTTGATCGTGGAGCGGCTAAAGAAGCGGGAATTGAGCCGGGCGATGTTATTATTGCTCTGAACGGCAAGGAAACTCACAATGGTGCCCAGTTGATGGAAGCCATGAGTCAGTTCCGCCCGGGTGATAAGGTCAAGATTACCTATGTAAGAAACAACAAGACCTTTACCACAGAAGCTACACTGTATAACAATCAGGGTAGCACCCGCATCGTCCAGGCATCAACCGTTGCCAATCTCGGATGCGCGTTCAAAAAACTGAGCGATGAGACCAAAAAAGAGCTCAAAATTTCTTACGGAGTTCAGGTAGCAGGGCTAAAGGACGGTCCCTTCAAAGATGCCGGAATCAAAGACGGATTCATAATTCTTGACATCAACAACATGAGAGTTAACACTGCCGAAGATGTGGAAAAAGTATATAACTCCATTATCAAGAGCGATGAAGAATATGACAAAGTAATGTTTATCACCGGTATCTACCCGACAGGCAAAAAAATGTACTATGCCGTAGATATCTCTGAATAAAAAACACTCGCAATAGTTAAATAGCCTCGCAGGAGCGTGACCGCTTGCCTGCGAGGCTATTTTTCATTTGTCCTCCGATAATCCGTCGGAAGAATCGGAGGATTCGGAAAAATTCCGATATCCTGTCCGCCTTGCATCAGCTCCGTAGGAGCGAGTCGGAATAATCGGAGGATTCGGAAAATTCCGAGGAATCGGAGAGGGACACGCTCTGCCGGCACGTCTGATTTGCAAGCCCGGAGGGCTTCTGATTTTGTTAGCCGGGTACGTTTACGTGCCCGGTACGGAGCCCTGCCCAAGCCCCCAACACCGGAGGTGTTGGACTGCACCCCTCCTATGTGGGCATTAAGGTCATTAAAGTCTTTAAGGACTTTAGGGCTTACGTTGTTTAACGAAAAAAATGGGCGACCGAACTCGGGTCGCCCATTTTGGGGAATAGATAACGTAAATTTTAGAGACGTATCTTCACGGCTTTGCCGCCGGGAATGCGGACGATGTAGATGCCGGGGCGGAGACTGGTAGCCGACACTCTCCTTCCGCTGAGGTCAAATACCTCGCTACCCTCCGGAGCGATAATATTTCCACCCTCAACTCGCACCGCACTCACTGTTTCACTTTCAATGCCATCGATGCCGGCTGATTTAGCTTTCACAGTCACAGTGCAGGACGCGGTCAGACCGTTAGATGTAGTGGCGGTGATGGTGGCAGTGCCAACCTTAATTGCTGTAACCAAACCGCTTGCATCCACGCTCGCAACAGTTTCATCCGAACTGCTCCATTTCACGCTCTTGTCAGTGGCATTTTCGGGAGTGATTATAGCTTTGAGTGTTGTTGATTCCCCTTCGGTAAGCTCTACATCCGCAAGTTCCATCTCAATGTCTATCGGGCGGATTTCGTTAATTCCAAGAATATCAAAGAAATTCTTCCAGCCGTCGGCTTTTCTGTAATCGTCTGCACTGGTATCAGGAACGCGCAGAGAGACATTCTTATACACAACCTGCTCAAAGCCGTTGTCGTGCAGAGTTGGAGGAACAGTAGCAAGTACGGTAATATTCTTTATGGATCCGCAGCCGGTAAAGTCGCCTGCTCCGATTGTAGTTACCTTGTCACCGAAAGTTAGATCCGTGAGGGAATCCTTACCGGTGAACGGTAATCCTGATGTGTCTCTGCCGAGATATAGTATAGTTATCGGAGCGTCCTTGAAAGCATCAGTACCGCAATCAAGCAGTTTATCACCGTCCTCAGCCTCGACTTCAACGAGATTCGTGCAGCCGGCGAAAGCCTCGTTGCCGACAGTGCCGACAGCAGCCGGAATTATGAGTTTACTGATATCAGTACGGTTTTTGAAAACTCCGTCACCAATCTCTGTTACAGGATATCTCTTACCGTCTATCTCAATTTCGTCAGGAATTCTCAGAGTGCCGTCCGGATCGGTTTTACCACCGGTTACTTTCACAATATCCTTGCCATCCTCACCTCCGCCAATCACAATCTCGTAGTCTATGCCGTCAATGGTGCCGGTCTGAGGCACAACAGTCACAGTGCAGGAAGCTGTAAGACCGTTAGATGTAGTGGCTGTTATCGTGGCAGTGCCAGCCTTGATAGCTGTAACCAAGCCGGTTGCATCAACGGTTGCAACTGTCTCATCCGAGCCGCTCCAAGTCACTTTCTTATCTGTGGCATCTTCCGGCTCAACAGTTGCTATTAGTTGCATAGTCGATTCTTCTTCAATCTCAGCCTCTTCAATATTGAGAGATATTCCTGATACTACAACTTCTGTATTAAAGAATCCACTCCACACCGGAGATTCTTTATATGCTTGTTCACTTCCGTTTGGTACACTTAATTTAGCCCTGTAATTAGAATCATCAAACACTCTGTTCCCATAGTCACTACTTATAGGAGGTATAGGATTAAGTGAAATAATTTCAGAAAAATTACATTGATCAAAAGGTTCATAACCAAGAGTCTTTACTGATTCTCCCAATATCAATCTATCAAATCCAAAGCAATATCTAAATGAACTGTTTCCAATCTTAGTAACAGAATTGGGAATTGTTAGACTACCGGTAAGTTTATCACAGTTATAAAATGCATCATCTCCTATAGTCGTGACTGATGCTGGTATGGTCAAGCTACCGGTAAAGCCACAACTGGTAAATGCGTCCGTCCCTATTTCTGTAACCGTTTCCGGAATAGTCAAGTTTCCTCTAATGCCACTGAAACTATCAAATGTATAATTCTTTATTTTTGTAATAGATTCGGGGATTACAAGATCTCTGATTAACTCGCCATTTAAGTATAATTCACTAAGATATGCGGGATTCGACTCATTGCTCTTAAAATCAATGTTACACCACGACTCCAATGATGTTATATATACCTTACTTGCTCTACTGTTATAGAAAGCATTAGTATCTATTGTTATTAATGATTCAGGAATTGTCACGCTACTGAATTTGCAAAAACCAAAAGCGTCCTGTCCAATTGTAGTCACGCAGTTACCAAGTATCAGATTTCCCTTGAAGCCGCTACTAGAGAATGTTGAACCTTCAATAGAAACTACAGAGTTACCAATTGTTAAGTCACCTGTAAAGCGGCAGTTCCTAAAGGCATAAAATCCTATTTTAGTTACTGAATTGGGAATTGTCAAGTCACCTGTAAAGCTGCAGTTTTCGAAAGCACTATATCCAATTGTTATCACTGAATTACCAATTATCAAATCTCCGGTGAAACCACTGCAATATTGGAATGCTTCATCTCCGATAGTTGTCACTGATTCCGGAATTATCAAGCTACCAGTTAATTCTGTACACTTCCAAAAGCTTCTCTTGCCTATTTTTGTTACAGTATATTTATTTCCGGATTCATCTTCCGCTATTTCGGGAATTGATAACTCACCTGAAACATTATTGCCTATGACTAATCCCAAAGAGGAGGAAGCTCCGGCTTTGGTTTCGCAGGTTTTGGCTTCTTCGTTGAGGACTGTGTAGGTTAATGTCTGTCCTTCGTAGGTGTAAGTGAAGTCACGAGCTGATAGATATCCGGGAAACGATATGGCAAGAAGTACTAGAATAACTCGCTTTAGAATATTGATAGTATTACACATTTTATATTATCTTTCAATTTAATTGTTAAATCTGAATTGTTTTTATTTCAATCTTTCCGAATTTTGCATACGAATCTTCCTTACATATATGGTTTATCACACGAATATCATATTTGCCTTTAAGTATATCTTTATTGCAATTAGCTTTCGGTTTATTACCTTGTAAAGCTATTTTAGCCCAATTGAATTCATCGAGTCCATACAATTTGATACATATATCCTTTATTGTCGATTGTAGCTTGGATGAAATGTCGCCATCTATGGTAGGTTTGTCCATCAGATGGTTTGCCCAAGCAGGTATAAGCAGTACATTCCACAAGGCAGTGAAATATCGCGGATCGGTAGCGTTGCCCCAAACGTGAGACACAATATTATTAAGAATTGACTTTTTATCTATGGTCTTATTGAGTTCAAATCCAAATAGTTCTTTTATAGTCTTGTAAACTTGAGAATTGCCATTAGAATCCTCTATAATTTTCAAATTAGGGCGGGAACCTGGATGATAATATGATGACTTCCGTGCATAAAGTTCACCACCATTATTATAAATTCTCACTAAATCATTAAATTGGGCCTTAACCATCATTGGCTCAAAGAAAAATGATGATTCCACCACTAATTTCACGAAATTATCCTCTCCCAAAGCATTTATCAGAGAATCCATTCCGTCAATTTGCGCGAATATCTTCCTTTTGTTCAATTTTCTACGGGCTTCAGATAATTGTAACTCTGAAAGAGTCTGTGCTTTCTCTGATTTCATAAGCACAGATTCATTTCTCAGAAAAAACTCATAAATACGAGCGAAATAGGATGGTAAATTTTTATCACCGGACTGTTTCACAGTTTCTTCCCACATTTCAAGTGCTGAATATGCGTAAATAGGTTCACCCTTTAGCATGAAGTTAGCGGCAATTTCGAACACCGGTATATCCATACCTTCAAATTTATCCTGCCTCACATAACAGGCTAAAGAATCTCCAGGCTTAATTCCTGCAACAGATTCAAGCCAATACTCATATTCATCTCTGAACAGAAAGTCATTTTTATGTGCCATGATTTAATAAATAATTATTGGTTTATCATACTATTACCTCCTGACTTCCTGAGAGATATCAATGCAAAAACTGCCGGTATAAACGCAGAAGCGTGAAGCCGATTGTTGCCCGCTCCACGAATCGAGGTCTTCGCATTACCTTACCTGTCGGAACGAGCAACGAGACCTCACGCCGTATGACAACCAATGACGCCACCCAGCTCGCGCAGCATGACACAGTGGTATTATTCACACCCATGAGCATCATCGTTGCAAGGTCGCCTGACAGGAATTTGAAAGTTGCGAAGTTTCAGATAGTCAGAAACCAAGCGCCAATAACGCTTTTTATTATGTTATCCTCCTGCCACCCCTCCCTTTACGGCGTGAGGTGGATAAGGACAATGCAAAGATAGGTATTTTTTAGATAATCAGACAAAAATCTGTCTGGGAATGAAATAGGAGTTCAAGCCCTCCGGGCTTGAACTTCACCATTAGATTCAAAAGACCAGGAATGTGCGCCGGAGAGCGCCATTGTCGGAAAAATCGGAGGATTCGGAAAATTCCGAGGAATCGGAGAGGGACGCGCTCTACCGGCGCGTCTAATTTACAAGCCCGGAGGGCTTACCTACGAGGCATCATCGGACATGGCTTCTATTAGCCTCGGTTGTTGAAAACCCCATACTCGACGCTATGCGTCATCGTATGGGGTTTTCAACAACGAGCGCATCTCCGATGCGCATCATTTCACTCTTACCTTCACGGCTCTGCCGCCGAGGAAAAGGGGTCAGAGGGAGGGTAGGATGTCTATTTCTGAGATTACAGCCGGGTTTGAATCTGCTGTAGCTACCGGCACAATCCTTATGTATTTGGTTTTTACTTCCTTAGGCAGAACAAATAAGCGTGGAGTTGGATCATTAGTGAGGTTGCCGAGATTCCATTCAGCAACTTTGCTGAATTTTTTACCGTTATTGCTCACTTCAATCCGAGCCTTTGAAACAGCTCCCTTAGCAGAAGGTATCGGTGTGTAAACAATAGCTCCTACCGGTAGTTTGGAACCGAGATTAATAACGAGTGCCTGTTCGGTGTCAGAAGCAATCCATGCAGTACCCACTTTGTTGTCAAAGGCTTCATCACCTTTTGCCGTTGAGCGGAAACGGCCCTTGGCATAACCTATTTTATCTTCCATAACCGCTCCGGCAGTGCCATCTTCAAGTATAGCCACAGCTTTGAGTGTCTTTCCTTCAACAAGCATCGAGTCCGGGAACACCGGGCTTGCGGCATCGGGATTAGAACCATCAAGGGTATAGTGCACCTTATATGGATTGAACATTGCCGCAGATACCGATTTGGGTGCTCTATGCCAGTTGAATTCAGAGCTCTTATGGTTTATTCTAACTATGCCGTCGGCATTACGGTTGCTTTCAAGCTGAGGTGCCCCGGCTTTGTAATAATGTCCTGAAATAACAGACAGTTCCGGGTGTAGTCGCGATGCCCCTATCCTGATTCTGAACTCACTTGCAGTGATGTCGGGAAAACGGAGAATGCGCTTGTGCCCGATATTGGTTGCTTTAGCAATAGGCTGCCACTCACCGTTTATCTTAGCTTCAAGAGTGTGTTCCTCCACTCTCTCCCCACTCTTGTCTATCGGTTCCTTGAGTACAACCCTGTTCACCGTAACAGCCTGAGGTAGAGTGACTGTGTAAACAGGGAATCCGTCACCGGGATTAATTGCCGACTCAATCTTTGCTCCTGCAAACAGATCTGCATCATAAGTAGCTCTAATTCGTCTGCCAACCTCCTTCAAAACGCTTACATCAATAGAATCAAGCTCACCGTTCTGAGCGGGGGGAATATTGAGAAGGAGTACAGAATTGCCTCCGACAGCACGCTCATAAATATCATAGACCTCATCGGCGCTGCGGACACGCTGTGTATTATTGTCTCTGTAAAACCATCCCTCCCTAATAGATGTGTCGGTTTCCGGATACTGATAATGAAGGTATTTGGCGTCCATAAGCCTGAGGCGGGAGCCAAGATCCTGCGCGGTAAGGTCACCGAACTTGCCCATAGTATCAGGGTCTGCCATATAAGGGACAATATTCCATTCGGTATCTCTGGTATTTCCCGCTTCGTTTCCGCACCATCTCACATCCTCGCGACCAAACACCACTGCATTGGGAGCAACAGTGTGGATGAGTTTCTTCCAGGAGGCATAGTCATAGGTCTGTCCACCTTTGCGCTTCGGATGAGCCCCGTCAAACCATACTTCGTCAATGGGGCCGTACTCGGTAAGAATTTCAAACAACTGGTTGAGAAAATACTCGTTGTAGTCGTCCACCACAAATTCAAATGTGGTTTTGTTTTCAAATGGTCTGCACTCTACCGGCCGCGGAATCGTGCGCTGTGATTTTGCACTGAGGTTGCCGTAAAGACCATCCTTATTTTCTATCTGGTACAAATCTGCCGGCGACAGGTAAACGCCCAGCTTCATGCCGTACTTATGCGCTGACTCAGAGAGAGATTTGAGAATATCGCCCTGACCATTCATAAAGGGTGACGACATAATGCCGTGCC
Organism: Barnesiella sp.; assembly: GCA_014800945.1. Taxonomy (GTDB): domain Bacteria; phylum Bacteroidota; class Bacteroidia; order Bacteroidales; family Muribaculaceae; genus Paramuribaculum. Next base: position 15,431 of record JAAVFD010000023.1, on the reverse strand, counting down.
GGGTGTATCTGCTCTGCCAGAGCACATAGCCGTCATGGTGCTTAACCGTGAGGATAATCATTTTCATGCCGGCGTCTTTCATAGCCTTGACCCACTGGTCGGTATCCAGCCCCGTGGGGTTAAAAAGAGCCGGATCCTCAAAGCCTGTGCCCCACTCCATTTTGCTGAAAGTGTTCGGTCCGAAATGAACGAACGCAATAAACTCACGGTCAATACCCTCCAGCTGATTGCGTGATGGAATTACATGAGCCGCCTTAGCGATTATAACTTCCGGCGTGTCCTCCGGATTTATCTTGATGGTGTTTGCAAACGGAATAGTGTCCTGCTGCGCCAAAGCCGGCATTGCGCATAGCAATCCGATTACCGAGACATAAAATTTATTCATGGATACAGATGATTAGTATTGTACCCACAAAGATAATAAAAAAGAGGTTATACCCACAAGTGGAGCATAACCTCTGTGATGATTTTATTTTCCTGCAGTATTAACCCGGGAAGATAGCTTCGCTGGGGCAAACTTCAGCGCAAGAACCGCACTCGATGCAAGTATCGGGATCGATGTGGTAGATGTCGCCTTCAGAAATAGCTTCAACGGGACAAACAGGAAGACAGGTGCCGCAAGCGACGCATTTGTCAGAAATAACGTATGCCATAATTGCAATTGGATAATTTAGTTATACGAATATAGTATTAATACGATGCAAAAGTAGAAATAATATGTGAACCTGCAACACTTCGACAAACTTTTTTTTGCCGCTATTTCACAAGTTCCATACCCTTCATAATAGCCTGCCTATTGAGATCAAGCAAGTTATGATGACGTACCGGCAGCACTTTTTTCAAGCCTTCCATAACGCTTTCCACCGGCACAACGGGTCGAATTTTCAGCAACGCGCCAAGCACAATCATATTATATGTCTTGGCATTCTTCATGTCAAAGGTAGCTTCCATAGCATCCACCCGGTAGATATTAATATCCGAGCGCTGAGGCGGGCGATGAATACCGTATGAATCATATATGAGTGTGCCTCCGGGCTTTACCTTGCTTTCAAATTTATCAAGACTCTGCTGATTGAGAATAACCGCAGTGTCAAATGTGTCAAGCACCGGTGAACTTATCTGACTGTCACTGAGAATAACTGTTACATTAGCAGTGCCGCCTCGCTGCTCAGGACCGTATGAGGGCATCCATGTGACTTCAAGATTATCGGTAAGAGCCGCATAGGCAAGTATCTTTCCCATAGAAAGCACACCCTGCCCTCCGAAACCGGCAATAATTATCTCTTCTTTCATAATTATTCGTTTTTAAGGTCGCCCGGAGGATAAGCCGGGAACATATTCTCCACCATCCAGTCGTTAGCTTTTGCGGGAGACATTTTCCAACCGCTATTGCAAGTGCTCACAACTTCCACCACAGAGGTGCCTTTTCCGGCAAGACTGTTTTCAAACGCCTTGCGGATAGCCTGTTTTGTTTTCCGTACACTTGCGGGAGTGTGAACACTCTGACGGGTAACATAGCAAGTGCCCGGCAACTGAGCGAGAATCTCTGTGATTTTCAACGGGTATCCGTTCAAATCCACTCTTCTGCCATAAGGTGTTGTAGATGTAGCCATTCCTTCAAGAGTGGTAGGCGCCATCTGTCCACCGGTCATGCCATAGATACCGTTATTGATAAAAATTATTGTGATGTTTTCACCTCGGTTAGCAGCATGAATGGTTTCAGCCGTACCGATAGCCGCGAGGTCACCATCGCCCTGATATGTGAAAACGAGACGGTCGGGATTCAGGCGCTTTACTGCTGTTGCAACCGCCGGAGCACGACCGTGAGCCGCCTCAATCCAGTCAATATCAATATAATTATAAGCAAATACAGCGCAACCTACAGGTGCTATGCCTATGGTGGTATGCTCCATTCCCATTTCCTCGATAATCTCAGCCACAAGACGGTGAACCACACCGTGGCTACATCCGGGGCAATAGTGCATATTATTGTCGTTCAGAAGCCTCGGTTTGGCATAAACCAAGTTTTCGGGACGCTTAATATAATCGTTATTCTCCATCTTTATTTATTTGGATTTGAGAAAGCGAGATTCAAAGGCATCAATCACTTCCTGAGGATTGGGCACAATGCCTCCGAGTCTGCCGAAATGATACACCGGTATTCTGTCTTTGGCAGCCATGCGAACATCCTCAATCATCTGCCCTGCATTCAGCTCAACAACGAGAATACCCTTGACTTTTTTGCTGAGTTCAGAAATAACCTCGTCCGGAAACGGCCAGAGGGTAACGGGTCTGATAAGACCGATTTTGATGCCCCGCTCACGTGCATCTTCTATAGCTTTGAGGCATATTCGGGCAATAGACCCAAAAGCCACCATGAGATATTCAGCATCGTCAGTGTAGTACTCCTTGTATCTAACCTCATTCCGCTTAATCAGGTCATAGGTTTGCTGATAGCGGTGGTTGTTCTCCTCCATCTTGTAGCTGTCAAGCTCAAGAGTAGTAAGCACGTTTGGCTTTCTCCATTCAGGACGTCCTGTCACAGCCCAGGGGCACTGTTCGGCAATTTCCTGCTCCGTGCGTCTTGGACGTGCCGGAGGCAGCACAACTTTTTCCATCATCTGCCCTACAATACCATCGGCAAGCATCATAACGGGAGTGCGATACTTGAACGCAAGGTCAAATCCGAGTCCGACAAAGTCTGCCATTTCCTGCACTGTAGCAGGCGCGAGAACAATAAAATGATAGTCGCCATGACCTCCTCCCTTGGTAGCCTGAAAGTAATCAGCCTGTGAAGGATGGATAGTTCCGAGTCCGGGACCTCCTCTCATAACATTCACAACAAGAGCAGGGAGTTCACCGGCAGCGATGTAGGACAAGCCCTCCTGCATTAGGCTCACACCGGGGCTTGATGAAGATGTCATTACCGCTTTGCCGGTTGATGCACCGCCATATACCATGTTGATAGCTGCAACTTCACTCTCCGCCTGAAGAACGACCATTCCGGTAGTTTCCCATGGCATAAGCGCTTCAAGTGTTTCAAGCACCTCGCTCTGCGGGGTTATAGGGTAGCCGAAGTAACCGTCCACACCGTATCTCACAGCAGCGTGGGCGATTGCCTCATTACCTTTCATCAGTTTAACTTCTTCCATTTTTTTATTTTGGGTATTGCGGTAAAATCTTCTACCTTTCAGCCATAAGCCGGTACACTGTAATGCAGCCGTCCGGGCAGACAGTTGCACACGCTGCACATCCAATGCATGCCTGAGGATTTGAAGCAAACGCAAAATGGTAACCACGGTTATTTACCTCTTTGGGCTGTAGTTCGAGAACCTGCACAGGGCAAGCAACCACGCAAAGGTCGCAGCCCTTGCATCGCTCAGTGTTAATATCAACAGCTCCTTTAGCTTTAGCCATATCGGTTTATACCGTTTAATTGTTAGTTTACTTAATTATTGTGATTCTTTTTGCTAATGCAAAATTACATTTTTTTTTATAGAAGCATATTATTTAACACATAGTTAACCTATGGCACACTAAATGGTAAAATGTGCGATAATTCTCATGGACGAACAGCAGTGATTTTAATTTTCTTATTTTTAAGCTTCTGCCCTTCAACATTGCTTAAAATCTCCTTTAATCTTGATGAAGGGACAGCGGCAATCGCCTCATGATCAAACACATTTATCTTTCCAATCTCTTCAGACCGCAATCCGGCATTGGCAATAAGGAATCCGACAATGTCGCCTTTTGATATCTTTTCCTTGCGTCCGGCACTGAAATGAATAGTTGAAATGCCTGAAGAGAGATCACATTTATCGGTAAGTGGAGGATTGTAGTCCCTGTCCCACTCCACATATTCGGGGATGGAATCAGCATCGGAAGTTATGATATAGACGGTACCTTCGGCTCCATTTCTTGCAGTCCTACCGTTTCTGTGCACCCAGTTTTCGGCAGTAGGCGGCAAATGATAATGAATTACGGAGTCAACACCATCAATATCGAGTCCTCTTGCTGCGAGATCTGTAGCCACAAGAAGGTTTACCGTACCGTTTTCAAACAGATTGACAGCCATCTGCCTGTCGTGTTGCTCAAGTCCACCATGATAAAGCACCGCCGGGATATGAGCTTTTTTAAGGAAATTGTATAATCGGTCTGCACTCTCGCGGTGGTTTACAAATATCATTGATTTTTTTTGAGGCATGGCACAAAGCAGGTCGATAAGAGTCTGAGCCTTGTCCGGTGCCGGACTTTCAACATGAACCTTTTGGAGCTTAATATCCAGACCATTGCTGAAATCAAGTTGCTGCCATCCGGCTTGCGGCAAATATTCCGGTAGCTGCGATGCAATAGTAGCCGATGTGAGAATAATTCGGCGCAATGAGGTCATTTTTCTCACTATGCGCTTCATATCCACCTCAAAACCAAGTTCCACACACTTATCGTACTCATCCAGAACCAGCGACTTTGCAGAGGCAAGCGACAGAAAACCCCGGTTTATATGATCAAGGAGTCTTCCCGGTGTGGCTACAATAATATCCGGCAGAGGATTCAGTGATTTCTTTTCATCCTCCATTTTATGCCCTCCATAAAAAGCCACGACCTTATAGCCCGATGCAGCAGCTTTTACTACAGCGGCAATCTGGAGGACAAGTTCGCGTGAAGGAGCTATTATCACACTCTGCACACCTTTACCCTGCGGGGCAATGTATTTCAGAAGGTTGATAACAAATGCTATTGTCTTGCCGGAGCCGGTTGGAGCTGCGAGCCTTATCAAATCGGATTGCGAAGCTGCAATTTCCAACTGCATAGGTTTAAGCGTCTTTATGCCCAGACGCTCCGATATATTAGTGAGTATTTCTTTTTCGTTCATACAATATAAAAACCTCAAATACGATTAAAGTTCTTTTTCCCACGAATAAAATATTGCCATAGGATGCTGACCGGTTTATTTGGGGAAGAAGTAAGTATATCTTTTTGAGGATGTCCGGTATAAAATTTGCGCATTTGAGCAAAATCGCGATGTGCTCCAACAATAGCCGAGGCATTTTTGAAGTCAAGAGTGACAATAAACTTAGCCCAAGCCACAGTGTCAAGCAGCCGACGGACAAACAACCTGGAACGACGCACATTGTCCGGTGAGTTTTTATGGAGCATCAGCAGATTGTTTCTGAAATTGAGGTATGTTTTCTTAGGATTCTCTGCAGGAAGACTACCTCCACCGAGGTGAAAAACCTGAGACTGCGGAACAACCGCAATGTCATAGCCAAGTAACCTTATGCGCCAACAAAGGTCTATCTCCTCCATGTGGGCAAAAAATTCCTTATCAAGCCCCCCTGCCCGGTTATACACTTCCGTACGTACCATCAATGCTGCTCCACTTGCCCAGAAAACACTGACCGGTGAATCATATTGACCGTTGTCAACCTCTACCGTATCAAAAATTCTACCGCGACAGTAAGGGTAGCCATGCTTATCAAGAAAGCCTCCGCACGCTCCGGCATATTCAAATTTTTCCGGATTCTCAACCGAAAGAATCTTCGGTTGCGCTGCCCCGGTTTCCGGATGGTTTTCCATGAAATCAAGCAACGGTGTAACCCAGTCGCTTTTTGCCTCAACATCAGAATTGAGTAAAACACAATATGGCGTGGTCATCTGGGCTATGGCTTTGTTATAGCCCTCGGCGAAGCCATAGTTTCTATCAAATTCCACAAGTTTTACCTGAGGATAATCCTTTTTTATATATTCCTTCGATGTGTCACTGCTGCCGTTATCCGCAACAACGAGTTCGGCATTTTCCGGGAGGAATCTCACTACCGAAGGGAGAAACCTTCTGAGGAGTTTCTCTCCGTTCCAATTTAATATAATGACAGAAACCTTTGCACTCATATTATTTCTCCTTCAACTTCTTCATCCGAATATCCGCCAATGCGCACATCTACTATTTTATTTGCAAGCCGTGAGTCAGCCGGCAATTTAACTTTCAGGTAATTGTCAGTAAATCCCCACATAAATCCGTTTTTGCTGGAATGCTCAACAAGCACTTTGCGAACAGTCCCCTTATATTCCGCTGCAAATTCAGCAAGTTTAGCCGCTGAAATATCCATCATTTCCTTAACTCTTTCATGCTTAGCCTGCTGAGAAACGACCGGGGTTATTTCAAGTGCTTTTGTGCCGGGGCGCTCAGAATAAGGGAACACATGGAGACGACTTATAGGAAGACTCTTGACAAAATTCATTGAATTAATAAACCTCTCCTCGGTTTCACCACGAGCACCAACAATCAAATCCACACCAATAAAGGCATCAGGCATAATCTCCTTTATTTTATTGATTCGGTGGCGGAAAAGTTCCGTGTCGTAATGACGACGCATCAGTTTAAGCACCTCATCATCACCGCACTGGAGCGGGATGTGAAAATGTGGCATAAATGCCCGTGAAGTCGCGACCCATTCTATTATCTCATCGGTCAATAAATTCGGTTCTATAGATGATATGCGGAATCGTTCGATACCCTCAACCTTATCCAACTCCTTTATAAGATCAAAGAAAGTTTCAGATGTGCCTTTGCCAAAGTCTCCGATATTGACTCCTGTAATAACAATCTCTTTAGCCCCGAGCGAAGCAGTCTCCTTTGCTTTTGCCACCACACTTTCTATTGAGCCGGATCGGCTTCGGCCTCGCGCCATTGGTATAGTGCAGTAAGAGCAATAGTAATCGCAGCCATCCTGTACCTTCAGGAACCAACGGGTGCGATCACCTCGAGAACATGAGGGGTTGAATTCGCGAATATCCTTAGCCGGTGTGAGCATTCTCATCGGTTCACGCTTTGACAGCCAACTTTCCACATAGTCAGCCAGTTTCAGCTTGCGGTCAATTCCGGCAACAATTTCCACTCCCGGCAGCTCAGCAACCTCATCCGGCTTCAGCTGTGCATAGCAACCGGTAACAACAATTGCGGCATCTTTCCACTTGCGTGAGAATGCTCTGATTGTCTGGCGGCATTTCTTGTCAGCAAGTTCTGTTACCGAGCAAGTATTGACAACTACTATATCCGGAACTTCGCCCGGCTTGACACGTGTTATCCCCTTCTCCTCAAGCATTGATGCTATTGTAGAAGTTTCCGCAAAATTGAGTTTGCAGCCGAATGTATGGTAAAAAGCCTTCAAAGGCTCTGAATTGCAGGAGTTATTATGCATAATGAGTGCAAATTTAATTAAAAATCCGCACTCATTATCATATTAGTCTGAGGTAGTTAATTGAGCAATGAATTCAGATATGCACTATCCGGTTTCGACTGAACAACTTCAATACCTTTTTCACTCGCCTTTTTGACTCCATCATTCATCTTCTGAAGATTATCCTTGAGGGTAACAAATAATGACTCGGAAATATTTATAGATTTTCCATCTTCAATATCACATATATAAATGCCGTCTTCAAGCCTTACATTCTTATAAAATCTATATAGTGCCGCTTTCATTTTCGCAATATCGTCTGAACTTGCAGCAGAGAGGGAATCCGGATTAGTAATAATTTCTGAAAATGCTTTTGCATCCACATCAATGAAAGTATCGCTTAATGCATATTGTTGAACCAAACTTGCCGGAACTTTCATAACAACAATTTCGTCAACCTCCTGAGCCGGAACATCAACTTTATTCGTACAACCGACGACCAACAAAGAAACAATCAAAAGGAAAGAATTAATTTTCATAATCGACAGATATTAATAATTATAAAATCACCTTATTCTAAAGGGTATGCCTGCTCGTTCAACCCGCAAGTGCAAAAATAGCAATTTATTTGAATAACTCGGTTTTAGGATGTGAAAAACCGAGTTTAATTCTTGATCTGAGGTTGAGGTTCACTAACGTATATGCCCATACAGCCTACCCATGAACAATACCCTATTAGTTAATAACGCCTTAATCCATTTTTTTTAACGATTGGCTTTATAGATACATCCATTGACTAATAATAAACAATTATTTTTTCAAACGCGTTTTATTGATAATACTATAAGAGTAATGTAAATGCTTAAAGAAGACCTCATAAAGATATATGCGAAGAGTTTTCGCGATAACTGGGATATGCCCGCTGTAACGGACTATGTTACCGGCGAGAGCCATACCTACGGAGAATTTGCTACAAGAATAGCCCGTACCCATCTGTTTTTCAAAGAATGTGGAGTAAAGAAGGGTGATAAAATAGCCCTTTTAGGGAAAAACACCATCTCATGGGTGGTGACATATATGGCTACAATTACCTACGGTGCTACCATTGTGCCTATTCTTCATGACTTCAATCCTCAGGACGCTCAGCATATTGTAAATCATAGCGAGTCGGTGTTGCTATTTGTGGCAGACAGCATCTGGGACAATCTGGAATTTGAAAAAATGCCGAAAGTAAAAATAGCCATGTCGCTTGACGATGCGAGAGTGCTTGCGGAGCACCCTGACAACAGCGGCAAAGCCTATAAAGCAATAGCCGGACTTAGAAGAAGATTTGCCAAACTTTATCCCCATGGCTATACTGAAAAAGATATCGATTATCCTTCAATGCCTAAGGACGCAGTTGCGGAAATTAATTACACATCAGGCACCACAGGATTTTCAAAAGGCGTGATGCTTACATACAACAATCTATGCGGAAATGTAGTGTTCGGCATGGAGTCTCATCTTCACTACAAAGGTTCGAGATGCCTTTCTTTCCTGCCTCTCGCCCACGCCTACGGCTGCGCTTTTGATATGCTTGTTCCACTTGCTGTTGGAACACATATAACCCTATTCGGTAAGCTGCCGTCGCCAAAAGCTCTTATAAAGGCTATGTCAGAAGTGCGTCCGAATCTGATTCTGTGCGTTCCACTGGTGCTGGAAAAGATTTACCGCAATCAAATTTTGCCTGAAATATCCACTCCTACAATGAAAAATCTCATAAGATTACCGCTTGTCAACAGGGCTATTTTCTCTAAAATCAAGAGTAAGCTCGTTGATGCTTTCGGCGGTCAGTTTGAGGAAGTTATTATAGGTGGGGCACCGCTCAATCCCGAGGTTGAACAATTTCTGTACAAGATAAAATTTCCGTTCACTGTTGGCTACGGCATGACAGAATGTGGTCCGCTCATCAGCTATACCCCATGGAAGAAATTCATTCCCGGCTCTGCCGGAAGAACCCTTCCCGGAATAATGCACGCTAAGATTGTGAGCGAGAACGAGCAGGATTCAATCGGTGAAATTTGCGTTAAAGGTGAAAATGTAATGAAAGGCTATTACAAAAACCGCGAAGCCACCGAAGCTGTTCTTGACAAAGATGGATGGCTGCACACCGGCGACATGGGAACTGTCAGTAAGGATGGAACAATCTTTATAAAGGGACGCTACAAGACAATGATACTATCTGCCAACGGACAAAATATATATCCTGAGGAGATAGAGGCAAAGCTGAACAATATGCCTTTTGTGGCAGAAAGCCTTGTGGTGGAGCGCGGTAAGCGACTTGTTGCTCTTGTCTATCCCGACTATGAAGCTATGGATCGTCAGAAAGTAACCTCAAAAATGCTACCTCAGATAATGGATAAGATTGTAGAGGAACTAAATAAGGTGGTTGCTCCTTACGAGCAGATTGACAGAATACAGCTTATTGCCAACGAGTTTGAGAAAACCCCTAAAAGAAGCATCAAGCGTTATCTTTACAACGCTTGAAAGTTTCAAGAAAATACTGTCCTTTATTGCGGGTGCGGCTACCGTACTGTACAGCATGAACCGGGCAAACATGATAACAACCCAGACACATCGCGCAGTCATTGCCCCATTCCGGGCGATTACTGCGCATCTTTATATTTGAGGTGGGACAGGTATTGGCACATTTCCCGCATGATATGCAGGCATCGGAATAGTGAAACGGTTTCGGTGACATAAGAAATTTAACGAAAAGCGGATAAAGCACCTTTGTCTTTATTGCTGGAAAAGCTCCGCGCACAACACTGTCAACTTTAGCGCCACACCTTATTCCATGGGCAATCTCTTCTATTCTTTTACCCGATTTATCCAACTTTTCCTGCGTTACTTCCTTAGTATCAACATCAAATCCCGGTAACACCACATAGTTGTTTGGCATCTGCACCGACCATGCGCCACGGGCATTATATCCTTTCGAGTGCATCAGTTTACGCCACATCTCATGCGTGAGTCCAACATCATCGCCACAAGTACACACCATGTAATGCTCTGTGTCCGGCATAGCCTTGGCAAGCTTAATATATTTTTTCACCACAGGAGGTATGCCCCAGGAATACACCGGAAAGACCCAGATTATTTTCTCACCTTTTGATGCAACATAATCCTGGGCATTGCTTATGTAGCCGAGTGGCTGAGCGGTAAGTTCCGCCAGCTTCTCAGCCACATAGAGCGTATTCCCTGTTCCGGAGTGCCAGAATATCATTATCTGATAGTAACTTGAGTGGCACCGAATCCATACTCACGGAATGATGCATCCTGCACCTCCGCAGTGTTTTTGTATCTGTAATTAAGCTCCTTCATTAGAGCCTGTCGCAACACACCGTCACCTTTTCCGTGAATAAACACAATTTTTTGTCCTTTATTCATCTTGTTGGAATCCATAACCTTACGGAACTCATCAACCTGCAGATTAAGCATATCTGCATTTGACAGTCCTGCTGTTGTGTCAACAATTTCATCTATATGAAGGTCAACCTCTATTATTCCGTTGCCACCGGGAAGATACTCCGAGTTCTTTACCACCGGGCGCTTCCATTTCTTTTTCCTATCTTCCGGCTTGGGCTGCTTAACACTCTCAACAAGTTTCTGCACATCCAGAGGCTCCCTGGTTGCCATCACTCCGTTTTTCACAATATCGAACGCGATTACCGGCACATCGAAATAGGTGTTACGCTTGAAGCAATGCAGTTTGAAAAATTTTGTGACATCCGGCTTGATAACCAAACTTACAGGCTGCTGAAGCTCAAACTCCTTACCTTTTTTGAAAGCTATAGCCTGAACCGCTATCTTTTCCAGATTACCAACTTCATCCTTGCCAAACTCCTCAAGTAGCACCTGAATACCCGGTTCTACGATTCCTGCATATCTGGTTGTCCAGTTGCTATCATCCTTGGAACTCATATATGTGAAATACAGGTAGTAATTGGAGTCATTTACAAGATATGCGAAATAGGTGGTATCTGAAAGAGTCTTGAGATTATCCGCCTCATATCCGAGAATCAGGTTCATTACATCTCCGCCTTCCACTTCTTCCGGTTCTATTTCCGGTTCTACCGGTGTAGTATCCTTTATCTGCGGCTGGCTCTGTGGCTTGCTGCTTACAGCCGGCTGCTCTATTCTTGCTTTAGCTCGCTCCCATGCTGTTGAGTTATCCACCACTACACATTCCCGCACCAGAACCGGAGTGTCAAATCCGTCCTCATCGGTCACATACGCCAGATTACCTTCTATTTTTGTAACCTTGCCGCCTCCGGTAGTATTCAGAAACCGAACTACATCTCCAACTTTAAGTGATGCTGCCATGATTCTTATTTTTTATTCTTTACTTCCTTCATCAGTTCATCTACAGCTGCCTTAAGCTGAGCATCTACACCTTTAACCACTTCCGCCGGGTCGTTGGCAACCTTAATATCCGGTTCGAGCTGAGTGTTTTCAAGATAGTTGCCCTCCTCAGTACGGAAACCGATTACGGGAATACCGAATACGAGTGACGGATCCTGTAACGTAACCCAGTTTACGCTGCTCATTGTTCCGGGCACCGGCATACCGACAAGCTTGCCGAGACCGAGGTGACGGTAAACCCATGGAGTGCCATGAGCGTTGCTGTAATTAGCTTCTCCGGTTATCATAATGCTCGGCTTGTTCCATCTGCGTGACGGCATATCGGATGTTGGTACTCCGTGAACATCCTGTGTCAGATATTTTTTACCGCTGAACATCACCTCGATATCTTCGTGCAGACGACCTCCACCGTTCCATCTCGTATCTATTACGATGCCGTCACGGTCAATATACTCACCGAGTGCTTTAGCATAAAGTTTTCTAAAGCTTGCATCATCCATTGAACGGATGTGCACATAACCGAGCCTTCCGCCGGATAGTCTGTCAACTTCTTCTTCGCGAGATTTCACCCATCTGTTATAAAGGAGCTCGTTCAATGTTCCTGCTGAAATAGGTAGAATCACCTCTTCCCAGTTTTCCTGACCGGGAGCTGAGAATGATACGAGGGTTTTCTTGCCTGCAAGATTATTGAAAATCTCGGTGTAATCAGTATTCTTATCAATTTTAATTCCATTTACAGCATTAACAACTGCACCAGCTTTTACTTTTGATGAAGCACGGTCAAACGGTCCGCCGGCAATAACCTCGCTGACCTTAAGCCCGTCTCCTTCAAAATTCCAGTCATATAGCAAGCCAAGAGATGCCGTTGCATCTGAAGCACCGGGGCCATAATATCTGCCGCCTGTGTGGCTTACATTCAGTTCACCAAGAAGTTCGCTGAGCAACTCGGCAAAATCATAGTTATTATTTATGTGAGGCAAAAATTTCTTATAATTATTATATAATGCTGTCCAGTCTGCTCCGTTCATATCTTTTCTGAAGAAACGCTCACGCTCCTCATTATACACATGGCGAAGCATATATTCACGTTCAGCCGCTCCATCAACTTTCATTTTGGCAGAGGCACTGATATTGGTTGTTTTCTCTGTTTTGGGGTCAAACTTTCGCACAGTGCTGCCAACAAGATACAGATTTCCATCCTTGTCAGTATCAATACCTCTTGCACCTGAAAGTTTGCTTACAAGCTTAACATCGCCTGTACGTGGTTTAACTTTCCACAAATCATAGCCTTTTTCAAATGCACTGAGATAGTAAAGGGTTTCACCATCCGGTGTAAGATAAGCATCGGCAAGGTTGGAGGAGTTGGGAGTAAGCCTGATAGTGCGGTCTGCAAATCCGTCGAGTTCAACCTTGATGTCCTTTGATTCTTTCTCCTTCTTTTCACCATCGGTTTTCTTGTCACCCTTATCTTTTTTCTGAGCTTTTTCCACTTCTTTGAGCAGAGCATAGTCCTCTTCGTTCAGACGGAAACGATCGTATGCATCCTGATTGAGGAATGTGATCATCACATCATTCATCGATCCCCACGATGCATGGTTGCGCATACCATATCTCTCGCTTGCAAATATTATTGCATTGCCATCCATTGCCCATCTGGGATTTTCATCGAAATATCCTGTTTTGGTTATATAGGTCATCTTTCCGGTCTCTACATTTATTATTGCAATGTCGCCGTAAGGCTGATGGCGCAAATCGGTTGCCTCAATGAGAATCCACTTACCGTCCGGACTCCACTGCGAGGGGAATCCTTTGGTGCGTGACGCTATTGTTGACCCGTCCGTCAGCTGGCGCACTTTCTTTGTATCGAGATCCATAACCATAAGTTTGGTACGATCCTGAACAAAAGTCATCTTCTTTCCATCGGGTGAAATTGACGGGTAAGTGCGGTCTATACAATCTTTTGTGCTGAAAACCGGAGTTTCCTCAATCACTGTGGCATTTGAGAAGTTGGGATCATCTTTTCGGCTTATGGTAGCCTTATAAATATTGAAGTGACCGTCACGTTCGGATGTATAGTAGAGAGTTCTGTTGTCCGGTGCCCATGCCAGATTGCTTTCACCTTCGGGAGTATTTGTAATCTGCTTGGTTGTCTGGTGCTTTGTTGATGTAACAAATACTTCGCCGCGATTCACAAATGCTACCTGATTACCGTCAGGGCTTACTGTTGCAGATGGCATGGAGGAAACATTGAGTTTTACGGGAAGTTCCTCCTCATCAGATTCAAGGTTAATTTTCACCTTTACAGGAGCTGCATCTCCTTTCTTGGTATAAATCTCGCCATTGTAAGTAAAGGCAAATGTTCCATCATTTCCTTGTGACAGAAAGCGCACGGGGTGAGTCTTGAAATCGGTAAGTTTTGTAATCTTTCCGGAATCATTTAGCGGCATTGAATAGAGGTTGAACGAATCACCGTTTCTTTCACTGAGGAAATAAATAGTAGAACCGTCTTTGCTAACAACCGGATTTCTGTCCTCCCCTCCACGTTTTGTCAGGTTGGTATGTTTACCGGTCTTTGCATCGTATTTCCATATATCGCGTGTCACTGAGGAGGTGTGGTGCTTGCGCCATTTATCCTCAGAACCTTTCACATCTTCATATATGAACGAAGAACCATCAGGCAAAAATGACATCTGCACAGCGGGAGTGCCGAGAACCTGCGTTACTCTGCCACCCTCTACCGGTACACGGTAGAGTTCTGTCATTGAGCGATAAGGAAAGAGAGCACTTGATGCCGGGTCCTGAATATTAGCACTGAAGAGTACATATTTGCCGTCCGGCGTAATTGCCTCCGGTGTTTCGGCGGCTGAATTTGTTGTGAGTCTTCTTGCCGAGCCACCGGTACTACTCATTATATATATATCAGAACCACCTGCCCTGTCACTTGCAAAGGCAATCTGTTTTCCATCGGGACTCCACACCGGTTCGCTCTCATAACTCGGTTGAGATGTAAGGCGCACTGCATTGCCACCTTGAACCGGAACTTTCCATATATCTCCTTTGTAGGTAAAAGCTATTTCCTTACCATCCGGTGATATTTTCACGTCACGCAACCACAAAGGGGTAACGGCTTCCACGGCACCGCTTCCAAGTGCCGTTGCTAATAAAATGCTGTATATCTTCTTCATTTATTTAAGTATTTGTTTCAGCAGTTGATGGTGCGACAAAGTCAAACACGATTACAAATTTAATGTTTTTCAATTACATTACAATTGTGTTCCGGTTATTTACACTCCATCGCCCAAATAAAATCTTCAATAATATCCAACCCGATAATATTATCTTTGAAACTAAATATTGAATCAGTATCTCTTACAATATTTCTTGTTATTTTTGTCTGATATCTTCAAAAATTTAGAATTAAATAATGAGTCTAAAATGAAGATAAATAGAACCGATTTACAGAGTTTGGCGATAAATTTAATCAATATAACATATTATTTACATATTTTTACTTAATATACCTTTACCCCCCCCCATCTTATGTTAATTTATACATTTTAACCCTCAGATCACTTGCATATAGTTAAATAAAACTATACTTTTGCATCGTCTAATCAAGACAACATAAGTAATTCCTGTATAATTATAATCAATTCCTGTATTGATTGAGGAGGGTTGACCGTGAGGTTCACCCTCTTTGTTTTATAACCCCCACAGACTCCATAATTGATTTTTCGGGTCAGTCGCAAAACCCGGTTGAATTGTTAAAAAACTACCCGAGTGTGGAATATTTTTAGGCACATAGTTTTGATAGTCTGAAAAGGAAGAAAGGTATATCTGTTACGCCCC
>JAAVFD010000022.1 GCA_014800945.1 Barnesiella sp. | reverse complement strand
TTGAACTCTCCAACGGCACAGAACTCAAACTGACCGAAGACGCCAAACCATTCACCGAAAAACGAGGCGGACAGCGAGGGCAAGCTCCGCGCAATCGGCGTCAGTAATTTCTATCCCGGTCAGTTCATTGACCTCTCAAGCAAAGTAGAACAAATAGCCAAGCTCATCCCGAATGTCAACAAAGAGGACTTCAAATCTACGAATCAATAAATCACAGTTTATAAAAATAGCCGTGAGGGAATTGAATATTATTTGATGGGGGCGGGGCAGAATTGGCGGCGTCCGCAGTCGGTGCAATTGGCTCCGCGCCATACGCTGTCAAATTGCTCACAGGATGCCTCAACAAGATGGGGTTCGTTGGTGAGTATTCCAGCCTCGAAGTTGCGCCGGTTATTGCTCTTCATGCCTATTCCGGCTCCTGTCAGGTTGGCTGAGCCAATGTAGGCGGTCTCGAAATCGAATATTAGCATCTTGAAGTGTACTCGCGGGCACAGCATCCTCTCCAGTCCGGTTTTTAGAATCGGGTATCGGTCAAAATCCTCTCGGAAAGCCGGTCCCGGTTCTTTTGCATGGATTAGCCTGATTTCAACACCTCTTTGTATTAGTCTTGCAAGTACAGCAAGGAATGGTTCGGTTGAAGAGCCTGCTTTAACATGAAGGTCTTTTATGTCAGCCGTACCAATCCAAAGCGACTTCCTCACAGAAGTCACTCTTGCTATGACCTTTTCATAATGGTCTTTGCCTGATATAAATTCAACCTCCATACAAATGCAAAGTTACTTATTTTCCGTGAGATAGAGATAATAATTATAGCATTGAGACAACGAGTCTGAATCGTGGATTTATCTTAAAAGTAAGTTCTTTCATGCTTTCCACTTTTTATCAAGAATTGGGTCATAGGCTGTTGAAGATGAATTTATCTGTAGCCCATAAAAACGTGTACCTTTAGACTTTGCCTTTGCAACACGGTCAATATCTTTCTGAGTCGGTTTGTTGAAAATAAAATCAGAAATAATCAACACATCCGCCATCTCATAGTCGCCGGTCTCAAGTAGTCGTAGTGCTTCTATAATAAGTTGTTCCTCGCCATTGCCTCCGGTAAATCTTGTATCCAAAAACTCTTTCATCTTCAATAAATTGGCTGAGCGGCCTAAGTCAATTGTCTTGATCCTCACAGAAAATGTAATGAGATAGCAGCTACGAAATTCCTTGCGAGCTATTCTGACTAATTGAGTCAGAAGTGACTTAGCCATCTCTTCAGGTTGCCCGTACATAGAACCGCTTGTATCTACTGCCACAATGATTGGACCTTTCTTAGGTCTTGGTTTCGGTCGATGCAGTTCAGTCTTCTTTGGCTGTCTCTGGCTAATCTGAGCCAGTTGTTGAAGCTCTTTTTCTGCATATTTTAAGAAAAAGAGGTTATCGGGCATTGCAAATTCAACGGCAAGTGTCCGATGTAGGTTATCACCGGTTTCAATTCTGTCAATATCATCTGATGGCAGACCAGATTTTACTCCTTTAGGAAGAAAGGAATAAATGATATTATCTTCCTCTTTGGTGGAGTCTTTAGCTCTACCAATTATCTCCACTATCTCCTGGAGTGTGGGTGATTTATACACTTTGTCTGCTATACGGCGTCGTTCTTCATAATCTTGATTACCAATTTCATTCATTGATAGCGCCCAGTTTTTTTGGCTTTTACTCAAAATTGACATTTGCTGTTGTTGACAGTGTTCATCACACGCTTTTTTCCAATCACTTATTAATGCACACATTACAGCATCTGTTTCTTCTGTTGCAAATTGATTAGTATATCCTTCAAGATTCACTTCAAATTTTGAATACTTCTTACTAATCAAATTTCTTACATCACTCCATAATGCACGTTTTTTTTCAATTGATGCATCCTCAAATGATTGGATAAAATCCTTTTCTTTTTCAGCCTGTTGCTGAATAGAGGAGAACGCTTGAAGAAGCTGATAGAAGTAACTCAACAATCCTTCTTTCAGTACCTCTACCCATGTGGTATCGGTACCGTCAATCTGCGGATTGTTGTCGATTACTTCCTTCATGTATCCAGCAAGACAGTCCTCTTCGGGCATTGTAGGTGGCATCTCACCACTTTCCATATAGATGTCGAAAGCTTCGCTATACTCTTCAAGTTTAGCGTCAACGTCAGTATAATCAATCATTTCAGTATCATAACAATATTAGTGAGTTTAACCTCTGTTGTCTTTATTTGCTCATTTACCTCCTTGATCATTTTTCTGACAAGTGCCATATCATTGGAAGATAGAAATATATTGTTATCTTCCTGCAATAGAGTATCAATGGTACGTTCCCACTCACAAACGCAGTTCTTAAAAAGCTCCTGAACCGATGATACTCGTTGATATACCGGTAATATTGGTTCGGAAGAAGTCAACAACTCAGATGCCGCATTTTTACGCTGAAATGCGTATGGAATCCCGTCTATAATTGCTCCGTTCGGACACTTCTGAATTTTGATCTTCGTAAGATTCGTAGCATTTTGTGATTTTGCATCAAACGGGCGGCCTGGAATTAGCGCATGGATTATAAACTTATTCCTTTTACTGTCATAGTACCTTACGCCATCCCGTGGTTGATTGGATAATGCAGCATAATCCCATTTGGAAAAATATGTTTCTCCATCGGGATAATTCTCAACAAAATAGTAGAAATAATCATACTCCTTGAAATCATTCTTTTCAGATGTTGAAGCAGCGTTGGATTCCGGTTGCGTCCCCGGGGTGGATGTCATTATCTGCCGTATAGACTTATCTATTTTTGAAAGTCCTTTGAGAACTTTATCGGAAATACTTGACGTGAATGCATTCAACACATTCGGAATACAATCCACATCATTCCAGAAACTATGTATCAGCAAAAGATAATCAGTGAGGTCAATCTCCTGACGCTCATTTAAATAAGCCGAAGTCTGCATAAGGCGATATGCCTTTCGCCAACGTCGGTCTGACACATAATATCGGAGCTGATTGCCGTCCTCCTTCTCCAATGCATCGAGGCTTTTGCGAAGAGCCTTGATAGCCGAGACCACTGATTCATGAACGTCAATATCTTTTGATTCTTGCTGCCATTGACAATATAATTCATTTGTGATATATAGATAATTAGGTAGTTCCGGCATTTCTACTTTTGTGCCTTTAATCATCTTAAAGAATGAAGAATCACTCTCAATACAGTTTGAGACCATGCGCACAAGAAATCGATCCCAAAGGGCTTCGAGGCCTTCATCTTTTGCCGGTAGTTCGTTAGAGGCCGCAATAAGCACTTTCATTGGTGTGCGCATTATCTGTCCGCCATTATGAAATATATGCTCGTTGATTACCGTGAGTAATGTATTCTGAATGGAAGGTCCAGCTTTCCATATCTCATCGAGGAATACGACATCAGCCTCAGGTAAATATCCAGCGGTGAGACGTTCATAGCGGTCATCATTCTTTAATCTGGAAATAGATATCGGTCCGAATATTTCATCCGGGGTAGAAAAACGAGACATCAGATAGTCAAAAGATTTACCATCTTTGAAAACCATCTTCAAACGACTTGCCACCATACTCTTAGCAGTTCCCAGAGGACCGAGAAGAAACATGTTCTCACCCGCAACCGCACATAGAAGAGCCATTGAGATGATATGTTCCTTCTCATATACTCCATGCGACATCCATTCAATCAAGGGTTGAATGCGTTTCTTCGGAGTATCATACTTTGATGTAAATATACTTTTCTTTGCCATAATTGATTTAGAGCTACCTTTACGATTGCAAAGGTAGCTCTGTGGTGTATCAGATTTAGATACAGGTTGTGATAGTTTTAATCTTCATCCTCAAAAAGATGACCTAACAGCTCCTCACTGGCTTTAATGACATCCTTAATAGCCGGAACCATAAAGCAATGTTGAATGGCACAACCAATGACTACGCCTATCAAAGCCTTGATTGATGCTGAGTGGGGCGGTCCGATGAAACAGGCTATTCCTCCAAGGATGCCCGGGAGAATGGCGAAGCGCAACAGTTTGAATTGCTGCCGTATTATATTCCAGAACATTTCCATACCTCCTTTTTTATTATAGAATTTTCAACGCTATAGCGGCACAGGCTTCGGCATCGCAAAGTGCGTGATGGTGATTTTCCATATTGTAGCCACAAGCTGCTGCCGAGAGATGAAGTTGATGGCTTGGTAAGTCAAGGCACCGGCGAGAAGCTGCGAGAGTGCAATGAAACTCATAATCGGGATATTCCATACCGTATTCCTCAAAGACGGCTTTCAGACAGCTTTCGTCAAACGGACGGTTGTGAGCTACGAGCGGTAATCCCTCAATCCGAGGTGCAATTTGTGCCCAAACCTCGGGGAATGTCGGCTGACCATCGGTGTCACGCCGTGTAAGACCGTGAACCTCAGTAGTCCAATATGTATAATAATTTGGAGCAGGTTGGATAAGGCTATAGAATTTATCAACAATCTCGCCGCCACGAACTATGACGATACCTACACTGCATACGCTTGAACGACGACCGTTTGCTGTTTCAAAATCTATTGCGGCAAAGTTATTCATCTGGGAGATGCGGCATCCTGCCGCAGATATTTAGGATTAATAAAAAGTTCATATTCACCCGGGGCAAGTTGCCGCTGGTGGATAACTCTAATTCTTCGTTTGGATCATAATATTGAGTACTCATAGTGTGGAAGGCATAAGAGATGGCATGGAATTTAGGGGTGGCAGGATGCCGCTATTCCATTTTATACAGTTCATACATATCAGAAATCCAACCTTTCATAGTCTTGCGTAAATGAGACGGCTCTATTACCTCAACCATTGCTCCAGCCTGAAGGAGTTTCATCACAAAATCATAAGTAGGAGCAAGAAAAAGCTCGTAATCAGCATATTCTCCGCAATCTTCAATCAACTTCTGACTATGGTGGATAGGCAAAGAATTGAGATAATGCTTGTGGTCTTCATTGGCGCGGATCACAATTTTTTCAGGCTTCTCTCTATTCTCTAATACAATCCCGTAGGCTGTTGAGAAATATTCCGAAGCTCTGAAGCTTTTGGGCAATTTGAAAGTCTCGCTGGTGACCTGCGCACTTTCCACACGATCAAGTCCATAAAGCCTTATGTCATCATAGTGGGTATTGTGAGCCAGCACATACCAGCGGTTTTCAAACAGCTTAACGCAATATGGTTCAATGGGAAAAGTGTAGCTCTGTGATTTCGTGAAAGGACGATAAGTGATATTCACTACACGGTTCTCTTTCATCGCTTCCATAATGGTGGTGAGATGATCTCGACCGGAAGGAATCTCATCAACCAATATGCGGTCCTTTAATGCCAGATTCTCCCCGATAACATTTCCGACCGCAAAAGAATCAAGCATCCATTTTTTGAGCTTATCCTCGTCTATATCTTCCGGATTAGCAATGAAATACATATAGCCCCCGGTTTTCTGACAGTCAATAATAATGCCGAACTGTTCAAAAATCGCATCACGCCAACGGTTGAATGTTGCACGTGGGAGGGGGTTAGAGTCGCTCAACTCTTTATTGCTCTCCCATTTATCTGACAGTTCTTTGTGGGTAATCTTCCCGGCACGGCGGATTGTTTCAATCAGCCAGGTGTATTTCGGCAGTTGGTTCATGTTAAAAAATTTTTTACTCTACAAAAGTAACTACATTCTGTCTCATTTTGCGGTACAGATTTGATTTTTTCATATTATTTTGATGCCTTGAAATTAAAGATTGGACGGATAAGTGTGTCTATATTTACTGTATCGCCTATATTGGCAATTATTTCCTCTGCCGGTTTATACACCATCGGCGACTCATCTCGGGTGAAGTCGTTGACCGACTCCGAATAGATTCCCTGCATGGATGCTTCAAAGTCTTCCATCGTAATTTTCTCGTATGCCTGAGTGCGGCTCAGCACTCGTCCCGCTCCGTGAGGGGCTGAACAGTTCCAGTCGGAATTTCCTTTGCCTGTGCAAAGCAACGAGCCGTCGCGCATATTCAGCGGAATAATACAACGCTCTCCTTCGGCCGCTGAGATAGAACCTTTGCGAATAATGTTCTCATCGCTGATATAATTGTGAACGGATTCAAATTCCTCTTTTACCTCTACACCGGGGAAGAAACGAAGAAGCAACAGCGATATCAGCTTACGGTTGAGCACTGCCCACCGCTGGCATAGGCGCATATCGTGAAGATAATGCTCGCGTCCTTCTCCCTCAACATAGCAGAGGTCAGCAGGAAGCGACGGTTCAGCTGCTTTATGCTCCTTGCGCATCTTCTTGATAACATTTTGCAATTCGGCGCGACGACCTGCTGCCTTATACTCCTCAATGGTTCGCTTAATCGCCTGTTCAAATTCATCCGCCCCGGCAGTAAGGTGTTTGATAGCTTTTGCCTGATAGATGTCAGCGACCTGCTTGCCGAGGTTGCGTGAACCGGTATGGATAACAAGGTAAACATTACCATCGTCGTCCTTGTCAAGCTCAATGAAATGGTTGCCGCCACCGAGCGAGCCGATTGACTTATTGATACGTCCGGAATCTTTCAGTTCACGATAGCAGTAAAGTTCCGTAACAAGTTGTTTTGCCTCGCGGTATATGTCCATTTCCTCACCCACAAGTGGATTGAAGCCGAAACGGTCCTCACGCACAATTTTGCCGGAGGGGACATTACTACAGATATGTTCGTTGAATGCATGAAAGTCAATGTCGGTGATTTTCCCGAGATTTAGTACACGCATACCGCAGCCTATGTCAACACCCACAATATTGGGTATCACCTTGTCTCCCAGGTCGCCGGTAAAGCCGATAACGCACCCGGCTCCGGCGTGAACGTCGGGCATGATGCGTATCTTCTTGTCGGAAAACACATCAATCGAAAGCAGTTCCTTAATCTGCTCCAATGCAGTTTCCTCAATATTATCAGTGAAAATCTTCACGTCATGGCCGTCTATTGTCCTCATATTTTTTCAGTCTTTTTATTTTGCAAGGCAAAGTTCATAAGCCGATGCGCAATCTTATTGCGCACTTAGGAAAGTTTTATATCCATCCTCCAAAAAGTTCCTCCTGAGTGTCATCAGGACGCTGTGATAAATCATCCTTACGACGAATCTCCTCCCTCTCTTTCTCTGTCAGAGGAGGAAAATCAATGAAGAACACATTATCCGAACGTTGCTTCATTCCGGCTTTGTGCCGTAGCCACATATTTTCTAGAAGGAGGGCAACTCCTTCCGGTGATTGTAATGTTTTGGATTTGATTGTTTTCATTGTGATTATATATTTTTTGGGCGCAAAATTAAACCAAGGGTGGCTCATTTTGTGATACAGCTTATAACTACCTAATATTTTTTTATCTTGCATCGTAAAATGATACAGAAGTATTCTACCTTTGTAGAAAAAACAATATGAAAATTCTGCATCTTTCTGATACTCACAACTGCCATCATCGGCTCCTGGATTTACCTGAAGCCGATGTGGTTGTGCATTCCGGTGACTTCTGCATGGTCGGAACCGAACAGGAAGCTCTTGATTTCCTGAATTGGTTTTGTGACTTGCCGTACAAACATAAAATTTTTATCTGTGGCAACCATGACGATTGCCTATATGGAGCCAACATTGACGGACTACCGGACAATGTGCATCAACTCACCAACTCTGGAATTGAGATTGATGGTGTCAAGTTTTATGGTGTTCCAATGTTTTTGGAAGATTGCATAACAGAGCGCCAGAGCCGCAACTATGCCAAAATCCCGGATGATACCGATGTGCTGATTACCCACTCCCCTGCCTTCGGAATCCTTGACTTTGACGATAATATCAATTATGGTTCTGAGGAACTGCTTGATAGAATATCTAACCTCCATCTTAGAGCTCACCTTTTCGGTCATATCCACGCTCAACACGGCATAAAAACTGAAAATGGAACTATATACTCCAATGGAGCGATTATGAACGCCGATTACTCTGTTCTCAACTCACCGAATAAAATTATAATCTAATCGGAACGAATACTGCCGATTAAGCAGCCAATTTTGCTCCCGAACCAATTAATTATTTTATATCATGCCATACGCATTTAAAGTTACAGCAAACCGCAATATAGGCGGGAGCAAAGGTATTGCCAAAGGAATGACAGTACAAATCTCAAAGGAAGGATCCGCACCGAATATCAATGATATTCTTGCTGCCTACGACCGTCAGTTAGGTATCAAAATCACAGGTATCTCTGTTACCACCGGAGCATTTACTATTCAGAAACTCTGACCGAATTACCTACATTTAAAGAATCGGCAGAAATAATTTTTGCCGATTTTTTTCTCTAACTTTTCAATCGGAAATGTTATTGCCGATTAGCCTGTTAATTTTGCGTAACCTAAAAAATATTGACGATGGTTGAATTACTATTAAAGCGATACCTTTGGCTCATCGATACCCTGAAGATAAATGGTGAAATGACCTTTGACGAGATTGCAACTCAATGGAGCAAATCATCTGTTAACGACAACGGTTCGGAGCTGACGAAACGCACTTTTTACAATCACTGTCAGGCGGTGGCCCGTCATTTCGGTATTGACATAGAATGCCGTCGCGGTCGTGGACTCAACCTTTATAGCATAGCCAACCCCGAAGCTATCGAGGAAAACTCCTTGACAAAGTGGGCTATTGACAGTTTTTCTCTCGGTGAGCTTCTGCTTGGCAACGCTTCTATATCCGATAAGATACTGCTCGAAGACATCCCATCAGGGCGGGAATGGCTTGAACCGGTTCTGCAGTCGCTTCAGCAAAATCTTATGGCAGATATTACATACGAAAATTTCGTAGGAGTCAAGTTTTCAGGGAGGGTCTGTCCGTTGTGTGTCAAGCTCTTCAAGCGTCGCTGGTATGTTCTTTGCTTGATAGAAAACAATCGGAAACGAATTTTTTCGCTTGACCGAATAAAGAATCTATGCCTGACAGATAAATCATTCACATATCCGAAAAACTTTGTTCCGGCAGACTATTTTCATGATGTCTTTGGTATAGTCACCGGGGTAGAGCGTAAGATCGAAAATATTGTTATCCGCACCTATGCAGAACTGCCGGGTTATCTCCGCTCGTTGCCTATTCATCATAGCCAAAAAGAGTTGGAGACAAAAGACGGCCATACCGATTTCTCGCTCAGCCTAATTCCTACTTTCGATTTCATTCAGGAGCTACTCCTTCACCGTGACCAACTTGAAGTTCTGTCACCGCAAAATCTCCGTGATGAAATTGCCGAAATAATCCTGAAAATGAATAATCATTATTACTCTACCAATGTCACGAAGTAGAAAGAGGAACCCGGTAACTTGGTTTGCTGGACGCTCGAACAAAGCAGGAAAGCGTCAAGCAAACAAACGGTTCCGTCGAATCATCAGGCAACGAATCGGATCCGACTATAATTTACCTACCAAAGTAAGGGAAATTATGGATGAGTGGAGCATGCCCGGAGATGGGAAATGCAGATGGTCTGAAGATATTAGGGATATTAGAAAGTTAATAAAAAAATAGTGTGACATGAAACGGATACATTCTTTCGGGCACATTGTGGATCAAATTACATCTGAGGAAGGGCAACTGCACTACTATGATTACATGAATTATTGGCATTCATGCTATGTAAATACTAATTTAAGAATAGCTCCTACAAGAGCACAGGCTGAAGAATATATTAAATTGAGGGAGGAAAAACCTTCCCTTTTTGGAGACCTGACGGAGCGAAAAAGATATAGAAAGCTACAGGCGTATGAAAACAATTACGACTGGCGTCCTAAAAAATCAGGAGATAAACATTTCATTGGATTAGTTTCGCCTACGGGCGAACAACTACTGCCCAACATTTTTGAAGATACCTTTACACAGTTTGACGCTATGACCGATAAGCTCAAGTTTATCCCGGTTTCGAATGGCAAAGGGTGGGCTTTAGCTTCACTTGAACCGACTACAACATTGATGACAGAATTTCTATATAACGCTATAATAACTGAGCGCTGGGAACGAAAACTCTTTTTCGTTCAAAATAAGCAGACAATGAAATGGGGAGCCCTTCGTTCTATATGCCAATCCACCAACAATAACCCTCAACACCGACACTCCCTTACGACTCTCGAATCCATTATGCCTTGCATAGCCGATGAGATTTATGAAGATGAGATACTTGTTGATGACCCTGAGGAGCTACCGTCTTTATTTTTTATGACCTGCCGCGGAGATAAGGTCGGAATTTTAACTGATTTTGGTTACTCACCAATTATCTATGACACGTATGAGGTTGACACTGATGAGTGTTCATTTCAGCTAATTCGCAAAGACCGTAACCGTGTAAAATATGCAAATTGGTGGAATCCGTCCGGCAAATAGACTAACCCTGCGATATAACTTAATTAAAATTCTTTTATGGAACATACAAACTCAAACTTACCCGTGATTATGTATATTCACGGATTCCGCTCAGGATCAAATGGTTCAAAGCGTGAGCAATTGCAAAAGCATTTTGAGGGACGTTACCGGGTAATTGCTCCCGAGGTGGACGCTGACCCGGAGGCGTCCCTTGCCAAAATCAACGGCATTATCGCAAAGGAGCACCCTCAGATTATTGTCGGCACTTCCCTCGGAGGATGGATGACGATAATGTGTGAAAGTGACAATGCATTCCGGGTTGTTGTCAATCCGAGTCTATACCCTAAGGACACTTTAGCTCAATGGAAAGGTGAAGATCTGGAGTATTTCTGTCCACGTCTTGATGGTGTTCAGACATATAGGCTTACAGATGAGACACTCAATAAGTACAACCGGTATGATGTAATGCAAGCCATTATGAATAAGCGTGAAAATATTTATGCACTCTGTTCCACACAGGATGAATTGCTGGGCACTTCTCACCTTGATGCTCTTAAACCACTCATACCGGCGGAACACCTGACAATAGCTGACAACTTCAGTCACCGCTGTTCGGATGCCGGAATGACTCATCTATTTGATATTCTTGATGCTATCGCTGTAGTGTGATGCAGCAATGCGCACACTTTCTGCCACGCTTGCCCGGAATTCCGGAGGCGCTATCACTTCAGCATGACCACCGTAACCCAGAATCAACCGTTCAAGTTCTTTGTTGATAACTACTTTCAGTGATATCTGAATGCCGCCGTTTCGAAATCGCTGCTCTACCTTTTGCGACCGGTGAAATGGTTTTGATTCCACATACGGTGCCTGCTGACGGTCAATTTTTATAACTACCCTGCGTGGCTTATCACCTATCTGACGCGTAACACCGATAGTGTCATCAAAAAAATGCTCCGGGTCAAAATCAACGCATTTCTTGAATGGATGCTCCTTATCCGGTTTCACCGAATGAATTCGATCAAGAGCGAAGATATTTACCTGCGGAACGCGGTTGGTGGCTTTTTCTCCTATAAGAAACCATCGGTTGCGGTACTCTTTTAATAAATAAGGATACACCACCAAAGCCTCTGACTGGCGAGCCTTGAACGACTGATACTCAATTATTATGGTTTGCTGTTTTCTCACAGCATCATAAATGGTTCCGATAAATCCCGAACCCGTGTAACCCGGCACACTTTCCATGTCCATTGCAGGAATCGATACACCGGTATGGCGGGAAATCTGCTCATTGAGTTTACTAATCGTGTCAATGGATGAGGCAAGCTGAGGAAAACCCTGAAGCTGACGAAGAATGTCAAGAGCCGAATTTAGTGCATCAAGTCCTTCGTCATTCAGTGGTAGATGGGTAATGCTGAAATCCGGATCCTCATACTCATAGTACTTGTTTTCACGCACAACTATAGGAGCGTTATATCCCAGCCTGTCGCTGCGCATCAGCGCCAAATCATTTTGAAAGGTTCGGCGGCTTACCGGATTACTTCGCCCCTCATACTCTGCAAGAGCATCTGTACAGGCATCTATAAGATCATTGATGGTCCAGCGACGGTAATGGTTTTGAAGACATTTGTCGATAGTGGAAATGCGAATAAGAGTGGCACGATTGAGGGGCATAACCGATATTTTT
Organism: Barnesiella sp.; assembly: GCA_014800945.1. Classification (GTDB taxonomy): domain Bacteria; phylum Bacteroidota; class Bacteroidia; order Bacteroidales; family Muribaculaceae; genus Paramuribaculum. The sequence continues at coordinate 64,629 of JAAVFD010000022.1, read as the reverse complement.
TTTGTAAAGGTAGCTAACTTTTTACAAGTGCGCAAATATATTGCGCATACACATTTCAACTTTGCATTCAAATTACAAATACTATGATAATAAAAGGAAAAACAACATCAGCTCAAATATTTACAGACAGCATAGAGGAAACCGCACTCAACAGGGTTAAGGAATTATGTGATCATCCTGCCATGGCTGGAATACCCATCGTGCAGATGCCTGACGTTCATGCTGCAACATCATGCAACGTGGGCACGGCTTATCCGGTGGTGATGTATGTCAACCCGGATCATGTTGGAGTAGATATAGGCTGCACCATATCTCTTCACCGACTTTCCACACCGGTTTCTGAGGCAGATTATGCCCTGCTTGACCATAGAATAAGAGAGGTTATACCGATGGGAACAGAAATTTGCTCTAAAAATTCACTTAATGAGAAGGATTTATTCAAATTCCTAAACACCAAGTATCAAAGGGCTCGTTCATGCGCACCGGATCTCATTAACGATGCTCCACGCATCGATGCTCGTTTCATCACAGACTTCTGCCGGCGCATAAAGCTTCAGGAAGGTATATTTTACAAGAGCATCGGTTCACTTGGAGGAGGTAATCATTTCATTGAATATGGTGAAGGTTATGGAGGGGCGGCTTCCTGCCACCAGTCAGAGTACTGGCTGACAATCCATTGCGGGTCGAGAAATCTTGGTGTAAAAGTCGCCGGCCACTGGCACAACATAGCGCAAAATCCCAAGCGGGCAAATCACGTCGGCTATCTGTGGGGAGACTCGCTCAAAGGATACCTGTCTGATATGGTTATAGCCCATGCATACGCTCTGTATAACCACATTATTATTCGTGACCGTATATTCACCATATTCCGGAAGCTGTGCAAGGCGAAATGCAGTGAGTCCATCTTCACCACACATAATTATATAGACATTTCCGGTGAAATGCCTATGCTACGCAAAGGGGCCATAGACGCGTCCGAAGGCAAAAAGGTTGCAATACCATTCAATATGCGTGACGGAATAGCTATCTGCACCGGTAAAGGAAATCCACTATGGCTGAACACTGCGCCGCATGGTGCTGGACGCATAATGAGCCGCGCCCAGGCAAGAAAACAACTCACTCTCAACGATTACGAAAAATCAATGACCGGTATATACTCCACATCAGTATGCATGGGCACTATAGACGAATCTCCCATGGCATATAAGCCAACCGATGAGATACTCGAACTTATCAAACCTACGGTAGAAATTATATCCTTCATTAAACCCAGACTAAACATTAAAGACAAAGAAGAATGAAGAAATATATACAGATTACAGCCGGACGCGGTCCGGTAGAATGTGCCAGAGCGGTGACACTTGTTGCGCGTGAGCTGCAAAAAGCCATACCTTCGCTCCAACTTACCGACTGCGAACCTCACAACAGGGTGAGAGATTGCTATATGTCCATGACCTTCGCAACTGACGCTCTTATTTCACCTGCTGCGACAAGAGAGTGGAGCGGAACAGTGCTGTGGCGTTCTACCAGAAACCCCTACCGTCCAAATCACAGACGCAACAACTGGTTTGTCGGCATCAATTTCTTCGATGAGGTGGAACTTCCTCAGATTGATGAATCAGACATTGCTTACGAAACCTGTAGGTCTGGAGGAAAAGGCGGACAGAATGTCAATAAAGTAGAGACTGCCGTTAGAGCCATACATTTACCTTCCGGCATTGCTGTGAAATGCTCAGACGAACGCTCTCAGACCCAGAATAAATCTATTGCCTATCAGAGACTCAAACTTAAATTACTCCGGCAGAATGAAACTGTTTTGGCTGAGTTTAACACACACCGCTGGAATAGCCACGACTCACTGGAAAGAGGGAACCCGATAAAAAAATTCACCGGACCATTATAAAAAAATAATCCTGTACCGATAAATGGTACAGGTCAACCATAACTTTGTGTCGTCAATAAAAATTAGCAAACTATGAGACAATTGGAACTACCTAAAAAAGACAACTCGAAAAAATTAGATGCAGCTAAAAACGCCAAGCCTAAGAGTATTCTTGAAGCATTTGAGTATATCGTTGAACTCGCAGAAGACTCTAATTTGAACAAAGAGTTCTTTGACAATGCCTCAACTCACATCAAATATGCGTCTAAGAAACTCAAACTCAGCCCCATGCAGACCGTTTTGCTTTCTATTTTTGTTGACCGCAGCGATGACAGTTGTATAACACCTTCTGAAATAGCACGCTACATCGGTTGTCGCACCACAAGGATTCTTCGCCTCTCAGATGAAATTGATGTACTTGAGAAAAGTCATTACATCAGATCTTCATACCGTAGAAGATCTATAAGTTACAGGGTACCGGACACCGTTTTGAAAGCATTGCGCACAAACCTGCCCTATGTTCATGTTGAGGAACCGATTATTGACACTATGACTTTCTTCGACAAATTTGACAGGCTCATGAATGAGAAGGATAATGGCGAGCAAACCTATGAATCTCTGGTAAATACCACTTTAGAAATGCTTGAGGAAATAAAAGACTCGACATTTGCAAAAGCCTTGAGATGCTATAATCTTTCCAAGGAAGATACCCTGTTGCTGGTTTTCATGGCTCACCTGTTTGTTGAAGACAACGATGACAATATCGGATTTCACGATATCGACGACATTTATGATAATGAAGACATACCCGGCTATGTCAAGCGTGAACTTAGAAACAGAGACTCCGAACTCTTTGAAAAGGGACTTATCGAGAATGTCAATGAAGATGGCATGGCACGCAGCGATGCGTTCAAACTCACTGAAAAGACTAAGGATGAACTGCTTGGCGAACTAAATATCAGCAACATTGGTGCATCTGACAAAAGCCTTATAAAAGCTGACACACTTGCCGAAAAGAAATTGATTTATAATGATTCGGAGCAGGGTCAGATTTCCGAGCTATCATCAATCCTTTCTGAAAAGCGCTTTGATGATGTACAATCCAGACTGCGCTCCGCCGGAATGAGACCCGGATTCTGCTGCATTTTTTACGGTGCTCCGGGCACTGGCAAAACAGAGACCGTGTATCAGATTGCACGTCAGACAGGCCGCGATATCATGAGAGTGGATGTTGACAAAATCAAGAGTTGCTGGGTTGGAGAAAGCGAGAAAAACATCAAAGCCCTCTTTGACCGCTACAGAAATATTTGCAAGAAATCCAAACTCGCGCCTATATTGCTGTTTAACGAAGCCGACGCCGTGTTAGGTGTCAGAATGGAAGGAGCCGCAAGAGCTGTCGATAAGATGGAAAACTCTATTCAAAACATCATCCTTCAGGAAATGGAAACCCTCGAAGGAATTATGATTGCTACAACAAACCTCACCACAAATCTTGACAAGGCATTTGAGCGTAGATTCCTCTACAAAATCAGATTTGACAAGCCAACATTAACAGCAAGGGCGGAAATATGGAAAGCCATGCTGAAAGGGCTCACGGAACAAGATGCTAAAATATTGGCTAACGGTTTTGACCTATCGGGAGGTGAAATTGAGAATATTGTCCGGAAGCACTCAGTAAACGCTATACTCACCGGAGATGAAAGCATCAATATTGATGAGCTAATGACCACCTGCCGCCAAGAGAGGATTTCGCGCAATTATCAAAAAATCGGATTCTAATGCTCTGACATCACGCACTGGAAGGAGAGGCTGTGTTTCAAAACGCATTTTTTGGACACAGCCTATCCAACTAAATAAGTCACCGAGATTACTTTTATAATAAAAATTTTATATTCTGTACCGCACTTTAATACACCTCCCTCCTACCTTTGCATCGTAAACAATATAAACAACGAAAACAATGGAAACTATTACAAACAACGACTTTCTCAACTCAGTCCTCGAAACAGAGGCATGGAAGGAGATTTCTGAAAATGAATCTCTGAGTATGGACATTATTGACAAGTACGCCGACAAGCTTGACTGGGACGAGATTAGCGAAAACCGCAACATCATCTGGACTCTCGACGGCATCAACAAGTTCGCCGGCAGACTTAACTGGAGCGACTTTTCTCAGTATTGTCCGGACCACATCATTAACGAAATTACTCTCCATAAGTTTGCCAACCGCTGGGACTGGAAGGCAATCTCAAATCGAGACTGCTTCTACAACAACTGGCCTCTTCTGGAAAAGTTCGCTGACAAAGCAGACTGGAGCGAAGTCATCACGAATTGGAACATCGAAAAACCTATGAAGTTTTTCTCTCGCTTCCAGCAGTATATCCCTATGGCAAAACTTCAGGATTCACGCCTCTGGAACTCAATGGTAGAGGCCCGCGCCAAACGAATAATGCAGGAAGCGGTCGGCATCTGCTAAGTTTTTCCAACCCACCTGATTTATTTAGAAATTTCCACTTCCCCGGGTAAGTTATAAGATAGCTGTAACGTTCATGACAAATAACGTATTGACATGAATAAAGTCCGGCGCCGGTCAAGTGGTTATCCTTTATTCGGTAATGAGTAAATAACAAATTTAGTCCCGCTACGCAGATACATTGCGTAGCAGGGCTATATCTTTGCACCCGGCGTCCGAAACCCATTTGGCTATTTGCTGTCACCGACTAAATGCCGCTTGGTTATACCTAGAAAATCAAGTAACTTTGTACTCGCTTTCGAGCGCATACTAAAAAGGAAACAATGCAGACAACACAACTCAACATATCGTCCACAATGCTTCGCCGTAGCTATCGCAACTTCGACTGCAGTCTCTATAGCATCAGGTATAGAGGCTACCGAAGTGTGCCATGTGGATTGCTCCGACGATATACCAATGCGGTCTGTATGAGTTGAAATAACTTTACCACAGACAATCAGGATAAAACAGTCGGAAGGTCCACAACGCTTTCCGACTTTTTTGTGCCTTGTTATGGCTTATCCTATTGTCACGGCATGGCACCCAAAAACAATACAATCATGAACAAAGAAGACTATTATCGCAGCCATGCCAGTAAACAAAAATGCACTAATAAGATACAAAACCATAGACCGGTGCCTGAGGAACAAGTACAGGCGGTGGACTCTGGATGATCTCGTCGAGGCTTGTTCCGACTCCTTGTACCATATGGAAGGAATAACCAGGGGTGTTTCAGTAAGGACTGTTCAGGCCGACATACAAGTAATGCGGTCTGATAAACTCGGCTACGAAGCACCGATTGAGGTTTACGAAGGTAAGTTTTACAGATACGCTGATGAGGACTACTCTATATCAAATTCACCGTTGGACTCAAATATGTGTGACCTCATTTCAGACGCAATCGACAAGTTGAGACAATTTGAGACAGTAATGCCAGCCAATGAACTCGGTGATGTCTTATCAAAGGTAAAACATAAACTTGAACTTCTACTTGAAGACGCATAAAAAGAAGGCTTTGACATAACCGCCATTCGGCATATTGTCAAAGCCTTTTTTCATTTCGGTACTTCCGGCAGGAATCGAACCTGCGACCCTCACGTTCGTAGCGTGACGCTCTAATCCACTGAGCTACGGAAGCATATATTTGTTGGGGCGGTAGGACGCGAACCTACGATGTCCGAAGACGGGAGATTTTTTCGCCATTCGGCTCAAGGAGCTCCAGTCTCCTGCAATAGCCGCTATGCGACACCCCAGTATTTTGCGGAAGCAGAAAGATTCGAACTTTCGGAGCCTTTTGTGAGGCTCGGCCCCTTAGCAGAGGGCTGGTTTCGACCGCTCACCCATACTTCCTTTTTTGTTTGACACTGCAAAGTTAGATAGGCAGGATGCAGCCTATTGCGTAGCAAGAAAAAACTTCAAAAAATATTTTCTGAATATATGAATAAGGACTTTGTAGTATTAGAAAATTTCATCAAATTTGCGCCAAATTCAAATTTGATGAGATGAAAGACTTAAATCGCCTCAAAGTAGTTTTGTGCGAAAGAAAAAAGACCAGTAAATGGCTGGCTGAAGAATTGGAGAAGAACCCCACAACCATATCAAAATGGTGTACCAATAAGATTCAGCCCGACCTACCAACACTCGGCAAAATTGCAGAATTATTAGATGTTGATATTAGGGATTTGATTCAAAGCAGTAAATAAAGACAAAAAAGTGAATGGATATTCATCGTTAGGACACTCCTTTAATATATCTATAACTTATAATTAAATTCTAATCAGCAGCCTTTTTACCATGTCTAATCATAAAAACAATAATATTATACCCATATCCGATTTATTCGGAGAAAACTTTATGATTCCCACCTATCAACGTGGGTACAGATGGACACGTGCTCAGATTGAAGATCTACTGAATGACTTGAAAGAATTTGCTGAGTCAAGTAATAATGGTGGGTATTATTGTCTGCAGCCGCTTGTGGTAAGAGAAGAAAATAAAGCCTATAGAGTTATAGACGGTCAACAAAGATTAACCACAATTTGGATACTGTTGTTATGTCTTGATAATAAGGAAAATAATAGGGAAACATTTCGCCTAAGATATGAGCGTAATGACAAATTGAGTAAAATTTCAAACATAGGTTTCGGTGATTTTGAGCCATATAAAGGAGATCTTCTGTTAAAAAACAATATAAATAAGAAAGCTATTCAGAAATGGAATGAATATGTGGAACGTCAATTTCACGTATTCTCTAAGACTGAAGGGAATAACAATGTAGAGTCATTCCACCTTTTAGCAAGTTGGCTTTTCATTAACAATTGGCTTAAGGACAATATAGATGTTGTCTCCAAGCATTTATTTAAAGATATATGCGTAATTTGGCATGAAGTAAAAGGAATAGAAGAAGAAATTAAGGCCTTTCAAAACTTAAATAGCGGAAAAATACCGCTCACTAATGCAGAGCTTATAAAAGCCTTGTTTCTCAGCTCGTATGGCGTCCAAAATGGAGGTAACCAACTTAGACAAGAATTAATCGCTGAGGAATTCGACATGGTTGAACGCCAGTTACGGCGAGATGATTTCTGGTATTTTCTGAATGAAAGAGGAGAGAAACCTACCTCATGTATAAGCTTTATATTTAACTTAATGCAAGAGTTAGATGATAATCGCTTGTATGAAGGTCAAGATTTGAGAAATTACTTATTCTTTCGGGACAAAATCGACTCCCTAAAATCTGCTTCTAAAACTTGGGAACAAGTGATGGACATTTTTCATACACTCGAAGGATGGTATAACAACCCGGAAATATATAACCTGATAGGATTTCTCCGTGCAAAGAATAATCGTTCCATTAAAGTTATATACGAGGCTTATCTTAAATGTAAGACCATCGATGAATTCCGCAACTATCTGTTATATAGATGTCTTGAAACAATAAGCTGGTATGATGATAAATTAAAAGAACATAGAGAAGAGGATTTTATCGCCTATCTAAAAAAAAACTTTAGGTTTGATGAGAATAAAGAAAGGGCATGGAATCTCCTGTTGTTAATAAATGTACTAACCCTTAACTTGGAAAGTCCTGAAGGGAAAGATCATAAAAGAACTATATCCAAATTCGCTTTTAGTGATTTCCATAATTGTGAGTGGAATATTGAACATATATCTCCCCAAAACCCGGTTAGAAGTTCTGCTATGGCTTTCCCGTCAGTAGATGAGGCATATTTACCGCCAATTGGAGCCAAACTTCGCGATATAGACGATGAAAGATTAAAAAATAAAATTGACCCTTATGTAGCTGTTTTAACAGATTCAATAATGGAGATTTCTAATCTTACATTTTTGACCGACCACATAAATAAAAGTATCGGAAACAAAAACTATGATGAAAAGCGCGACTGTGTAATTTTGAAACAAAGTCAAGGATTTTATCTGCCACCATCATCGTTAATGATTTTCACCAAAGGCTACACCACCCGAGAAAATCAAGAGAAGGAAATTAAAGATAAAAAGAATAACTACTGGAGCGACTATGATCGTGAGGCATATCTTCACAAGATTAAAGATATTTTGGAAAATGAATATCTTAACAATGCCAAGGATTTGAAAGAAACAGCGTCTATTAGAATTCAGGAATCTAATACGCCCGTATTTAACTCCACGTCAGGTAGCGAAATAACTTCCGAAGAAGATGTTGAAAAACAATCTTGGGACAAGTTGACTTATTCAGCACTAACAGACAGAACCGATTTTATTATAATCCCTAAAATTCAACGTGACTATGCACAAGGGAGGAAAGAAAGCGAAGACCCTCGGGCAGCTATTGTTCGGGAAAAGCTATTGGACGATATTTTCGGAATGGATAATTTCGGATTGGATTTTCAAATTGTTTTCGGATCAGAAGAAATTCGACAAGAAATTACTGAAGACAATAAAGATGTCCGAGTATTCATTCCAATAGATGGGCAGCAGCGACTTACCACCCTTTACCTACTTTCATTATATAGAGATAAGATAAACGGAAACGCTTCCAAAGTAAAATTCATCTATGAAACGAGAAAAGCGGCTTCTGATTTTTGCGTAGATGTCGTAAATAACGAATGGTATGATTTCCCTGAACGCTCACCAAAAGAGTCGATCATTGCTTCCACTTGGTTTCAACCATATTGGTTAAATGACCCGACAGTAGACTCTATATTGAGAATGCTTGATGAAATTCACAAGATGTATAGTAAAAAAGGGGTATTCCCGGATATAGAAAAAATTCATTTTTCTTATTTCGACCTCGGACTATCATTTAAAAGTGATGAAATTTATCTAAAAATGAATACCCGAGGTAAAGAGTTGACTCAATTCGAAAACTTAAAGGCGGCGATTGAAAAAGAGTTCGGTAAGAATGTTCCTAAAATTTGGAAAAATAAAATTGACTCTATCTGGCAGGATATGTTCTGGAAGGAGATATGTCCCACAAGAATACCGGATTCACGGATATTACGCATTATAGCAAATCTCCTTTTTGTTAAGTTATGCGATGATACCAGTTTGTGTGATTTAAGCTCGCTTGATAAGCAATCCATTAATGAATACAAAGAAAATTCAGATTTATATAACCGATTAACATGTGTTTTAGATCTATGGAGCATTGCAGAAAAGACCAAAAGAAATGAATACATATCCACAAAACCATTCATAGAAGCCTTTAAAATTCTTGGAGTACATTATACATTTGATTATCTAATTGCTATTTTCGAAGGCATAGAGAACAAATTTAATATTACACCATATTGGGAATATTCGGGGTCAGCGATTTTGGACCAAAACTATTCTCAAAGAGCTGCTATGTATGGGGCAACTCTTTACTTTCAGAAATCAAAATGCAATTCAGGTGCAATCAACAAGGACAATTACACAGAATGGATGCGTTTTGTTTGGAATATTTCAGCGAATGATGTTGAAGATTTTCAAAGTTTTTATCGTGCGTGCCACCTGTTTGATAAAATGGCACTTAAAGGTGCGCTCGACGATATCTTCATGGTTCTGCAATCAGAAGATTCCAAACAATTTTCCGGAACCGATCAGTTCAAAGAAGAGCGAACCAAAGCTACGATTGAAAAAAACGAAAGATTATTATCCGCAGTAAAAACGGCAGAAAAACATTCGTTTTTCCATGGAACTATTCGTTTCCTATTCAACAATACGCAGAATGATATTTGGGCAGATTTTGAAGCCAAAGTAAACAATCTTTGTGATCTTATTCCCGTTAATGAGGACAATCGTCATACGGTCGAACACCTTATGGAATATCTTTCAGATGATGAACTAAAAGATGTGTTCCATAAGTATTATGTAAACAACAAAGATAATAATCTGAGAGATATATTCCTTTATAGCAAGATTAATGATAAGTTGACATTATTCTTTAAGCAAAGTACGGTAACAGAACCTCTCACAACATTACAGCAACAACTTATTGCATTAGCTCCTCGCCATCGTGATTATTATATCATCAACAATTGGAGGGGTGCTCATGGATTGTACACATGTGTTTTAACAAAGACATCTACACAAAGTTGGCATTTTGCAACTCGTTGTTTCTCACTTGACGACAAGATATATATCAATTTGGAAAAATTCCTTAAAGAAGAACCGTTTATGCCTGAAATAGATGATTGGTTTAAGGAAGATGCATATCTTGTAGGGGTTGAAATAAACTTTAAATACAGAACCCAAAAATTCAGATATTATAATCAAGATCATACCATTCGATTAATGGGTTCACAGGACAATAAACTATATGACAATATAGAAAACGTCACCTATATAGGAGTGGCTGAAGATGAGACCAAAGAAACTCTAACGAAAAAATTGGATAAGCTTGTAGAATATTCAGAAACCTTGAAGTCTCAATATCTATCCCGGATTTTTAATTTCATTGATTCTCTTGGAGAGAATCCGGTAATCGTGGGTTTTGATAGTGATCTTAAAACTGATGTAGAAACAGCGATTACTAAAATAACTACCTATAACTGGGTAAGTATTGAGGTAATTAGAAAAAATTTCGGGATTGCTTTTACTATCGACAATCACCATAAGGTTGAAATAGGATTAAGGTTACTTCCGGGCGAAAATACGAAAAAATCGGTTTCAATACATCAACCGAACACTGTTAAATCGTATTCAAATAAAAATCATTACTGGTTTTATGTATATAGCGAAAACCAATTTAACCAGGAGGTTATTGAGACAGAATTGGAGTCATTATTGAACCAATACACGGAATAATCTCGAAGTCCAAGGCTATTATATTGGATCGGGGCAGAATTGGCGGCGTCCGCAGTCGGTGCGGTGGGGTCGGGTCATGCGCTGCCGAGTTGATTTCCGGTAGCTTCTTTTGTTGCGAAATCAGTGGATGGAAAGGGAATCAACGGCGGCGAGGCGTGTTGACAAGTTGTCAGCATGGTCACTGCGGATGCTCATTGTCAGGCGGCAGGTGTTATCAAATTGCTGTGAGAGGATTTTTGCTTCGGATGCTTTTACAATGCGCATCACATCGTTCATTGCCTGATAAGCAAAAGTTATTTCTATTTGCCGCTGCTCGTACATGGTTATTATCTCCCCTGCTTCAATGGCAAGCCGTGCGGCTTCGCGATAGGCTGCTATGAGTCCGGAGGTGCCGAGTTTTATACCTCCGAAGTATCTTACCACTGCAATAACAGTATTGGTTATCTCAGCAGAGCGGATTTGCCCGAGAATCGGTTTGCCTGCAGTTCCGCTTGGCTCTCCGTTGTCATTGCTCTGGTATTCCTTTCCATCGGCTCCCAACTGATATGCCCAGCACACATGGCGTGCGTCGTGGTACTCGTTGGCAATGCGTGAAACAAAAGCTTTTGCCTCGTCAGCGGTTTGCACCGGTGAGGCAAAAGCTATAAATTTACTCATTTTCTCTCTGAAAACAGCCTCGGAAGGGGCTGCGAGAGTACGATATTCGCTAATTGTGTCCACAATCAAAGAATGAGCATGGCATCGCCGTAGGCTCCAAAACTGTATTTTTCTTTAATCGCTTCTTCGTATGCTTTCATCACAAGGTCATAGCCTCCGAATGCCGTTGTCATCATGAGCATTACGGAGTATGGCATGTGGAAATTGGTTACAAGTGCGTCTGTAACAGTGAAGTCATAAGGGGGGAAGATAAACTTGTTTGTCCATCCGGTATATGTTTTCATGTGTCCTCCCATGCTCACCGCACTGGCGATTCCCCGGAGAACAGATGTGCCCACCGCACAGACTCTGTGGTTTTCATCCTTCACACCGTTAACCATATCTACAAGAGCCTGAGTAACCTCCATCTGCTCTGAGTCCATGCGATGCTTGGTAAGATCCTCCACATCAATTTCGCGGAAATTGCCGAGCCCGCTGTGCACAGTAAGGAATGCCTGATGGATACCCTTTATTTCCATGCGTTTGAGCAATTCACGGCTAAAGTGCATACCGGCAGCCGGCGCAACAACAGCACCTTCTCGCTCAGCATATATGGTTTGATACCGCTCTTCATCTTCGGGAATAGGATCGCGCTTGATATATGCCGGCAGAGGAGTCTGCCCAAGGCTGAATAGAGCCTTTTTGAACTCATCATGGTCACCATCATATAGGAAACGGAGCGTTCTGCCGCGAGAAGTAGTATTGTCAATCACTTCCGCCACCATGCTTTCGTCCTCGCCGAAATATAGTTTATTGCCGATACGAATTTTTCTTGCCGGCTCAACAAGCACATCCCAGAGCTTGCTTTCAGCATTGAGTTCACGTAGCAGGAAAACCTCAATACGTGCTCCTGTTTTCTCCTTGTTGCCAAAAAGTCTTGCAGGGAATACTTTGGTATCGTTAAACACAAAAATATCTCCGTCAACAAAATAGTTGATAATATCTTTGAAAACACGGTGTTCTATTTCACCTGAGGCACGATGAAGCACCATCATGCGGCATTCGTCGCGCTGCTCTGCGGGATGGAGAGCGATAAGCTCTTCGGGGAGCTTGAATTTAAACTGCGAAAGTTTCATTAGTTATTTGTAGTTGTTTCTTGAATCTGATTAAATGAGGATGGCATCGGGTAGCCTTCCGGAAATGTAATATCTGTGAGGCGAATGAGTTCAATTGCCTGCTCCACCGACAGACAGTCACTTTGCGCCACCTCGCCTGAACGAGTACGCCTGAGAGCAGTGAGATGTCCTCCGGAGTTGAGCGCCTCACCGATGTCTCTTGCCAAAGCCCTTATATATGTGCCTTTGCTGCACACAATCCGTAGAGTAATTGATGTGGGTGAGAACTCAAGCAGCTCAATCTCGTCAATAACGAGTACTTTTGGCTTAAGCTCCACCTCTTTGCCTTTACGAGCCATGTGGTAAGCACGTTTACCATCTACCTTGCAAGCAGAGAATGCCGGAGGCACCTGCTCAATGCGCCCAATAAACCGTGGCAGAATTTCTTCCACAGCCTCGCGGGTTATATGGTCGGTAGGATAAGTTGCGTCAATTTCGGTTTCAAGGTCAAACGAAGGTGTAGTTGCGCCGAGAGCAATAGTCGCTACATATTCCTTAACCTGAGCCTGAAGAGAATCTACCAGCGATGTAGCCTTACCGGTAACAAGAACCATCACTCCGGTAGCAAGCGGGTCAAGAGTGCCTGCGTGCCCCACTTTGATTTTCTTAATTCTGAGGCGTCGCAATATCGCACCACGAATACGCTTGACAACATCAAAAGATGTCCAGCCAAGCGGTTTGTCAATATATATTTTCTCTCCTGAGATAAAATCCATTACAATTGCATTACCAGAGGATACAAAGCAGACCGGCTGCGAGACAGTAAAGCGCAAACCAGACGAGTTTGCCCTTCTTGACGATTTCAATCATCCACTTGCAGGCCGCGCATCCAACCACAAAAGAGGCAATGAATCCAACTGTGAGCGGTATAGCCCCGATTGTTCCGGCGGTAGCGCTTTCTCCCGCCAATATATCCTTAAGTCCGAGAAGCGCCTCACCAAGAATTGGTATTATCACCATAAAAAACGAGAAGCGAGCCACAGCCGCCCTATTGGCGCCCAGAGAGATGCCGGTGGCAATAGTTGAACCGCTTCGGCTGAGTCCCGGCAGTACTGCTATAGCCTGAGCTATACCCATAATTATTGCATCTGGCCATGTGATAGATTTATCCGCCTGCTCATCGGATATCTGTTTTACCGGCGCATCAATCTCGCCCCGGGTGCGGAAGAAGTAAGCGAATGACAGTAGAGCCGCTGTTATAATAAGGCAAATGCCCACAACCGTGAGACCGTTGCCAAAGAAACTTTCAACAACATCCTTGAAACAAAGCCCAACAATTGCAACTGGGATACATGACACCAATATCTTGCACACGTAGGTGAATCTATTGTCAAAGCGTAATGTAAAGAAACTAACGCACAGAGGCATAAACTCTTTCCACAGCACTACAATAGTGCTGAGCACAGTAGCTACATGGAGCACCACATCAAATTCAAGAGCTTCCGCTCCATTCAATTTGAGCCCGAGAATATCACGACAAATTTCCAGATGTCCGCTGGAACTGATGGGCAGGTATTCCGCAAGCCCTTGCACAATGCCCATAATAAGGGCGTCAATCCAACTCATAATCAGTCGTTTTCTTTTTCCGACTTAGAATTCCAAGCAATAGCCACTGCCATAAAAACGAATCCGAGGAATGTAACCGTAGGACCGACAACAATTCGACGGGTACTGAAAATATCGGGGTTGAACTCTTCTGCTGTTGCGGGTGCTCCTGTCATGAGAAGAAATCCGACCACAATCATGAATCCGGCAATCGCCATGAGTATAAAATTGATACGCTGCAACGGCTGCTGCTGTTGAGACTCAGTGTCAAGGCGTGACTCTATATTATTCTGTGCGGTATTATTATTTGCCATAATAAAAAGAAGATAAATAAATCTATTAGAACATATCATCATATCCAAGCCGCAAATAACGGTTGGTGGATAATAGTGCGCTGAGAGTGCATATCAGTATTCCCACCACAAAAAGGGCAGCGAAAACATATAGCGCCTCCTTCCATTCAATCAGCACGGAAACCTGTGGTTCAATGGTGCCTACATAGTAAAGGGTGCCGGCAAGTGCAATTCCGGCAACAAAAGCCGCGACAAGTCCCTGCAACATATTGCCGAGCAAAAACGGCCTGCGGATAAAAGCCGCTGTAGCTCCGACGAGTTTCATCGTGTGAATCGAGAATCTACGGGCGAACACAGTCAGCCTTACCGTATTGTTTATAAGCGCAAACGAAATAATCAGGAGAGCCAGCGCCACTGCGGAAAGGATAACCGTCAACGAATGCACAGTGGCATTGATCGACTGCACCATATCATTGTGCATTCTGATATCATCGACCACAGAGAGCCCTCGCAAAGGTTTCACAATTTTTTCGAGGCTGTCAATATCGGCAAACTCACTTTTAACCGCTATTTCAAATTCGGGATAAAAAGGATTGACTCCGAGCAATTGGGTCAAGCTATCCCCTTCAGCCGCCATAGTTTCATTCCATTTATCAAGTACCTGCTCAGCTGTTGAGAAGGTATATTCAGACACATAAGGCTCCGACTCCCACTTGGCTTTGAGAGCATTGATGTCGGCATCCGTCACGTTTTCATTCAAAATCACAACAAATCCGAGATGCGAGCGGATATCATCCGCCGTATTTTTAGCTGCAATGCCTATCAAGGCAAGGATTCCGAGCACAAAAAGCACGAGAGCAACACTGACAGTGGCTGTGAATTTAGAGCCCAGAAGCGGCAGGGAATGTTTCTTTTTTTTCTTCATGTGAGGTGCAAAGATACAACATTAAAAACCGCTTGTCAAGTCTTTATCATCATTTTAACTCAACAAGCCGCAGTCAATTCACTTGGGAGTGGTAAGGAGAGAGATAGCAAAATCAAGCATTGTGTCTTTTCCGGCAAGTTCATCCGCCGGTGACATATCAACCGCACACCCCGGTGATGGATCCACCCCGAATTCCGTCAATGTGCTGTCCGGAGCATATATGGGAACGGCAGAAAATCTAACCCCCCAGCCACATGGCAACTCAGCGGAGAACGGCATACCGGCTCCTCCCCCGGTTTTTGCTCCAACAAGAGTGACGTTAGGCAGTGACTTCATGACAGTAGCAAAATAATTTGCAGCCGAGAATGTGGAGCGGTTAGTAAGCACCACCACCGGTTTACCCCATATCCAGTGCCCTACAGTCACCGGTTTCACCCTCATCTCATAAGGTTCAGAGAAATCATTGTGCCCCGGTCCTGTTTTATGTGATATATATCCGGTGCATATCTCATAACCTATAAAATGTGAAATCCAGTCATCGGCAACAGTCATACTGCCACCTCCATTGTCACGGATATCAATGATAAGCGCGGAAGCTATTTGGAATGCCGCCAGAATATAATCTATATTGCCGTCGCCCAGTCCCACATCAAAGGTCGGAATCCTAAGATAACCCACATTTGACGGTAGCAAGTAGTAGGAGACGGGTCCTAACTGGGAATAATGGAAAAACATATACTTTTCCTGCACAAGCCTTTCATTATAGTTCTGCGGGAAATCGCTCCACCAAGCGCGGTAATACGATGATTCAAAAGGGGCTGACAGGTTAACATGACCATCCTTAAGCTCATCAAGCATCGCAGCCATTATTCTGAACAGCTGCTTGCTGCTGGTTGCATTCTGCGCCTGGGTACGATACTTTATCTTAATTTCATCCCAATCGATATCTTTATATTCAAAGAAACAATAGTGCTCATCAAGTATCGTCCACAGCATATCGAAATTTCCGGTTGTAGTGTTTTCCGGCTCATCAATGCTGTGACATGAGGTGAAACAAAACAGTCCTGCCCAAAGAATCAGATTGACTCCTATATTTATTTTAGAGAACATATTCTTAATATTCATACAGCGCGTGATATAATTTAGCTCTCGGTGACGGCGCTTTGCGCGGGTTAATCGACAGCCATTCGCCTGAGATACCGAATATAAACTGATGAGTGAAGTGGTTTGACACAATATGATTCGCCTTGGTGGAAAGGATTCCACCCCTATAGCCGATTTTAAGAGCTGTAGCTCCAAAATGCAAATCTGCGGTCACCGTGTTATTAAGGCTAAAATAGTTTCCCCACCAAGCGAAATGAGCGAGCCCCGAGTGATTCCCCAGATAAATTTCGTAATATAATTCACCATATTCAGGTGAGAAGAATGCTCCCGCAACAGGCAGCGACGGTTGCCATAAGAATGTTACCGGCAACCTGCCAATAGACACATTGTAAGCTACAAAACCGGTGGCTCCGACAGTGAATGCCGCCTTAGCCGATGCCGGGTTATTGCTATTGCGATTCAGATATAGGCATCCGAGATCCAAATTCACCGCCGGTCCGACTCCGAGTTTCAACCCTTTAGCCACGCACCAGGAGCGCATTGGGCTCCATGATGCATTAATTCCGGCATACCAGATAGCGGAGTTACCAACATCGTTGACTGCCCTCTCAACATCTACCCCTAATGAAAGATTCATCACCCAGCTCAATGGGTCAACTTTCATAGCCTGCCATCTGTCATAGCGCAAGGAGGTGCTCCATCCATTGTATTTGATTTGCGACAGATAAGTGTCGGCTATATGAGAGCTTCCTACTCCAACAGTATAAGAAGATGTTACAGGTCGGGCAGAATATTCACGATTCTGCGCCGATACCACTACTGCAGCGAGAAATACCAATATAACTGTCAGTAATATTTTTTTCATTCAGAATATTCTTTGCTGTCCGGTAAGTTCGTCACGCACCTCATCATCAGAGCGTTCCTCAATTATACTCTCCTTCGCTGCATCCGCCTCATCATCCGGCTGAGCGGTCTCTTCCTGAACAATTTCCTCCTCAACTGCAACAGGCTCTATCTCCTCAATCTTAGCAACATTCCACGCGGTGATTCTTTTACCCTTAGCTCTAAGCGATTTAACACCGATAAAATCCATTGCCTCAACAATAGCCGAGCCACGCACCTCATCCACTCCACCGAATGTCACTTCAAATCTCGCTCCGGGTTCTCCACTCACTGCAACGAGCCTTGATTTTGGATTTTCTCCAATAAAGCGTTGTTTTTTGGGAGAGCTTTCAAAGTTGAAGCGTTTCAGGTAATAAAAGCCCTGAGAGGCATCGTAAAGCACCACACTCCACACTTTCTCCGGTTTGAAGAGCTCAATCACGCAGATATTGTCCTCATAGTGATTGGTACTGTCGAAAGATGATGTGTAGTACTCGCCGTTTTTCAGCACAACAAGCACTTGGTCGTTGGCATTGAATTCTCCAAGATAGTTGCCCCTACCCTCATAATTCAGGCGAAGGACATCCGGGTCAAACCACACCTTACGTCCTCCGAGAGTACTCTGTCCCGCTTCCTTAAGGCGTATAGAATGCACCTCGTTCTTAGTGACTATATTTCCCATCGCTGCCTTGCCTCTTGGCTTAAGGTCAGCGAAGTCAATATCAAGCTGAAGGGTTTTGAGTTTCGGTTTCGGTTTAAGCGTGACGCGCACAATCTCAGCCTCACCGTTGGGGTTTGCGGAGAAATACTTTATTTTGCTGTCCGGCTTACCCTGTGTAACATCGTAAATCTTATCCCTTGTCACACCGGTGACATGAAATCTCTTCATGTAATGGATTCCGCCCTTGCCGTCCTGATAAATAACATTATAAGTGGTGCGCTCATCCTTATCTTTGAACACGGCAACGTGCTGAATCTTATCATCTCCGACAAAAACTTTATCCTGCACACGAATCACCTTGTACTTACCGTTTGTAAAGAAAATAATCACATCATCGAGCTCAGAGCAGTTTCCGATACATTCGATATCCTCGCCCTTCAGTGAAGTGCCGATAAATCCCTCCTTGCGGTTGACATACAATTTCTGATTAGCTTCGGCAACTCTTGCCGCAGCAATGGTTTCAAAGTTTCTGAGCTGAGTCATGCGCGGATAATCCTCTCCGTACTTATCCTTGAGCTTCTGAAACCATTTAATGGTATAGGCGGTGAGTTTTGCAAGCTTGGAATTGATATCTTCAATTTTGCTGTTAAGAGCAGCAATTGCCTCATCCGCCTGCTTTGAGTCAAAACGGGGAATCCTACCCATTTTGATATCGAGGAGTTTCAGCAGGTCTTCTTCTGTCACCTCACGGATGAGTCGGTCCGCAAATTCATTTATTCTCTTACCGAGATGTGCAATAGCAATAGCCTTGCTGGTACTCTCCTCATACTCTTTATCCTTATATATGCGCTCCTCAATAAATATGCGCTCAAGAGTGAGATAGTGAAGTTTCTCTTTAGTCTCACCAAGTTCTATTTCCAGTTCAGCCTTAAGGATATCACGTGTGCGATCCACATTTCTGCGGAGCACATCACTCACTCCGAGAAAATGCGGCTTATCATCATAAATCACGCAGCAGTTGGGCGATACGGATAGTTCACAATCGGTAAAGGCATATAGCGCGTCAATAGTTTTGTCGCTTGACACACCCGGCTGCAGATACACCATTACCAGAGCCGTTGCCGAAGTATTGTCATCTACCTGACGAATTTTTATCTTACCCTTCTCGTTAGCCTTCAGGATACTCTCGATAAGTTTTCCGCTGGTAATTCCATAAGGCAATTCGGTAATTGCCAGAGTGCGGTTGTCTATCTTGTCAATTTTTGCGCGCACTCTCACTCTGCCGCCGCGTGCTCCGTCATTATACCGGCTCACATCTATCATGCCGCCGGTTGAAAAATCAGGATACAGCACAAATTCCTCCCCTTTGAGATAAGCGACCGCTGCATCTATGATTTCATTAAAGTTGTGGGGGAGAATCAGACTTGACAGACCCGCCGCAATGCCGCCTACTCCCTGAGCCAGCAGCAGAGGAAATTTAGTAGGCAACGTCACCGGCTCCTTGCTTCGACCGTCATAACTGGGTGTCCACTGGGTGACTTTTGCATTAAAAAGCACATCGCTTGCAAATTCGCTCAGTCGTGCCTCAATATAACGTCCCGCAGCAGCACTCGCCCCGGTGAGCACATTACCCCAGTTTCCCTGAGTCTCCACCAGCAAGCCTTTCTGACCGAGCTGAACAAGAGCGCCATAAATTGACTGGTCACCGTGAGGGTGATATGCCATTGTGGCTCCCACAATATTAGCCACCTTGATAAAGCGCTCGTCATCAAGCTTTTTCATTGTGTGCAGCAGGCGCCTCTGCACAGGCTTCAAACCGTCATCCGCATTAGGAATTGCTCGATCAAGAATAGTGTATGACGCATAATCCAGATACCAGCTCTGAAACATACCTCTGAGCTGATGCCTTACATTATCATCATTCAAATCAACAAGCATAGAGCCAAAGCCACCCTCAACGGCTTCAGCACTATCCTCAATTTCTTCATCAGGAGTATAATCCTGATCCATCTCCATCTCGTCGTCGCTCATCTTACAGTTTTTTTTGGCGGTTTAGTAAAACTTATCCGGGGTTTGCCCCTGCTATCGGGCTATGTGCAAAGGTAATAAAAAAATTTGACGGTTCAGACCCTATCAAAAAACAAATTGCAGTTGCCTGCCGGAAAAATCATTCCGCCGCAACTGCAACTTAATTTTTTTATTATGCGCTTTTGAAATCAGTCAGATTCCTTCATGTTGTGGAACACGTTCTGCACATCATCGTCCTCCTCGAATTTTTCAAGAAGTTTGTCAAGTGTGGCACGCTGCTCCTCAGTCACCTCCTTGAGGTCGGTGGGTATTCTTTCAAATTCAGCGCTGATAATCTCAAAACCGTTCTCTTCAAGATACTTCTGGATATTGGCAAACTCTTCGAAAGCTCCGTAGATGTCAATTTCCTCCTCGTCAGCCTCCAGCTCATCAACACCGTAGTCTATCAACTCAAGCTCAAGCTCTTCAAGGTCAACGCCCTCTTTGGGTTTGATTTTGAAGACACTCTTGTGATCAAACATGAATGAAAGGCTGCCCTGAGTTCCGAGGCTACCTCCGTAGCGGTTGAAATAGGAGCGCACGTTTGCCACAGTGCGGGTATTGTTATCAGTTGCCGCCTCAACAACGATTGCAATTCCGAAGGGTCCATATCCTTCATACACAATTTCCTTGTAATCGCTGCTATCTTTTTCGGTAGCTTTTTTAATAGCTCTTTCAACAGTATCTTTAGGCATATTGGCTGCCTTTGCATTCTGCATCAGCACACGCAGGCGCGGGTTGGTGTCGGGATCCGGTCCGCCTGCCTTAGCCGCGATGGTGATTTCCTTACCAATACGAGTGAAAGTACGGGACATATTGCCCCAGCGTTTTAGTTTTCTTGCTTTACGATATTCAAAAGCTCTTCCCATTTCGGTATTTTTTTTTATAGTTTCTTTTGTTTTTTCATTTTATCTGAGCGATGCCCCGAGTTTCTTAGCAAGATTGGCTGTAACCTTTTCCATCACATTTTCAATCTGCTTATCGGTGAGGGTATTCTCGTTATCCTGCAGAGATATAGCCACTGCATAGCTCTTTTTGCCCTCGGGTAGGTTCTTGCCTTCATAGACATCAAACAACTCGATTCCTCTAAGAAGCTTGCGTTCGCTCTCACGAATCACCGCCTCAATCTGCTCCATAGTCACACCTTTATCAATAAGGAGCGCAAGGTCGCGGCGCACAGGCTGAGTGCGTGGCAGCGGCGAATATAGAGGGCTCCTTTTGGCAACAAGGCTTACGAGCGCAGCCCAATCGAGCTCGGCGAATACCACCTGCTGGCGCACCTCACACTTGGCGAGCTGTTTCTTTGCGACTATTCCCATCACTCCGAGGGTTTTGCCGCTCCTTGTGGAAATGGATATGCAGGCATCAAACAACTCATTCGAGCCCTTTGACAATTTGATTTCACGCTCCGATATGCCGAGACGTGCAAATATGTTTGCTACAGTAGCTTTCAAATCAAAGAAAGTAGCATCAGCCTGCGGACGTGCCCAGTTGCCGGGGCGCAGCGCTCCGGTGAGCCATATTCCGAGACGGGAACCCTCGCTGTAAGGTGCAAGCGGATTTTCCGCTGTGCTCTCCGCCTGCGGATTACGGGTGTAAACGTTGCCGAACTCATACATCAGCAAATCGCTCTGCTTGCGGTTTATATTGTGGGCAAGTGACTCCAGTCCGCCAAAAAGCAATGTGCGGCGCATCACAGCCAGGTCACCGCTCAATGGATTCAGAAGACGCACACAGCTGTCGAGGGGATATTCGCTGAGGTCCGCATAATAGCTCTCTGCTGTGAGAGAGTTATTGAGAATCTCGTTGAATCCGGTTGCTGTGAGTTGCTCACTTATAATATTACGCAGAGTATTGTCAACATCCGCCTTACTTTTTGATGACAATGCAGAACGGACGGCTGTACCGGTCTCCACATTATTATATCCATATATCCTCAGGATATCCTCAACCACATCACACGGGCGGCGCACATCCACTCGATATGTGGGCACCAGCAGGCTTGAGGATTTCTCATCACTGTGGGCTATCTCTATTTCAAGCGACTTGATTATGGAGTCCATAACCTCACGCTCGATGTCCTTGCCTATGAGACGGCGGGCATAGTCATAGTCAAACTCTACCTTATACGGCTCAATCTTTTCGGGATAAATATCAACCGGCTCACCGCAAATCTCTCCGCCGGCAAGCTGCTGCACCATCACGGCTGCAAGCTTTGCTGCCCAGAGGGTTGCATTCGGATCGGTACCACGCTCGTAACGGAAAGAGGAGTCGGTTGACAATCCGTGGCGGCGTGCTGTCTTGCGAACAAAGGTGGGATTGAAATATGCACTCTCGATAAAAATATCGGTGGTTGTGTCCTTGACACCGGAGTCAAGACCCCCGAACACACCGGCAATACACATAGGCTCACGTGCATTGCAAATCATCAGGTCACGGGAGTCAAGAGTGCGCTCCACTCCGTCAAGAGTAGTGAACTTAGTGCCCTCAGGGCATGTGCGCACAACAATCTTTTCGCCCTCTACCTTAGCCAAATCAAAGCAGTGAAGCGGCTGACCGATACCGTGCAGTATAAAATTGGTGATATCTACAATATTATTAATGGGACGCTGACCGATAACCGATAGGTAATCACGCAGCCATTTGGGACTCTCGGCAACCTTAACACCACGGATGGTGATGCCGCTGTAGCGGGGGCAGGCTTTACTGTCTGCCACTTCTACCGTAATTCCTCCTGTGGCGGAACCGACCTTGAAATCAACAGGCTCAGGCTTTTTCACTGCCGAAGGATTGGCATGACGGCTCAGCCATGCGCTCAAATCACGCGCCACTCCGTAATGGCTCGCCGCATCCACCCTGTTGGGTGTCAAATCAACCTCCAGAAGGTAGTCACCGGTGAGTCCGTAAAATTCAGCCGCCGGAATACCGGGCTTAACCGACGGATCCAAGACGATAATGCCGTCATGTGAGCTTCCTACGCCTATTTCATCTTCGGCACAAATCATTCCGAACGATTCAACACCACGAATCTTGGACTTCTTTATCTGAAACTCTCTATCACCATCATAAAGGATGGTTCCTACGGTGGCAACAATCACACTCTGCCCTGCGGCAACATTAGGCGCACCGCACACTATCTGAACCGGAACACCATCGCCAAGGTCAACGGTTGTAATGTGGAGATGGTCACTATCCGGATGCTCAACACAAGTGAGAACCTTGCCTGTAACCAAACCCTTGAGTCCACCGCGAATAGACTCCACTTCCTCAACCGAACCGGTTTCAAGACCGATAGATGTGAGAGCATCTGCAAGCTCGGAAGGAGTGAGATTAAAGTCGATATACTGCTTAAGCCAATTATATGAAATATTCATGCACTGAAATTTTTCTCAATAATGGGGACAAAGTTACGAATAACACCTAATATATGCAATAAATAAATTTTTCAGGCGCCTTTTGACTTTGTGCATAAAATCTCACGGAAAAAGCGTAAATTTGCAGTCGTTTTTACTAAAACCGAATTATTTTCAACATTATATACTTGCATATATGGACTTTACGTGGTTGACCAACATTATCGGTCCTGGAAACACCAGCCTTGCGAGCACTCTGGCACTCTACTCTTTTGTGATTGCCCTGGGTGTATATCTCGGCAAAATGAAAATTGCCGGCGTGAGCCTCGGAGTTACCTTTGTGCTGTTTGTCGGCATTCTTATGGGACATTTCGGCTATATCGTCGATGGAGAAGTGCTCCACTTCATCCGTGAGTTCGGTCTCATTCTGTTTATTTTCTCAATCGGACTTCAGGTAGGTCCCGGTTTCTTCAGCTCGTTCAAGAAGGGCGGCATGAGGCTTAACGGTCTCGCTGTGCTTGGAATTGCACTCAACGTTGCTATTGTTCTTGCAATATATTTCATTGACGGCAAAACAGACATTGCCGCTCTGGTAGGCGTGATGAGCGGAGCTGTCACCAACACTCCGGGACTCGCGGCTGCCCAACAGGCTGCCGGCAATCCCGACGCTATCAACACAATGTCTATGGGCTATGCGGCTGCTTATCCCCTCGGCGTGTGCGGCATCATCGGAGCAATGTTCCTTATCAAAGGTGTATTCAGAGTGAAAACCGATCAGGAAATCAAAGATTTGGAAACACAGAACGAAAACTCTCAGCACAAACCCGATATCATATCTATCGAGGTGACAAACCCGCTTATCAACGGTAAGTCTCTACGTCAGATTCACGATATCATACAGTGCGACTTCGTCATCTCCCGTCTTATCGGCGAAGATGGCAAAGTGGTTATTCCCGTTTCATCCACCCAGGTTCACACCGGCGACAAAATCTATGTTGTGATAGCCACTCAGGATGTTGCGCGATTTGAAACCGTTGTCGGCCCTCAGGTAGATATGGACTGGGAAGCCGCTCAGCAGGAGGTTGTGTCCCGCCGCATCGTCATCACTAAAAGCGAATACAACGGAGTTGCTCTCGGCTCACTCCGTCTGCACACAGCATACAAGGTGAATGCCACCAGAGTAAACCGTTCCGGAGTGGATCTTCTCGCCTCTCCCGGACTTCGACTTCAGCTTGGCGACCGCATCACTGTTGTTGGTGACCTTAATGACATTTCCCGCCTTGGCGAAAAGCTCGGAAACTCTTTGAAACGTCTCAATGAGCCGAACCTTATCACCATATTCGTTGGTATTCTGTTCGGTATTATCGTAGGCTCTATCAATGTGGGCTTCGGAATGAAACTCGGACTTGCAGGCGGCCCGCTGGTTGTTGCAATCCTCCTCAGCCGCTTCGGCTACAAGTTCAAGCTCATCACCTACACATCTTCAAGCGCATCACTCCTGATGCGTGAACTCGGCATCTGCCTCTTCCTTGCATCAGTAGGCATCTCCTCCGGAGCCGGATTCGCCTCAACCGTGTTCAACACCACCGGTATGTGGTGGGTTATCTGGGGCTTCATCATCACTTTTGTTCCCCTCGCTATTGTAGGTTGCATTGCACGTGGCATTTATAAAATAAACTTCCTTACAATCATGGGTCTGTTCTCCGGCGGATACACCGACCCACCGGCACTCGCCTATGCAAACGGAAGCACTGGCAGCGATGCCCCCGCGGTAGCCTACTCTACCGTTTATCCCCTCACAATGTTCCTCCGTGTGGTTGCCGCACAAGGACTCATACTCTGCCTAATGTAGAACTATCACTATTATCATAAAAAACCAACACCGGGCTTGCCAATGCAAACCCGGTGTTGGTTTTTTGACTAATGACTAATTCACTCATCTGACTTTGTGGGAATATGCTCGCGCAGCTTAGCCTCAAGCATATCTGCCTGATGAAGACCGTAACCGCGCCAAACAGCCTCACCATCCTTAAAAAGAATAAGTGTCGGCACAGAACGGATACTGTACTCTGCCGAAAGCTCAGGATTACGGTCAACATCTATCTTAAGAATGTTCACGCTATCGCCAAGCTTACCCTTGACCTCCTCAAGAATCGGAGCCTGCATTTTACAAGGTCCGCACCAAGTTGCAAAAAAATCCACCAAAGTGGGTTTTGATTCTTTGATAATTTCACTGAATTCACTCATAATTTCAAGTCTTTTAATTATTATTTCCTTTACTATTCTAACAATCCTCCACCGGTAAAGTTTGATTAAACAAATCACATTGCACTAACAACAACACACAATTTTTATACACATATTACTCTACCTACTGATTTTTTAGCTAAATTTGCGCAACAATCATCCACACGGATATATGGCAAGATTTGACCTCAGAGGAATGGGTGTGGCACTTATCACACCATTTAAAGCAGATAAATCAATTGATTACGACGCACTTGCAAAACTGATAGAATATCAGATAAAAAGCGGTGCCGACTATCTCGTTGTGCTTGGCACCACCGCCGAAACACCCGCACTGAGCGCAACAGAAAAAGCAGATGTCAAACGGTTTGTAGCCGACAGAGTAGCCGGCAGAGTGCCACTCGTAATCGGCTGCGGAGGTAATAACACAGCCGCTGTGGTGGAAGAAGTCAAAAATATCGACACCAACGACTTCGGCGCAGTCCTGTCAGTGGTACCATATTACAACAAACCCTCTCAGGAAGGCATTTACCAGCACTACTCCGCAATAGCAAAAGCATCCCCCCTCCCCATCATATTATATAATGTGCCGGGACGCACAGGAGTGAACATGACCGCCGAAACCACATTACGCCTTGCTGCTGAGCACCCTAACATCATCGGCATCAAGGAAGCCAGCGGCAACATCAGCCAGATGGATGACATCATCAAGCACAAACACCCCGACTTCCTCGTTATTTCCGGTGATGACGGAATCACATTCCCACTCATAACACTCGGAGCCGCCGGAGTGATTTCTGTAATCGGAAACGCATTCCCTAAAGAATTTTCCAGAATGGTGCGCCTCGCGCTCGATGGCGAATACGATGCCGCAAGAGCAATTCACCATCGGTTTACCGACCTCTTCAGCCTACTCTTTGTTGATGGCAACCCCGCAGGAGTAAAATGTCTTCTCCACGCTATGGGATATATAGAAAATGAGCTCCGTTTACCCCTCGTTCCCACCAGAATAACCACCTACGAAAAAATCAGGCAAGTTCTTGATTCGCTAAATTAAAAATATTTTGTATCTTTGCAGCGTCAAATAAAAAAATGACGGCAAATACAACCGGTCCGGTAGCTCAGCTGGATAGAGCATCTGCCTTCTAAGCAGACGGTCATGCGTTCGAGTCGCATCCGGATCACACACCAATAGGCTGTATCAAAATTGAATTTTGATACAGCCTATTCAGTTTTGTCACGGTCACCTGTATGCCCCGCTTAGAATTATATATAATTTTTACCAAGACCCCTATTTTTGTCATTCCTTGTTTTCCGGTCTATTTTGATCGTTTACAAGTTCCGCTATTATCCGTGTGAAGTCTGTTATATCTCCATATACACTGGCTTTCTCCAGAGCCTTCATATATTCCTCGCGCTTATTAAGAGGAACAATGGTCCAGGCATATCCTCCGGATGCAAGCATAGTATTTAATAGGAAACGTGCCATTCGCCCATTACCGTCCATATAAGGATGTATAAACACAAATATGAAGTGTCCGAGAACCGCTCTTACACGGGCATCGGTTTCTGACTTTAATAGCTCAAAAAGTACAGTCATAGCATCCGATACTGCCTCCGGATTAAGTGGAATATGCTTAGAACCCCTTATATATACCTGACTTCTACGATAGCCTATGAGATCAGAGGGTTTCAGAATACCTGCGGTAACAAATGGCATCCACATCTGTCGATACCACGTAGTATGGTCATCTTCAACCACCTCACCGGAGTTTTCACCTTTCAGTATTTTGATAATGGAATCTTTTACTGAATTGAAGGCTTGATAATAGCCACGAGCTACAAGAGCACGTTTGTGTTCCTTATCATCGTCATCAGGTTTCCAGTTTCCTGAACGGACTTTATCAATCAGCTGCTTGGAAACTTGATAGCCCTCAATAGACAGTGAATGGTAAGCATCGTCAATGTATTTTTCATCTACATTGGCAATGTAAGAATCAATGTCATCGATTGCTGACGGTTGGATTGGAAAGTTAGCAATTACCTGTTCTCGCATATTACTCCACATTTGCCTGATTCTTGCAGTATAGGGTGAAGTTTCCATGCGGAATGTAACTTTGGGAGCAGTGATAAACGGATCTGATTCTGTTACTCTATATCCGAACTCGCGCATCACTTTAAGAATATCATCCGCGATACTGCTTTGACCATTGTTTCTAAATGCGCCCGCCAATCTACCAGCTCTGGTAGTTGCTCCGGGTTCTACTAATAATCTTTGCATTTCGGTAGAATCCTTTATCATCGACAGACAAATTCTCGCAGACATCTCCTCCCGTTCATAATATATAGGTGAGGCTGAAATCAGTGCATTCTCTAATGAATACAAATTCAACCCATACAGAGGTTCGATATATTTATCATTCGGTAACTCACCCCGTAGAGGGAGAATTGTATGTCCGAATGGTAAATTAACTATTGTATTACCTGCTTTAGGCGACTTGATGATTAACTGTTCCGGCACTGTCGTCTTTCCTGAAATAATATCAAGGGACTGGTCCGGCATGATAATCCAATCATCGCCAAAACGAGATTGAAGATATGCTTTGACGAAGTGCCAGTATGAGGTGTACCAGACAGTAGTATCTCCCTCACTTCCCGGTCGGGAAGGAATATACCAACCTTTCATCACCTCTGTCAGCCACCCATTATCCAATAACCTTTTAAGATGTACGCGAGATAATTGCTCCGTACCTTTTAATACAAGATTGGGATTCTGTTTCTGCAAATCATGTAGTCGCTCCAATGATTCGGCCATGAGTTGTTCGATTGATGCCATATCTATGCTACTGATACTCGTTTTTATTGAGATTGCATTACTCTTATTTGTTTTGCTTGCATCACTATTGTTTGATGCGTTAGTAATACTCGTTTATTTTGCAAAGTTAGTAATATTCTACTGATTGCGCAACCAATAGCAGTTATGCGCAACGCCACGATTTATAAACAGGATAGCTCTTGGATGATGCTGCAACGAATAACCTTTATCTGTTCTTTCACTTTGGTTTTGCGCAATATTATGATTGAATGGTGGTAATTAATTAAATAAGTGATATATTTGCTTGTGATTTGCGGTGTTTATATCGCCCACACCTTATTTTTATTATTATGAAACGTAATTTATTTTCACTCGCCGCAGCACTTTTTGCTGTTTCGCTTTTTGCAATCACCCCTTTCCGGCATCACCGGTTTGACCAGTTCAAGGCATTACCGGTTCAGGATAGTGCAATTGTGTTTTTCGGCAATTCAATCACCAATATGCATGAATGGTGGGAGGCTCTCGGCTCTGAGCAGAAGGTTCTTAACAGGGGTAACTCAGGGGCTACCACACCGGAACTCATTGATAACGTCGGATCGGTTATCTCCCTCAAGCCGGCTAAAGTGTTCATCGGCATCGGCACTAACGATTTAGCTTACGAGAATCTCAAGCAGCCGGATAGCATTGCTGCAAGAATATCGGAGCTGACGCGTCTCATCAAGCAGGGTTCTCCCGCCACCGAGGTTTATGTACAGTCAATACTGCCAAGCAACAACGGTAAGCGCACTCCTGAGATAATAGCCACCACCAATGCAAAGATTAAGCAGCTTGTTGAGGCACAGGGTGCAACATTCATCAATCTATTCGATGATATGCAGGGAATCCTCACCAAGGAGCTTAGCTATGACAACCTGCACCTGAATTTTAAGGGCTACAGAATTTGGCTTGACAAACTTGCCCCATACACCGGATTAAAATCTATCTATACTCCCGACATGGAGGAAACCAACTGCGGCTACAATGACAGTTCCTTCGGCATGAGATTCACATATTTCGGAGCATATCCGGTTAAGTCCGGCGACATTCTCATTATCGGCGATGAGATGATTCACGGTGGAGAATGGCACGAGCTTCTCGCTAACCCTAACGTTAAAAATCGCGGTACCAACTGGGGATACGGCGGAATATCCATCAACGCATGGATCAAGGCTGTGGAACCCATACTCACCGCCAACGGCAACAAGGAGATTCCGTCAGAAATACTTCTTTACACCGGTGTAGCACCGCTTTATGCAAAAGATGCGGATATCCCGGCTATAATTGACAACTACAAACAGCTGATTGCGAAAATAAGGGAATTTGCACCGGCGGACTCCACACGAATTGAAATCATGGCACTGATTCCCAGAAATGAGGCGGAGTTGAACGACTCCCTGACACTCCCCTTCAATATTCAGCTTGCCGGACTCGCATCAGAAGATGACAACATCGGCTTTATTGACATCTACACTCCCCTCATCGGCAGGGACAATGCCGCTAATCCGGATTTTATTGAAAATAACTTCCTTATGGGACGAGGCTACGGAGTGGTTGCCCGCACGCTCGCGCCTAAGATTCCGGGCTCAAAAGCGCGTTGCCCAAAGTGTATCGAGGACTCCTACTCAAAAATTCGGGCGGTACAACCCTGACCCGTAAAAATATCAAATATGGCACAGAGACGATGTATCGTAATGACACATCGTCTTTTTTTGTGTACTTTTGCACCGCTTTGATGTTATAAGTAAGTGTGGTTTCAATACTTAGTAAAATATGTCAACACAATCCAAATATACCGGTCTCACCGACAACGAGGTCATTTCCAGCCGTAACAGCCACGGAGTCAACCTACTCACTCCACCGGCAAAAACTCCTCTTTGGAAACTATTCCTCAACAAATTTTCCGACCCTCTGATAATCATCTTGCTTATTGCCGGAATCGCGTCTGTTGCAATTTCATTTTACGAATATCTCGGACTGCATCAGGGGCTCAATGTGTTTTTTGAACCGTTAGGAATATTTGCCGCAATCTGCCTTGCCACTGGGCTTTCTTTCTTCTTTGAGGAGAAGGCTTCAAAAGAGTTTGAAATCCTCAACAAGGTTAATGATGACGAGCCGGTGACGGTTTATCGCAACGGTGCAGTAACGGAAGTGCCGAGGCGCGACATAGTCGTGGGCGACATCGTGATTATCAGCACAGGACAGGAGGTTCCTGCTGATGGAGAACTGCTTGAGGCTGTGAGCCTGAGTGTTGACGAATCCACCCTCACGGGCGAACCGATATGCAACAAATCAGTTGACCAGGAGCAGTTTGATCCTGAAGCCACATTCCCCTCGAATCATCTTTTGCGTGGCACTAAAGTTATGGAAGGTCATGGAGTGATGCGAGTACTCGCTGTAGGCGACCAAACCGAAAACGGTAAAGTTTTTGAGGCGGCTCAGATTGATGACGGAGTAAAGACCCCGCTCGACGAACAGCTTGAAAACCTCGGCAAACTGATATCCCGTGTGGCATACGGCATCGCGGCAGTGATTATAATAGGCAGACTCATTGTGTATTTCACCGACAGCACGAGTTACGATTTTGTCAGCCTCACAACATACCTTTTGCAAACCATAATGATTGCCGTAGCTCTCATTGCGGTTGCCGTGCCTGAGGGACTGCCTATGGCGATAACCCTTTCACTGGCATACTCAATGCGCAGAATGTTAAGAACCCACAATCTGGTCCGCAAGATGCATGCCTGCGAAACCATGGGCGCCACAACTGTGATATGCACAGACAAAACCGGCACCCTGACCCAAAACAGAATGACGGTTGCTGATACTTTTTTCCTTGTGCCTCAGGACAAAATGCCCCTTATATACGAGGGTATTGCCGTAAATTCAACCGCAATGCTCGGAAAGCAGGCGGACGGAACAGTGCAGGTGCTCGGCAATCCTACCGAAGGAGCCCTGCTGATGTGGCTTGACAGCAAAGGCACAGACTATAATGCGCTAAGAGATAGTGCTGTAAAAGTGGCAGAGCTACCGTTCAGCACTGAGCGTAAATATATGGCGAGCGTAATTGAAAAGCAAGATGGCAAGAGAATTTTGTATGTTAAAGGTGCGCCCGAAATAATTTTTGATTTATGCCGGAATGGCTCCGATATTAGCAAAGCTGAGATTGATTCAACGCTGAAAGGCTATCAGGACAAAGCTATGCGCACTCTCGGATTTGCCTATTGCATACTGAATGAGGGGGAAACCGGCATAGATAACAATATTGTTACCGCCGACAATCTCATTTTTGCCGGAATAGCCGCCATTTCCGATCCCGTTCGCAGGGATGTGCCGGATGCTGTGGCAACCGTTTCAGCCGCAGGAATAAATATAAAAATAGTTACCGGAGACACCCCTGCTACAGCTAAAGAGATTGGCAGAGAGATAGGGCTATGGAACGACCGGACAGACAGTGATAAGAATATAATCACAGGGGCGGAAGTAGCAGCTATGACTGATGACGAACTCCGGACCAAAGCGGAGGATTTGAAAATCATTGCCAGGGCAAGACCGATGGATAAGAAACGCCTTGTAGAGGCATTGCGCGATAATAATGAGATTGTAGCCGTGACCGGAGATGGAACAAACGATGCGCCGGCACTGAAAGCCGCACATGTTGGGTTATCAATGGGCGATGGCACATCTGTTGCCAAAGAAGCGTCTGATATTACCATCATTGATAACTCGTTCTCATCAATCGGCCATGCGGTAATGTGGGGTCGCTCATTATATATCAATATCCAGCGGTTCATCCTGTTTCAGATGACAGTTAACGTAGCCGCCTGCCTGATTGTGCTTTGTGGCGCATTCATGGGTATGCAGTCACCACTCACCGTCACCCAGATGCTGTGGGTTAACCTGATTATGGACACTTTTGCGGCTATGGCACTCGCATCATTGCCTCCGAGCCCGGAAGTGATGCTTGAAAATCCGAGGGCACGCAACGCTTTTATTATAAGCAAGAAAATGAGACACTTCATTTTTTATACCGGTGGGCTTTTCTTTGCAATCCTGCTCGGATTTCTTTACTATCTTGACCATACGGAAATCAGCTCACTGACCCAGATAGGACGAGTGCCTTTCGGTGAAGACTCCGGACTATCACCTTACGAATTGTCGGTATTCTTCACTTTCTTCGTATTCCTTCAGTTCTGGAATATGTTCAATGCCCGCGCTTTCAACAGCGGTACATCTGCGCTTAACCTGAAAGGCTGCAACGGTTTTATTCTGATTGCATTGATAATATTTATCGGTCAGATAGTGATTGTTACAGCCGGAGGTGAGTTTTTCTCGGTTGTGCCTCTGCGGTTAACCGATTGGCTGATAATTATTTCCACCACATCGCTGGTTCTCTGGACAGGAGAGGTTATCAGAGCCATCAGGCGCTGAACTATAATCAGAAGCTGTATTTGAAATCCTTAATATAAGGCACAAGCGGATATGGGAAGAAGTCGGCAGGAATTTTCAAATCCTCAGGTGTGGGAGCTATGAACTCACTCGCTTTACCCTTTAGATCAAACCCCGAATTATCCATCGTCACTATCGCGTACAGGCTATCTTTCCAGGGTACTACCTTTTTGAGCGAGGGACGGCGTGCATAAATTTCCGGCGAGAAACGGCTGTCACACTCGTACTCGTCTCCAACCCATTGGTTTGAGGCACTGTTTATCTGCACATAAACAATCCCGTTTATAACCTTCTCATAATTAGTATGATCATGACCTGAAAAAGCGGCTACAACCTTTTTGAAACCGGCTCTTTCATTTTCATCCTCAAATATTTTGCGGACAGTCTCGCGATTGCCGACCGAGTTCTCCAGACACTGATGCGAGAAAATTATGCACCTCTTATCGGTGTTTTTCAAATCATTCTTCAGCCACTCAATCTGTTTGTCATCAATAAACTCACGCTTGGACATATCGACATAGAAATTGCCGTGGGCATAAGGAGTAAAAACACCGTCGGAGTACAGGTTATTGGCATCCAGCACAATAAAATGGAAATCACCTTTGTCAAATGAATAATAGCGGGAGGGAATTCCTAAAAAATCCATATACTCCTCCTTGGTGCAATTATCCATATCATGATTTCCAAGAACATGATATTTATCACCGGCAAAACTGTTCCATAAATTCACCATATTGCGGTTTTCCTCTTTCACAAAACAGAAATCGCCCAAGTCTATAATAAAATCAACATCATTACTCTTAGCGGCATCAAGAAAATCAGCCAAACGCTCGGGAGCATCGTGCATGATATCGTGATGAATATCAGCCACTATACCAAATTTTATCCCCTTATCCGGAGTCTGAGCCATTACTGTGAAGGCACAACAAAGAATCACAATCTTGATGAATGATTTCATAATACCGATATGCTTGTTCATGGAATATTAGTTTAACGTTATATACCCCAAAGTTACTTTTTCCCTACTGAATTTCCAATATCTGAGGAAACTCTTTCTTTATTCGCAAAGGCAGTTTTTTCACAACCTCGGCATAACTGTGGCGAATCAGAGACTTTATCAAATCATCGGTAAGATACCCTTCCAGACTCAACTGATTCCAGTACTTCTTGTTCCAATGCCAAGCAGGAGTTATTTCACTGTAACGGTCTCGCAGATCTATCGCGTAATCCGGGTCTGTTTTAACCACAAAATAGTCGGAGTGCATCAAACCGATACAAGCGAAAATCTTATTGCAAACCCTGAATAGAAGATGATCCTCTCCAAATGCCATATCCTCGGTTACCAAAGGCAGCGACAGGCAGTACTCTCTGATTGTTTCTACATTCATAATACCTCAGTTATTAATAACTAACCCTGACAAATTTACTAAATAACCGGCAAATAAAAAGCAACGAAAATATTACACCCTGTATATCAGTCAATTATATAGCATTTTCTTTACAAAGAAAGATTTTGCCGATTTTTTTTCTTTACAAAGAAAAATTTTTGTAAATAGCTGAATTCCCGCACCTTATAAGATTTATAAGACTTATACCTGCGGGGCGTTAATAGCAAGCAGACCCGGCTGCGTTGACGGCAACCGGGTCTGAGCTTTTTATTTTAGCAAACTTTATTAGCTTACAACCTCAAAACCTGCATCTGTGAGACCTTTCTTAATCTCATTGATGTGATTGTGGTTGCGGGTTTCCATCTCCACTCGCAGAGTGCAACCGTTTATCTGGGTATTGGTGGAGTTGCGCTCATGCTGTACGCTAAGGATATTAGCACCGAGATCACCCAGCACACTGCACACCTTAGACAACTGTCCCGGCTTATCACTCAGATTAATACCAATTGTGCAGTCACGACCGCTCTTAACAAGTCCGCGGGTTATCACACGGTTAAGACTTGTAACATCGATATTACCGCCGCTGACAACACACACAACCTTCTTGCCCTTGATAGGAAGCTTGTTAAACATAACCGCTGCAACAGACACCGCTCCGGCACCCTCGGCAACAAGCTTCTGCTGCTCGATAAGCTTGAGAATTGCAGCTGCTATTTCGTCATCATTAACAGTAACCACCTCATCAACGTACTCCTTGCAGAGCTCATAAGTAAGGTCTCCCGGCTCCTTCACAGCAATACCGTCTGCAATGGTGCTCACACTGTCAAGATGCACCCTTTCATTATCCTTGAGGCTCTTAGCCATTGAGGGAGCACCCTCTGCCTGAACGCCATACACCTTTGCATTCGGATTGAGAGTCTTAACCGCAAATGCAACGCCGGCAATAAGTCCGCCGCCACCAATAGGCACAACAACCGCGTCAACATCCGGCATCTCCTCCACAATCTCAAGACCGATAGTTCCCTGACCGGCAATTACAAGAGGATCATTGAACGGATGAACAAATGTGTAGCCATGCTCTTTCTGGAGCTCGACAGCCTTAGCGTAGGCATCGTCATAAACACCCGGCACCATGCACACCTCGGCACCGAGAGCCTTGGTTGCCTCTACCTTAGAGATAGGAGCACCGGCAGGAAGACAAATCAGCGACTTGATACCGTTGGCAGTAGCGCTGAGAGCTACACCCTGAGCATGGTTTCCCGCAGAGCAGGCAATCACACCCTTAGCCTTCTCCTCCGGAGTGAGCTGAGATATTTTATAGTAAGCGCCACGAAGCTTGAACGCTCCGGTGTGCTGAAGATTCTCCGGCTTAAGATAAACCTGCGCTTCCGGATTTATTTTTGTAGGACCTATAAGGCGCGGATGGCGCGCCACATCGTTGAGCACTTTAGCGGCATTAAACACATCCGCTATATCCAATTTTGCCATGTAACTTACTGATTAATTGGTAATTTATTTATTCCGGTGCCGACACAACCGACATCACACGCAAAGTTAGCAATATATACCGAAAAATTCACCAAATTTCCCCCATAATAAATCCAATACCCACTCCTGAACTCCGATTGACTCATCTTAAATGAATTTAATCTGTCATTATTTATGCCGCAGTGATTGATTTTTGCAAGAGAGTTACAAATTCACCAGCCTTTTGGAATTTGCCGGGGAAAACACTTTCTTCATCCGTTTCGTCAAAGGGTGACTCGGTGAGCAATACATCAACCTGAATGTCTCCGTTCTCACAGACGTAATTCAGAATTCCTTCAAGATATTCCTCCTGCTCTGCCGTAAGCTTTTCAGCGAGTTCAGCCGCAAGGCTTTATATTTGGGTTGCTTCTCTTTCGTACCATTTACGGGCTTCATCGTTAAGCTCTTGGGTGAGAATATAGTAATGCGTCCAAGACAGTAGCTTAGCTGATTTTCCAATCGGTGATTGGAAAATTGTCAGATGTGTCTTGTAGAACAGAACGTAACTATATAGATAGCTTTTGGTAAATCCTTTGCCGTAAGCAGCGGTAAGACGTTTGGAAAGGTCTTTTATAATCGAAGCTCCGTAGGTAGCTCGATTCTGTCCGTTGAGTTCCTCTTCAGCGATGAGTTTTCCAAGATCCCAATTACGTTTCACTAACGCCTCGTTGACCTGCCTATAGGCGGTTTCACGAGCCTGTTCGATGACAGAGGATGCCCTTTTATACAGGGTATTCATAGTTGAATCTGACACTATGTCAATTTTATTCGGCTTCATGTTTGTAGCTTGTTTGAGCGTTAGCTGTGACTTGTTTTATCACTTACAATCAAGTCCTTGACATCGATATCACGCAAGTCGGGTTACACTATTTTGATGCTAAACACAAAGCTAAGAATAAATTCTGAGATTAAGACCCCGTTCCCCAACATTTGTTAGAGAGCCGGCTCTAAAAATAATTGGAGGTAGGGGGTGGGATTATTGTGCTTTTTATTACTTTTGCGATTATGTATTTCAATTTCACCGCGCGCTAATCTTTTGATGCCTGAAATGCGTTATACATTTTGACTATCATGTTTTCAATTTTAATCGCATTATAATGTCAACAGTAACTAAAGATGCTGCCCTGGAATATCATCGTCAGGGCAAACCGGGCAAAATAGAAGTGGTTCCTACCGTGCCCTATTCCACTCAAGGCGATTTAGCACTTGCCTATTCTCCGGGGGTGGCTTTTCCTTGTAAAGAGATTGAGGCTAACCCGGCAGATGTGTATGAATACACAAACAAGGGCAACCTTGTGGCTGTGATTTCAAACGGCACCGCGGTGCTTGGTCTCGGCGACATAGGCGCAATGGCAGGTAAGCCGGTTATGGAGGGTAAAGCTCTGCTTTTCAAGATTTTTGCCGGCATTGACTGTTTTGACATTGAGGTTAACGAAAAGGATCCCGAAAAATTTATTCAGATTGTAAAGGCTATCTCCCCCACTTTCGGCGGTATCAACCTTGAGGATATCAAGGCTCCGGAGTGCTTTGAAATAGAAACACGCCTCAAAGAGGAGTGCGACATACCGGTGATGCACGATGACCAGCACGGCACAGCTATTATCTCTGCCGCCGGGCTTCTCAACGCGCTCGAAATCCAGGGCAAGAAGATAGATGAGATAAAACTGGTGGTTAACGGTGCCGGAGCGGCGGCGGTGTCTTGCACCAAACTCTATATTGCCCTCGGTGTCAAGAAAGAGAATGTGGTGATGTGCGACAGCAAAGGTGTGCTCAGCACAGCCCGCACCGATCTGAACCCGCAGAAAAAAGAGTTTGCCACAACCCGCAACATAACTACCCTTGCAGAGGCTATGAAGGATGCTGATGTGTTCCTCGGGCTTTCGGTCAAGGATGTGGTTACAACAGAGATGGTGCAGTCGATGGCAGATAAACCCATTGTGTTTGCTCTCGCTAATCCTGACCCGGAAATATCGTATGACAAGGCGATGGCTTCACGCCCCGACCTCATTTTTGCAACAGGCAGAAGCGATTATCCCAACCAGATTAATAATGTGCTCGGTTTCCCTTACATATTCCGTGGTGCCCTTGACTCCGGAGCTACCACTATCAATGAGGAGATGAAGCTTGCCGCTGTCAGAGCTATTGCGCAGCTCGCCAAAGAACCGGTGCCCCCGGTGGTTAATGCGGCTTACAATATGGATAAGCTTGAATTTGGCCGCGATTACATTCTGCCGAAGCCTCTTGACCCGAGATTGCTCACATGGGTTGCTCCGGCGGTTGCCCGCGGAGCTATGGAGAGCGGGGTGGCGAAACGTCCTATCACCGACTGGGATGCCTACGAGGAGAAACTGCGCAAACTCATGGGTTATGACAAGAAATTCCTCCGCCGCATATATGACAAAGCAAAAGAGCATCCCAAAAAGGTGGTGTTTGGCGAAGCGAATACCGACAATATGCTACGTGCAGCCGTCATGGGTGCCAAAGAGGGCGTTTATATCCCGGTGCTTCTCGGCAACGAGGAGATGATTCAGAAACGTGCCGATCGCCTTGGTCTCAGCCTTGACGGCATAGAAATCATCAACCTGCGCCACGACCGTGAGGCACAGCGCCGCCGCAAGTATGCCGAGCGTCTCGCCAACAAGCGTCAGCGTCAGGGAGTGACATTGCCTGAGGCTCAGGAGAAAATGTTTGACCGCAACTACTTCGGCATGATGATGGTTGAGGAAGGAGATGCAGACGCATTCCTCGGCGGCACTTATTCCGGTGCCCACGGTATCGGCAACATAGCCGAAGAGGTGGTCGGTATCCGTCCGAGCTACAACCATTTCGCAACTCTCCACGTAATCACCACCAAGAAAGGCACATTCTTTATTGCCGACACTCAGGTGAACAAGAATCCTGATTCGGAAACTCTCACCGATATCGCGCGCCTAACCAGAAACGCAGTAGAATATTTCGCAGAAACTCCTGTGATGGCAATGGTGTCCTACGCTAACTTCGGCGCAGCGGCAGACAAAGAGTGCGGAAAGGTTGCCGATGCCGTCAAAAATATGCAGGAGCTTTATCCCGACCTCGCTATTGACGGTGAAATGACCATTAACTATGCTCTCAATGCCGAGCTCCGCGACAAGGTGTTCCCATTCACCAAGCTAAAAGGCAAGGATGTGAACGCTCTTATTTTCCCGAATCTTGCCAGCGCAAGCACTGCCTACAGAGTCATGCTTGAAATGGGACTCGGCGATGCAGTAGGTCCTATACAGATGGGTCTTAACAAGCCTGTTCACTTTGCAAGCGTATTCTCTCCGGTGCGTGATATTGTCAATATCGCTGCTATTGCGAGCCTTGACGCTGCCGTACTGGCACAAACCGGAGGCACTGAGGACAAATAACCGCCCTGACTCCCGGCAGGTTCTGCTACATTGTGAATATTGGAACTCATTTAGTCAACGACTTCAGGATTGTGGCACCCGCAACAGCGCGGGCGCCACAACCTTATATAAGTAAGTCATGAAACGGATAGGAATACTAAGCGATACACATTCCTGCTGGGATGAGCGATTTGCCCGCCACTTCGCAGATTGCGATGAAATATGGCACGCAGGAGACATAGGCGACATCTCCGTACTTGAAAAACTCAGGGGTGTAGCTCCTGTGGTCAGAGCCGTCTG
The DNA here is from genome assembly GCA_014800945.1 of Barnesiella sp. Classification (GTDB taxonomy): domain Bacteria; phylum Bacteroidota; class Bacteroidia; order Bacteroidales; family Muribaculaceae; genus Paramuribaculum. Next base: position 25,182 of record JAAVFD010000022.1, on the reverse strand, counting down.
CGGAAATGTCGATCACGGTCAGGTGCGCCGCGAATGTGCCGAGGTGCTTGAATTTGAGGTTGAGAAAGTGAGAGTCTGGCTCACCCACATAGCCGGGTATCCCGGAAAATACTCTCCCGGTGTCAAAAAGATACTCAAAGAGCATAATATCAGACTTATGGTGGATGGTCATTCCCACATTCTCAAAGTGATACCGGACCATGAGCTCGGGTTGCTTCACGTTAATCCCGGTGCCGCAGGTCATCAAGGCTGGCAGAGAGTGCGCACCCTGATAAAACTCACTCTTGACAACGGCAAAATATGTGATTTGGATGTTATAACCCTTGGAAAACAGATAGAACAATGAAGAAAATACTTTTTGTTGCCGCAATAGCGGCTGTTGCCCTGACCGGGTGCAAGACCACGGAGGCAAACTACAGAGCGGCATACGAGATTGCCAAAGAGAAACAGCAGCGCGCAGAGGATGACGGTGCCACAGCCAAACTGCAAACATTTGCAGACCCGAAAGAATCAATTGTTGACGGCATAAAGCTGATGATGCACACCGAGCCGATCGGATTTATCACCGACGGCGGAGTAACCCGCGATGATATTCAGAAATACAATGTGGTGGTAGGTCGTTTCCGCCAAATCTTCAACGCAAGGCAGATGAGACAACGCCTTATAGCATCGGGCTACGAAAAAGCGTGTATAGTAACCACCCGCGATGCCGGCTATTATGTTATAGCCGAGAGCTGCGCTACAGCCGCTGAAGCTGAGAAAGGCTTGGAGAGGGTTAAAAGTGACACCTCAATAAGTCTCCGCGCTCCGCTCCCCTATATTCTGCGTCCGGCTCACCTTGCCCGCTGATACCGTGTGCAGCAGCGACTTGCCCGCTAACAGATTATTGCATTAAAAACCGTCAAAAAACAAATCGGGCAGCTCCTAATGGAACTGCCCGATTTTAGTATGATAACTCTTGCGCGATATTATTCGCCGGAGAGTTTTTCTTTGAGCTGTGCGAGAGCGTCGAGGTCACCGAGAGTTGTTTTCTCAAGAGGAGTTGTGAGAGCGGGTGTTTCCTCAGCGCGCTTGGTAGCACGTTTAGCTTTGCGTGTTTCTTTCTGTTCAGCCTTAGCTTCATCTTCGAAAATGCGGCTGTGGCTAACGATGATACGCTTGCTGTCCTTGTTGAACTCAATAACTTTGAAGTTGAGTTTTTCGTCAACCTGTGCCTGAGTTCCGTCCTCTTTAACGAGGTGCTTGGGAGTAGCGAAGCCTTCAACACCGTAGGGAAGTGCGATAACTGCACCCTTTTCAACCATTTCTGTGATTGTGCCTTCGTGAACAGAACCTACAGTGAACACTGTTTCAAATACATCCCAGGGGTTCTCTTCGAGCTGCTTGTGGCCGAGAGAGAGACGACGCTGCTCTTTGTCGATTTCAAGCACCTGCACGTCGATTTCAGAACCAATCTGTGTGAATTCGCTGGGGTGTTTAACCTTCTTGGTCCAGCTGAGGTCGCTGATGTGGATAAGACCGTCAACACCTTCTTCTATTTCAACGAATACTCCGAAGTTAGTGAAGTTGCGCACTTTAGCAGTGTGCTTGCTGCCAAGAGGATATTTGGTTTCGATATTTTCCCAAGGATCGTTTTTGAGCTGTTTGATACCGAGGCTCATCTTACGGTCGTCACGGTCGAGGTTGAGCACAACAGCTTCAACTTCGTCTCCAACTTTCATGAAGTCCTGAGCGCTGCGGAGGTGCTGGCTCCAAGACATTTCGCTAACGTGGATGAGACCTTCAACACCGGGAGCGATTTCAACAAATGCGCCGTAGTCAGTCATCACAACCACTTTGCCTTTTACCTTGTCGCCAACCTTGAGCTCAGAGTCGAGAGCATCCCAAGGATGGGGAAGGAGCTGCTTGAGACCGAGGGCAATACGCTTCTTCTCGTCATCAAAGTCGAGAATAACAACGTTGAGCTTCTGGTCAAGCTGAACAACTTCTTCGGGGTGATTTACGCGGCCCCAAGAGAGGTCGGTGATGTGGATAAGACCGTCAACGCCTCCGAGGTCGATGAATACACCGTAGCTGGTGATATTCTTAACAGTTCCTTCAAGAACCTGTCCTTTTTCGAGCTTGGCGATGATGTCGCGCTTCTGCTGTTCGAGCTCAGCTTCGATGAGAGCTTTGTGAGAAACAACAACGTTTTTGAATTCCTGGTTGATTTTAACAACCTTGAATTCCATGGTCTTGCCAACAAAGATATCGTAGTCACGGATAGGACGAACGTCGATTTGAGATCCGGGAAGGAATGCCTCGATACCGAATACGTCCACAATCATACCGCCCTTAGTGCGGCATTTGATGTAGCCCTTGATAATTTCGTCGTTTTCAAGAGCTTCGTTGATGCGCTCCCATGAGCGAGCAGCACGAGCTTTGCGGTGAGAAAGTATAAGCTGACCTTTCTTGTCTTCCTGGTTTTCAATGAAAACTTCTACAGTGTCACCCACCTTAAGGTCGGGATTGTAGCGGAATTCGTTCATGGGGATGATACCATCGCTCTTATAGCCGATGTTAACAACGGCTTCGCGCTTGTTAAGAGCAATGATTGTGCCTTCAATCACCTCTTTATCCTTGACGGTGTTAAGAGATTCGTCATAGGTTTTGGTGAGTTCTTCGCGAGATTTGTCGCGCTTGGTGTCGCCTTTTTCGTAGGCATCCCAGTCGAAATCTTCAACCGGGCTGATGTTTACTTTTTCAGTCATTTAAGTGGTTAATAATAAAAGTTTTGTTTTACTTAATAAGTTAGACTTTATATTGTTTGTACTTATTGCGGTGCAAAAGTAGTAATAATTTCACTATCACGCAAATATTACAGCATCATCTTAAATCTTATGTGATTTATAAGATTTATAAACTATATAGATTTAGATAATTACTAAACATCCAGTATCTTTGTAACTTAAAATCCATAGAGAGAATTAGCAAATGAATTCCTTTCTGAAAATAGCCGGTGATTATTCCAACTGGAATGTGTACAAGAAGTCCGTGATTATATGCGATGTCACCGAGCTGTTTACCCTGAGGGCTCTGCCTCGTGATTCACGCACGGTTGACCAGATGAGGCAAGCTGCTCGCTCATGTAAACAGAATATTGTGGAAGGAGTTGTTGATGGAACGATATCCTCTGAAATTTGCATCAAGTTGCTGGGTATAGCAAGAGGGTCACTCAGAGAACTACTTGAAGATTATGGCGATTTCTTACGCCAGCATAGATTGCAGACATGGTCACCCAATGACGAGCGGACTGCCAGAACCAGGAGATTCTGTATTAGAATAGAAGATCCGTCAGTGTTTGTGGAAAAATGTAGAGCTCGCTCTGATGAAACAGTAGCCAATATCATGATCACTCAGATTAGGCAACTTGACTCCATGCTCACTAAAGTTCTTAAGAAATTAGAAACCGAGTTTTTATCTTCCGGAGGGTTAAAAGAAAATATGACAAAGGCTCGCAAGGAATCACGAGGATATTGATTCTTATAAGATTTATAAAACTTATAAGATTTAAGAAAATCATAAAATTTTGAGGTCGGGGTTGGCGAAGTAGAGGGTGTCTGTAGCTCGGGTGATTGCTGTGTATAGCCATCGATAAAAGTCAATACCCCTTGCTTCGGGGGCAATATATCCCATATCTACAAATACCGAGTGCCACTGTCCGCCCTGTGCTTTGTGACAGGTGACAGCGTAGGCGTACTTTACCTGAAGTGCATTGAAATAGGGGTCCCGTTTGAGTATTTTCATTCTCACCGGCATGGGTGTATCGTAAGTGAAAATTTCCGGGTCGGTGAGTACCGCCTGATATAATGCTGCGGCTTTATCCGGGGCAAGCGCCGGAGTTTCAGATGTCAGTGAGTCGAGCATTATTTTGCAGTCCACGTCAATATCTCTGTCCGGCAGGGTAATCCTCACATCAGCAAAGCGGAGTCCGTACTTGGTTTCAGTTGAGTAAATATGGCTTATAACAGCTATATCACCGTTTGCAATAAAGTCAAGCCCCTTGACTTTCGCACTCCACAAATAATTGTTTTTCGCCACGAGCAGTCTCTCTCCCACACATAATTCTTCCTCACGTCCGAGAATATTCGCTCTGATAGCGAGATTAAATGCCGTTGCTCTTTTGTTTGAGCGAGTTATAAGAATGGTGTTTTCAATGCCCGGGTCTGTATATGCTGATTCGATCAAATCAGGCAGTTCTTCTCCCGGCACAACTTTCACATCGTCAAAGCCTTTGATTCGCAGCTGCGGTTCAGGCAACTCTTTGAGGAGCATTGCTTTTCTGAGCCATGTTGCATTATAGAGGATTCCCGATCTGCTACCCTGGCGCACTACTTCCGTCATCACGGCTTTAGAGACTCTCAATCCGAAAGATTTCAGCACCGAAACATTCATTGCCGGCGATTCAGTAGCGCCTACCGGAGGAAGCTGCGCTGTGTCTCCAAGCAGAATGAGCCGACAGTTGACTCCGGAATACACATAGTGGATAAGGTCTTCAAGCAGATTGTCGGAACCATCAGTTCCGGCTCCTATCATCGATGCCTCATCAACAATAAAAACGGCATCGGTGAGTGTATTCTCGGCAACGGAACCGAATTCAAAGATATTGGCGGGATTTGCCTGCCGATATATTCGCCTGTGGATTGTAGAAGCCGGGTAGCGTGAAAAAGCAGCGAACACTTTGGCAGCCCTTCCTGTGGGTGCGAGCAGAACCACCGGGATGTTACACTCTCTGAGTGCTTTTACGAGTGCTCCGGTAACGGATGTTTTACCAGTACCGGCATATCCCTGGAGCAAGAACGATGAATCGCTTGGAGTGTCAACAGAGCAGAAGCGTGCAAGTGCAGCAATCAGTTCCACCTGCTGGTCATTCGGCTGATATGGCAGATTCAGATATATTCTTTCGGCAAATTCGAGTGTGTCCATAGTGCAAAGGTAAGTAAGATTCAATAATTAGCGAAAGTGAAATCTCAATATAAACCAATCACCAAATAAAAAAAGACTGCTCCATTTCACATGGAACAGTCTCCGAAGGTATTATAAAGAATTAATCTAAATTAATCCTGATTGAGATTAACGCGCTTGAAATCAACAACAGCAAGTCCTTTTGCGGTTGATTCAAGATATTTGCCGATTGTAAGGGTAGCATCCTTAACAAATTCCTGCTCCATGAGTACAGACTCTTTGTAGAACTTGTTAACACGACCGTTTGCAATCTGCTCAATCATCTGCTGTGGAAGGTTTGCAGCCTTAGCAGCAGCAGCTTCTTTCATGATAGCGCGACCTTTTTCAGCCTCTTCGGGAGTAATCCATCCTTTGGACATATTGCTTTCAATATGATCCTCAGAGTCGAAGTGGTTGGGGTTGAGACCTGCTTTTTTGAGTGCAGCCTCAACAGCTTTTCTGATCTGCTCTTCTTTGGTTTTTTCAATAGCGACATTTCTTTCGCTCTCAACCACAGCAGCCGGAACTGTGTCAATAGAAACTGCAACAGGGTTCATAGATGCAACCTGCATAGCAACGTCACGACCTACCTGGTAGTCAACGCCCTCCTGGTTGAAGCCCACGATAGTAGCGAGCTTGTTGCCCTGGTGGTTGTAAGAAGTGGTAGAGGGAGCCTCAATCCACTCGTAAGCGCTGATTTCCATTTTTTCGCCTGTTTTACCAGACTCTTCCACAACGAGATCCTGAATTGTCTGACCGTTTATAGAGATAGCCTTGAGGTCATCGAGGCTCTTAACCTTGTTAGCCATAGCTGCGTCAAGGATTTTCTTGGTGAGGTCAACGAAACCTGCGTTTTTAGCAACGAAGTCAGTTTCGCAGTTGAGTGCCACCACAGCAGCGAAGTTACCCTCATTTTTAGAGAGTACGCAACCTTCCGCAGCCTGCCTGTCCTCACGCTTAGCGGCAACAGCCTGACCTTTTTTGCGGAGAATTTCAACAGCAGCCTCAATATCTCCGTTGGTTTCAGCGAGTGCCTTTTTGCAGTCCATCAAGCCGGCGCTGGTAAGGTGGCGCAGCTTGGTGATTTCTGCCATTGTTACTGCCATATTAAGTAATATTTAAGTCGTTAATAATAAAAATGGTGTGAGTGTCATTACTCAGCGGCGGGAGCCTCTTCAGCAGCGGGAGCTTCTTCAGCGGCAGGAGCCTCTTCAGTTTTAGCACCACGGCTTACGCGACGACGCTCTTTACGGGGAGCACCTTCGCCGTTTTCACCGGCAGCCTGAGTGTCAACTTTCTCAACCTTACGCTCTTCGATACCTTCTGCCATAGCACCGCAAACAGTGTCGAGGATAAGCTCGATGCTCTTAGATGCGTCATCGTTAGCAGGGATAACGAAGTCGATATCACTGGGATCAGAGTTGGTGTCCACCATAGCGAATACGGGGATACCGAGTCTGTTAGCCTCAGCAACAGCGATGCGCTCCTTAAGAACGTCCACTACGAAAAGAGCAGAAGGAAGTCGGTTAAGGTCAGCGATAGAGCCGAGTGTTTTTTCGAGTTTTGCTCTCTGACGTGTAATCTGGAGTTTTTCACGCTTAGAGAGGTTGTCGAAAGTACCGTCCTTAGTCATCTTGTCAATAGCAGTCATTTTCTTGACAGCCTTACGGATGGTGGGGAAGTTAGTAAGCATGCCGCCGGGCCAACGCTCAATAACATAAGGCATACCAATAGCCTGAGCTTTGTCGGCAACAACTTGTTTGGCCTGTTTTTTTGTAGCAACGAAGAGCACTTTCTTGCCGCTCTTGGCAATGCTCTTGAGTGCGTTAGCAGCCTCATCCAGCTTAGCAGCTGTTTTGTAGAGGTCTATGATGTGGATACCATTGCGCTCCATGAAGATGTAGGGCGCCATAGCAGGGTTCCATTTTCTTTTGAGGTGACCGAAATGGCAACCTGCTTCTAAAAGTTGGTCAAAATTAGGTGTTGACATTTTTTTGTAATTGATTGTTTACATTCTTTTGAATTCAACCACACAGTAGGGAACAATCCATCTGGGTGATTTAGATTCTAAACACTTTGCTTTTATATGGTCAAGCAGCCGGGATATTAACGTTTTGAGAACTGGAAGCGCTTGCGGGCTTTGGGCTGACCGGGCTTTTTACGCTCAACAGAGCGGGGGTCACGTGTCATGAAGCCTTCCTTGCGGAGAGCGCTCTTGTCTTCGGGGTTAACTTTAACGAGTGCTCGAGCGATAGCGAGACGAAGCGCTTCAGCCTGTCCTTTGTAACCGCCACCGTCAAGGTTAACGTTAACATCATACTTTTCAGCAACGTCAAGAAGACTGAGTGGCTGCTTAACGATGTACTGAAGGATAGAAGAGGGGAAATAAACCTCGAGCGGACGACGGTTGATAGTGATGGTGCCGTTGCCTTCCTTGAGGATTACGCGAGCCACAGCTGCTTTGCGGCGACCTACTGCATTTACTGTTTCCATTCTGTAGGCTTATTTAAGTTTATTAATGTCGATAACTTTGGGGTTCTGAGCTTCGTGGGGATGCTCCGGACCATTGTACACATGCATATTCTCAATGATTCGGCGACCGAGGCGGTTTTTGGGAAGCATGCCTTTCATCACTTTGATGAACAAGGGGTTGTAGCCGGGTTTGAGATGCTTGTTCTGTGCTTTTTTCATCAGCACTTCGGGAGTGGTCTGACGCTGTCCACCGGGGTATCCGGTATAAGAAAGATAAATACGGTCAGTCATTTTTTTACCGGTGAGGAGTACCTTATCGGCATTAATGATGATGACATTGTCGCCACACTCAATGTTGGGCGAATAGCAAGGTTTGTACTTGCCACGAAGAATCTTGGCGACTTTAGCGCAAAGACGACCAAGAACCTGGTCGGTGGCATCGATAACCACCCACTCATGCTCAACGCTCTTAGCGTTGGGAGTTTCAGTTCTGTAGCTTAAAGTATCCACTTTTAAATAGTTAATTAATAAGTTTTTAATTAGAACACACAAACGCCGCAGTACAGGCCAATGACTGCGCCGCAGATGCTCCGCTGATTATTTTTCGGGCATAATCGGCTGCAAAGGTAGTGATTTTTGGTTATTTACGCAATAGCCCGCCCACCATTTTTATTTTTAACCGGATTATTTCTCCCCCGAAATATATGATCTGTTCACCCGATAAACAAGAACCGCCACTATAATGACAAATGCTATTGCCAATACTCCGACAGCCCCACGCAAGATGTATAATACCCTCCAAGACACCTTATCCACAAGGAATACCAAACTGATCATGATAACAATAGCTGCTCCGATAACGCACAGAGCTATGTGCTTTAATCTTAAATTTGCCGGAGCGTTGTAAAGCTTTTTGATTTCATCTTGATTCATTCTTAGTATTTTTTCAGAAGGTGATTGAGGCAGCAAGAGAAAATGTGCGGGTTTCAGGTGACCATGCCGGAGCAGCAACTGCGGTGACTTCCGACCGGTTCCAGCCGAAAAGTTTTCTTTCAAAAGGCAGCAGCAGATATGCCGCTCTTGCGCTAAGGAAGCCTATAGCCGCACCGGCAGCCACATCGCCAAAACGGTGACGGTGGTGATGAATGCGTAGGGCTCCAACCCCAACAGCCACCGCATATCCTCCGGCGCCCCATCCCCAGCCGTATTCCGCGCGGAGAATTTCCGCACCACGAAAGGCACGCGCTGCATGGCCTGAAGGGAAAGAATGATTGTCAGTGCCGTCCGGACGGGTTGAGTGGATAGTATGTTTAAGGGTGTAAGTAACGCCTTCACATATAATCATGGATGTTGCTGTGAGTGCAATTCGGTCTCGCCAGTCATGCTTAGGTTTCACTCCACACACACTCAATGCGAAATTAGCCACTGTCGGCACAAACTGCGCCACATCATCAAGATAATATCTTTTTGCATGCGGTTTTTCAGTCGTTTGAGCAAATGCTGTCAGCCCCACGACAAACGCAATGAGCAGCACCGATAACTTACTTTTCATTCAAAAATACCAGGGATGAGATGTGAGACGAACAATTCCGGGAGTATCCTCGCAACCGGCAACACGAACAACAAGGGCTACTTTTCGTGGAATAAACAGAGCATCCTCAGGGTTGACGGATGCGTTGAAAACTTTGCCAGAGGAATGGATGTAGCGTCCATTCCGGTCGTAAATAGCCACATGGGTGATTTTTCCGGAGTCATTTGTAAAAAAGAGAAGGTCTCCCCTTTTCCACAAATCCTGACGCTCAAGAGGAATCTGTATGCCAACCAGTGCCTGCTGCGATGCATCGCGCGGCAGCAGCAGTCCTGCCGCAAAGTAAGCTCTCCTGACCAATCCGGAGCAATCGGGAGCAAGAAGGGTTGTTCCTCCCCACAGATAGGGTGCTCCAATTGCAAGCGATGCTGTGGCTAAGACCAAGTTTGTGTCGGTATATTGCGAAAAAGATTCCCCGAACCTCTCTGCGGCATCAGCCGGAATAAATCCGGCAACACCGCCCGGCAGGATTATTGAAAAATAGCCACTCCCCGGAGATGCATCACCTCTGACTACCGTTCCATTCATCAGGTATGTCAGTTTCTTACCGCGGATCGTATCATCAAGAACATCTACTGTGGAAGGCACTGTTACCAGCACCCTCGGCGATGCTTTCCATTCGGCAAAATCCTGCTGCGATGCTGCGACGAGCGAGGAAGTGTTGATATAGCCGGTATAGTTATCGGGAAGTGTAACCGCGAGCCATTCGCCAATGGTATCCGTTACACACACCGGTGTGCCGAGCAGCGCCTGACTCACCATCTCCGACGAGTGAGCCGGCTCAGCCCTGAGATGCGCCACAGGTATAGCCACAAAAGCCATATCCTTCCCTGCAAAAGCGGGCACTGCCGCCTGTGCCGGTATCGCCGGCACAAGCAGCAGTGATGCCAATAGTGCTATTACAAAATTCTTCACGCAGTCATCGAGGCGATTACACCCTTAATCTGGCGGGCGAGTTCATCGGCAGCCTCCATAGTGGATGCCTCCGAGTAGATACGGATAATCGGCTCGGTATTGCTCTTGCGGAGGTGCACCCATGAATCCGCAAAATCAATTTTGACGCCATCGATATCGGTGATGGTTTCGTTTGAATATTTTTTCTTGACCTCAGCGAGAATAGCGTCAACATCAATCTCAGGTGTGAGTTCAATCTTATTTTTTGCTATTGCATAAGCGGGGTATGTCTTTTTCAGTTCGCTCACTTTCTTGCCGCTCTTGGCAAGGAGAGTGAGGAAGAGAGCAACACCAACAAGGGCATCTCTGCCATAGTGGCTGGCGGGATAAATCACTCCACCGTTGCCTTCACCGCCGATAACCGCACCGGTTTCCTTCATTTTTGTGGTGACATTCACCTCACCTACCGCACTTGCGCTGTATGAGCAGCCGTGACGCTCGGTAACATCGCGGAGGGCGCGCGAAGAGCTGAGATTGCTGACAGTTGAACCGGGTGTTTGTGAGAGCACATAGTCAGCGATAGCAACGAGGGTGTATTCCTCCACAAACATCTCACCGTTTTCCATAACGATAGCGAGACGGTCAACATCAGGGTCAACCACAAAGCCCACATCTGCGCCGCCTTTCTTCATGAGGTCGGAAATCTGGGTCAGGTTTTCTGGGATAGGCTCCGGAGTGTGAGCAAATTTGCCGGTAGCCTCGCAGTTGAGTTCAATAACATTCTTAACGCCGAGCGCTTTGAGGAGCTGGGGAATGACAACACCACCGACAGAGTTCACCGCATCTACGGCAACTGTAAAGTTGGCTTCAGCAATAGCCTTGACATCTACGAGGTCAAGAGCGAGCACCGAGTCAATATGGCGGCGGTTGTATGTAGTGTTTATCTGTTCGTGTCCGAGTTCCATCACCGGAGCGAAGGTGTAGGCATCGTCAGCAGCGATAGCGAGTACCTCCTTACCCTGGGCATCATTGAGAAATTCGCCGTTTTCGTTGAGCAACTTCAGAGCGTTCCACTGCACAGGGTTATGGCTGGCGGTTATAATAATACCTCCGCAGGCGTTTTCCGCTGTCACAGCAATTTCAGTTGTGGGTGTTGATGCCAGTCCAATGTTCACCACATCAAAACCCATTCCGCAAAGGGTAGAAACAACAATACCGCTCACCATCTCACCGCTGAGGCGCGCATCGCGGCCAACCACAATCACATTGCTTGTCTTGGTTGTGTTCTTGCGGATAAATGTTGCGTAAGCGGCTGTGAATTTTACTATATCAAGGGGTGAAAGACCTTCACCGGGGGCTCCGCCGATAGTTCCGCGGATTCCTGAAATTGATTTTATTAAAGACATATCTTGATTGGTTAGATTTTTGCGGGGAAATAACGTATATCATATAGGAACGGCACAACGTAGGCAATCTCGCTTGTCCAGCCGAGCTGTGACTTCACCACGAGGCGCACATGGCTGTTGAGCGGCAGATACTCAAGCGGTGTCTGCACTCCGGTGCCCCACTGATATGATGATTCAAGAGAGGTGTTGTTGAAGCGAAACGACTGGTCGCCATATTCAATATTGTCGCTGTTGCCCTCCCATTCAAGCTCGGCGCCATTGCCGTAGTAAGCCAGATTGGCTCTTTTGAATCGGAAATAAACAATCTGGTTGTCGGTTGCCATCTCACCGTCACCGATGCTGATAACCTGCATGTAAAGGTTTCCTTCCTTGTCTATCTGATAGTATGGGGCATTATCGCCTGTTTCAAATTTATTGTCGGCGGGCAATGAACCAACCACCTTGTGGTCGGAAAGAAACACATTCACTGCCTTATTCTCATCCTCAAGCAGCTCTGCATAGCTTTTTTTGTCGCTGCACGACTGAATTGACACGCAAGCCACAATTGCAGCTATTGCCATAAGCTTACTTTTGATTCTAATCTTCATATATATAATATAGGTGTGGTTTTTAATCTTTTTCTTTTGCTTTTTCCAGCTCGGCGCTTATTTCCGGCAGGTAGCCGAACAGTTTTTCCACCGCCGCCTTTATCGAGCCGTGATACTCACCGCCTGCGGCATTGCAGTGTCCGCCGCCACCATATAGCTTCTCGCAGATGGTGTTGACGTGAAAATCGCCGGTGCTCCGCATCGACACTTTCACAAAATCATCCTCATCTTCCCTGATAAACACGCTCCACACTATCCCGGGAATACTCAGCGGCTTGTTCACAAGTCCTTCAGTATCGCCTTTAACATAGTCAAACTCCCTGAGCTCGCTCCGGTTCAGGGTTATCAGCGCCAGCGAGTAATCGCGCAGAAGCATCATCCGCTTATAAATCGCATAGCCGCAGATGCGCAATCGGTTTACGCTGTTGGTATTCCACACGGTGTTGTAAATCTCGTCCTTGTTGATGCCGGTGGTGAGCAGACGAGCTATTATAAGGTATAGATCGGGATTATTGGAGTTGTATGAAAAATTGCCCGTATCGGTAAGCATTCCGGTGTAGATGCAGGTTGCAGCGTCTGCATGAATCTTACCCGACCACCCCATCTGATAGAGCAGGCGGTAGAGCAGAGCGCAGGTGCTCGATTCTTCCGGGCTACTTATAGCCACATCGGTAAAATCCTCGGGGTCAAGATGATGATCTATCATTATACGGGGCGCACCGCTCTCCATGAGCATAGGCTCAAGCCGGTCTATGCGCATCGGGGCGTTATAGTCCATGCAAAACACCAGGTCGGCATTGTCAAGCAGATGCTTGGCGCGCTCATGATACCTGCTCGCTATAACTATATTCTCCGCTCCAGGCAGAAATTTAAGCAATTTCGGAGGGGTGTCCGGAGTAATCACTTGCACTTGCTTGTTATCGCCGGCAAGAACGGCAGCAAGACCGAGACTCGAACCCAACGCGTCGCCGTCGGGTGTTTTGTGACACGTTATCACAATCTTGCGGCTCGCCTCTATCATCTGCTTGACTGCCGCTACCTTTTCCTCGCTTATGCTTTTGGTGATAGTCATTCTGGTATCTCGTGATTACATTGCCGCAAAGTTAATAAAATCTTTGCAAATATTCTCGGTAATATTTGCCTCATTCAAGGTTTTTTATTAATTTCGCAGCCGAATTTTGCTCGCAGGGCTCCGGTTAAGTGCGATTCCGACGATTGGAAATGCCGCCCTCGGGAATTAACGTAAAATCTTTTTAACAGGATGTACGCAATTGTAGAAATCCAGGGACAGCAGTTTAAGGCTGAGCCGAACAAGTTCCTGTATGTTCATTACCTTGGTGAAAACGCCAAGGAGGGAGACAAGGTTGAATTTGACCGTGTGCTTCTTTCTGATGTTGACGGAGCTGTAAAGGTGGGTGCTCCCACTGTAGAAGGCGCCAAAGTGGTTTGTGAAGTGCTCACACCGCTCGTCAAAGGAGACAAAGTGATCGTTTTCAAGAAAAAACGTCGCAAAGGCTATCGCCGTAAAAACGGACACCGCCAGTTCTTCTCTAAGGTGTTAATCAAAGAAGTTGTTGCTTAATCCTCTAAAATCTTAAAAAAATGGCACATAAAAAAGGTGTAGGTAGTTCTAAGAACGGCCGCGAGTCTGAAAGCAAACGACTCGGTGTTAAGATTTTTGGTGGTCAGAGCGCCAAAGCAGGCAACATCATCAAACGCCAGCGTGGCACAGTTCACCATCCCGGTCAGAATGTCGGAATGGGTAAAGACCACACAATTTACGCTCTTATTGACGGAGTAGTTGTTTTCTCTACCGGTAAAAACGGCAGACGTTTCATCAACGTTGCTCCTGCAGAAGCGTAAACCACGTATTTGCAAACACATCCGGAGGCTGCGTCATCACCGACGCGGCCTCCTCTGTTTTTCAACTCTACCCTCCAACATTTCGTAAGATTCCGGCTCCCTAAGTACCCCTCATTATCAGCTTGTTACATTTTTTCTTCAAAAAAAGTTGCAAAATTATTTGGTATTTAGCCATATTATACCGTACCTTTGCAATGTCGAAAGACAACACACACATATTTTTTACTATGGAAGGCACTAATAACGAAATCCCAAAGCCGGGCACTGAGGCATTCAATCAGGCGGCAAAAGATAAGATTCTCACCACAAGGGGAGTGTGGGCTCCTGCTGAGAAACTTCCGCAAGAAACCGATATGTCATCGGGAGCCGACACCATCAGGTGCATCAAGCCTGACTTCTGGGATGACTAAAAAAACTAACCAATTAACTAACCTACTTAATCAACCGACTTATGGAAAACGAAGTTAAAATCACTACCGGCTTTGCCGGAGGGGAACACGTTACAGACGGTCCCATCACAACCACTGTTGCAAATCAGATTGCCCCGGGGCTCATAAAAAATGAGGTGGACGAGAGGGTTATCAGACTAAAGCCAATGGCTACACCGGTCGATCAGATTTCACGCACCATAGGAGCGCGTAAATGCAAGAGCATGGTGGTGGAATACTACAGCGTGGACACCAAGAAATCCGTTACAAAAATGTCAGACGTACCGGAGCCTACCGGCACAAAGCATATCGGGGACAAGGAGATTTACACAATCACCACTACTGACAGCAATGTATTCTCTGTGTCAGACACCATCCTGATTCCGGAGGTCAACGGTACCAAGGGAGAGAATATGCCGGCGCCGACAGGGCTCATGCTTTATGTGCTCGAAATCATCGACAAAAATCATATCAAGGCTATTGCCATCAACTCTGATGACGAAGGCGCAATCAAGGGTATGGTGCCGAACACACAGATGGTAAGAATGGCAAGAGCAGCCGGAGAGCTTGATGTGCTCACACCGCAGTTTGAGGCGCTGCCGAAAAAGAGCACCAATTTTTGCCAGATTTTCAAGGCACAGGTCGAGCAGAGCCACATCATGAGGCAGAGCGCCAAGGAGGTGGGATGGACATTCTCAGACCAGGAGGAAGTGGCGATTACCGACATGAGAATGTGCATGGAAAAGAGCTTTATTTTTGGCAGCAAGGCGCGCATCATGCAGGGTGAGAGAGGCGATGAAATCATGTTTACGGGAGGAATATGGAGTCAGGCGGGCGGTGCGGTCAACTACAAAGAAGGAGAGCTCAATCATGCAAAACTCACAGAAATTATGCGAAAGGCATTTACCGGAGAGTCTGCCGGATCAAGCAAAAAGATTCTCTTTGCCGGCTCGCAGCTCATTGCCGACCTCAGCAACCTTGATGCGCAGAGAGTCATCGCCGCTAAGGACAAGGTAACATACTGGGGCATCGACTTCAACGAAATCCACAGCAAGTTCGGCACTCTGCTCGTCATCTTCTCTGAGGTTTTCGACCAGTGCGGACACTCGCGGGACGGGCTGATTATCGACCCGGAATACCTCACCAAGTACGTCCAGCAGCCCATGAAGGCTGACAAAATCGACATGAAGATGGTGGGCACACGAAACACCGAGGCAGTTGTCATCACCGAGGCGAGTTGCCTGGTGCTCAGAAATCCGAAGGCACACACCCGCATCATCTTCCGCGACTAATCCTTTTACCTTTATCTAATAACCCCCTAAAGACCCTAAAAAACCGACTATGAACTACACAACCCTTTCTCTACAAGAACTCCTCGCCCGCTGGAAATTGCTCCACGGGTGGGAGCCCCTCTCCCCGCTTGCCGCGCTTGCCACACCGCAGCTCGATAGCCTACTCGCCCTGGAGATCGGCTGCCGGTACTCCACCCTCCTCTCCACCCTCCCGCCGCAGCAGTTGCCGCTGGATGAGTTCGCCGGCAAGGCTCTCCTCTCACTCTCCCCTACCGGATGCCTCACCGTCGCTGTGCCGCCGCAATGTCTCCGTCCCGTATCTGTCAAGCTCGCTCAGTGGAGTGCACCCGCTGAAGTAGTGCCGCAGTCGCCGGAGCTCACGCTGCGACAGCACAATCCCTTCACTGCCGCCACCGCCGCTTCCCCTGTGGCTATGGAGATGCCTGACGGTTCAATTGCCCTCTACCCGGCGCCGGGTACCGACGCAGCTCTTGAATCGCTCATCGGAGTACCCGCACCGGCAGCCGACACCTTCCTCCTCACACCCCCTATGCTTGCTGCTATGGCAGACACCAACCTTTTATCTAACCTTAATAAAGCCAACACACTATGAATACCGACACTCACACATCCGAAGACAATTCCCTTTACCTCAACCTCGCTTTCGATGCCTGGAAGCAGTGGGCGCAGCTCAGGGCCGACAGACAGAGGTTCATGCGATTCACCTACGGCGACCAGTGGTCTGACATTTCACTGACCCCCTCCGGAGAACTGCTCACAGATATGCAGTGGGCGTGCCGTTCGGGCGCCAGACCGCTCACAAACAATCTCATCCGACGGGTGGTCAAAACAGTGGTCGGGGTTTTCAGGACCGAGCACCCGAAGTCGTTCAACCGACGGGTGAGAGACATCCTGCGGCTGAACAACATCACCGAACTTGATTCGCGTGCTTTCGAGGAGTTTCTCATCTCAGGATGCGCTATCCAGAGGGTCGTGCCGGAAAGGCGACCCGCCGGGTGCGGAGTGTGGGTGGATAATGTGTCGCCTGACAGGTTTTTCGTCAACAAATTCAGTGACCCGAGAGGGCTCGACATCGAGCTTATAGGAATGATTCACGACATGAGCACTGCGGAGCTCCACAGCCGGTTCAGTATGAATAACGATCAAGTGCGCCGGAATCCCGAGCGTTTTACACCCGCTGATGCTATGCCACTGTCATTCGCCGATAAAGATTTCGACCCGTTTTTCACCCCGGCAAGGGGAAAGCACAGGGTCATTGAGCTATGGACTCTCGAAAGCCTTAGGGCGGTAAAGGGATTCGACCCCGTTGCAGGGCGGTTTTTCCTCACTCACAAGCGCAACGAGCCGGACCTCATCAGAATCAACAGCCGCAGGGAGCTGCCGCAAAAACTCACCTATGTCGATTTCCACACCGTGCGATGGAAATGCCGCTGGCTCGCGGCTGACGGCTCTCTGCTGGACGAGTACTACTCCCCTTTCTCCCACGGTATGCACCCGTTTGCCGTGAAGTTCTACCCGCTCACCGACGGAAAGGTGCATCCTTTCATCGAGGACATTATCGACCAGCAGAAATATGTCAACCGCATGATTACCCTCATCGACTCGATCATGCACTCAAGCGCCAAGGGTGTGCTACTCTTTCCAGAGGATAGAAAACCCACAGGATACTCTTGGCCGGAGGTGGCTGACCTCTGGAGCGACTGCCGGGGAGTTATCCCCTTCAAATCTTCCACCCGGACTAATGATATGCCCACACAGATCACCACTTCGGGTGCTACGGCAGACGCTCACAGGCTGCTCGCGACACAGCTCGACCTCATGAACCAGATTTCGGGTGTTTCGCCCGTACTGTCGGGAGAGTCTGTGGCGGCTAACGGCTCGGCATCGCTCTACGATATGCTCCGCGAAAATTCGCGTGCAGCACTCGCCGACATTTTCGGAGCATTCTCCTCCTTCATCGAAGCCCGCAACAACCTCCTCCCCGCCTGACGCGGGGAGTCTTTGAGACGATTAGTTTCCCTAAAGACCCTAAAGACCCTAAAGACCCTAACGACCCTAAAAATAGCTATGACAATCACACTATCAATACCGGCTATAACCGCCGACATTTACGCCCGCTCGGCGCTACACCACATCGACCCGGCTACCACACCCACGCTCCTCACCACCGACTCCGCCGAGGCGCTCAATCAGCTCATCCATGACGAGATTGACTCACTCGCCCTTTCGCTCGATGCAACAGCTACCCACACAGGCTCTACCGTGCAGCTGACCCTTCGCCTCGCCCCCGCTGCACCGGTAGCCGCCGTGGAGGCTGCCCTGCAAAGAGTTGTAGCCCTGAGGATTCTCGCCGAGGCGGTGTTCACCCTTGAGCCGCCATACGCCGAGTCGCTCCTTGATGCGGCACACTCCACGCTCAGCCTCATGGGCCGCTTCGTATCCGCCATCAGAACCAACCTACCCAGAATCACACCTCACCCTTTCGCGCTCATTCCGCTTTTTTCACTACTTTTGTGCTGAAAATACTCAACCCACCCACACATGAATCGTTCACAATTTGAAATAATGGCACCCGTCGGAAGCTTCGAAGCATTGCATGCGGCTATCGAAGCCGGAGCGGATGCTATATACTTCGGAGTTCAGGGACTGAATATGCGCAACCGCTCTTCGGCTAACTTCACCCTTACCGATCTTCGGAACATTATCGACACCTGCAACCAAGCCGGAGTCAAGACATACCTCACCGTCAACACCATTATCTACGATGAGGATATGCCCGCACTGCTTTCTACACTCACCGCCGCTGCAGAGGCGGGAGTGTCGGCAGTCATCGCCTCAGACATCGCGGCGATTACCGCTGCGCGCGATCGCGGCATTGAAGTGCACATTTCAACTCAGTGCAACATATCCAACACTGCCGCCGCAAGATACTACTCGCAGTGGGCGGACACCATCGTGCTCGCCCGCGAGCTGAACCTCGACCAGGTCAAGGCTATTTCCACTGCCATCGCTACCGAGCCGATTCTCGGACCCGCAGGCAAGCCCCTCAAAATCGAGATGTTTTGCCACGGAGCACTATGCATGGCTGTGTCCGGTAAATGCTACCTCAGCCTGCACGAGCTCAATTCGAGCGCAAACCGTGGTGCATGCGCCCAGATTTGCCGGCGGGCTTACACCGTTACCGATAAGGACACCGGAGAGCAGCTCGAAGTGGAGAACAAATACATCATGTCCCCTAAGGACCTAAAAACCATCCATTTCCTCAACAAGATGGTCGATGCCGGAGTTACCGTATTCAAAATCGAGGGCAGAGCAAGAGGACCGGAGTACGTTTACACCGCCGTTAAAGCATACGACACCGCACTCAGAGCCATCTGTGACGGCTCATTCACGCCCGAACTGCTTGAATCACTTGAGGCTGACCTTGCCAAAATCTTCAACCGAGGCTACTGGAACGGCTACTACCTCGGGCAGAGACTCGGCGAATGGAGCGCTAAGTACGGCTCTTCTGCTACCAGAGTCAAGAAATACACCGCCAAAGCCGTAAAATACTTCTCCCGACTCGGAGTCGCCGAATTCCTCATTGAGGACGGCACACTGAGCGTAGGCGACGAAATCATCATCGCCGGACCAACAACCGGAGCTATCATAACCACCGTCTCGGAGATACGCCTCGACCTCAAACCGGTGCAGACCGCCACAAAAGGACAACACATATCCATTCCCGTCCCCGCAAAAGTCCGCCCCTCCGACCGCCTCTACCTCTGGCTCCCCACCGCCTGATGCCCCGACCTACTGACCCCTCCGCCCCCTCGGAACCCTCGGAATTTTCCGAATTTTCCGAAAATTCCGATATTTCCGAGCCCTCACCGTTAATTCATGTTAATTAACCTTGCATTGCGTGACCGCACACAATAAAATCACTAATTTTGCACTAAATATAATCGGAATCGTATTAATATTATACAGGGTTCTGTGAATATCATTACATCAATTATACAGTCAGATATCAACGCCGTACGCCGTAGCGCATCCGCTATGGGCGACTTTCTTCATCCCTCACCCTCTCATCCTCCCGACTAAGAATTTACCCGCTAACTATATATATCAATTAATTATTACATAAACATCAATTATTTAAGCTTTATTTATTATGAAAAAGATTTTGCTATTACTAATGGCAATCCTCCTCTTTGCGCCACCACGCGCCAAAGCCGGGGATCGAATTACATCCCCTATTTCGGGTCTTTCCCCAACCGGTACTATACGTAATCTTGGAAACAGTAGTATAACTGTATCTGGCAATAATTACGCCAACTCTACTCCCGCCAGTAGTAATAGTGCTGGCGGCAAACACAACGAAGGTGGAATGGTATTATCTAATAACGATGGCTTCGGTTGTTACTTCAGTAACGCATATACCTCTACTACTCCTATTCCTAAAAGCGGAACACCTACACCTATAAACGGCTACCTCTTAGGGCTTCAGCAAACAGCCACAAATGCTCAATACTCAACTTCAGACGGACAGGACATGATTCAGATGCTGTTTGAAGTGAAAAAACCTTATAATGGCGTATCTATAGCCAGTGGTGCAGCCAACACAGCTAATAGAGCCAATGTAATGATACCGGATGGATCCACTGTGCGTTTCCGCACTCTCGGAGGCACTATTCATTCCGTAAGCATTACATTAAATCCTGATTGCACTGCCGGGGGATTTACTTACGGTACAGCAGCTCAGGCTATGACTGACTGGAATCAGGAACAGGTTACTTTAAGTCAAAACGGTAACATAATTACTATTACTCCTAAAGATGGTTTTGAAAAAGATTTTAAGATTAATTTAGGTTCTAAAGTATGGGCTTTTGCTTATACAGAATGTGATTGGACTCCTGTTGACAACATCGGAACCCCTCAAGACATCCCCTATCTTATTATTAACGGTGAAAAAATCCAAGTTAATAGTGCCGCCTGCGGTGACACTGAGCATAAAGCATCTTTTGGTTCTTACACTGTAAAATTGGTAACAGCTACTAATGCAACGGCTTTTCCCGAGGGCGAATATATTGAACTCTATATACTTGCCAATGACAAATTATTTATAAGTGCACCTATTTACGGCAACGCCTCTACAATTTGGACAAGATATGCCGCCAATTCCGCGACTGCAACCGGAACTACCATGGCTGCTAGCTTCTCATTTTTAGACTCAGGCGGAACAAAAAATAGAGCGTTCAGAAGTTCCACAACTTCTACTTTCAACTGGGGTGCTACCGCCGCTACCGATTGTTTTCCCCATACAAATCTTATGCAGAATTATTTAGACGCTAGTGGAGCAAGCAAAGTAAACTCTAATACATACGGCCTTTTTATGACTGGTACTCAAGCTTGTTTGATGCCTTCTTATCAGTCCGACGCCGCTATTTCAATATCCTCTCAAGAAAGCACAACTGCTTCCGCTAGAATCCGATATCAGACTTTCCGTCCATGGAATTCCGCTGGAACAGGGAAAACCCTCGTGTTAAAATTGGATCGAAATATGGATGCTGCTACCGGTGGAGGAACGTACAACAACGTAGCGATTCCGGAGATTGCAACTGATAATTTACCTGAGGGGTGTGAATATAATGAAAACGCCAAAACATTATATTATGATAAAAGCAGTCTTGTTGATGGAATGATTAAAATTCCCGTAAAAAATAATATTCCTTGGGCAAGATTCATTCGCTTCACCACTAACGGTACTGCGCCAGGTACTGCAACGACTTTTGTAAAAACCACTACAACAACCGCCAATGCCGATAAACTATTCCAATTTGGTGATGAGTATGCATTTATGGAAGTCAAACCGACAGAATCAGATATGATGCATGGGAAAAAGATTATTGTTAACTTCCTTTTACATGATGGTATAGGTACCGCTACTTTAACTAAAACTGAAACCATCTTTGTTGAATATCGCGACCCTGAAATGGCAGGTGGCGGTGGTGTGCAGCTTGTGCAGGCGCCGCTTGTAAATACGGTTGATGGTCAGAGCACTCTTACTCTTGCCGGTGACGCTGTAGGCTTTATCACCAATGATGTCAAAGTGAAGATGACATCTATGGCAGATAATAAGGGCACTGTTCAGTATCAGTTCATACCTGTTACCAACAACATTTGGCCTCAGAGCCCTGAGGAAAAGGATACCGATTGGAAAGAATGGCCTGCAGACAATAAGCTGCCAATCAATGCCACCGGACGTCTCTTTGTTCGCGAATATGTTTCAGGTTCAGAGTGCGAGGTTTCTCGCCGCGACTTCAGCAAAATTGAAACCACTCCGCTTAACAATGTAGCTTACAAGGCTCTCCTTGATGGTGTGCCTGACGCAGCTTCAATAGTCACCATCACCGAGCCGCTACGCGTTGTAGGTTTCTTCCCGCTCAGCGATGATAACACCGGTAACGTTTATCTGATGTTCGTTGCCGATAAAAGCGGTAATGTGCTCCGTGTTCACGTTGAGGGAGAAGACGTTCAGAAATACGATGAGGCATACAAAGGCTATCAGCTGATTGACGGTCTCACCGGCGTGCTCCGCAAAAACAAGGAGATGCCTGAGCTGTTCCTAACCAATGGCACCATTGATTACACTCCTCTTATCAGCGAGCCGTATGATGCACCGGCAGACTATCCTGCTTACGAGCCTGAGTTCGTTCAGAGAGTGCCCCAAATTACCGACTACTCCAAGCTGATGTACTTCGGTCCGCTCCGCTGGAACGATGATGAAAAAACTTTCTATGACAACGACAATAATACCGTCAAACTCTATCAGCGAATCGAGACAGGTCAGTCTGTTGATGATTTTGAAAAACAACTCATTGATGGCGTTCAGTACCGCATTGCCGGCTATGTAGGCTATGCTGACGGTGCTCCCGTTATTCTGCCCCGCGCTTACGTTGCCGCTCCGCTGCTCCGTGCGCCAAACCCCATCAATGACGAGGCAATTCCTGATCAGCTCATTGAAATGAATGTTATCAGCAACGAGCTCGAACTCTCTGTTAGAAGCAGCATTACTACTGCTGACGGCGTAGAACATAATCTCATTACCGAAGGCACAAAGCTCCAGTATATTCTATGCGACGACATCGAGGCTGTTACTGAAAACGATAGCCGATGGAATACCGCTAAATCAATCGAACCTCTTAAAGGAGAAACCGTTACAATCACATCTGATGAGCTCGAAAGTGAAAACGGTTGCACTATCGCTGCCCGTCTCGCTGCCGGAACTATGCGCTCCGGTGTTGTGACAGTCCGCTTCAACAAGATTCCCGTTGCCAAAACTTTTGAAAATATCGCTGACTTCAAGGAAGTTGCCAACAAGATTGAGAATCTCCCGGCACTTGATTCTGCCATCGATGACGAGACTCATACTTTCTACCAGTACACCGGATATGCACGTGTAAGAGAGATTACTCCCAACTACATCTATATCCGCACTACTGACAAGGAAGGCAACCTCCTTGACGATGTTGATGCTGATGAAAGTAAAGACCTTGACGAAGCAGCCAAGCAGAACCGCAGCGATAACTCTATCCTTATCTACAATGAAAACGGATGGAATCAGGATGTGATTTCTATTGATAAGGACGGAAATAACGTAACCGGAACCAGAGCTCCGCTTCAGGTTGGCGACATTATCACAAACTTCGCTCTTATCCCCACTCAGTCCGGCTTCGGCAACCTTGTTGCTAACGCTACCGACTTTATCCGCACATTCCGCCGTCTTGACGGTGTGACAGGCGGTACTGTTAAGCCCGTCGAATTAAACGCTCAGGATAACAATGTACCTGCATTTACCGAGGCTGACCGTATGCTCCGCTACAGCATCAAGAATGTGACTATAAGCCGCACTGCTAATAACGGCGCAGGTATTCAGCGTGATGTTCCCGTTGATGATCAGGATGCTACTTCTTACACTTACACCCTCAACATCCCCGGCAAACCGATTCTGGACAATGGTAGCGTATTTGACGCTAACCCTGACCTGGATGTCATGTATTCTGAAAACGCGCTCTTCAACCTTGAAGGTGTCGTTATGCTCTACAATGGCGATATACCTGAAGGACAGGACGGAAGATATATGCTCGCTTTGAAGCCCGAAAGCTTCGCGTTCAGCAATGTGGCTACTCCCCGCGCTCCGCGTATCACTCTATCAGGTGTCGGTGCTAAGGATGGTACTTTCGTAACCAAAGCTACTGTTACTCTTGAATCAACAACCGCCGAGAATAGCGAAAATGCCGTTATTCTCTATACTAAGGACGGCTCTGATCCTCGTCTGAGCAGCTCTAAACGTATCACATACACCGGTCCGTTTGAAATAGATGCCAACACCGTGGTTAAGGCTTATGTACGCTCTAACGGTACTCCGAACTCTGAGCTCGCTGACACTCTGTTCACCCGCACAGCTGTGGATACCAGATATATTATGAACTTCATCAGCCAGGCGCAGGAGAACACTCCTTACCACCTCACCGCTACTGCCAAGGTGGTTGCCAAGGGCGGCGAATACTTCTTCCTCCGCGGAACTCAGGGTCACTACCTCCCCGTTAAGGATGAAACCGGAAACCGCGCTATCGTCAACAGCCTCAGCGCAGGTGACTACGTTAACGATATGGTTATCACTCCTCATATAATTAACGGTAATCTTCGTGGCGGTCATGTTGAAGCTGACCACAAAGACCTCTTCGGTGCTACGATTTCCAAGCCTGCAAACATCGATGAGATTGAGGCTGAGCCGGACGAGGTATATACCATCACTACCGCTAACGCACGCCGCTATGTGAAGATCATGGACGTGAAACTCACCGGCGAGGAATTCAATGCCGAGGGTGACGAACTCTCTACCCACGACACTCAGTGGAAACTTACCACCAACAAGGGTGAGGGTAAGGATATCCGTGTGAACCACAACATTCTCGAGCCTTCATTCAACTGGGATGATAAAGACCAGAGCGCTGCCGCTTACTACGACATCACCGGTTTTGCTATGATCGGCGACGACGGAGAAATCGAACTCTGGCCTACCGAGGTTGAGAAAATCAAGACCTCTGTGGCTGTAAGAGCTTCATTTGACAAAAATGCCACTAACACAGGCATTCAGGCTGACGGCAACTACAATGTCACCTTCTATCCCTACACCGTTGTTAGACTCACCGCTGTAGAAGGTGCTACTATCTACTATCAGATTACTGACACCGATGATTCCGAAGAAGTGAAAGCAGACAGATGGAACGTTTACGGTCACGAATTTGCCGTTACCAAAAACTGCTACATCCACGCTTACTCTGTTGCTCCCGGTTACGAGGAGAGCGGTCACACCCACATCTATATGACACTCGGTAAGGGTGATGATACTCAGGATCCTGCCAACATGAGCGGAAGACTGGTTATCACCCACCAGTTCAATGAGGAAGACGTTCCTGTGATTACTATCAAGCCGGAAGACAATACTCTTGCTGCCGGTACCTACGATATCTACTACACCACCGACGGCTCTACACCCACCGTTGATCCCAAGAACCTCTACAAAGGTCCGTTCGAGATGCCCGGAGGAGGTGTTGTGCTCGCTATCCTCAAGGAAGCCGCTAAAGAACTCCCCGGCAAGGT
>JAAVFD010000021.1 GCA_014800945.1 Barnesiella sp. | reverse complement strand
ATCATCGCTCCAGAAGGCAGCGAGGTGTATGACCTCAGCGGTCGCAGAGTCAACGCTAACGGTCTCCGTCGCGGCATCTACATTGTTCGCGTGCCCGGAGCTGCTAAAGCCGTCAAGATCAAAGTTGACTGAAATCCGACCCTATGCCGCTAACCCGGCATAAACCCCAAGGCGGGGAGGCTCAACAGCCTCCCCGCCTTTTTTATCCCCCCTCCGAAGCTTCCGAATTTTCGGAATTTTCGGAATTTTCCGACCCCTCCGAGAATTTGCATAATTACAATATATGCATTATCTTTGTGCCCATCTAATCGAAAAACACACTTATGAATACCAACATTATTAACGGGACATTTGCACCCGTCCCCGATTTTACTGACACGGCACTTGTGCGCTCACCGCAAATCATTCTCACTGCCGATAATTCCACACTTGCCCTTTTCTCCGCCGAACCACCGCACACTGTTTTGCTTTCGGCAACCCTCCCGTCGCCGCCTCTCTGCGCCCTTGATTGCGGTGACACGATTATTGTTGCCACTGCTACCGCTCAGCGTTACATTGTCCATAATCAGGGACTCTGGGAACTCCTCCCGCAGGAAACCATTTCACCGGTGGTGTCTTTCTATGCCCTGCCTCAGGGACTCATCCAGGCGGCTACCGTTTCGTTCTCCTCTACCCGCGGCACATCCCTCGCCGATGGCATTATGCCCGGTTCGGCATTGCAGCGCAAAATCACCGCTTCGCTCACCGAGGCCTACACCTCTCTGACCGCTGCTGCGGCAGAGGGCGGACTGTTTCTCCAGCCGGTGGTTGCCCGCTGCCTGTTTGTTGACGCTCAGGGAGCCACAGTGGCTGTCTCCGCACCGCAGTTGGTGGGGCTGCCTGATTTGTGGCAGGCTGTTGATCCTATATCTGCATCTGTGACAAAACGCACCGACACCGATTTCACCATCGCCCCGTTTGTTGTATCCGCTACCCCGTGGAAGCTGCATCTCGACCTGTCCGCCCTCCCGGCGCACCCTCATTATTCAAGAATCGCATCAGTAAAGGTGCTGCTCACTGAGCCGATTGATTTTCTTGATTCCAAGGAGCAGTCACCCGTCCGTTTTTCCCACACCCACGGCAATGCTCCCGAATGTGCGTCAGCAGTGCCGGGAGCTACAGTTGCCCTTGCCCCATCTACCGCGCGACTGAAAGATATGGCAGTCAAGGCGGCACGCTCTGAATCGGCATATTTCACCGCTGCAACTCTCCACCCGTCGGCAGGCTCTGTTGTTATAGCCGCTCCTCTCGCTCCGGAGCCGGCATCTGTGCCGCGCCCTTGCCGCTTCGCGGCATCAGCCGTCACCCGCTCCGGCGACACTGTTCTGTGGGGCGATGTCACCGCTCTGTCTCCTCTGCCGATGCACCCTGTGGAAATACTGTCGCACGGCACCGAAAACATATCCGTCACCGCTGAATTGCTTTCTGGTGAAAAAATCCTGGCATCTGTCACCGCTATGGCAGCTTCAGTAAGCCGGACCCCGCGCCCTATGCTCTTCACCGACTGCTGCGTAGCCGATGCCGTCCGCCTTACATTCAACGACTCGGGAGAATCCGTAACCGCCCCTCTCTTTTCAGCTTATTCCCGGTCCGTTTCCGGCAGTCTGCTCTCGGCAGCCTTCGCCGACCCTCTTGTCCCTGTCGCCTCAATACCCCTCTCGGCTACCGGTGTCACCGCCCTTACTCCGGCTTGCCGCTCCCGCAGCGCGTGGGATTTCTCGCGGGCGCATTTCTATACATTCTCCCGCGATGGCGCCCATGTCATTTCCCTCTCCCCCAAAGCCGCCTATCTGTCCTCCTCGCTCATTGACAATCGTCCGGCTATCGGCCCGGCAGTTTTCACACCCTCCGGGGTGTTTGCCGCCGTGCAGGGTGGCTTGGCGCTGTTCATCGGCTCCAATGCGCGGTCATTCATTCCGCTGCCGGAAGATGCTGTTGCCCTGCACTTTAATGCCAAGCATAACCTTGTGCTTGCGCTTTCAGCAAGCGGTAGCCGCTACTGGATTACTCCGGAGGGCGAGGTCGCTCTTATTGCACCGATGCCTCAGTTTGTCTATGAGCAGATTCTTTCTTCACCACGCGCCGGCTCCGCACCCTTTGCCGTTGTGCCGCTTCTTGCTGAAAACATTGAAGGCACTCTAAGCATTATCGCCGATTCGGGTGTGGAAAACGAGGTGTCCTACACCGCGGCGCAGGCTCGCCTCGAAGGTAAGGCTATGCAGCCTCTTGCGCTACGCATTGTCAGATCGCCGCACAGGTCGCGGATACGACTCCGGCTCGAAGGCACCGCATCACCCGATTTGAAAATCTCTCCCGCTTATATCATTAACCTCTGATAGAATACTATGGAAATCACACAGATTATAGAAGAAAACAATCGCAGAAAATCTCTTCTGCCTCTTCCCGCGGAGCCGCGCACCGGTTACCGCTGCGTCGGAAGCAGAACGCCTGTCACGGTCAATGGCGAACAGTTTTATATGCCTGACTCTCTCCTTGCCGAAAATCCTCACCCGTCCTTATCTTCACCTGAGTTTGAAAAGCTCCGTTGCCGCCACGATTTTGAATACTGGGCGTGGAGATGCGTCAAGATCCGGCACAAGCTCACCGGCGAACTTGTGCCGTTTATTCTGAACACACCGCAGCGCAAGGTGCTTGATATTCTTGAGCACGACCGGCTCGCCGATATGCCTCTGCGCCTGATTCTGCTCAAGGCGCGTCAGTGGGGAGGCTCCACCCTCATTCAGATTTATATGGCGTGGATTCAGTGCGTGCTCAAGGACAGGTGGAACTCGCTTATCTGCGCCCATGTCAAAAACACCGCCACAGCAATCAGGGCAATGTACACCACCCTTCTCGATTCGTACCCCGCAGAGCTCTGGAGTGCCGACTGCAAGCCCTCTTTCAAAATGTACGGCGGCTCAAGAGACACCCGCGTGATTGCCGGACGTAATTCTACCGTCACCATCGGTTCGTCATGGAGTCAGGAGGCGTCGCGCGGACTCGACTGCTCTATGGCTCATCTCAGCGAAGTTGCTTATTGGGCGGACTGCCGGGAGTTTTCGCCGGAGGCATACGTTCAGGCTGTCTGCTCGGGCATCCCGCTGCTTCCGCTCACTCTTGTCGCGCTGGAAAGCACCGCCAACGGAGTCGGCAATTATTTTCACCGCGAATGGCTCAGGTCTGTGCAGGGAAAGTCGGACAAAAAGGCTGTTTTCGTGCCGTGGTACGAGATTGAGATTTACCGCAAGGAGGTTGCCGACCCGCAGGCGCTTTGGGATTCGCTTGATGATTATGAGCTTGGACTGTGGGAGCAGGGGCTCACGCTCGAAATGATTGCATGGTACCATGACAAGCGTCGCGAAATGGTGTCGGACGATGCCATGAAGGCGGAGTTTCCCACAAACGATATCGAGGCTTTCGTTCACTCCGGTGCATCGGTATTCAACCCCCGCTTCATCGACCGGCTCCGCGCTCACTGCCGCGCCCCTTTGGCTGTGGGAGAGATTGTTGGCGACAAGCTGCTCGGCAATGAGGCTCTGAGAGGCTTACACTTTGTGCCGGATGCTAAAGGACTGCTTGAAATCTGGGAATACCCGGTGCCGGGAAGGGAATATGTAGCCGCCGTGGATATCGGCGGCAGAACGCAGAATGCCGATTTCAGCGTCATAGCTGTGCTCGACCGCTCCGCGGGACGCACACCGGCGGTGGTGGCGCAGTGGAGAGGACATATCGACCACGACCTGCTTGCCTGGAAAGCGGCGGCTATTGCAATGCACTTCAATGAGGCACTGCTGGTTATAGAGAGCAATACTCTTGAATCGGAACTCGGAGGAGCCAGCAGATACGTGCTTGACAGTCTGGCGGAGACATATCCGAGACTATATTACCGCACCTCGCGTCAATCTGATGCGAGGCGAATCGGATTCCACACAAACCGTACCACCAAAAATCTCATTATCACCTCGCTTATCGGCTTCGTGAGGGAGGAATCCTACATAGAGCGTTCCGAGCTCGCCTGCAACGAAATGGCTACATACTGCCAGCTGCCCAACGGGGCTTTTGAAGCGCGGGAGGGCTGCCATGACGACATTCTCATGACTCGGGCAATCGCATTGTATGTTGAGCCGCAAGGCACATCCTCGTCGGTGGATTCTCCACGCGTCCTGCTGCGCTACCACCCATGGTAATCACCATCTTTTACCGCCCTGAATATAATA
Organism: Barnesiella sp.; assembly: GCA_014800945.1. Taxonomy (GTDB): domain Bacteria; phylum Bacteroidota; class Bacteroidia; order Bacteroidales; family Muribaculaceae; genus Paramuribaculum. The sequence continues at coordinate 26,097 of JAAVFD010000021.1, read as the reverse complement.
TTGGGGGATTTGCTGCGTTTAATGGGTATGAAACACTTGATTATGATTGCCGTTGCGGTGATTCTCACCGCCTGTATCAGTGATGATGTCTCCACTTCGCCGTCACACCAGCCCGAGTATTCAGCCGACACAATCGCGCTGGGGCAGGTGTGGGCTCAGGAGCTGTCACCAAATGTGGCTCTGACTATATACAACCGTAACCCGAAGGGTATTATCATTTCTTCGCTCAGCATTACCGGCAGTGATGCCGACCGCGTGAAGCTGAATATTGACGGTATGCCGGCTGAGCTATTCTCGCCGGTGGAAATCCGCCAGAATGATTCGGTGCAGCTGCTTGCTGCCGCAGTGCCGGGACTCACACGGAGCATTGATGCGTGCGTGAATATCACTGTCAATTCGGTGGTGCGGTCGCTCCCGGTAAAAGCCACTGTGCTACAATCTGTTACACTAAATAATCGCACTATTACCGGGAAGGAATCGCTGAGCGGTAATGTGCGTGTGTTCGGCACCCTCACCGTCGCTCAGGGAGCTGTTCTTACCATTGAGCCGGGAACTGTGCTATATATGCACGATGAGGCGGAGATGATTGTTGATGGCACTCTGATAGCGGAAGGCACCCCGCAGCAGGAGATTACCTTTTGCGGTGACCGCTTCGGATTTCTTGCGGCGGATATCCCCTACTCCATTCTGCCGGGGCAGTGGAAAGGCATAACAGTCAAGTCGCCTCAGAGTAATTCCATGACCTGCGTTTCGGTGCTCAACAGCGAGGAGGGACTCACTCTGGCAGCTGATTCAAAGCTTGATATGACCAATTGCCGCATTGCCAATTCACGTAATAATCTGGTGAGCCTCGCCTCCGGTGCGCAGCTCACAGCATTACAGTGCCAGTTAACGGAGGCAGCGCAAGCCGTTCTTGCACTGACCGATGCGGAAGCTTACCTGTATCGCTGCACCTTAGCTAATTCCTATCTTTTCAGCACCCCATTCTCATCGCTGATAGAGCTCTCCGGCTCATCAGATCTGACAGCCGAGGCATCAATAATTTACCGCCCCGGTGGCGAGCTATCGGCATCAGCCGGCTCATCTTATAAGTTTACCGACTCACTTTTCGGCTCCAAAGGCTCTGACGACAATCTGTTCGTCAACTGTTTATGGGCTGAAAACCCGCTTTTTAACCTTGACCTTGGAGCATATCTCTTTGATTATACACTCGCACCGGAGTCACCTGCGAGAAGCCACCGCTCTGCCGCTGCTGCCGTTATCCTGCATCAGGACAGACTCGGCAATCCTACGCCCGACCCCGCTCCTATCGGTGCCTACAACTGACCGATTCCAACAAACTTAAAGAGGCTGTATCAAAAAAATTGATACAGCCTCTCCGGTGGGAGTTATAAAGTGGGTTAGTTTATCTCTATTTCATCAACAAAGACGAATCCGGGGCGTCCTGCTCCTCCGTGCCATGCGGGGATTTTGTTTTCCGGCGTAACTGTAACCTTTACATACTGCGCCTTAACAGGATTGAATTTGAGTTCGTGCTTTGCAATCTCTGATTTTTCCGCTGTCATTTCGGGATAGGCTTCCGATGCCACAGGTGTATATTTTTTGCCATCGGCACTCACCGCTACCGAGATTTCGCGTGCATCGAAAATCCATGACTGTGTATCTACATTGGTGCGGAGTGTAACGCTGCTGATTTCCTGCTCTTTTTCAAGATTGATGTCAGCAACGAGGTCTTTTCCGACAAAACCGACCCAGTCGCCATTGTTAAAGCTTGTGGTTCCGAATTTTCCGTCAACAAGTGTAACACCTCCCTTAGCGGCATAGCTGCGGTGAGGCTCGTTGATAAGGGTAACAGGGCGCGCTGTAGCTTTGTTGAAGCTTACGCTGTTGGTGTATGTTCTGCTGTTGTTACCGTCAGGGCGGATAGCTATCGCCTTGATATCTGCAGTTTCGGTGAGAATAACGGGTTCTGTATAAACCGGAGATTCCTCTGTCGGCTCAGTTCCGTCGAGAGTGTAGTGAATGGGAGCGTCGTCAATGGTCTGGAGAGTAAGGGTAATAGTGCCGTTTTCAAGATTGGGGGTAACAGTTCCGGCAACGTCAAACATGTGCTTGGCGTAGGTGTAACCGTTAGCCTCGTAGTGATTCATCATGTTTCTGACACGCTTAGAGAACGCCTTGTAATCCTTAGGTGCTTTGCTCCACTGCACGTCAGCAAGAGCCGCCATGCGTGGCAGCTCCATGTACTGCACCTGAGAGAATGTGGGAATGTACTCAGTCCAGAGGTTAGCCTGCACACCGATGATGTGCTTTGCTTCTTCCGGAGTGAGAGCTTCGGGAAGCGGCTCGTAGTCATATACTCTCTGCACTGAAACATATCCACCGATGGCTTCAGGCTCATTATCACGGTCAAGAGTCTGATAATAATCAAAGTAGAGGTAGTTGTTGGGAGTCATGATTACATCGTGACCTTTCTTTGCCGCTTCAATGCCTCCGCTCTCTCCACGCCATGACATTACGATAGCTCCGGGAGCGAGTCCACCTTCAAGTGTCTCATCCCATCCAATCATTTTTCTGCCTTTAGAAGCGAGGAAATCGCTTGCGTGGTGGATGACGTGGCTCTGAAGCTTTTCTTCGGGTGTGCCGTGTTCATCGCCTTTAAGACCGAGCGCTTTAATCTTAGCCTGACATTTGGGGCAGTCCTTCCAGCGTGTCTTGGGACATTCATCACCGCCGACGTGGATATATTCGCTGGGGAAAATCTCTACTATTTCAGCAAGAACATCATCGATAAACTTATATGTTGAATCGTTGCCGGCGCAGAGCACATCTTCGCTCACGCCCCATTGCTGCCACACGTCATATGGGCCGCCGGTGCAACCGAGTTCGGGATATGCGGTGAGCGCACCAAGCATGTGACCGGGAAGGTCGATTTCCGGCACCACCGTGATGTGGCGGTCCGCGGCATATTTAACAATTTCGCGAGCTTCCTCCTGAGTGTAGAATCCTCCGTAAGGAATGCTGTCATATACTCCGGAATTGTGTCCTATAACTGTGCCTCCACGCTTGGAGCCCTTTTCTGTTAGACCGGGACGGCTCTTAATTTCAATTCTCCAACCCTGGTCATCGGTGATGTGCCAGTGAAGTGTGTTGATATTATGCAGAGCGAGCATATCAATAAAGCTCTTTACAGAATCAGCGGGGAAGAAATGACGGGATACATCGAAGTGAGCTCCACGATATGAGAAACGGGGCTCATCGGAAATCTTCACCGCAGGGAACAGGACATTGTTATTTCCTGCTTCGGGAATAGATTTGCGGAGAGTCTGGATGCCGTAGAAAGTACCTGCCGGTGTAGAACCATTGATGGTGATACCATGCTGAGTCACAGTGAGCTCGTATGCCTCGGGATTCTGATTGTCAAGGTTGCTCAAAAGTGCGATAACTCCGTCACCGGGCATTCCGGGAGCGATTTTAAGCTTCAATCCCGTCATTTGACAGAGATAGTCGGCAAGATGGTTTGCATCGTTGAGTAACGCGGAGTCGCCTTCGGTGTAAACGATTGATGTGGCAGAAGTTAGTTTGTAACCTTCGCCCTGTGCAAGTTCAACAGACTGAGGTAGCGGCACGACATTGTAGTCAGCGGTAAGCTCACCTCTGCTTGAACACGCCGCAGCAGCAAGACAAATCGCTGCAGCAGCAAATAACCTAATTTTTTTCATGCTTAGTTTTTAATGGTAATGTTTGCAACAAAGATAAACATTTCCACTAACTTGTACAAATAATGGGTTTTCAGGGATTTGATTAATCGGGTGCTTCCGCAAGCATCTCCGCCGGGGTGAGCCCGAGAACGGGGTGAACCCATTGCGGCGCGAGCTCTTGCAAAGGAATGAGCACAAAGTGCCTGAGGTGCATCCGCGGGTGAGGTAGCGTGAGCTCGGGAGTAGAAATGACGAGTTGGTCAACCGCGATAAGGTCAATATCTATGATGCGGTCGGCATATCCGCCTGATAGTGTGCGGTGAGGCAAATCTGAAATGCTATTCTGAATATCCAGCAGGATTTCGATTAGTTCAAGCGGTGTGAGTTGTGTTTCAAATGCCGCACCTATATTTATAAATGAGTTTGCAGACCTATAACCCCAAGGAGGTGACTCCACAGGTTCCGATAGTCTGACCTGTGGGTTAATCCTCTCCTTAACGGCAGCGACCGCCGCGGCAATATTGCCATGGCGGTCACCGAGATTAGAGCCTATGTTAATATAGGCTGTGTGCATTTATTAAAGTGTCTTTTTAACTTCAACTTCTTCGTATGCCTCAACAAAGTCGCCCTCCTTGATATCGTTGTAGCCAGCAATTGAGAGACCGCAATCGTAACCTGAAACGACTTCCTTGACATCATCCTTAAAGCGCTTGAGCGATCCGAGTTCACCGGAATAGATAACAATGTTGTCGCGGATGAGACGCACTTTGCATGACCGTTTGATGCGACCCTCGCGGACAATACATCCGGCAATGGTGCCGACCTTCGAGATGTGATATGCCTGAAGCACTTCGGCTGTACCGGTAACTTCTTCCTTGATTTCCGGTGCAAGCATACCCTCCATTGCGTCCTTGACCTCTTCAATAGCCTGATATATTACAGAGTAGAGTCGAATTTCAACGCCCTCACTCTCTGCTGCTCTACGTGCAGCCTGTGACGGACGCACCTGGAAGCCTATGATGATAGCATCTGATGCAGCCGCGAGTGTGACATCACTTTCTGAGATAGCTCCAACAGCCTTGTGGAGTACGTTGACCTGAATTTCGGGTGTTGAAAGCTTGATGAGTGCATCGGAAAGTGCTTCAATAGAGCCGTCCACGTCACCTTTGACGATGATATTGAGCTCCTGGAAGTTGCCGATAGCACGGCGACGGCCTATATCGTCGAGTGTGAGCATTTTCTTGGTGCGGAGTCCGAGTTCACGCTGCAACTGCTCACGCTTGGTAGCGATTTCTCTCGCCTCCTGCTCCGTGTCCATGACATTGAATGTGTCACCGGCAGTAGGTGCTCCGTTAAGACCGAGAATAAGCGCAGGCTCAGCGGGTCCGGCAGATTTGATACGTTGGTTACGCTCGTTGAACATCGCCTTCACCTTACCGTAGTGTGTACCGGCAAGAATTGTGTCGCCCACACGTAGAGTTCCGTTCTGCACAAGTACTGTAGCAATATATCCTCTACCCTTGTCAAGAGATGATTCAATGATAGAGCCAGTTGCGTTTCTGTTTGGGTTTGCCTTGAGTTCAAGCATTTCAGCTTCAAGAAGAACTTTTTCCATAAGTTCCTCAACTCCGGTGCCTTTCTTAGCCGATATATCCTGGCTCTGATATTTACCGCCCCATTCCTCTACGAGGTAATTCATGTTAGCGAGTTCCTCCTTGACTTTGTCAGGGTTTGCGGCAGGCTTGTCAATTTTGTTGATAGCAAAGACAATAGGCACTCCGGCAGCAGATGCATGGTTGATAGCCTCAATGGTCTGCGGCATGACATTATCGTCCGCAGCAACGATGATGATACATATATCGGTAACTTTTGCACCACGGGCACGCATAGCGGTGAATGCTTCGTGACCCGGGGTGTCAAGGAATGTGATATGCCTGCCATCGGCAAGTTTCACATTGTATGCACCGATGTGCTGGGTAATACCTCCAGCCTCTCCGGCGATTACATTAGCGTTGCGGATATAGTCGAGCAATGAGGTCTTACCGTGATCGACGTGACCCATCACAGTTACAATTGGCGGACGCTCCATCAGCTGCGATTCATCATCCTCTTCCTGGGTGATAGCCTCAACCACTTCTGCGCTGACATATTCTGTCTGGAATCCGAATTCCTCCGCCACAATATTGATTGTCTCAGCGTCAAGACGCTGGTTTATGCTCACCATCACACCGAGATTCATGCATGTAGCAATTACGTTGTTGATGGGTACGTTCATCATTGAAGCGAGGTCGTTTGCAGTAACGAATTCGGTGAGTTTAAGCACCTTGCTTTCTGCCGCTTCGAGTTCCTGAGCCTCGCGCTCGCGGTTTGCGACAGCCTCGCGCTTTTCCTTACGCCACTTAACGCCTTTCTTCTGACCTTTGTCCTTGCTGGTGAGACGAGCAAGGGTTTCCTTAACCTGCTTCTGAACGTCCTCATCGCTGACTTCGGTGTGCTGCTGGTGACGTGCTTTATCGCGGTTACCACGATTGCCTCTACGATCGTCGCGTGATTTGTTATTATCACTTCTACCCTGCGACTGCACCTGCTGTCCCGGGTTTTCAATGTCGATTTTTTCTTTGCCACCGATGCGTTTACGCTTCTTTTTGTCTCCCGTCTGGACTCCCTGTGCATTAGCTTTGGCTGCTGCGCGCCTCTCTTCCTTGCCTTTTTTCTTGGGTCGGGTTGACTGGTTGATAGTAGAAAGGTCAATTTTGCCGATGACATTAATCTGAGGGCTAACCTTTGGTGTACCAAGTGTGAATACTTCCGGCTCACGGTTTTTGTCCACATCCTCCGCCTTGGGCGATTCTGTCTTGGGTGTTTCAGCCTTGGGCGCCGGCTTGACTTCGGGCATTTTTGGTGCTTCTTTTTTGGGAGTCTGCGCCTTGGGAGTATCCTTTTTGGGTGCCTCTGCCTTAGGTGCGGGCTTAACTTCGGTCACTTTTGCGACTTCCGGTTTAGGCATTTCTGCTTTAGGTTCTTCAGCCTTAGGAGCTTCCTTTTGGGGAGTTTCCTGTTTGGGAGCCTCCGATTTGGGAGCTTCCGGTTTGGGAGTTTCCGGTTTGTGCACCTCTACTACCGGAGCCTTAGTCTGTTCCGGCTCTTTGGGAGTATCAACAACCTGTTTACCGTTAGAGAGGTCAATCTTGCCGAGAACTTTGGGTCCCCGTGCGGGCTCCGGCTCCAGCTTAATCTCCTCGGCACGCGGTGCGGGTTTCGTCTTAGCAGCCTGACGATCCACCGATATCTTTTCACTCTCAGATTTGAGAGCACGGTCGGGTTTATACTCTTTTACGAGTATTTCATAAACATCCTCGTTGATGCGTGCGTTGGGGCTGTCATCAACAGTGATACCTTTTTTGCGCAGAAACTCGATAATTGTCGGTACTGCCACATTCAGATCTATTGCTGCTTTACTAATCTTGGTTCTCGGCATGTATGATTGTATATTATATTTCTTACTATTTACGTTCCAGTTTTTAATTATTCAGCGGAATCGTCATCTGTTTCCTCTTCCTGTGGTTCGTCCTCAAACTCGGCGCGAAGCACCTCAAGAAGGTTGTCAACAGTAGATTCTTCAAGGTCAGCCTTTTCAATAAGCATTTCGCGGGGTGCGTTGAGCACAGCCTTTGCGGTGACGAGCCCAAGATTTTTGAGGGCGTCGATAACCCATGAATCAACTTCGTCCTTGAATTCATCAAGATAGATATCCTCCTCAAAGGCGTCTTCATTGTCGCGGTACACGTCAATAACATAGCCGGTGAGCATAGATGCGAGCTTGATGTTCAATCCACCCTTACCGATAGCGAGCGACACTTCTTCCGGACGGAGGAATACTTCGGCTTTTTTCTCTTCCTCGTCAATGCGGATAGATGAGACTCTTGCAGGACTGAGCGCTCGCTGAATGAAGAGTGAGGGATTTGATGTGTAGTTGATGACATCAATATTTTCATTTCTGAGTTCGCGCACAATACCGTGGATACGGCTGCCCTTAACACCAACACATGCTCCAACGGGGTCAATACGGTCGTCGTAGCTCTCAACTGCAATCTTTGCTCTTTCTCCCGGTATGCGGGCAACCGCACGGATGTTGATGAGACCGTCATGTATTTCGGGAACCTCAAGTTCAAATAGGCGGCGGAGGAAGTTTTCACTTGTGCGTGAAACCGTGATTTTCGGATTGTTGTTTTTGTTATCCACATTTTCAACAACAGCACGCACTGTTTCTCCTTTTCTGAAGAAATCTCCGGGAATACTTTCGCTCTTGGGCAGGAGCAGTTCAATTTTGTCATCATCGAGAAGAAGAGTCTCGCGGCTCCAGGTCTGATACACTTCTCCGGTAACAATTTCGCCCTGCAACTCAGAGAACTTGTTGTAGATAGCCTCTTTCTGGAGGTCAAGAATCTTGCTTTGCAGTGTCTGGCGCAGGTTTAGGATTGCTCGGCGTCCGAAGTCTGCAAAAATGATTTCTCTTGTGTGTTCGTCACCGATTTCGGCATCGGGATCCTGGTCGGCACGTGCATCGGAGAGGCTTATCTGCAAGTTCGGATCGGTAACCTCACCGTCAGGCACCACTTCAAGGTTCTGGAATATCTGCACATCTCCCTTGTCAGGGTTCATGATAACGTCAAGATTTTCATCGGTGCCAAACATCTTTGCGAGTACATTGCGGAAAGACTCCTCCAGCACACTAATCATGGTGGTTTTGTCAATATTCTTCAGTTCTTTGAACTCGTTAAAATGCGCCACCATATTCGGTGTCTCTTCTTTCTTAGCCATTTTGGTGTTGGTATGGTGTTGAATTATTTAAAATCGATATAGTATTTCACTTCTTTAGTATCTGCCACAGCAAGCACTTCATCCTCCTGCTTAATAACGGGCCGCTTGGCTCCGGGCTCTTTCACCTTACGCTCAATTGTGAGGGTAAATGCGGAGCAGTCCGGCTCGACAGCCTTGAGAATTCCGCGCAGTTTGCGTCCGTCACGCGTGAGAACCTCAACCGGGTTTCCGATATTTTTCAGATACTGCCCGAGCACCTTGAAGGGTGCCGTGAGTCCGGCAGAGCCGACTTCAAGGGAGTAATCCTCGACATCACGGTCAAAAACAGCTTCAATTTTGCGGTTTATATCCACGCAGGCATCCAAATCCATCCCGGTGGGGCTGTCAAGCTCAACGGTTACAATATTATCAGGAGTCACCTTTACATCAACAATAAAGGCATCCGTGTTGGCTATCGCCTGCTCCACGGTCTCGTACAGTTTCTGTTTATCTATCATATATCATATAAAAGGAGGAAGCTAATCGCCTCCTCCGTGACTTTTCATTGCAAAGGTACTAAATCTTTTCACAAAATAGCTTGGGTATTGAACCGAGTTCAGTCACAATACGCAATGTTTAACAATTAATTTTGTTTATTTTGTATTTTTTAATACATCTTCAGCTATCTCACGCAGATCAGGATTTTTCAGCAGCGACTTCATCAGCTTAGCAGCTTCGGCAAGATTATCACCGCTCCGAGTGTTCTCCATAATACTTTTCAACTCAATTATGCCGAGCCCGACAGCCCCCACAGTTGTAAAAACCGGAAACGGCGGCAAATTCCAACCTGAAAACTTGCGGAGAAATAGAACTGAGGCAATAATCATAACATCTATTGCCGTCATAGCAAACAGCGTGAGATAGTAGCCGCCAGCCTTGTCAACAGTCGCACGAAAACCACGCGAAGTGAGTTTAGCCCCGCAACGTTTAGCCTTGGCAAGTCCGCTGCGCAAATCAGCAACAATAGCAATCAGCACACCGATGTAATCAATAGCAATAAGAGCCGCAAGCAACGCGGCAGAAGATAATAAATCATTATAATGTGTCATAGTACTAAAAAAAGGTTCTTTATTTTAACCTTTGCAAAATTACAATATTTTGACAAACTGCAAAACCTACGAATCTCTTTTTTTCTTAAACAAAATTTATTCGCTAACTTTGCAATATGTTTTCAGGAATAGTTGAAGAGGCAGCAACAGTTGTTGCAGCCACACGGGACGGTGGCAACCTCAACCTAAGAATCAAATGCTCGTTTGCCGACGAGCTCACCATAGACCAGAGTGTTGCACACAACGGTGTATGCCTCACCGTTGTAGAGTTGCATGATGACAACACCTACACAGTAACAGCGATAGCCGAAACTTTAGACCGCTCAAACCTCGGCAACCTCAAGCCGGGCGATCTGGTCAATCTTGAGCGAAGCATGAGACTGGACGGCAGGCTGGACGGTCACATTGTTCAAGGACACGTTGACACCACCGCTATATGCGACAGCGTTGAAGAAGCCGACGGCAGCAAATATTTCAAATTCAGCTACAAAGAAAATCCGGAATTAAAAAGCAAGGGCTATGTAACTGTTGAAAAAGGCAGCGTTACAGTAAACGGGGTAAGTCTTACCGTGTGCGACAGCGAGCCCGGAAGCTTCAGGGTAGCAATCATCCCCTACACTTTTGAGCACACCAACTTCTGCCGAATCCAACCCGGAACCGAAGTAAACCTTGAGTTTGATATCCTCGGCAAGTACATTGCCCGCATAATAGGTCAATAAAACCTGTGTGATATGCGCGTGCTCATAATTTTACTCGCCCTATTTTCAGCTTCCGTATCAACTGCGGCTCAGGAGCTGAAACTGCCTCAAATACCGGACTCTCTAAGAACCGCACCCGGGAGGGCGGCATATCTTATAGAGCACTTCTGGGACAATATGGATTTTGCCGATACATCCCTGAGCACAAACCAGCTATTTATAGAGCAGAATTTTTCGAACTACGCAAGCCTGTTTCCGCACACCGATATAGATTCAATACTCCCGGCAGCAGCCAAGGCACTCATGCGACGAGCCGAAGCTAACCGGGACGCATACAATCTACTCGCTCAGACAGCCGACACATACCTCTATGAGCCGGAGTCACCGGTTTCAAACGAAGGTGCATACCTTTACTTTCTCAGAGCCATTACAGAGAGCCCATTTATTGAGCCTGCACTGCGGATAAGATACGAGGTGCAACTTAAAGACATTCAGAAAAACCGCCCCGGAACAATAGCCAACAATTTTGAAATCCGCCTGCGAAACGGCAACACCGCAACTCTCCTCGACTTATGCCGAGGAGCAAAAGCCAATCTGCTGCTATTTTACGACCCCGAGTGCAGTGACTGCGCTACTCTTGTAGCTGACATCAAGAAAGACACATCGCTCGAAAAAGCAATTACTGCCGGACACCTTAATATAATAGCGGTGTATCCTGAAGGTGATGAAACTCTGTTTGCCGAGGGAGCCGGCAAGATACCATCCGGGTGGATTGACGGCATCAGCCCTGACGGTGCAGTTAGCGAAGACGAACTATACACCATCACCTATTTCCCTACCTTATACCTGCTTGACACAGACGGAAAGGTACTCCTCAAGAATGCAGCCCCCGAAGAAGCAATAAGCAAAGCAAAAAAACTCACATTATAATATAATAAATCAACCGTGACATCCGTTTTGTCAATGATGAAACGCGATAAACAACCCAAACAGACAGCCGAGCCGCGCCCGAAAGAAAGCACGCTCATGATATTGCGACAGTTTGCGCGCTGCTGCAAAACCGAAAAGCGCCTGAGTCTGCCTCTGCGCATCATCAACCTCAACTGACAGACTCACGACATTTATCACACGGCAAAACGCCACACCATTCCTCACATCACTATGACAAGAAACTCCCATCAGCCGGAAAACACCTTTCCTAACAGATACTCGCGCCTGGAAATAATTGAAAGCATAGGCAAGGAGGGTTTAAGAAAAATCAGAGAGGGGAAGGTTTTTATTCTCGGATGCGGAGCACTTGGTTCCCTAAGCGCCATGTATCTCGCCGCCTCAGGAGTAGGCACAATCGGTATTGCGGATTTCGACACCATTGACGCTTCAAACCTTCAGCGGCAGCTTTTTTACAGTGAGGAACTGGTTGGCAACTCCAAAGTCTTGGAATTAGCTGAAAGAATGAAGCAGTTGAATTCCGATATACACATCGAGATATTTAACGAAATCATCACCGCAGAAAAAGCTGAAAAAATATTTGCAGGCTACGATTTCATTATCGATGGCAGCGACAATATGTCAACCAAGCAAATGACTGCTTCTATCTGCGAGAAAATCAGCAAACCTTACTGCATTGGAGGAGTCGAGGGATTTTCCGGACAAGTGATGAGCTGGGCAGCGGGGCATACGGGCTACCGAGAGATATTTGGAGAAGGCGCCTCCTGCAGCAACATTCTGCCTTGTGCCGTCAAGGGGGTTGTAGGACCCGCAGCCGGGATTGTTGCATCATATCAGGCATCAGAAGCAATAAAATTTTTCACCGATGCAGGAAATATGCTCTATGACAAACTACTCAACTTTGACCTCCTATCACCCTCTTCAACTATTTTTGACATCGCATAAATTCGCAGAAACAGCCAGCCTTTAACCGATACAGACAAAAAATATCATACGAAATTATGATATCTCACTAAAAATCCGTACTTTTGCCCCCGCTTTGGGAAAAATACCCTCTGCAATTTATAAAAACATAATATTAACAAAAAACATGAAGTACGAAACCGTTTTCATTTTAACTCCCGTTTTGTCTGATGCTCAGATGAAGGAAGCGGTAGAAAAGTTTGCGACTGTGCTCACCGAAAATGGTGCCACAATTGTAAACCAGGAGCTTTGGGGTCTGCGCAAGCTCGCTTATCCCATTGACAAAAAGTCAACCGGATTCTACACCCTCATTGAATTTGACGGTGATCCGACAATCATCAAGAAACTCGAAACCGCATATCGCCGCGACGAGCGCGTTATCCGTTTCCTCACATTCCGTCTTGACAAGTACGCTGCACAGTATGCAGAAAAGCGCCGTAACATCCGCTCCGGAAAAGCCGGTGCACCCGTGACTAAAGAAGAAGTAGAAACCGAAACTAAGGAGAACTAATCATGGCACAAGCTCAGTCTGAAATCCGCTACCTCACTCCGCTGTCGGTAGACGTTAAGAAGAAGAAATACTGCCGTTTCAAACGTAGCGGCATCAAGTATATCGACTACAAGGATCCCGAATTCCTCAAAAAGTTCCTCAACGAGCAGGGCAAAATTCTCCCCCGCCGTATCACCGGAACCTCGCTGAAATTCCAGCGTCGTGTTGCTCAGGCAGTTAAGCGTGCTCGCCATCTGGCGCTCCTCCCCTACGTTACTGACCTGATGAAATAATTTAGTCACCACAACTAAAAAGCAAGGAATCATGAAAATCATTCTTAAGGAAGATATACCCTCCCTCGGCTATAAGGACGACGTGGTGGAAGTGAAAAACGGCTACGGTCGTAACTATCTTATCCCTCAGGGAAAAGCAGTCATCGCTACACCCAGCGCTCTTAAAGTTCTCGCCGAAAACCAGCGTCAGCGTGCTCACAAGCTCGCTAAAATCAAAGCCGATGCAGAAGCACTCGCTGCTCAGCTACAGGGCGTTAGCCTTACTATCGGCGCCAAGACCAGCTCAACCGGCACTATCTTTGGCTCTGTAAACAACATTCAGATTGCAGAAGCACTCGAAAAGCTCGGACACAATGTTGACCGCAAGCTCATCGTTATCAAAGATCCCGTTAAAGAAGTTGGTAAATACAACGCTGTTATCAAGCTCCACAAAGACGTGAGCGTTGATATTCCCTTTGAAGTTGTTTCTGAGTAATTCAGAACTCAACAATACCACACGAGAGGCTGTGTCATTTTTTTTGACACAGCCTCTTTAGTATTGTCAGAATTGTTGAAATTGAGTAAAACCGAATTCCGTCGGAAACGCTGCATAATACCAATTATGGCAAACGCTACTTTTGAAATCCCGTTTATCCTTTTGCACTTTGGTGTTTTTATTGTGCAGTAATTTGTGGAAATAGCGGAATATTCGCTACTTTGCACCATAATTCTACAAATTTTATGCAAGTCTTTGAAGAATTCATTGAAACACCGTGGGTTTACTGGACACTCCTGATAGCATATTCCGGCACTATACTGAGCATTGTCGGAATCATTCTCTCAGAGAATAGAAATCCGGTAAAATCACTCGCCTGGATTACAGTCCTGATGTTATTCCCGGTGGGTGGAGTGATTCTTTACATCTTCTTTGGAAGAAGCATCAAGAACACCCACATGATTTCAAGAAGAAACCGCAGACGACTGAGAGAACTCACGCGCCCGGTATATGACGAACCGGACCTGAAGGGATTCAGCGATGAGAACCGGCAGCAGATTATGCTTGCACGATCACTAACCGGAGCTGCGCTTCATAGCAATAATAGCGTTGATATCTTCCACAGCGGACAGGAAAAATTCGATGCCCTGCTCAGAGACATTGCCGCCGCTAAAAAATACATCAACCTGCAATACTATATTTTTCAGGATGATAAAATTGGCTCCGCTGTGAGCGAGGCACTCATTGAAAGAGCACGTGCCGGCGTTAAGATTAAGGTCATATACGACCACATCGGCAGCATCGGAGTCAAAAACAAATTCTTCCGGAAAATGAAAGAAGCGGGTATCGAGGTTTACCCATTCTTCAAAGTGGCATTTCCACTCTTTGCAACCAAAATAAACTGGAGAAATCACAGAAAACTTGTGGTGATTGATGGAGAAATCGGGTACATTGGCGGAATGAACATTGCCGACAGATACATTGACGGTGGCAAATTCAATGTTTGGCGTGACACACACATCCGCATTTGCGGACCAGCCGTCGGAGCACTCCAGTTCTCTTTTGCCGTTGACTGGAGATTCATGGGCAAGGAACTCATTCAGGAAACCGTCACCCCAACCGCAGAACTCGCAAAAGGCAACGCTGCCATGCACCTCCTGTCTTGCGGACCAACCAGCGAGTGGAGCAATATCGCCTATCTGCTACTGAAAGCTATAGGCAACGCAAAAAAAAGAGTGCTTATACAAACGCCCTACTTTTTGCCTACCGAGAGTTTGCTTAAAGCGCTTCAGGTTGCCGCACTCAGCAGAGTGGATGTAAGAGTGATGATACCACGAAAAAGCGACTCGCTTATCCTGGACTATGCCTCAAGAAGCTACATTTTTGAATGCCTCAGAGCAGGGGTCAAAATATACTTCTTTGATGCAGGAATGCTTCACAGCAAAAGCGTTGTTATTGACGACGATTTCTGCTCTATAGGAAGCGCTAACATGGATTTTCGCAGCTTTGAGCACAATTTTGAGGCTAACATGTTCATTTACTCTCGCGAGGTTAACAAAAAAATGCAGACACTTTTTGCCGAGGATATGCGCCATTCAACAAGAATGAAAATATCCGATTGGCGAAAACGCCCCCGCAAACAAAAGGCTATTGAAAGCATTCTGCGACTGCTCAGTCCCATACTTTAGAGCATCACAGCCGGCTCTAAGTAACTTTTTTTAATGTACTTGCAGCAAAAACATTGCGCATAAATGATACTAATTCAAAATTAAATCATTATTTTTGCGGAAACTTGAGTTAGTATGGCAGACACACTGAAGCAGAAACTCGATAGAATTGAAGGCAAAGCATCACTTCTTGCGAAGAAGATTGCAGAACTCAAACAATCGCGTAATGCTTCAGTTAGCAGAATTAACGAACTGGAGCAGATTGAGTTGAGACAAAAAAAAGAGATACAATCGCTTGACACACAAGTACAGTATCTTTCACTCTCACATACAATTGCGCCCAAAACCGAGGACATTGCTAATAGTAGAGACATACTCGCTCACTTAGTGCGGGAAATCGACAGATGCATCGCCGACATAGGATATTGATGCAATGAAAGATAAAATTGACATTAACCTACGCATTGCGGATGTTGCCCTAAGCCTCTCAATTAAACCTGATGAGGAGCAGCTGTTTAGAGAAGCAGCTAAAGGCATCAACGACGTATGGAGTTCATGGAGAAGCAGATTCAGCGCCAACTCTTCGGTTGAAGTGCTTGCCAAGGTTACTCTTCTTTTCTCTAAAAGCTTTCTTGAGCTGAAAAGACAGACTGTAAGAACAGAAGAAATACTTGACTCCATTGAACAGACATTAGATATGCTACTGTTGGATAGCAATATATCCGACAGTGATGAAAGCTGACGCCACCTGTTGGTCGCAACGACTTTTTGAACAACGTTTAACCTGCACAATTTACTTCTGCTGCATTTTTTATGCCGCCGGGAGTGGGTTGTGTTTTTTTATAACAGTAATATTACCAGATATATGGAAATTGTTTACATAATAATCACTGCACTGGTTGCGCTCACTGTTGGAGCTGTCGCTGCCATTCTTATACAAAGAAGTCTTGCCGGCTCAAGAGCTAAGATTATCATTGAAGAAGCTGCCAAAGAAGCAGAAGTCATTAAGAAAAACAAGTTGCTTGAAGCTAAAGAGGAAGAAATCAGAATAACTTCTGAAGCTGAAAAGCAGGCTGCGCAGAAGCTCGCTAAAATTCAGACCACCGAGAGCCGCCTCAAGCAAAGGGAAATGCAGCTTAATCAGCAGCAGGGAGACAACCAGAGAGAAAAAAACGCCATCGAGCAGACTAAGGCGAGACTGGAAGAGCAGCTTGCCGCCATCGATGCCAAAAAGGCTGAAATGGACGCCATGAAGCGTAAGGCACAGGAAGAACTTGAGCATATTAGCGGACTATCTTCAGAGGAAGCAAAGGAAAAACTCATTGAGTCTCTCAAGGATGAGGCTAAGACCGCGGCCGCAAGCTACATCAACGACATTATGGATGAAGCTAAGATGACTGCTAATAAGGAAGCCAAGAAAATCGTTGTGCAGAGCATTCAGAGAGTGGCTACAGAAACGGCTATCGAAAACTCTGTCACCGTTTTCCAGATTGACTCCGACGAAATCAAAGGCAGAATCATCGGTCGCGAGGGCAGAAACATCAGAGCACTTGAAGCGGCTACCGGAATAGAAATTATCGTTGACGACACCCCGGAAGCTATAGTCCTCTCCGGATTTGACCCCGTTCGCAGGGAAATTGCAAGACTCGCTCTACACCAGCTTGTTGCTGACGGACGTATTCACCCGCCACGTATTGAGGAAGTTGTTGCCAAGGTGCGTAAGCAAATTGAAGAAGAAATTATCGAAACAGGTAAACGCACGGCTATTGACCTCGGTATTCACGGGCTGCACCCGGATCTCATTCGCCTTGTCGGCAAAATGAAGTACCGCTCAAGCTACGGGCAGAACCTGCTGCAGCACTCTCGCGAAACCGCTAACCTTTGCGCTGTTATGGCAAGCGAACTCGGGCTCAATCCCAAAAAGGCCCGCAGAGCCGGACTCTTGCACGACATTGGCAAAGTGCCCGATGAAGAGCCGGAACTGCCACACGCGCTCCTCGGCATGAAACTTGCTGAAAAGTACAAGGAAAAACCCGAAATTTGCAACGCCATCGGCGCGCACCACGATGAAATTGAGCAGACAAGCCTTCTTGCACCGATTGTGCAGGTTTGTGACGCTATTTCAGGAGCACGTCCGGGAGCACGTCGGGAAATCGTGGAAGCATACATCAAGCGCCTCAACGACCTTGAGCAGCTTGCCCTGTCATATCCCGGAGTTATCAAGACCTACGCTATTCAGGCAGGTAGGGAACTTCGTGTCATTGTTGGTGCTGACAAGATTGATGATGTTGAAACAGAAAAACTTTCGGCTGAGATTGCCAAGAGAATCCAGGACGAAATGACATATCCCGGACAGGTAAAGATCACCGTCATCAGGGAAACCCGCTCTGTTAGCTTCGCTAAATAATTTCAACCGCTATCGCGATGGATAAGGACCTTAACAACGAAGGCGCTCCTGAGAAGAAAACCGGTTGCGGATGCTGTAGAAAATCGGGAGAAGCACCCAGAGGAAAGCTGCACTGCTTTGACTGGCTTGCGGATGTACCGGGAGGCAAGGCGCAGAGCGACCTCGTGGAGGTGCAGTTCAAAAACACCAGAAAAGGCTTTTACAAAAATACTATCGGACTCGATCTCGCTATCGGTGATCTTGTTGCAGTAGAAGCGTCTCCGGGACACGACATTGGAGAAGTCACACTCACCGGGCAGCTCGTTGCTCTGCAAATGAAAAAAGCCGGAGTCAAACCGGGAACTGAACTCAAAAGAGTTTTCAGGAAAGCCAAGCAGGGAGACATTGACAAGTACAACGAAGCCAAGGCGCGTGAAAACGACACAATGATTCGCTCCAGAAAAATCGCGGAGGACCTGAAACTAAACATGAAAATCGGAGATGTTGAGTTCCAGGGAGACGGAAACAAAGCGATTTTCTACTACATTGCCGATGAGCGTGTCGATTTCAGACAACTCATTAAAGTTCTTGCCGACACTTTCAAGGTGAGAATCGAAATGAAGCAGATTGGAGCACGTCAGGAAGCCGGAAGAATCGGAGGCATCGGACCCTGTGGCAGACCGCTGTGCTGCGCGAGCTGGATGACTAATTTCGTGTCGGTCGGCACTGCTGCCGCACGGTTTCAGGACATCTCGCTTAACCCGCAGAAACTCGCCGGTCAGTGTGCCAAGCTGAAATGCTGCATCAATTTTGAGGTGGACACCTATGTGGAGAGCGTCAAGAAAATGCCCTCCAAGGAAATCAGACTCGAAACAGCCGATTCAACATACTATCATTTCAAATACGATATCTTCAAGAGAGAAATCACGTACTCTACCGACAAAAATATTGCCGCTAACCTCGTCACTATTGATGCCGACAGAGCATTTGAGGTTATCGCTCTGAATAAAAAAGGCGAGAAACCGCTATCACTGTTGCGCGACGGTGAGGATAACCGGCAGGAGAAAAAGCAGTACAACGACATTCTCGGTCAGGATATAACCCGATTCGACAAGAAAAAGAAGAAAAAGAAACCGAAACAGCAGCAAAACAGACAGACGGCTGACCAACAGCAGAATCAGGACTCACAGCAGGACAGATCCGCCGATAAAAAAGATGCCCGCCAGAGGGACAGAAAAGATAGAAACAACAGACGTGACCGAAGGCTTAGACCCGGTGACACTCCGGACAACACCGCGCCGGGAGAAGGAAGAAACGCCGCTCAGGATATCACCCCGGCTATGTCACCCAGCCGCAGAATGTTGAACCAAAACGACAATAATGACGAATAAGCTTTTGCTTACAGCCGTTTTGGCAGCGATTATCACAGCTTGCACACCTATCGGATACTATAGCGAATATAAAGATATAGAACCTAAAGGTTGGGCTTATTCCGATACTCTCTGCTTCAACACCGACACCTGCGTTGCACAGGATATGGTTATCGCCGTGCGCCACAGCGATTTCTACCGTTATAAAAATATATGGGTGGAAATTTCGGATTCTACTCACACCGACTCGGTTAACATCGTTTTCTGCGATATGTTCGGCAGGTGGTTGGGCAAAGGCATAGGGGCTTCTTATCAGATTTCCGTACCCGTTCCCTTCACTATTGAACCGAACACGCAAGTGCGCGTGCGGCACATTCTACGTATAGACACCGTGAAAGGAATTGAGCAGATAGGGCTTGTTCCGCAAGAGTGATTTCATTATGTCAGACTTCGATTCGCTCATATTTGATATGGACGGTACCCTTTGGGATGCCGTCGATTCCTATGCTAAAGTGTGGGACGCCACTTTTGCTGACATGAATATGGACCGGACAGTCAGCAGGAATCAATTGATTCAGTGCATGGGGCTGCCCATCGACAAGATATATGAAGTTGTGGTGGCTAAACCCGATATTGCGCCTCGGTTTTTGCAACGGCTTGCCGAGAATGAGGACTCCATGATGCTCTCGCTCGGAGGAAAACTATACCCCGGAGTGAAACAGTACATACCGCTGCTCGCTGAAAAATTCAGACTTTTCATGGTCAGCAACTGCGGAGTTCTCGGACTGCCTAACTTTCTTAAATTTACCGGACTGGAACCTTTTTTCACCGATACGCTGTCATTCGGGCAGACACTCCTGCCTAAAGAGGGCAATATCCGCATTCTCATTGACAAATACTCACTGAAGGCACCGGTTTATATCGGAGATACCGCCGGGGACTGCAAGTCGGCTCACGCTGCCGGAATACCTATGATGCTCGCTCAATATGGATTCGGCGATGCCCCGGATGCCGATTTCAAGGCTGATTCTTTTGACGCTATCGCCAACTTTTTTCTTGAAGACAAATCATGACACCGCTGATTTTACTTGACTCACAGGAACATTCGCTCAGAGTGGAGAAAATCCGCTCCGCTCTTGCTACCACAGGAGCGAAAGCGATTCTCATCACTGACAATGCCAATATATTTTACATAACAGGACGTGTCTTTGCCGGACAAATATATATTCCTGCCGAGGGACCCGTCATTTTCTTCGTCCGCCGTCCGGTTGGTCTGTCCGGCGATGGAGTGGTTTATATCAGAAAACCGGAGCAGATAGCGGAGACTATCGGACTTAATATCCCCGAAACAATTGCTCTGGAGCTTGACATTACAGCCTATTCCACCGTTCAGCGTATGGCTGCCATTTTCCCCGGCTCGCAGATTGTTAACGGCTCTACGGCTCTGCGCATAGCCCGTTCGGTCAAGACCCCTGCCGAAATAAACCTCATGAAAATTTCCGGAGGGAAGCAGGAACGTGTCTATCGTTCCATACCCAAATTATATCGCACCGGAATGACCGATCTGGAGCTTCAGGTTGAAATTGAAAAAGCAAGCCGCCTCGAAGGCTGCCTCGGGCAGTTCCGAATTTCCGGCGATTCTATGGAGCTGTACATGGCTAATATTCTTGTGGGAGACAATGCCGACAATCCTACTCCCTACGATTTTGCAATGGGAGGAGCCGGACTGGACCCGTCCCTGCCGGTTGGCTGCAACGGCACTGTTATCCGTCCGGGATATTCCGTTATGGTGGATGCAAACGGCAACTATACCGGATATATGACCGACATGACCCGTACTTTTGCGGCTACTGCTATTGATTCACTCGCCATGAAAGCGCATCAGGTGTCCATAGACATCTGTCACGCAATAGCTGAGGCGGGCACTCCGGGCACTCCCGCTAAAGAGCTGTACCACCTTGCGGAAACAATGGCTAAGGATGCCGGACTGGAGCACTACTTTATGGGGCACGCACAGAAAGCCGGATTTGTGGGACACGGAGTCGGTATCGAGATAAACGAAATGCCGGTGCTCGCTCCCAGGAGCAAAGACACTCTGCAAATTGGCAATGCCATTGCGGTTGAGCCTAAATTCGTAATTCCCGGAGTTGGAGCTGTAGGCATTGAAAACACTTACATTGTCACCCAATCCGGCATGGAGCGTATCACTTGCGCGCCGGAAGAAATTATCAGTCTGGAAAAATGAAAGTAGAGGCTATCGACACACCTGAGGTGAGACTCGTGGGCGAAGCGGCTGATTCCCTCGGCAGAGAATGTTATGCTGTGGGAGGATATGTGCGCGATCTCTTTCTTCACCGCCACTCTAAGGATATTGATTTTGTAACTATCGGAAGCGGAATAGAGGTTGCCGAAGCTGTTGCCGCCAGGCTCGGCAAAAACACCAATCTTGCCGTATTCAAAAACTTCGGCACCGCTCAGGTTAAGAAAGGTGACCTTGAGCTCGAATTTGTAGGTGCAAGAAAAGAATCATACTCGCGCAACAGCCGCAAACCTATTGTGGAGGACGGCACTCTCGTTGAGGACCTCTCGCGCAGAGACTTCACTATCAACGCGCTCGCCGTACGGGTTAACTCGCTATATTTCGGAGAACTGATTGACCTTTTCGGAGGGCTTGAGGATATGGAGCGGAAAATTATTCGTACTCCTCTCGACCCCGATATCACTTTCAGCGATGACCCGCTCAGAATGATGCGTGCCATCCGCTTCGCCACTCAGCTCAACTTTGAAATATACCCTGATACTTTCAGCGCCATTCAGCGGAATGCCGACCGTATTTCAATAATATCTAAGGAACGCATAGTCGATGAGCTGATGAAAATAATGGCTTCACCCATCCCCTCCATCGGCTGGACTCTACTCAGCGACTCCGGACTCCTGAGGCTGATATTCCCCGAGCTGCAGGCGCTCCGCGGAGTGGAGATTGTGAAAGGCAGAGGGCATAAGGACAACTTTTTCCACACCCTCGCTGTGCTCGATAAAGTAGCCTCCAAATCCGCCGATGTGTGGCTCAGATGGGCTGCCCTGATGCACGATATTGCCAAACCGGTCACCAAGCGGTGGGATGAGAACATAGGATGGACATTCCACAACCATAACTTTGTGGGAGCCAAAATGGTGCCACGCATTTTCCGCACCATGAAGCTACCTCTCAACGACAAAATGAAATATGTGGCTAAACTCGTTGAGCTTCACATGCGACCCATAGCTCTTGTGGAGGACGAGGTGACTGACAGCGCCGTGCGTCGCCTTATCCATGACGCCGGCGATGACGTTTCCGACCTCATGACTCTCTGCGAGGCAGATATCACCTCAAAAAACGCTGAGAAGGTAAAACGTCACCTTGAAAACTTCGCCCATGTGCGGCAAAAAATGATTGAGCTCGAGGCCAAGGACCATATCCGTAACTTCCAGCCACCGGTTGACGGCGACGAGATTATGACCATGTTCGGGCTGACACCCTCACGCGAAGTAGGCATACTCAAAGCCGCCCTGAAGGACGCCATACTTGATGGAATAATCCCCAACGAGCGCACAGCCGCCCTACAATTCGTCATTGAAAAAGCCGCCACCCTCGGCATCCACCCCATCGGATAATCCCCCTGCTCGGAGGCTTCGGAAGCTTCTGAATCCACCGAGACGCGCCGGTAGAGCGCGTCCCGACAGTAGCCGTGTGGGTAAGGGAGCATCAGCTCCCGCACCCCGCGGGACACCGAGCATCTTATTTCCCGCCCCCTCCCCGCTCACGCGGGGAGGGGGATTGGGGGGTGGGGCTCCTCTCCTCGGGTTGCGCTCCGCTTAACCCGAGGCTACTCTCTATGTGCGCTCTCCGGCGCACCCCCTCCGTCCCGATTCCTCCGAGGCTTCGGAAAATTCGGAATTTTCGGAATTTTCCGATGGCACCCATATCTTAGCGGTTAAATTGTGTTAATTACTGCTATATTATATTATTGCACACAATAATATTTATAATTTTGGGCTTTATATCTGTAACCTATTATACAGGGAACGTGAATATCATTACATCAAAATACCCACTAAATACACTACCGGGCACCCATAGCGCATTAGCTAAGGGTATTTTTTGTACCCCCCCCCTCAATATAATCTCCGACAAATCAGCGGATTACCACTTCCGCGTAATGGTGTTTGATACACCCCCCGCACTTGGGCATTCCAATGCTCAGGTGTGGGGTGCGTCGTTTTACCCATAAGACATTTTTATTTAATCAAATTAATCATTACATAAACATCAATTCACAAAGCTTTATTTATTATGAAAAAACTTTTGCTATTATTAATGGCAATCCTCCTCTTTGCGCCACCACGCGCGAATGCCGAGGAGAAGAGCATAGTAATCTTTAACAAAGACTTAGCTCCTACAAATCTCACTATTTCTCAGCAGAAAATAGCCAATGGTGCTTGGTCTTTAGTCGGTAATGAACTCACTTTCAGCGCGACTACTAATTACAACACATACACTAGTAATATTCCTTATCGTTTGACTAAAACTGTACCAAATGAAAATGCCGCTATGGTATATTTCAAAGGTATGAGTTCCTCTCAATATCCTAAATATACAAGTGCTGACAAATTTTTCACAGTTCCTCAAGCCACTAAACTTGAATTTTATTTAGCATTCGGTAAGATATCTAAAGTGGTAATAACCGGTGTAATCAGTAACATATCCAGTGCCACCGGTGATAATGGCACCACTGTTAAAGATGACACCCCTTATGGTTCAACCACTCACACATTCACTCTTACCAATACACAACCTGATGGCATCTTCACCTTTGCGATGACGGGTAGTAGTACTACTATGAAGGTTTACACGATGACGGTCTATTATGATGACTCCACTGTTGACTTGACTCAGAAGCCTGAACTAAGTTTCCACGTAAAGGATGGATATGGATTCATATATGATGAAGCATCTGAAACGGTTAAGCTTCCGTATGCACCGGGCTACAATACCAACCTTGTGTACTTTACAACCAATTCAGTTGTAGAAAAGGTATATTATACCAATAACAAAACTTTTGTTGACAATTTATCTAAAGGAGAAACTTACTATCCCCATAAGTTAGGTACAAGTTCTGTTTACCCCGCCACTAGCACAAGTATCACCAACATGACAACCGGTCCTACTGCAAAGTGGATTAATCCGAATCAAGAGCAGGGTCTCCGTTGGGAAGGTCTTGTCCCGGCTTCCGGTGATATAGATAAAGGCGAACCGAAAACACTTTATTGTTTGGCATATAATCCCATATCTAATAAATATTCAGATATTAAGGAGCTAAAGGTGTATTTTTACCGTTATGATCCTCCTACAATAGACATTGAAAAGACAAAGGCAGAAAACAAAACGGCGACTTTCACTTCTTATGATGAAAGTACCAAAACCCTTAAATATACCGGTTATAATCCTGTTATTTACTTTACCAATCCCTCAGATAACGGTAAATACGATGTGCTTTACAGTACCGACTTCGTAACTCATCCGAGTTATACAGGTGGCACTACATCTGCAACTAAAACCGGAACCGCATTAGCATATGATGCAACCAACAAAACCGAGCTTACACCCATATCCATTAGTAACGGTTCTGCCGACATTTTACCGTCATACAACAGCACGGCAGTAATTGAGATTATGGCATATAAACAGCATGGTGACAAATATCTCAATAACCTCAGTTACACTTTTAAGTCTCCCGCAACCGGTTATCTCACATATAAGATTGTTTCGGAAAACCCCTCTGATGGTCAGGGTGGAAGCAGTACACCACAGATTGATGCCCCAAGAGTGAGCTCTTCCGCTAAGTACGCTCAGCTCTCTGGCGGTGTGTTCGGCTTTATATCCGAATCAATCCCTGTATCTATCATCTCTCAGCAGAGCTGGGAAGAAGGTGAGACCGCAGGTGCTCTGCAGTATCAGTGGGCTGACGCATCAAACGGTGTTTGGGCTCAGACTCCTGATGAAACACTGTGGAAAACCGCAACAGACGGAAAATATAATGTAACGGGTACAGGTCGTCTATTCGTTCGCGAGTACAAGGAGGACTACGATCCACGCACAGCCTACTATGACTTTAACAAAATCGCTGTTGAGAAGGTAAACTCTCTTAAATATAGCGATCTGCTCGGTGTTGACGATGCCGCTACTGCTATCACCATGACTGAGCCGGTTCGTCTTATCGGTTCATTCCCCCTCAGCGACCAGACAACTTCTTCAAGCAACGTTTACCTCCTCTTCGTTGCCGATAGAGATGGCAATGTGCTCCGCGTTCACATCGAAAGCGACGGCGATAATCCCTATTCATACGATGAGTACAAATACATGATGCTCGACGGGCTCACAGGCGTGCTCCGCAAGAACAAGGAGATGCCCGAGCTCTACGTCAACAGCCCCTCGCTAAACTATGCGGCTTTCCTCAGCGACCCTTACTCCGCTAAGGATAAACTCGGTGATGACTATCCCACATACGTTCCTCCGACAAGCACCACCGTTCCCACGGTTGCGGACTACTCCAAGCTGATGTATTTCGGTCCGCTGCGCTGGAACAAAACTGACATGAATTTCGCTGACAATGACGGCAACACTGTCAAGCTCTATCAGCGTATCAAAACCGAAGTCAATGTTGAGCAGCTCGAAGGTCGTCTCGCTGATGGCGTTCAGTACCGCATTGCCGGTTATGTAGGCTATGCTGACGGTGCTCCCGTTATTCTGCCCCGCGCTATCGTGGCAGCTCCGCGTCTGCTCGCGCCTAACCCCATCAATGAAAATGCAGCTCCCAACGAGCTCATCGACATGGATGTGATTTCAGACAATCTCACAATTACGGTTGACACTGAGGGTCTCGCTGAACAGGCTGAACTCATCTGGGTCAAGACAAGCGATGTTAAAGATTGGCTCACAAACGGCAAATTCGATCCTACCAAGATTGACTGGAGCAATGCTTCCACATCTACCCCCGCTGCG
The DNA here is from genome assembly GCA_014800945.1 of Barnesiella sp. Classification (GTDB taxonomy): domain Bacteria; phylum Bacteroidota; class Bacteroidia; order Bacteroidales; family Muribaculaceae; genus Paramuribaculum. The sequence continues at coordinate 155 of JAAVFD010000021.1, read as the reverse complement.
GCTGAGGCTACCGCTGCTATTGAAAACAACCAGATCGAAATAACAAACGAAGATCTCACTGACGGTGACTGCGCTCTCGCGGTTAAACTCAGCAACGAAGGCTTCGAATCATCTGTTGTTGGTGTCAACTTCATCAAGCATGCAGCTACATCAGT
>JAAVFD010000020.1 GCA_014800945.1 Barnesiella sp. | reverse complement strand
GTGCTTCACGAAGAGATTGAATATAGTCCATATATATCCAAGGTATATGAATACAAGCCTGCGCCCGGCCAGTTCATAAACGAAATGCCGCGTTACGAAGAGGGAGACACTTACGAATCCATTCTTCAAAAAGTGGAGGAATCAATATCGGGAACCAATGATATTATGATTTCGCTTGGCGGGTATGGCGGATATGTCACGTTTGGTTTTGACCACACGGTCATAAATATACCCGGCAAAAAGGACTTCAGAATATGGGGCAACTGCTTTTACGAGTTGCTTCAACCGGATAAAAGGGGCGGCTCTGCCGAACCGGGAATTGTAATGGTGAGCTACGACACCAATTGTAATGGACTGCCCGACGATGAATGGTATGAACTTGCAGGTAGCGAATACAATTCGGATAAAACACGCCACTGCTATTCCATAACCTATCAACGCCCCGACCCGAATAGGGCTGTGGTTGCTGATGAAGACAACAGCCTCGACGATATTTATTATATCGGTTGGAGTGACAATATCGGTCAGAATGGCTATATCGCTAAAAACATATTCCACAATCAGGACTATTTCCCCAAATGGATAAATAGCGATGAAATCACATTTTCCGGCTCTTTGCTCTCCAATAATGCTGAGGATATAAGCGGTAACGGCAGTTACTACGTACTATACAGTTTCCCGTGGGGCTATGTAGATAATCATCCCAATGAATATGAAGAACTGAACTCTTTTGATATTTCCTGGGCTGTAAATGCCGATGGTATCCATGTGGAACTTCCCGGAGTGGATTTCATCCGTGTTTATACCGGGGTCAATCAGTATTGCGGCTGGCTTGGGGAAACGTCCACCGAACTTAGCCGGGCGCAAGACCTTCATATCTCCCTTCCCTCTATTCCAAATCCTTGACAAAACTTTTTATAAACAACTTAATAAGCCAATCATGAGAACAAAACTACTCTCATTAGTCTTTGGATTATCGGCAATTTCAGCAGCCGCACATCCAATCGACTTCTCAAAAATCCGGCATTGGACCGGATCAGGGCGTAACGAGGCCGCTCTGGTAATCCAATTTAATGGAGACACCTACGGTAATGACGCTTACGTCTGGGGCTATCGCTGGGAAAATGGCGAGACTCCCACCGGTGAAACTATGATGAAGGCGATATGTGCCAATTCATCAAGGTTAGCTATGCTCACCCAATACACAGGAAGTATGGGCAGCACTCTTTGTGGAGTAGGTTATGGGCTGAATCAATCAATTCTTCCAAATGTCTTTTTCAATTTTGAAAAGGCAAAGAACTTTGAGTTTATCAATTTTGACTATTACAAAGTCAATAGTTTTATGGGACAGACATCTGCACCCGGCGACAATGCTCCTACGATTGCTCAAGAAGCAATCAACGCTGCTATTGCCGGCAACCACTATGTTCAGCACCCGTTCGATTATGGCACATACGGATATCCGGCCTACGACTATGATTGTTGGAGTCTTAAGGAAGAAGCTCAGCAAAAAGTCGGCAGCTCACGATTCGAACCAAAGTGGCTGTCTGCATGGTATGAAGGCTACTGGAGCTACTGGTGTGCCAATACTCCATCTCAAGATTGGATGTACTCAGGCTCGGGATTTTCAGGACGTACTCTTACTAACGGTGCGGCCGATGGATGGAGTTTTACCCAGTTTGAGAGTGCAATGGTAGGTGGTATGGGCGAGGGTATCGCCCCCTGCGAAGGAGCTATATACTATGTGCCCGGGCGTGCGACCGGAAATGGCATAGATATCAAAAAATGTGTTAGAGAAATAGGCACTGGCAATATTTCTATGCCGCTGCTTGTGAAGTTCGGTGACCCGACCAAAATAGATAATGTCGTGCTCAAGCTGAATTTCAGTGGCGAATTGCCGGCAGCATCTGACGTCCTTAATCTTCTTGCCTCTGACCCAGCTTTCAATGTCGAAGGCAACACCCTCAGTATAGATGCAGATGGTGACGGCGCTTTCAACACATCAGGTGACGACACCTCAGTATCCGGCGACTGGACGATCACGGAGTTTGAAGATTGTCTGGTGCTATCCGGCACTGAAAATACCGGCGCTGATTACTACGTCTATCTTCCCATAGCCGGCGAGGCGTGTGCTATCATTCCTGATGAGATGGCATTTGCCCTCTCGGATGCTGACAATTATATCCCTGTCTTTGTGCAGAGAGAACAGGAATATGATGCTATCAACTATTCATGGTATCGTAACAAGGAGGACAATAACGCCGTAACGACAAGCAACTCAAGTGACATTGTGAAGTCCATCGCTACTGCGGCAACTACATTCGGTAAATTGACATATGCCGGTAATAAAGCAGGTGATTTATATATTCATGTCCGTGTACGTACAGGAAAGGGGGCATCTTACTCGTTCAGCAACTCCTGTCACTTCACCTTGCTTCCTCCAGCCATTCCCATTGAACGCATTGAATTCGCGAATGCAACAGTAGATGCGCCGCTCAATTCCACGATTGATAATCCGATAACTATATATCCTGATAATGCGACATATACGGCATTAACTTATACTACAAGTGACAATACGGTAGCTACAGCAAATGCTACGGCGATTAAAACAACAAAAACTCCCGGTACGGCGACAATCACCGTGGCTTCAACATGGAATCCTGAAGTAAAAGCATCATTTAACATTGTGTCTGAACTTCGTCATCCTGTAACAGATTTTGCAATTAAAGGTGTTGAAGGAGATGTGATAATTCTCAATCCCAAGCAGATGATAGGTGTAATTGCAGACCCGATACCATCGGATGCTGATATCCCTGATTTCAATGTTACTTTGGAGGGCGGTGGCTCATCAAAAGATGAACTTATCGCGTCGATGTACAAAGTGAATTACTTCGACGAAAACAATACTCGTATCCAGTTCTATGAACTCAGTGGACATCGTAACGGAGAGTGTAGGCTTACGCTTACATCCACCGATGGTGGAAACGTCACAAAAACCTTTACCGTTAAAGTAGAGGAACAAGACAGAACTCCGCTTGAAAATGGATATACCGACGGAACAATTCTTCTGAATGAGGAATGGTTCGGTCACACCAACGGTGGTCTGAATTACCTAACGGCTGACGGTGAAATGATGTATCAGGTGTATGAGCGTGAAAATCCCGGTATGTCGTTCGGATGCACTTCTCAGTATGCTACTATATGGGCCGACAAATTTATAGCTATATCTAAGCAGGCTGCCGACGGAGGCGACCCTCTGCCGGGCGGTGGTCGTGTGGTTATCGCTGATGCGAAGACTCTCAAGCGACAGGGATCTATTGATGACCTCGTATTTGGCGCTGAGACCAAGAGCGCCGATGGTCGTGCCGTAGTAGGTGCAACACCAAGCAAGGTTTATGTAGGCACATCAAACGGCATCTATATCGTTGACATTGATGACGTAAAGATTACCGGTAAAATCACAGCCTTTGATGAAGAGGGATCTGCCGGAGCTGACCTGTATGGTGGACAGATAGGCGATATGGTTCATGCCGGCAAATATGTATTCGGTATCAAACAAGCCACCGGTGCATTTGCGATTGACACGGAAACCGATCAAGTTGTAAAGAACTATCCTTTCACGACTATTCAAGGCATAACTCAGACAGCCGATGGTAACGTATGGCTAGCATCTTCATCAGAAGGTAGAGGTGTGTTTACCTGCATCAATCCGGAAACTCTTGAGATAGACGAAGATATGAGCATTACTTTACCCGACGGCATGGCATATCCCACTTGCTCTTGGGGCGCATGGAGAAATACTCCATTTGTAGGAAGTCACACAACTAACTGTATCTGGTTCTCTGTGGGTGGCGGTATTGCCGGTGGCTCATCTAAGGATAAGTATTATCAATGGGAGGTAGGCACACCTGCAAGCGATATTAAATTGGTATTTGATATGGAAGCCGCAAATCTTACCGGTTCAAACTCTCGCGTTAAACAGAAGACTTATGGCACTCTGCGCTATGATGATCGTTCGGGAGAACTTATAGTCATGACAACCGATGACTCTTCATCGGGTAACTATCGTTATAACTGGACTCACTTCATCAACCCTGCTACCGGTGAAATTAATAAGACAATAGCGCTTCGTCCTTACTACTGGTTCCAGTCATTTGCCATCTTCCCCGACAAGTATGATGCTGAAATTCTTCTCGATGAGGTCACGGTTAAAGTTTCTGATGGTGAAAAGGTGATTGATCTGACTAAGATGATTTCCGACAAAGATAATATTGATTCAAATATCAAGATTTCCTTACTTGACACTCCCTCTTCAATGTCTGATGATGACTCTCAGGAAAAGCATGCTGAGGTAGTTCTGAATGGCAAGCAACTTGTGATTACGCCCAAATCCATAGGCACAGACTATTTCACCCTCTGTGCCGAATCAAACGGCCGTCCTGTCGTTAAGACTGTAGCTGTAAAAGTCGACAGCGTAGTTCATGTGTCCGACTTTGTCATTGACGGAGTAGAAGGCGATGTCATCGTTCTTAATCCTAAGCAGATGTTAGGAGTAATTGCCAAACCGGTTCCGGCAAATGCTGATATACCTGACTATAATGTTGAACTTACCGGCAATGGTACTTCGCGTGAAGATCATATCGCAACAATGTATAAAGTGAACTACTGGGATGAAAATAATAAACGCATCCAGTTCTACGAACTCAGCGCACACCGTAGCGGAGAATGTACGCTTACGCTTACATCCACCGATGGTGGAAACGTCACAAAAACCTTTACCGTTAAAGTAGAGGAACAAGACAGAACTCCGCTCGAAAACGGATATACCGACGGAACAATTCTTCTGAATGAGGAATGGTTCGGTCATACCAACGGCGGTCTGAATTACCTAACGGCTGACGGTGAAATGATGTATCAGGTGTATGAGCGTGAAAATCCCGGCATGTCGTTCGGATGCACTTCTCAGTATGCTACTATATGGGCAGACAAATTTATAGCTATATCTAAGCAGGCCGCCGACGGAGGCGACCCTCTGCCGGGGGGTGGTCGTGTGGTTATCGCTGATGCGAAGACTCTCAAGCGACAGGGATCTATTGACGACCTCGTATTTGGCGATGAGACCAAGAGCGCCGATGGTCGTGCCGTAGTAGGTGCAACACCAAGCAAGGTTTACGTAGGTACCTCCAACGGTATATATATCGTTGACATTGATGACGTAAAGATTACCGGTAAAATCACAGCCTTTGATGAAGAAGGTTCTTCCGCAGCTGACCTGTATGGCGGACAGATAGGTGATATGGTTCATGCCGGTAAATATGTGTTCGGTATCAAACAGGCCACCGGTGCTTTTGTGATTGATACTGAGACAGACCGTGTAGTAAAGAATTATCCGCTGGTATCTGTTCAGGGTATCACTCAGACTGCCGATGGTAACGTATGGCTCGCATCTTCATCAGAAGGTAGAGGTGTGTTTACCTGCATCAATCCGGAGACTCTTGAGATAGACGAAGATATGAGCATCATTCTTCCCGAGGGTATGGCTTATCCCACATGCACATGGGGCGCATGGAGAAATACTCCATTTGTAGGAAGTCACACAACTAACTGTATCTGGTTCTCCGCTGGCGGTGGCATCGCAGGCGGATCCTCCAAGGATAAGTATTATCAGTGGGAAGTCGGCACGCCCGCAAGTGATATCAAGCTCGTATTTGATATGGAAGCCGCAAATCTTACCGGTTCAAACTCTCGCGTTAAACAGAAGACTTATGGTACTTTACGATATGATGATCGTTTAGGCGAACTGATTGTTATGACCACTGAAGATTCTGCATCGGGACATTATCGTTATAACTGGACTCACTTCATCAACCCTGCTACCGGTGAAATTAATAAGACAATAGCTCTTCGTCCTTACTACTGGTTCCAGTCATTTGCCATCTTCCCCGACAAGCATGATGCTGAAATTCTTCTCGATGAGGTCACGGCGAAAGTTTCTGACGGCGAAAAGGTGATTGATCTGGCTGAGTTGATTTCCGATAAAGATAATATTGATTCAAATATCAAGATTTCCTTACTTGACACTCCTTCTTCAATGTCTGATGATGACTCCCAGGAAAAGCATGCTGAGGTAGTTCTGAATGGCAAGCAACTTGTGATTACGCCCAAATCCGCAGGCACAGAATATTTCACCCTCTGTGCCGAATCAAACGGTCGTCCTATCGCTAAGACTGTTGCAGTAAAAATCGACAGCGAAACTACGGGCGTTGAAAATGTCACCGAAGCAAGCAGGTTCGTGTCTTGTTACGGACATCGAATTTATGTAACCGGTTTTGCCGGCGATAAATTCTCTGTCTATGATATTGCCGGACGCTTGGTTAATTCTTTCACTGTAGATTCTGACCGATATGTGTTCGATTTCGGAGGGCACAAAGGAATCTACATTCTGAAAGCTGATTCTAATTTCAGTTCAAAAGTTCTCATTAAATGATGAAACTGAAAACAATCCTTTTATCTGCTGTCCTGTCGGCAATGACCTCGGTCATTGCCGCTCAGGAGGCGGATTATACCCATGGAATTATATGGGTGAATGAAGACTGGTACGGACATCAGAACTCCACAGTCAATTATCTCCTTCCGGATGATCCCGATGGGAATTTCTGGAAATATCGGATTATCCAATCTGAAAATCCCGGAGTTGAGTTAGGTTGCACTAATCAATATGGAGCGCTATGGTATGGGAAACTATATCTTATTGCAAAGCAAGATAAGGATCCCGGAGCCTCCATTACCGGCGGTCGTATTACCGTTGCTGATGCAAAAACGATGAAAGTGCTTCATCAGCAAAGTCTGATAGACCCGTCCGGCGCACAATGTGATGGAAGGGGATTCGTTGGTGTCAACGAGCATAAGGGCTATATATCTTCAAGTAACGGTGTCTGGATTTTTGACCTTGACACTTTTACTGTAACCGGTAAGGTTGAAGGCTCCTCCAATCCCAATGCCGGTGGCGACAACGACCGACCCAATACCGATCCAACCGGTTCGCTCTATCATGGACAATCTGGTATGATGGTTTCGGCTGCCGGAAAAATCTTTGTGGCCCATCAGCAATATGGACTGCTTGTAGTGGATCCTGATAGGGATAAGGTTGTCAAAGTAATCCCCATGGATATTGTGCAGGAAGGAGCCGGTATAGGTTCTGTCGTGAAGTCAAAAGATGGTAATCTTTGGCTTTCAGTAGCCAAGAATATTCAGGGGACCGGAACTTTTCTGAACTGTATCGTCAAGGTAGATCCTGAAACCATGGATTATGAGGTAGTTGACATTCCGGAAGGAATGTTTCCGCCCTCCAATTCTTGGTATGCTTGGACTCCGGACGCTTTTGTGGCTTCAACCGTTCAGAATTGCCTTTATTGGAAAGGCGGTCCGAACAGATGGTTCACCGGCACAAAAATATATAAATTCGATTGCGATAAGCGAGAGCTAACCTTGTTCATAGACCTTGAGAAAGAGGGCGCTAACTGGAAGCTCTACGGATGTGCACTGGGTGTGCATCCTGTAACCGATGAAATATATATGGCTCTTTATCATGAATTTGGCACTCCGACCTACATTACAAGGCGTTACTCGCCACAAGGAGTGAAAATTCGTGACTACGAAATGATAATGAACTATTGGTTCCCGTCGCTGCCGTTATTCCCTGATGGCGGCTCGCAATCCGGAATTCATAATATTTTATCAGAATCGTTATCCTCAGTTGGGACTCTTTATTCAATCAATGGTATTATCGTAAAACGAAACATCAAGTATGGAGATTGGCCCGGCATCTCTCCGGGAATCTACATCTGGAAATCCAGTGATTCAACGAGAAAGGTTCTCATAAGATAAAATAACTATGCAAGACTTGAGTGAGCAACTTGGGTCTTGCAACACATAGATGCGTATATGAAAAAACTTTTACAAATTATCATTTTAGGTGTCCTGATAGTGGGTTGTTCAACGAATAAATATGACGTTGCTGACTTCAACCAACTCGTTTATACACCTGAATATGCCTCCGGCTTCAGTATCAAGGGCGCTGACGGATATGAAAGCTCCATCATTACTGTCACTAATCCGTGGCAGGGTGCGGACAGCATAACCACTCAGCTCTTCATAGCAAGAGGTGGTGAGTCTGCTCCCGAAGGGTTCACAGGTCAGGTGCTCGAAGGTGATGCTTCGCGTATTGTGGCTATGTCTTCCACTCATATAGCCATGCTCGATGCTGTCGGCGAAGCCGGGCGTGTGGTAGGTGTTTCCGGCATCGACTATATTTCCAATCCGGTCATCGCCGATAACCGTGACAGTATCGGTGACGTAGGCTATGAAGGGAACATCAATTATGAACTGCTGCTTTCCCTCGACCCTGATCTTGTCCTACTCTACGGAGTGAACGGTGCAAGCTCGATGGAAGGAAAACTAAATGAACTGGGAATACCGTTTATGTATGTCGGTGACTATCTTGAAGAATCACCGCTTGGCAAAGCCGAATGGATGGTAGCTCTTTCCGAGGTTGTCGGAAAACGTACAGAAGGCGAACAGGTTTTTGGCGGCATCCCAGTCAGGTACAATGACCTTAAAAAGAGAGTAGCCGATACTGTGCTCGATGCTCCCTCCGTGATGCTCAATACTCCCTATGGAGACTCCTGGTTTATGCCTTCCACCGAAAGCTATGTGGCCCGGCTTGTCAAGGATGCCGGAGGCGACTACATTTATAAGAAGAATACCGGCAATGCTTCACTGCCTATCGACCTTGAAGAAGCGTATAAGCTGACTTCCGAGGCGGATATGTGGCTTAATGTCGGTATGGCAAACACACTCGATGAACTTAGGACATCATGCCCGAAGTTCTCAGACACCCGATGCTTCCGTAACGGCTCTGTCTGGAATAACAATCTGAAGACAACTGCCGCAGGTGGTAACGACTATTACGAATCTGCTGTTGTCAATCCCGATATTCTACTGCGCGATCTTGTTAAAATCTTCCATCCGGAACTTGTTGAAGAAGATTTCGTCTATTACAAGCAACTGAAATAGAAATTACTGAAATGCGTACAAGAGCATCGATTCTTTTCATTGTTCTGGTTGCCCTCACGCTCTTCCTGTTCATGCTGGATCTGTCCGTGGGGGCTGTCGCTGTGCCCTTGCGTGATGTGTGGGCTGCTCTTACCGGCGGCGACTGCCCCCGGACAACTGCTAAAATCATTCTCAACATTCGCCTCATAAAAGCGGTAGTCGCTCTGCTTGCCGGGGCTGCTCTGTCAGTGAGCGGACTTCAGATGCAGACTCTTTTTCGTAATCCGCTTGCAGGACCATACGTCCTTGGTATAAGCTCAGGCGCAAGTCTCGGCGTGGCTCTGTTTATTCTTGGTGCGCCTCTATTCGGTCTTTCGGCTTCCTTTGCTTCACTCGGCATTGCCGGAGCCGCATGGATTGGGGCTGCGGCTGTTCTCATCGTTATCGCTGCCGTTGGACACCGCATCAAGGATATTATGGTGATCCTCATTCTCGGCATGATGTTCTCGTCGGGAGTAGGCGCGATAGTACAGATTCTTCAATATCTCAGCAAGGAGGAATCACTAAAGGCTTTTGTCATCTGGACTATGGGGTCGCTCGGTGATGTCACCCTATCCCAGCTCTATGTCCTTGTCCCTGTGGTGATGATAGGACTGGCTGTGGCGGTTATAACCATCAAACCGCTCAACCTGCTCCTTTTTGGCGAGGAATATGCCGTGACTATGGGGCTGAATATCCGGCGCTCCCGTGGACTTCTGTTCCTCTCAACGACATTGCTTGCAGGAACGGTCACTGCCTTCTGCGGTCCCATCGGCTTTATCGGTCTCGCCATGCCACACGTCACAAGGATGCTCTTTGACAACAGCGACCATCGCAGACTCATTCCCGGGACGGTTCTTACCGGCGCGTCCGTCCTGCTGCTCTGCGACCTCGTTTCCAAGTTATTCACACTGCCTGTCAATGCTATTACCGCACTGCTCGGTATCCCCGTGGTAGTATGGGTGGTGCTTCGCAACAAATCCGTTACCGCATGATACATCTCAAGGATTTCTCAATAGGCTTCGGCTCCCATACCTTGCTCGACAAGGTGAATACGTCTTTCGGCAAAGGAGAACTGACTGCTCTTATCGGACGCAACGGTTCAGGCAAATCGACCCTTCTGAGAGCCGTTGCCGGATTGAACAGACAATATTCGGGAGATATAATACTTGACGGCAAGGATATACGTTCACTCACTCCCGACAGACTCGCCAGATCTCTCGCGTTTGTCACCACTGAACGCACACGGATTCCCAATCTGCGCTGCGAGGACGTCGTAGCCATCGGTCGCGCCCCGTACACCAACTGGATAGGCAGGATGCAGGAAATAGACAGACACATTGTGTCGGATGCCATTCGCTCGGTAGGGATGGAGGGTTATGCCGGGCGTACAATGGATACCATGAGCGACGGAGAATGCCAGCGCATTATGATTGCACGGGCTTTGGCGCAGGACACACCGGTAATGCTGCTTGACGAACCCACCTCCTTCCTTGATATGCCCAACCGCTATGAACTCGTCTCGCTTCTCCGCACCCTTGCACACGTCAACGGCAAATGTATTCTGTTCTCCACACATGAGCTGGATGTGGCACTTCGTATGTGTGACAGTATCGCTCTGGTGGATAATGGTGTGCTTCATCATCTTTCAGTAACAGAAATGGTGAATAGTGGGCATATACAAAGATTATTCTCGTCTCCGGATATTAGCTTTGAAGAATTGCTATGGCAGAACAGGAAATGAAATTTACATATCAGGTACAGGATTTCACAGTTACCGTCTCCACAGAGGAATACATCCGGAGATTCAGTAATTCAGAGTGTTTTATAAAGTATTGCAAAGAATGCCGGAATTATGGCAAGGTATGGGTCTGTCCTCCGTTTTCTCATGATACGATGGCGGAACTTCGGCAGTACGCCCGGGTACTTTTAGTAGCTACCAAAATTACACCGTATGGCAAGGAAATCCCGTTTTCGGAAGTAAACCGATTCTTTCGTCCTGAACGCCTGCGCATCGAAAAACGACTGAGGGATATGGAAATGGCATACGGAGGAAAGGCTTTTGCTTACGCTGGAAGTTGCCTTTATTGTCCCGAAGGTACTTGTTCAAGGCTTGACAATCAACCATGCCGGCATCCTGAATTGGTGAGACCTTCTCTTGAATCATACGGCCTCGATCTCGGAAAGACTGCATCAGAGCTATTTGGCTTCCCATTGCTATGGAGCAATGACGGTTATATACCCGAATATCTCACGCTGATCTGCGGTTTATTTCATAACGCAGAAAATATTTTGTAAAAATAGTTATTCAAAAAAGCGTATTTATTATATTGAATCAGAATTGTACGCAATTATTCCTTTGGATTTTGTCTAAAAATTGCGGTTTATTCCTTTGGATTTTGTCTAAAAATTGCGGTTTATTCCTTTGGATTTTTCTAAACCATTGATTATCTTTGAAATCCAAAATAACCAATACATCATGGCATATCTAACAAGAAACATAGATGCCGAACTGCTGAAATGGAAAGAATCCCCTCGCCGAAAGCCTCTTATTGTGCGAGGTGCCAGACAGGTTGGCAAGTCCAGAGCCATAAGGCATCTGGGAGAGTCTTTTAAGTACTATTTAGAGATTAATCTTGAAGAAGAAAAGGATCTTTGCAGACTTTTTGAAGAAATAGCGGATGTAAAAGAACTCAGCCAACGCCTTGGAGTAGTGCATAATGTGCAGGTAATACCGGGTGAGACTCTATTATTCATAGATGAGATTCAGAATTGTCCGGCGGCATTGAAGAGCCTGTGGTTTTTCAAAGAGAAGTACCCTGAATTGCATGTTGTGGCAGCCGGTTCGCTTCTGGAATTCGCATTGAAAGAGATGCCTTCCTATGGGGTAGGACGCGTAAGATCAGTATTCATGTACCCGATGTCGTTCAAGGAGTTCCTTATGGCACGCGGTAAAAATATGTGGATAGAGGAAATTATTGCAGCGGATTGGACCCATCCTGTAGAGGAAAGTATTCATTCGCGTCTTGTTTCGGAGTTTCGGTCTTTTTTGATGGTAGGAGGTATGCCTGCCAGTGTTTCCGCTTGGGTTGAAACTCAGGATTATTCTGCCTGCCAGGACGAGCAAAACGACATCCAGCAAAGCTATTATGATGATTTCGCTAAATATGCGAAAAAAGTTGATCCACAGCTTCTCCGCAACACATTGGCAGCGGTCGTACGACAGTCGGGGCATAAGTTTGTATATAGCAGAGTTGAAGGAGGGTATAAGGCGGAAGATGTCAAGGAGGCACTGAGACTCCTACGCGATGCCGGGATAATCATTCCGGTAGAGATGTCCGCAGCCAACGGTCTTCCCTTGGGAGCGCAGGTCAATCCCAAGTTCACCAGATATGATTATCTCGACACAGGTCTGTTTCTTCGGGTATTGGCTATGAACTACGATGATGACAGAGAGTTGACTCGGCTCATATTAGCCGGAGATCCCCCAGACCTTGTGAACAAAGGCTTAGTGGCGGAACTGGCGGTTGGGCTGGAACTTATGAAATCCTCTAATCCTCAGAGCAAATATGATCTGTTTTATTGGGAGAATTTGGAGCGAAACGCTACTTCAGAAGTTGAGTATGTCATAGCCAAGAACGCAAGACGTCTGCCTATAGAGGTTAAGGCGGGAACCTCTGGAAAGATGAAAAGCTTAAGGCTTTTCATGGATAGAAAAGGACTTACTGCCGGTATTCGCAGTTCGTTGGAAAATTTCGGATTACTGGATGTCTCAGACACTGATAATGAAGGACAAACAATCAAGCGTGCAATTGGCATCTTACCGCTTTATGCTATATGGAGACTACCGGAACTGCCACTTCCGGATTAGTGTCCTGATTGTTTTAGTTCTGCTTCACGCAAATTGGAATGCGTGTGCATTAAGGTGAGATGCTTCAAAAGTGGAATTCTTCTGTTCTATCCTCGTTGGTCTTTGGTGGTGTGAGTGAGTGGTTTATTGGTTGGTGAATTTGGGTTTGAGATATTTCTTGTATATGATAATCGGAGCGATTGAGAGGATGGTAGTAGTCACTATGAAGGCAAGATATTGGATGATGCTGTTTGGGATGAACCTGAATGTATTATATCCGATGAATGAAAAGAAAAACATCTGGCAAAGAAATATCTCATAAGACATTGATCCCAAATCGGTAATCCATCTCACTATTCTGCGGTGAGCGTACTTTTTGTATATCTCTTTCAGAATCAGGAAAAAGAATACTGTATAGAAGTAGCCGGGCCAGCTGTATCCTTGCCACTGATTAAAGAAGAACGGACGCATATCAATGCCGGAATAATTACAAAATAGTATGAAGATGGCACTAACTGTGGCTAAGATATATATTTTCAGAGATAATCCGGTTTTGTACTTTTGTATGTAACAGCCTAAGTAGAGTAGGAACAGATACCTATAGAATGCGAGACGATAAAAGTAGGTATTTATGTCAGTTAGGCAGCTTACGAGTTGTAAGATAATGCAGATGAATAGAAATAGTAAGAACGATTTTACCGGGGAAAGTTTATCTGTCAGATATACAATTAGTGGTAAACAAAACCATGCCTGCAAGTATAGCCAAGGATAGTATGCGCCGGGTCCAATGCCTCCTGCAAGAATAATTTCATGAAAATTCACCCCCCCCTCTAAGTGTCTGTGTAATAATAATTTGCAGGCAGAGCAGACTTAGGAATGGTTTGAATATACGATTGAGCATTTTGCAGGCGGATTCTTTTGAGTAGTACATCCGCATTGTTTTGCCACGCTCAAAACTTGCCGATGCGAGATAGGCACTTACAAGTAGAAATAACGGCACTGCTTGTCCAATCCAAAGGGAAGAGCAGATGTAGTAGTTCGGCATATTGTGAAGAAACACCACCGAAATTGTTGCAATCCCCTTGATGAAGTCGAGAGTGTAATCTCGTGTAGCCACAATCCTATGTTTAAGGAGGTTAGCGTAGGGTTGCTATGATTTTTGGTGTGGAAACAACCCAGAGGATGTCGTGTGGTTCAAAAACGGTTGTTGCCGCCGGTGTGATAAATTCCTCGTTTCGGTTGATGCTCACAAGCAGTGTGGAGTAATCGGTACTGAGGCGTGACTGCGCAACAGTTTTTCCAATCAGTGGAGAAGATTCTGAAAGTTGTACAGAAGTGAGCTTGTAGTCGGTAGAGGTGTCTTCCGTGGGCTCCTCCACGTCTCGTTCCACAATTTCCAGTAGATTTTGAATCTGTTCATCCGTGCCGATTACGCCGAGAACATCTCCGGGGAAGATTCTGGTGTCACCTGCCGGGACTGGAATTAGATTACCTCCACGCTGAATGGTGGATATGTTTACTCCGCAACGCTGGCGGATGCCGCTGTCCTGCAGTTTCTCTCCCACATATGGGTAGCCATAGCCAACAGTCATATAAGCAAGGTGGAGATTGTTCACCACATTGTTTTTCTTGCCGCTTCTGCGGAGCTCGCGCTCGTTAAGATTATCCATAAATCGTGATTCAATGCTTCGCATTCTCTTTTTAACCTGCTTAGAGAAGCCGAAAATCAGAATAGCGAACAGGGTTAGCCCGAACACCACTCCTACGAAGGCAGAATATATTCCGGAGAAGAGGTATATCACGATAATGAGTCCTACAATCATTCTGAAAATGGTCATGACAATCAGTGGAACATCAAAATGGGCGTTTGCCGCAAGGAGTCTCTGCCTTTCAGTGCGCTTGGAGGCAGGCATTGTGAGTGCGAGAAGGAAAGGTCCCATAGCCACTATAGTTACAAGCGAGCATATAAGTTTGCCCCAGGAGGGACTGAACTTCATAAGCCAGGGTAGGAGCCAGTTGATGGATATGAGGCTTATAGTCACAAGTATGACAGAGTAAAGCATTATACGCCAGAGGTATCTGTTGATAACCGATTTCCATAAGTTGCCGGTTTCACTCTCTGTGGATGCTTTGTCGCAATATCTGTCAATGAGGAAGTGTAGCCGTTTTGGCAGAATCTTCACCAGTCCGTCATACACCGGATCAGCCATCCTGATAAAGTATGGTGTTGTGAAAGTGGTAAGCACGGAAACGGCAACGACTATAGGATATATGGATGGGTCAAGTACACCCAGGCTCATGCCGAGTGTTGCAATGATAAAAGCGAACTCACCTATCTGTGTGAGTGAAAATCCCGCTTCAATAGCCACCTTAAGTGTTTGTCCTGTAACAAGCATTCCGGATGTGCCAAACAGAATCATGCCCACAATCACCACTCCGGAAAGAATAAGAATAGGCGCCCAGTAAGTGCTTATCACCGAAGGGTTAACCATCATACCAACTGAGATGAAGAACACCGAACCAAAAAGATCCTTGACCGGGGTGACAACCTTTTCAATTCTCTCGGCAAAACTTGTTCCGGCAAGTATGGAGCCCATTACGAAGGCACCGAGAGCGAGTGAAAATCCGCAGTAAACCGAGAATACCGCCATGCCGAGGCAAAGGCCCATGCTGATGATGAGGAGTGTTTCCGAATTAAGGAAGCGTCGGGTATTGTTAAGCAGCGAGGGGAGAACAAACACGCCTACTGCAAACCACATTATCAGGAAGAAAGCGAGTTTGGTGATACTGAAAAGCATCTCGCCTCCCGCAACACTGTCGTTGATGGCTATCGATGACAGAATCACCATCATAAGTACCGCAAACAGGTCCTCAACAATCAGTACCGCAAACACCAGGGATGCAAACTTCATGTGCTTGAGTCCGAGGTCATTGAATGCCTTGATGATGATAGTGGTTGAGGACATTGACAGCATTCCGCCCAGGAATAGGCTGTTGATATTGGAGAATCCCAGCACATGGCCTATCAGAAATCCGACACACATCATGCCGGTGACGATAATCAGTGCCGTGACCACCGCTGAACCACCGGCATTTACAAGTTTCTTGAAACTGAATTCGAGTCCGAGTGAAAACAGCAGCACCACAATGCCTATCTGTGCCCAGAACTCGATATTGCTCTCTGTGGTTACAGACGGTAGATAGGTGAAATTCGGACTTGCGAGGAATCCCGCCACGATATATCCGAGTACCACCGGCTGTTTCATCCATTTGAAAAGAACGGTAGTGATTGCGGCGAGTATAAGAATAAACGCAAGATCTTTAATAAGACCTTCTACTGGCAGCTGCGCTGCTTCAACGGTTGCAAGAATCATATAGAAACCTGATTTGCGAGTGAAATAGATTGGGTGTCACCGAGTTTTCTCAGTGCTGAAAAAAGTTTGATGAATTGGGTAGTGCTCTTAACGAGAACCACAAGGTTGAGGCTGGTAATCTGTCGCTCGTAGTCGTACTCCGCAAACACGTTTGTGAGATTTATGTGAAAATCGGTCAGAGTGTTTCGGTACACTTCAATATTCTCAACGATGCCGTGCACACGGATACGGATGATTCTTGTTTCCCAGCCTACATGAACTTTACGCTCAATAATTTCAATGAACAGGAGCACTACAAGGATAAGGGCAGTGGCGACAAGCGACACAAGGTACATTCCCACGCCTACTGCCATGCCGATGGTGGCAACCATCCAGATACTTGCAGCAGTGGTGAGTCCTCGCACCGAGCCTTTCATCTGGATAATGGCTCCGGCACCGAGAAAACCGATACCGGTAATCACCTGGGCGGCGATACGCCCCGGGTCGCCGTTTTTCAGCCCGAGGTATTCCTGCGGCACATAGATAGACAGCAGCATGGCAAGTGTGGCGCCCATGGATATGAGCGCGAATGTACGAATACCGGCAATCTGTCCCTTGCGCTTTCTCTCTACTCCGACGCAACACCCCAAAAGCATACTCAGGCATAGCTTGAATATGGTGGATGAGGTTGTTACTTCAACGGAGTTTACCGCAGCGTAGAATTCCTGAATCAAAGATGTCATTGCAATTACTTCTTCAAGGTGAAGTGGCGTGATGCAATACGGTAATTGTCGGCGAACAGCTCAACGGTGTAATCACCCGGTGTGAGCGCGGTGTTCACATCCCAGTAGATTTTCACTCCCGGCATCTCCTCACCAGTGTATTCAATGTCCTTTTTTGCGGTGCAGGGCACATTGCTTCCATCAAAGGTGAACGAGCCACCGTTTCCAAGTAAAGCTCCTTCCGGACTGGTGATTCTCAGATAGATGGTTTTATTACCCACGGGAGTGGAATTGTTCTGTGTGATTGTGAATGTCACCATTAGCTGACGGGCCTTGGTTACGTTTTTCTCGGTTTTTCCGTTCTTTTTAAGTGGTGTGAGCGACAGTCCCGAGATGTTGAGCTTTTCGGCAAGTGAAATTCTCTCGCTGAGTGTGGCGTTAGTCTTGGAAACTTCTTCCACTCTGGATGAAAGCTGCTGATTCTGAGATTTTATTTCCTCATTTTCGGCTCTCAGTCCGGCATTTTCCTTGCCGAGTGAATCAACCTGTGCTATATAATGGCGTAATAGTCCTTTCAAAGTTGAAATTTCGTTCTGCAGCTGGTTGATTCTTGACTGACTTTTCTTTTTTTCGGAATTCAGTTCATTGATAAGCTGTTCGATTTTGGTCTTTGCGGCATTGTATTTTGCAACAATGGTGTCGCCTTCCAGCCTAAGAACCTGATCCTCGTATTGGGCGAACTGTGAGTTGATAGCTTCGTATTCATTAGCAAGCTGCAGCTGCTCGTTTGTAAGCTGTAGCTGTTCATTTTCCGCTTTAACCGAATCAACATCAAGCTTAAGCGATGTAACTTGAAACAGGGTCACACATAAAGCTCCGATTAACAAGAGAATCATGAGGAGCCCAAACCAATTGATTTTTGAATTTCTATTACTCATATTGAAAATGCGATATGAATTTTACTTAAATCATAGTCCTTTACCGTGGCAGTTCTTGTACTTTTTGCCACTTCCGCAGGGGCATGGATCGTTTCTGCCGATGCGAGGTCCCGCCTGCATTGGCATGGGGCGCTGCTTTTCGCCCTGAGGTGCTGAAGCTGCGGCTCTGTTGGCATCACCGGGGAGCGATTCGCGGCTCTCTTT
This sequence comes from Barnesiella sp., assembly GCA_014800945.1. Taxonomy (GTDB): domain Bacteria; phylum Bacteroidota; class Bacteroidia; order Bacteroidales; family Muribaculaceae; genus Paramuribaculum. The sequence continues at coordinate 36,612 of JAAVFD010000020.1, read as the reverse complement.
ATAAGCCGGCGCCGCCTGGCGTGGCATAGGCTTCTGTACCTGTGGCTGCGCAGGAGCATCGGGATGTTCTCCAGCCGGACGCTGGGGCACATATATTGTGCCGCGCATAAGTGCGGAGATAACCTTGATGTTTAGGTTGTTGAGCATCTGCTCGAAGAGGTGGAACGACTCCACTTTATAAATCACCAGCGGGTCTTTCTGCTCGTAGCTTACGTTCTGCACGCTCTGACGCAGCTGGTCAAGCTCGCGCAGGTGCTCTTTCCAGAGTTCGTCAATGGTAACGAGGAGTACAGCCTTGTGCCATTCCTTGACAATGGCGCGACATTCGGTGTCATAAGCCTCCATGATGTTAACCGGCAGATTGAATATGCGTTTGCCATCTGTCATGGGCACAACAATCATGGAATTCATTCCTCTGTTTTCAACGCAATCCTTTATTACCGGCATAGCGATTTCGCGGATTTTGCGGCTCTTCCTGTCAAAAGCTTCCATCGCAGCGGTATGAATTCTGTCAATAGCCTCCTCTTTGCTGAGTGAGCGGAATTCAGACTCAGTGAATGGAGTTTCAATAGAAAGCACCTTGAAAAGCTCGAGCGAAAGTTCGTTGTAGTCAGAGGGCTGATCGTAAGTGTTGATAAGGTTTTCGATAACGTCATAGAACATATTGGCGATATCGATACCGATTTTTTCACCGAGCAAGGCATGGTGACGGCGTGCGTAAATGTATGTACGCTGTTTGTTCATCACGTCGTCATATTCAAGGAGACGCTTACGGATACCGAAGTTATTTTCCTCCACTCTCTTCTGTGCGTTCTCGATAGCTTTAGTCACCATTCGGCTTTCAATCATCTCGCCCTCCTTGAGTCCGAGAGTGTCGAGCATCTTCATCACTCTGTCTGTAGCGAACAGACGCATGAGCTGATCCTCGAATGACACATAGAAAACAGAAGAACCCGGGTCGCCCTGACGTCCTGAACGACCTCTGAGCTGACGGTCAACGCGACGGCTTTCGTGACGTTCCGTACCGATGATTGCGAGACCACCGGCATCCTTAACTTCGGCAGGGAGCTTGATGTCGGTACCACGACCCGCCATGTTTGTGGCGATAGTCACGGTGCCCGCTTTACCGGCGAGTGCCACAATGTCCGCCTCTTTCTGGTGAAGCTTGGCGTTGAGTACGTTGTGGGGGATACGGCGCATGGTGAGCATTCGGCTGAGGAGCTCGGAAATATCCACGGAGGTAGTGCCCACGAGCACAGGTCTGCCTTCACCTCTGAGACGTTCAATTTCCTCGATAACGGCAGCGTACTTCTCTTTCTTGGTTTTATAGACACGGTCGTCCATGTCCTTTCTCGCGATGGGACGGTTTGTGGGTATTGTCACCACATCAAGCTTGTATATATCCCAGAGCTCTCCGGCTTCTGTCTCTGCGGTACCGGTCATACCGGCGAGCTTATGGTACATTCTGAAGTAGTTCTGCAGTGTAATGGTGGCGAAAGTCTGTGTAGCCGCCTCAACCTTAACACCTTCTTTGGCTTCGATAGCCTGATGGAGACCGTCGGAATACCTTCTGCCTTCCATAATACGGCCGGTCTGCTCGTCAACGATTTTGATTTTGTTGTCGTCAATCACATATTCCACATCTTTTTCAAAGAGGGTGTATGCCTTGAGCAGCTGTGTTACGGTGTGAACACGCTCCGCTTTAACCGCGTAGTTCTGCATGAGTTCATCCTTCTTCGCGCTCTTTTCCTCAATATTCGCAATGGTTTCAGCCTCCGAGAGCTGGGCAGCGATGTCGGGGAGTACAAAGAATTCAGGGTCGGCACTTGTTCCGGTGAGCAGGTCAATGCCTTTGTCGGTGAGCTCCACGCTTCTGTTTTTCTCATCAATAACGAAGTAGAGCGGCTCTGTAGCCTTGGGCATCTCGCGTGCGTTGTCCTGCAGATAGTATCCCTCTGTTTCGAGAAGAATATTTTTCATACCCTCCTGAGAGAGGAATTTAATCAGTGCGCTGTTTTTTGGAAGTCCCTTGAATGCGCGGAACAGGAGCAGCGCTCCCTCTTTTCTCACATCCTTATCCTCGGAAGCGAGTTTTGTCTTGGCATCGCTGAGGAACTGGGTGACGAGTTTTTTCTGGGCAGCTACAACTTTCTCTACATTGGGACGATATTCGTTGAACATCTGGTCATCGCCCTTAGGCACGGGACCTGATATGATAAGTGGTGTTCTGGCATCGTCGATAAGCACCGAGTCAACCTCATCGACAATAGCGTAATAGTGCTTTCTCTGCACGAGGTCTTCCGGCGACATAGCCATGTTGTCGCGCAGATAGTCGAAGCCGAATTCATTGTTAGTGCCGAAAGTGATGTCGCAATTGTAAGCGGCTCTTCTTGCGGGTGTGTTAGGCTGGTGCTTGTCGATGCAGTCAACGGTAGAACCGTGGAACATATACAGCGGACCCATCCATTCGCTGTCTCGTTTCGAGAGGTAGTCGTTGACAGTGACCACATGAACTCCCTTGCCGGATAGCGAGCGAAGGAAAACCGGGAGGGTGGCAACAAGGGTTTTACCTTCACCGGTAGCCATTTCGGCGATTTTGCCCTGATGGAGAACCACACCGCCGATGAGCTGAACCTCGTAGTGGGTCATGTCCCACTTTATTTCGTTGCCGCCTGCTACCCAGCGGTTTTTATAAATGGCTTTGTCACCTTCGATAGTCACGAAGTCCTTGCCCTGAGCGGCGAGGTCGCGGTCCATCTGAGTGGCAGTAACCTCAATGGTGTCATTAGCGGAGAATCGTGCGGCGGTCTCCCTGAGTGTGGCGAAAACCACAGGCAGATGCTCATTGAGTTTGTCTTCGAGGGTGTCAATGATATTTTTTTCGTGTCTGTCAATCTCGTCCCAGAGTGGCTGACGCTGGTCAAAAGGCAATGTTTCAATTAGCTCTTTCTTTTCTGAAATAGCTTTTTCATCTTCAGCGATAGCATTGTTGATATCGGTTCTCACCGCAGTGATTTTGTCACGCAGCTGATCGTTTGTGAGCTGCTGCAATTCAGGTGCGAGAGCAATGATTGAATCAACAATCGGTCGAATCTCCTTGAGGTCGCGCTGCGACTTGTTGCCGAATATTTTGCTTAAAAAAGAGTTTAGTGACATTTAATATGATGATTTTTAATTATTTACAAATATGTATTTAGTTGCACGGATTCTTAATGTTAAACCGAGTGCAAAGATAGTTTAAATAGCTGAAAAATAAGGGAATCAATCCTTGAAAAAATGACTCAGAATTTGATTGCGGGCAAAGAAGCCGCATTAGGGGAGCGTATTCTGAGAATGCGGCTTACTGTAGGCGCGATGGTGCGGGCGTCAACAGGTGTATTGATTTTGACGGCGGAAACGCCGGGTCCCATGATGAATGCGGGTGAGGAGACAAAATTATCTCTTGACACAGTGGTTGAGCCGCTTACCCCTGCGAGATTGAAATCGTCACAAATTTCCCATCCGGGGGTTACATTTACTATTATATCACCGGAATATTTAATAGAGGTGTTTCTTTTCAGTGCTGCCGCGTTGTCTCCGGCGCGCGAAGCTATGATGTCGTCAATGGTGAATACCGTGCTGACTCCGCTCATGCGCTCCAGAAATTCCGCTGCTTCGGCTCTTATGTAAGCGGGATCAAGACTATGATTTTTTATAGTCTGTCTGTTGAGGTAGAAATTTCTGTCGTAATATCCTTGCACCCATTCTCCGTTGCCATGCAGCGCCATGAGGTAGGAGTTGAGGAGCGATGCCGCCTTTTTAGCCGAGAAAACTCCGGTGGGAATGCCCCATTTGTCGTCATCTCTCCGACTTGTATCCACGGTAGGATGCCCGACAAGAAATATCAGAGCATTTTCCTTTCCTATTTTAGCGTCAATAGTCTTGAACAAGCTTGCAAGGTCTCTGTCAAGCCGAATATAGGCATCCATGGTTTCAAGCTTGTTGTCTCCATCTTTTGTGTATGGATAAGGTGCAAGTGTGTAAGCCAGATTCAGCATATCAATAGCCTCTCGCTGTCCAAACTGCATTGATGTGAGGTAGTCGCAGGCTAACCGTGTTATTTCTGTATTTACTTTCGGGGAAGCCTTGAATTGCTCTATTCTGTTGGCGTCTTTTCTTGAAAAAGTATGACGGTAAGGATATTGAACCTTGTAGGATGGAACGTCGGGGTATAACTGAGGGGCAAGATGCGTTTCCCATGACATCGTGTCGATTTTTGCAGATAGCGGTGTCTGGTAATTTCTTGCGGTTACAGTTGCCGGAACATCTTTATAGTAAGTGGATGTTGCCCATCTCTCGTTCTTGTTGTCAATCCAGAAGGCGCTGTTGCCGGCATGGCCTGCCATGATGATGGCGGTTTCGGGGTCGGAAGCTATGCTATATACCCATCCGGTGCCTCCTGCATCTATTTTTACTTCATCGCCGAGTGTTGACACAGCGATAGCCGCCGGTGAGAATTTCTGCTCAGTGAAATTTCCGATAGTAGCGGTGTCCAGCAGGGTGTAGTTCACTCTTTTTGCTGCGGGATCGTATATCTTTGCTGCGGATATTTTATTGACAGGCGGAGTTGTGCCGGTGAAGATAAGTGCGGTAGCGGCAGCGGCGTCAAGGTGTGTGCCGTAGTCAAGGTCAGCAATGTTTGCCCCTTCGCTCATCAGCCTCCTGAACCCTCCGGATGACATACGGTTTTCAAGCAACGAGAGGTAATCGGCATTCAGTCCTTCAACCATAATGCCGACAACAAGTTTGGGTCTGGCAGGCACATTCTGAGCCTCTGCGGCAAAGCCTATCAGCGATACGAGGAGTATCCCGAGTATCTTATCCGATATAAATTTTTCCTTTTTCTTACGCATAAGGTTATGTGGATGTAGCTCCAGGCGCGAATAATATCACAAGCCCACAAGGGTATAAATGCAGGATTGATGTTTTGGTTCATTCTCACCATAAGAATTATCATTACACAAATTGCGATAATGTTGATTATCTGGTATATAACCAGGAAAATGGCGCATTTCTTGACCCTTATCAATGCCGGAACCAAAAGGCAGAACGGATTGAGCCAGAGAATCAACAGGTTTGGCGTTGTAGCCTCATGTGCTGAGAAGAATACGAGAAATGTAATAAGGCATCCGACCAGTCCGAAGACTATAAACAACTGTGTGTCAAACCATCTTGATATTTCTTTGCTTCTTACATCAACGAGGGTGACAAATATGGTGAGTACAAGTAGAAGTGAAAAGCAAGCAAGCGGTGTCAGAAACCAAGGTGTGGGCTCCTCGGTAGCATCACTGCTTTTATAAAGGATATTGGTGTCTGATACAAGCGGTCGGTCTCCTACGGCAGACAATTTCATCATGTGCATGAGTACTTCCGGTGCAAAGGCTGCTTCCTTCCTGGTAATCGGGTAATCTATGCCATTGCCGAGGAGCAGGTCAATTCCGAACTGATACCACGGATAGTTTCGGTGATTCGCCTGCATAATAGAGCGATATGTAGGTGTTTCGCCGGTGAGTGTTTCCGGAGGGACTGCAAGCCGAATGGTGTCGCCGAGCGCGGCAGAGATTATGTCAAGCGGCCTTGTGGCACAGTTGTCTTTAACGTAGTTATAGCGGTATATTCTGTTTTCCGGCTTCAGGTTTTCGTTTATCGCGTCTATGATTTTTCGTTTCTCTTCCGGAGTTAGATTCAGTACCTGCTCGGTGACTTGTCTGCGTGACTGGATGTAATGGCTCAGGAATGCCCCGGTTGGCATTTCTCCGCACATATAGTCGGTTTGACCTTTTACAAAACGATATACAAAGAACGGGGCGTTAAAATCAAATAGTCCCCAGTTGACAATAACATCGTTTTGCTTGTCCTGTATGCGCAGGGCGGTGTGCCCTTCAAGTTCATATACCTCACCTCCCGGCGCACAGGTTATAAGGCTGATAATGGTGTCTGTTTCAGTAGGATGAGCGAATGTATATGGCGGCAATGCGAAAAGCATCACCGCCATAAGTGGTAATATTTTGCTGATAATGCGATGCATGTCGGTATTTACATGATTCCTCTTTCTCTGAGCTTGCACTGCCATGCCCATGCGCTGCGCATGGTATCGGCAAGCGGGGTGTCGGCAACCCAACCGAGCACTTCGTTGGCGTGTGAGGGATTACCCCAGACTTTTTCGATGTCTCCGGGGCGTCTTCCAACAATTTTATAAGGAACTTTAACACCGGTTGCGCTCTCAAATGTGTTGATGAGTTCAAGCACGCTCACTCCGTTGCCTGTGCCGAGGTTGTAAATTTCAATAGGAGCAGCCTCTGGGTTTTCGAGCATGCGGTCCATAGCTTTGACGTGGGCTTTTGCCAGGTCAACAACATTGATGAAGTCGCGGATGCATGAGCCGTCAGGGGTGGGGTAGTCGTTGCCGAACACACTTAGCTCCTTGCGAATTCCTATAGCTGTTTGTGTGATGTAGGGTATGAGGTTCTGGGGAACACCGTTGGGCAGCTCGCCGATTTCAGCGGAGGGATGTGCTCCTACGGGGTTGAAGTATCTGAGGATAACGCTTTTGAATGGTGCGCCGGCATTGATAACGTCGGTGATGATTTCTTCTGAAATCTGCTTGGTGTTACCGTAAGGAGAGGTAGCCTTTTTAATAGGCGACTGCTCGGTTACGGGGTTTACGTCCGGTTCACCATAAACGGTGCAGGATGAGGAGAATACTATGCCTTTGACTCCATTTGGCGCCATAAGGTCAAGCAGGTTCATGAGAGTGTTGAGGTTGTTGCGGTAGTATAGAATGGGTTTCTCCATAGATTCGCCGACAGCCTTACTTGCAGCGAAGTTGATGATGCCTTTAATGTCAGGGTACTGGGCGAATAGCGCTTTGAGTGCGTCAATATCTGTGCAGTCAGCTTCAACGAAGTCGGGGCGGATTCCGGTTATTTTTTCAATGCCGTCAAGCACTTCCTTGTTGGAGTTTGAAAGGTTATCGATAATAACGACCGAATATCCGGCATTCTGAAGTTCAACAACAGTATGTGAGCCGATATATCCGGTGCCTCCGGTAACGAGAATTCTTTCTTTTTTCATTTGTACGTTTGATTTAAGTATATTTATTTATGGTGCAAATGTAATTAATTCTGCCGTGCTATGCAAAATAATTGACGGCAAGCAAAAAAATACGGACTGCCGAGGGGCAGCCCGTAGTGGGGTAGCTTTGGTGTCGGTCGGTTTACCGATAGCCATTAGCGTTTAGTTGAGCGAAATCAGTGTTGAGAAGAGCATTTCCGGTGCTTCGTCGTTGGTGATTGCATCACCGGTCATAAGATCTACCACCACCTTTACAAGGTGTGAATCGGCAGGATTAATGCCGGAGTAGATTACTTTGCCGTCAACTGCTTTATACTTTGATGAATCTATATAGTCAGGTAAGGTGACGTTGAACTTGATAAAGCCTGATTCGAATGAACCGGGGTGGAACCAGAATGCACCCAATGCACCATCCTGCTTAGTGATGCTCCAATAGCGGTTATTATAAAATATACTATCATCAAATGATATAAAAACAGTGGTCTCGGTAATCCATTTCCACTCTTTCTTCTCAGGGTTGAGGGCTGAAATCCAACATTTATATCCTCCATGGTAATCTTTAGGAAGTCTTGTGGATAAAAGGATATAGTCCGGTGTAACCATAATTGATGAATGATATTCTGGGTCATAGAAACCACTGTTGGCAAGAATGTCATTTTTGAGATTGATTGTTTCAGATACGTCCACACTCGCGCTGCCGGGTGTGTCTCCAATCAAAATCTTATTGCAGGTTGCCAAATCAACAAACGGGTATTCTGATATATTACTTTTATATGAATATGCCCCTAACTGATAGAACTGACCCCGGAAGCAGACAACAGAACAATAATCACTCGGTTCAATTACCAAACCTTCAACTTGATCACTGTAGTCAGTGCGGGCTGTACTTACACTCTCAAATTCTTGAAATCCGGAGTTAGGCCATGCTATTGTAATTGGATGTCGATGATTTTCAAATTCATTAACTGGGGCACAAATAACTCCTTTAGAATCAACTGCGTATGGTGGGTAAAGTTTTATATTTGCTGTCACTTGTTGAATTGTTGCCGGTTCGGTTTTTAGGTCAAACTTGTAGATGTTACCAACTATCCCATTATAACTATTATAAGGGGCATAATACAAAGTGCCGTCGTAGGACTGGAAAAATTGCCAGTCTTCAAAGTTATAAATATTAAGTCCACATGCTTTTTCATCAAGGTTCCACATTTTGCCGTCAGATTTGCGAACTAAAATATGATAGGGAAGCTCTTCGATCCACTCTCCTTTTTTATCTACAAAATGACAACCAGTAAAATAGATAAAGTCGTTGCAGACATCATGCATGACTGCATATTCCAATTTAACTTCAGATTCGTGCTTGGACTGATTGCCGCTCTCATCTTCGGTGAAATAGACTGCTACTGCGGTGATATTTCCGTCGGCATCGATTTTGTAGAGTCCTGATGAGATTGCTTCACCGCGAGAATTATTGTCAGCGTCAATGAATCCGACAGCTTTGGCACCTACAATATCCATTCGCGATACGCGCATCTTTCCGTAGTCAGGACCGTCATCGCAGCTGTTCATGGCTATTACGCACATCATAATAGCCATCACTTTCATAAGTTTTTTAAGCGTTTTCATTGTTATCAATAGCAGAAATTTAGATTTTCTTTGATTTTACTAAGGACTTCAAGTGCCATAATAAACCCGCGCTTATCCTTTTCTTCATCGGTTACTTCACCTTTGCTAAACTCGAGCCAGAAAAAATCTTTATTGCAGGTGAGATCAGTAAATACCTCGTTGTAATGGGTATGATATCTTACCGCTCCAACTAAAATATCACATCCATTTTCCTGTCCGAACTGTCTCGCATCGGCTATAAGTTGCTTTGAGTCACCGGCGGAAGAGATGCCGATTTTGATACCATTTACGGTAAAAATTGCTTTGAAATCATCTCCCCACGGAAACAGTTCGTAATAATTGAGGGTAGCTCCCAAACCTTTTAGTGCAGAAAATACTCGCTTGCACACTGTGGTTTTTCCGGCGTCTTGTTCGCCGTAAATTAATAAGATCTTCATAATGTTTTTTTTTGTGCCGCGGTCTTCCCCTCGTTGGCGTCTATAAAAAAACAAAAAGCGTAGGAATCTGTATCTGTTACCGTCCTACGAATCGAGGCTTCTCGCATTGCCCTTTAGATGTCGGACGGTAACGCAGAAGCCCACGCCTGTATATGCAATAATATGACGGACTCAGGCGGACATGATACATCATGTCACCATAGGAGTTGCCGATATCTTACATATCCACGGGCATCTACCGTTGCTCAATCCTTGACATAGATAAGAAAAGTTTGCGAGACATTTCAGAGTGTCAAGAATCAGCGCGGATAAACGCTTTCTATGTATGTCACATCCCGCCCTCAATCCCCGGACCGGGGGTTGGCTCGGTTAAGAACCTCACCCTACAGGCGTGGTCCAAGCGGTCTGCGATTGCAAAGTTATATATAATTGTGATAGTGTGCAATAGGGCTGCGCGTTGCACAATGCGGGTAAGCGGCAATATGTGAGGTTGACCACCTCCAACGCATCTATGGCTGGGTGTATGGTATTGGAGGCTATGTGTGGTTGACGTTCATGCGGCAGTTGGCACAGTCAAAAGTGAGCGCGAAAGTGTAGTTGCCGGATTTAATGGTGAGAGGAGCTTTCCATTGAGCTCCCTCCGGTGTTTTGAGGCATTTGCCGCACTCGCGCCGCAGGCAGTAGCGTGTAGTCATGAGGGGAGTGCCCTTTTTAATGCTGTTTTTATTGCATTCAAAGGCTTTGGAGGCGGCTTTTGCTCCGAGGTCACGGTAAAATTTCTCTGCAATGGCGTTTGAAATATTTTCGCCGGCAGATAGTGTCTTGCCTTCGATGAATTTTCTGACATCAGGTTTGGCCGGTAGGCGGTAGGTGTATTTATGGTTGTTTAGCCTCAGTTTGTCAAGCTTCTCCAATGCATCTCTTCTTAGGTTTGTCAGGATAGACGATGGTATGAACATTCCGGCGGCAAGGTTGGTGATTTTTACAACCTTATATATTGTCGCTCCGGTTTTTGCGAGTATCTCATTCTGCCGTGTTTCCTGTGGTTTTGCAGCGGGGAAAATTTCTGCAGGTGCAGTGGCTGTGAGAGTGTTGCCGTCCTCATCTTTAATGTCTATGATAACAAGGTCCGGCTTTACCCGGAGCGTTATTTCAATGTCAAGAGTCCGGGTTGCGGTGTCTGCACTCAGCTTGTCATTCCAGCTCTTATTGTTGTTTCTGAATATTTCTGTGCCTGGAGAGAGGCTGACAGGAGTTGCAGGGTAGATTTTCCCTCCTTCGGCTTTGTTGACTCTGAATCCGCAGAATTTTCCATCCGTGTCAAAGTATCCGAGTCCGTCACCGTTGTTTATTGTTTCGCGGGTGTTGATGATTAAGCTGCTTGGGGAAGATGAACGGACGGTGCCGATTTTCTCGCCTATCCATTTGGGTGAATTGAAAGATGCTATTTTTGTTGATGGCTGTGGACTGCCGGTGAAATATCCGGTGAAGCCTCTGTTGAAGCTTTTGCTGAGGTCTGGTGTGAATGTAAGCCGTGAGGTTCCGGAACTTGCCCGAGTGTAGAGCTCGGGATTAGCTTTTATAATGGAGTCAATGGCTTCGCGATAAGCTGCTACCACATTTTTTACATAATTTACGTCCTTTAGTCTGCCTTCGATTTTGAAAGATGTAACGCCGGCGGTAAGTAGCTTTTCAATATCGGCAATACGGTTAAGGTCTTTGAGTGACAGCAGATGGCGGTTCTTTATCAGCTCTTTGCCGTCCTTATCAAATAAGGTGTAGGGTAGTCGGCACAATTGGGCGCACTCGCCACGGTTGGCGCTCCTTCCGGTAGTGGCGAGGCTGGCATAGCATGCTCCGCTATAGCTGACGCATAGCGCGCCATGTACAAATACTTCCACCGGTACGTTAACCGCTGAGCATATTGCAGCTGTCTCTTCTATTGTCAGTTCTCTTGCCGGAACTATCTGGCTGAAGCCGGCGGCTTCGAGAAACTTGGCTTTATCCGGAGTGCGGGTGTCGCATTGCGTGCTTGCGTGGAGAGCTATGGGCGGTATGTTCATATTCAGCACCGCCATATCCTGCACAATGATTGCGTCAACACCGATCTTGTAAAGCTCCTGAATCATTTTTTCAACAGCTTTAAGTTCGTGGTCGTAAATGATGGTATTGACTGTAACATAAACACGTGCGTTGAAAAGATGAGCGAATTGCACAACAGATTTTATGTCTGCGATGGAATTTGCTGCCGCAGCTCTTGCTCCATTTGTCGGTGCTCCAATGTAGATGGCGTCGGCGCCATGCTTTATGGCTTCAATGGCTGTTTCGGCATTCTTTGCGGGGGCGAGTAGCTCTATCGGTCGCGGATATGTCATTGTGGTGGGTATTATAATGTCTCTATATAAAAAGTTCGCGCGGTGATGTCGTCCGACATTCCGCGCGCAAGGTTTTTGTAATATACTCTAATTACTATTATGCAAAAATGTTGTTTTTTCTGATTGGAGGTATAGATCCTATATTTTATTACCTAAGCGAGTGCTTGGTTTTGTTTTCTGATGCAAAGTTATATCGGAAATATTACACGGCAAAGACAAAGCTGTTACAATGTTGTGTCAATTTGGTACGCAGCTAAAATTTAACAATTATTAGCTGTGTCTTGTCCATTTTTCAAGCGTGAACAGGAATTCCAGACCTCCTTCTGTGCGGTTGTGAACTGAAATGGATCCACCGAGTGCTTCGATGGTGTTTTTTACAATGGGAAGTCCGAGCCCTGTGCCACCGCTTTTTCTTGAGCGTCCGGCGTCAACACGGTAAAAGCGTTCGAACAGATGCGGGAGGTGATCGGGCTCTACTCCGACACCGTTATCATAGAAGCTGAAAGTGTAATGCTTTTCAGATTCGACAACGAGTTTAATTCCCATTTCAGTGCCGTGAGAGTACTGGGCGGCATTTTTAATGAGGTTGGAAATGAGTCCGGTGAGTAGATTTGAATTTCCTTTGACATAGCAGTTAAGAGGTATGTCATAATTGAATTTCATATTTCCGGCAATACCTGTCACTCTTAAATCGTGCTCAATGGTGAAGACGAGGTCGTGGAAATCCACCTCGGAAACCGGAATGTTCTTGGCTCCGTCCTCAAGCAGGGTAATCGCTCCGACATCTGTGAGCAGGTTGCAAAGTCGCTCGACATTTTCGTAGGCCCTGTTGAGGAAATGATTTTTGGTGTCATTGTCCATATCGGGATTGGAGCGTATGGTTTCAAGGTATCCACGGATAACACCAACAGGAGTTTTGAGCTCGTGGTTTATATTATTAGTTAGTTGCTTCTTGACTCTTGCTTTCTCTTCAATTGCATTGATGGCAACCTTGTGCTCTTTTTCGCTCTTGCTTACAGCGGCGTCTTTTTCCTGATATATTTTGATTATTTCTCTGGAAATGTCGCCGAGTTCATCATGAGGGAATTTGCTGACATCATAATCAACTTTGCCATCAGCTGCTTTCTGAGCGAAATCGCGTAGGAGTGTTACGTTTCGGGTAAGCAGTTTGGTGGATATGTAGCTTAATGCCGACGCAACAATGAGCAGAATAATCAGAGGCCAGAATGATTTTTTGCCGAAAAGGTCTTTGAATGGGACATTGAATGGCACTGTTGCATGTACAAAGTATTTGCCATCCTCGCTACGCTTGATGATGGATAGGTTTACTTCCTCATCAGCTTTGGTGACGGCTTCGCCTCTACCTGTCAGCTCTGCCTCCTTATATTCAGGCAGCGGGGCTGCATCCGAATAATCCTGAAGGATAGATGTGCCGATATTATAAAGGAGTTTGTTGTTCTGGCTGTCATAAACGAAAACCTTTACTTCACTGAACTGTGTGGATTCAAAGTACCGTGATGTAAAGTTGGCGAATCTCATGACATCTTCATCTCCCTGGCAGGCAACAAGGATTCTGTCGCAAATAAACTCAAGGTGATTTCGGTAGATGGTTGTTCTTGCTTCAAGCTCTCTGTTGTAGAAATACACAAAGAAAAGCACCACCGCGGTCCAAGTGAGACCGAGGACGGGCAAAAACTGACGCCACTGATAGCTAAACCGTCTCTTTGAAGCCATATCCGAAACCGAGTCGAGTTACAATATTATTGCCATAGTTGCCTATTTTTTTTCGTAGGCGGGCAATATTGGTGTCAATAGTGCGGTTTGTTACAACAACATCGTTGGTCCACACCACTTTAATGATTTCCTCTCGGGAATATATTTTGTTTCTGTGAGTTAGAAGGAAAAGCAGAATGTCAAATTCAGTTTTTGTGAGATTGACAACATCGCCGTTGAGGTAGCAGAGCTTCTCATTGCGGTCAATGCGCAGGTTTTCGAAAGTGATGTCCGGCTCATACTCCGCATTTGAATCCTTATCGGGAGTTGTGCGCTTGGGATTGCTTCTTCTCAGCACAGCCCTTACTCTCGCCAGAACCTCAGAAATAACAAACGGTTTGGTTATATAGTCATCGGCTCCTATGTCAAGTCCCATCACGGTGTCATCCTCTCCTGAGAGCGCTGAGCAGAAAATGAATGGAATATGTTCGATGGCGGAATTGGTGCGCACTCTGTTGGCGAAGTCAAAGCCACTGAGTCTTTCCATCATTATATCTACAATCATGAGTGAGTACTCGGATAGATCGAGCGAGAGTGCTTCTTCGGCACTGAAGCAGCAATCTACCTCGTAGCCCTCTTTTTCAAGATTGAATTTGAGAATCTCGCAAAGCGGTTCCTCATCATCAATCACAAGTATTTTTGTTCTCATTAGTTTTGGCTAAAAGCTAAATAATGTTAATAAAATGGTTTGTATTCAGCTTCTGCGCAAAACGGCCCTTACCCTAGCGAGTACCTGAGATATAACAAACGGTTTGGTAATATAATCATCGGCTCCGTTCTCAAGACCGTGAACGGTATTGTCCTCATCGGAGAGTGCGGAGCAGAAAATGAAAGGTATTTCTGCTGTTTCCGGATTTTCTCTGACTCTCTCGGCAAAGTCAAACCCACTGAGGTTTTCCATCATAATGTCCACAATCATAAGGTTATATTTTGTGAGGTCGCGTGTCAATGCCTCTTCGGCGCTGTAGCTGCACTCCACATCGTATCCTGCCTTTGTGAGGTTGAATTTAAGAATCTCGCAAAGTGCTTCTTCATCGTCAATAACCAGGATTTTTGTATTCATCGGGGTCAGTAGGTGATATTATATTTTTAATAGATGCAAAGGTACAATAGAGTATAGATAAATTTAGTTAAAGCGTGTTAATACGATGAAGTGGGTGAACCATACTGTTTACAGAATGTTCTAAGTGTATAATTACTATATTTGCACTGTGTTTTTTCATGGTATTAGATTTAAGGTTAAAAAACAAACGGATTGTCGCGATGACAATCCGTTTGTTTTTTATGCTTGACCGGAACAGCCTATATAATCTATATAATAAGGTGTATCTCTTATTTGGTTGAGAGAGTTGAATAATCAGATGAGTATCTGAACATCTGAGGCAGGTAGTCCTCGGTATAAGAAATAGTTACATCTGTGATATTGCCATTATTGTCGATAACAGGGGTATAAACAGGGTTAACAAATCCGCGATATGGTGCGATATCCAATGTGGCATATCTGTCAAGAACCTCCTTATGCAGTTCAGGATCAACTTTTACCGCGTATGTTTCAACCAGCTTGCAGCCGGCATCATAGTCACCCTCACTCTTGATTCTCTGGATTTCAGCAAGGAGCTCTCCGAAGAGATTGCGTAATCCTTCGTAATCTTTGATGTTGACATAGGTTTTGCCATCAATTTTGTCAAGGCTTACAATATTATTTTTCTTTCCTTTTTCAAGCACCCATTCTGATATGAGTTTTCTGTTGCGCATGTGAGCCTCTTCAACATCCTTGCCCGGTTCAATCCTCATGAGCTGAGTCATAAGTCCGTTAAGAAGGTACTTGTAGTACTGAGGCTTGTAGGCATCCGGATTGTCGATAAGTCCGAGCTCAATGAGTTTCGGGTCAGCGAGGTAGTAAAGTGCAAAAAGGTCAGCGCGGGTCTCTTCGAGTGTGGAACCGTGGGCTTTAAGGGCGTCCGGATCAACTCCGGGGAGGAGCTTTCCGGAAGCGTGACCGAGGCACTCGTGAAGGTCGGTGTGAAGGTTATCGGTGATGAAGAGATATTTGTCCATCATTTCGCGCATAGCCGGGTCGTTGACAAATTCTTCGTTGAAGCCGTTGCCGTGTGATGCCTCGTCATAAGCCTGAGTAATATTTTCAATGGTAACGCTTTTTGAGCCGTGGGCAGCCCTTATCCAGTTTGAGTTCGGCAGATTGATGCCTATAGGTGTGGCTGGATATGAGTCGCCTGCAAGAATAGCGGCGTTGATAACCTTTGCGGTAACACCTTTAACTTCATCTTTTCTGAATCGGGGATCTACGGGTGAATTAGCCTCGAACCAGTCTGCATTAGAGCTGATAACCTCAGTGCGGTGTGAAGCATCAAGATTCTTGAAGTTGACGATAGACTCCCATGAGCCGGTCATACCCAACGGGTCGTCATAGCTCTCAATGAATCCGTTGATAAAGTCAACTCTTGAATCAGTGTCACCGGTCCAAAGTATGGAATAGTCGTCAAAATCCTTGAGGTCGCCGGTAGTATAGAACTTTATCAGTGAATTGATAACAGCTTTCTGTTTGGGATTTTCAGCATATTCAACTGCTTTGGTAAGATTGGCTACAATTTTTTCGATAGCGGAAGAGTAAACTCCGCCAACTTTATAGGTCTGTTCAACGATATTGCCGTTTGAATCTTTCACCACTCTTGTATTAAGTCCGTGCATCACCGGAGTAGCGTCTGTCGTGTCTTTTCTGGCAGCATAATATGCTTCAACCTCAGCCTGAGTTACGCCTTCGTAAAGATTGTTGGCTGATGACAGAATCAAATCCTCACCCTCAGCCTGGTTGACTTTTTTTGCCATGAAGGTTGGATCAAAGACCACTTTAGAGAGAATTTCAATTTCTGCCGGTCTCTTGTCAGCGGGGAGTGCTGCCACCTGAGTGTCGAAAAATGCACGTGAAAATTCCGGTGTGAACTTGTCCATTGAATAATGGTGGTGAACACCGTTGCCGAATTCCACCTGTTTCAGATATTTCTCGAAAGCTTTGAACTCCGAGCTGTTCTTGTCGCCGGAATAATTTTTGTAGATATTTTCAAGCAGGGAGCGAAGCTGCAGATTATACTTGTTGTTTTGATCCCAAAGAATATCTCTGCCGCTGAGAGCTGCTTCGGTTAGATAGTAAATGAGTTTCTTCTGTTGCAGGGGGAGATTCTCAAAGCCCGGCACCTGATAGCGGAGCACCTCAATGTCGGCGAATCTGTCAACAACATAATTGAAATCTTTTTTTTCAGTAGCCATAGCTGTAATTGAAGCGGCGAAAGTCATAGCAACGGTCGCCTTGATAAAAAATGAATTCATGATAGATATGATTATTCTACATATAATATGAGTCCCTTGAGGTATTCACCTTCGGGGTGGTAGATATTCACAGGATGGTCGGCAGGCTGAGTGAGCTGGTGCAGGATGCGCACTTTTCTTCCGGTTTGTGCACACGCCGAGAATACTGCCAGCCGGAATTGCTCGCGTGTAATAGCCTGGGAACATGAAAAGGTGAAGATAATGCCGCCCGACGCAATTTTTTCAAGCGCCTTGGCGTTTAGCCGCTGATATCCTCTCAATGCATTTTTTATAGCAGAGCGGTGTTTTGCAAATGCGGGCGGGTCAAGTACAATTAAGTCAAAGTCACCTTTGCTTATAGAAGACAGATACTTGAATGCATCCTCGGCAGCTGCCTCATGGCGGGTATCTCCAGGAAAATTCAGTTCGATATTGGCTTCAGTGAGGCGAATTGCCTTTTCAGAGCTATCTACCGATACAACCTTCCGTGCATTTCCACGCATGGCATAAACAGAGAATCCTCCGGTGTAGCAGAACATATTCAGCACATTGCGCCCGTTGCTGTAATGTTCAAGCAGCGAACGGTTATCACGCTGGTCAACAAAAAAACCGGTTTTTTGCCCTCTTAGCCAATCAACTCTGAATTTCAAGCCATTTTCAATGGCAATATCAGTGGTGAATCCTCCCTTGATGTACTGGTTCTGCGGGTCAAGGCTTGCTTTATAGGGCAGGGTAGTCTCTGATTTGTAATAGACATTTTTTATTCTGCCATCGGCAAGTGTTGTCAATGCGTCTGCAATGATGTTCCTTGCAAAGTGCATGCCGGGAGAATGTGCCTGCATGACGGCGGTGTCACCATAAACATCCACCACCAAGCCAGGAAGAAAATCACCTTCTCCATGCACCAGTCTGAAAGCGTTTTCCGGATTAACCGTAAGGCCGAGGCAGGTGCGCAGAGCCCAAGCGTTGCGCAGGCGGGTTGCGTAAAAATCGCCGTCAATAGCTTCATCGACGGTGGATAGCATACGCACGGCGATGCTTCCTATTTGGTAATGCCCCATACCGAGTAAATCTCCGGTTGAGGAGACAACCTTGACAGTGTCCCCCTCTTCAATATCCTCAGGTAAAAAATCTATGGCACCGGAGAAAACCCAGGGGTGAAAACGTTTGAGTGACTCTTCTTTGCCACGTTTCAGTTTTATGGTCTTATAAATATTTGTCATTTTATTATAGCTCTGAATAAATCCATGCCGTTTGCGTACACAAGGAGGAGAAGGAGAAATGCCATACCGGCATACTGCGCATATTCCATAACTGTTTCACTCGGTTTGCGACGAGTTATAACCTCCCATAGAAGGAACATTACATGTCCACCGTCAAGACCGGGTATAGGAATGATGTTCATAAATGCGAGTGCAACACTCAAAAAAGCGGTAATCTGCCAGAAGCTGTACCAGTTCCATTTTTCTGGAAAGAGATTGCCGATAGCACCGAATCCACCGATGCTTTTAGCTCCGTCTGAAGTGAAGACATATTTCATTGAGCCCACATAGTTGCTCAGTGTGGTTGTGCCTATTTTCCATCCTTGAGGCACAGATTCAAAAGCACCGTATTTCACGGATACGGTCTCGAATATGTCAGTCGGACCCATCAGCTGGAATCCGAGTTTACCGGTTTGAGAGGGTGTTGCCTCAACCTTTACGGTTTCACCATTTCGCAGAAGCGTGATTATGCTCTTTTTGCCGGCTTTATCAAGCAGTGCCGGCACAAGTTCCGTGAAAGAAGGAGTAGGAGTGCTGTCCACGGCTATGATTCTGTCACCCTCTTTCATACCCGCTTTGGCTGCCACATCTCCGGGCTGGAGTCGGGCAATGAACACCGGCACGCGGTAAGCCATAAATCCTTTCTCGTCATTCAGTTTTAGCAAGAAATTTTCCGGAAGAGTGATGCTCACTGTGTCCTTATGATTGCGGATGACAGTAACTTCTTTAGCTGAAGCTATTTTGTACATGAAATCGCCTTTTGAAGCGTCGATTTTCTCGCCGTCGGCAAGTAAGGGGATGTCTCCGTTTCTGAAACCCGCTTCAATGGCGGCAGGTACAAAATCCATTCCCTCGTAAGCGCTTTCCAGAGGAATGTATTTTTCACCCCAGTGCCACGCTATGCCGGCATAAATGATGATAGCAAGAATGAAATTGAAAATAACCCCGCCGAGCATAACGAGCAGACGCTTATATGCCTCTTTTGAGCGGAATTCCCAAGGTTGTGCAGGTTTGGCGAGTTGCTCCTTATCCATGCTCTCGTCTATCATTCCTGCAATTTTCACATATCCGCCGAGGGGCAGCCAGCCAATACCATATTCAGTGTCGCGCCACGATGCCTTCTCGTTACCGTTCTTGTCATATTTTACTTTAGTCTTTTTCGGCTTCCATTTGGCAAGAGAAAACCAGGGGTTGAAAAATAAATAAAATTTTTCAACCTTTATGCCGAATGCTCGCGCTATGATGTAGTGTCCAAACTCATGTATTATCACCAGAAAGGCGAGGGCAACAACGAGTTGAGCGGCTTTTATAAGAAATGCTTCCATATTAATTAATTCAGTGAATTGATTATTTCGTTTGCTCTGGTTCTTGCGATTGTGTTTGTCTGCACGAGGTCATCGTAAGAAGGGTGTTTTGTTGATTCAGTACGTGCCAGTGTTGATTCGATAACCTTGTAAATGTCAAGGAATTTGATTCTGCCCTCAAGAAAGGCTGCAACGGCTATCTCATTGGCGGCATTTATAACGCAAGGAGTTGTGCCGCCTTCATCTAAAGCCCGATAGGCAAGATTCAGGCAGGGAAATTTTTCAACATCTGGCTTCTCGAATGTCAGCGATGCATAGTCGCTGAGTGTCAGCCGCCTTTCCGGGGATTCCATTCTGCGGGCGTCACCGAGGGCGTATCTGATAGGCAGATGCATGTCGGGCACTCCCAGCTGAGCTTTTACTGCTCCGTCGCAGAATTGAACCATGGAGTGAACAATACTCTGGGGATGCACCACCGCCTCTATTCTGTTTCCGGGAATATTGAAAAGCCAGCGAGCCTCAATTATTTCAAACGCCTTGTTCATCATTGTGGCAGAGTCGATGGTTATTTTGTTTCCCATGTTCCAGTTCGGGTGTTTAAGCGCGTCTGCCACGGTGACATTCAGCAGCTCCTGTGCGGAGCGGGTGCGGAAAGGACCTCCGGATGCGGTTATGATCAGCCGGTCAACTGTGGCAGGGTCTTCACCTACAAGGCACTGGTATATAGCCGAATGTTCCGAGTCAACCGGCAGAATTGTCGCAGTTGAGGTAGAGAGCATCCTAGTGATAAGTTCACCGGCAACAACAAGAGTTTCCTTGTTTGCAAGTGCTATATCTTTGCCGGAGCGAATCGCTCGGATGGTGGGTTCAAGTCCACTGTAGCCCACAGTAGCGGTGACAACCGTTGAAAAGTCATCACGTTCCATAGCTTCGGCAAGTGCTTTGCTACCGGCAGCGGTTTCAATACCGAGCGGCTCAAGCGCATTGCGCAGGGTGCTGTATTTCGATTCGTCGGCAATCACTGCTAAATTAGGGCGATGCTTCTTTGCCTGCTCTATGAGTTCATCCACTCTGCTCCCGGCGGCAAGAATACTCACCCCGAATCTATCCGGATTTTCGCTGACAATATCGAGCGTCTGAGTGCCGATAGAGCCGGTGCTTCCGATAACAGCTATATTTTTTTTATACATTATTTTCGGGATATTATATAAATTAAGGTGCAAATTTAGTGAGAAAAGTCCAATCTGAGGGAATATTTAAAGAAAATCAAAAAAAATTACAATAGTTTGCGAACAAAAAAAAGTAAGGATATGTTATTAAATCAAAACGCCACCCACGGCACGGTTATCAAGGTTTTACCACCGGGGAAGCGGAACAAAAAAAGAAATAATTAAAAAAATAAGTTTAACAAAAAAAATTACGAGAGATGAAAAAGAACCTTCTTTTAGCGATCGCAGGATGCGGTGCTATGATGTTCACAGCGAACACAGCTAATGCTCAGGAAGCAGTTGTTGTAGAAGAAACTGTTGTTACCGAAGTTCCGGTAGAGTGCAAAACAAACTACACCTCTTCTTGGAGAGACAACTGGTTTATCCAGGCAGGTGCAGGTATGCAGGTGCCTTACGGAGACCACTACCTCGCAAACGGTAAAGACAAACGTCACGTAACAGCCCTCTACAATGTAGGTTTCGGTCACTACTTCAGCCCTTATCTGGGATTCCGTGTTACCGGTTACTATGGCAAGATGCACCAGGACTGGATTAAGAGACAGAGCGCTAACATGTTGAACTTCAATGCTGACCTTATGTGGGATATGTTCAACTCAATCTCAGGACCTAAAACCGACCGTGTGTTCAGCATCGTTCCTTTCGTTGGATTAGGCGGCACATACACCTGGGGATTTGATCCCGCTACCGCTTCTATTTATGATGGCGACGGACACCGCAAGACTAAAGAATGGACTCTCCCTGTATCTGCTGGTATCCAGCTCCGCTTCCGCCTCTGCAAATATGTTGACTTCTTCGCTGAAGGTAGAGTTAACTTCTACGGCGACAACTTCAACAATGTTGCATCAGGTGACCCCATCGAAGCTAACGTGAATGTTTATGGTGGTTTCATTTACAACATCGGCGGACGTAAATACACAGCTTACAACCCCTGCGAATACCTCGGCTATATCAACCAGCTTAACGGTCAGGTAAATGCACTCCGTGGCGAACTCGCTGCAACAGCAGCCGCTCTCGCAGCAGCAGAAGCACAGCTTCCTTGCCCCGAAGTAGTAGCTCAGGAAGTAGTTGTTCAGACTCCTATGCTCGCCTCAGTTCGCTTCGCTATCAACAGCGCGAATATCACAGACGAAGAAATGGTCAATGTTTACAACGTTGCTGAATGGATGAAAGCTAACCCCTCTGTTAATGTGATTGTTCAGGGTTACGCTGATAAGGATACCGGTTCTTCAGCTTACAACATGGAGCTCTCTCAGCGTCGCGGTCAGTCAGTAGTTGATGCAATCGTAAATTACGGAGTTGATGCTTCTCGCCTCTCAATCCAGGCTAACGGCTCAGATGTTCAGCCTTACGAAACAAACAACTGGAACCGTATCGTAATCTTCACACAGCCCTAACGAGACATCTCGTAAGAATTATATAAATAAGTGACTCTGAGTCCCCGGCGCGAAAGTGCCGGGGATTCTTTTTTTGTTTTTTTAGATTCAACACGCTTGATTTTCCGTGAAATTGCTGTAAATTTGTCACATACCCCGAATTTTGAAATCATTAAATATAATTACCGATATGGAAAATAACAAGGAACTGCTCGATGCCGTTGTGGCAAAGGCAAATGTGTGGCTCGGTGAGGGCTATGATGACGCTACTAAAAAGGAAGTCAAAAAGATGCTTGAGGCGGAAGATAAAACCGACCTTATCGAAGCATTCTATAAAGACCTTGAATTTGGCACCGGAGGTCTCCGCGGTATTATGGGCGTTGGCTCTAACCGTATGAATATCTACACTGTAGGAGCCGCTACACAGGGACTCGCAAATTACCTCAAGGAGGCTTTTGCCGATCTACCTCAGATTTCGGTGGCTGTTGGACATGATGTGCGTAATAACAGCCGTCTTTTCGCTGAAATTGTTGCAGATATCTTCTCGGCAAACGGTATAAAGGTTTATCTGTTCGACAGTTTCCGCCCCACTCCCGAACTGTCTTTCGCAATCCGTCACCTCGGATGTCAGAGCGGTGTTAATATCACAGCCAGCCACAATCCCAAGGAATACAACGGATATAAGGCTTACTGGGAGGACGGTGCCCAGATAATCGCTCCTCACGACACCAATATCATTGACCACGTTAACCGCATCAAAGGTGTTGGCGAAATAAAGTTTAAGGGCGATAAATCAAATATCACCATCATTGGTAAAGAGGTTGACAACGCCTTCCTCGCGGCAATCAAAGGACTTCAGCTCAGCCCCGAGGCTGTTGAGGCAAACGCTGATATGAAGATTGTTTACACTCCTATCCATGGCACCGGTGTCAATCTCATACCCCAATCTCTCAAAAACTACGGTTTCAAAAATATCATCCATGTGCCGGAGCAGGATGTTACCGACGGAAATTTCCCCACTGTAGCGTCTCCGAATCCCGAAGTGCCCTCGGCTATGGCAATGGCTATTGCAAAAGCTAAGGAGGTGGGCGCCGACCTTGTTATGGCATCTGACCCGGACGCTGACCGTATCGGTGCGGTAACCAAAAATGCTGCCGGAGAGTATGTGCTGCTCAACGGCAACCAGATTGTGATGATTCTCCTCAACTATATCATGACCAGAAATGCCGAGCTTGGCAAACTCACCGGCAACGAATATATTGTCAAGACAATTGTCACAACAGAAACTATCAAGAGTATTGCCGATAAGAACAATATCCGTATGTTTGACTGTTACACAGGCTTCAAATGGATTGCTGCTGTTATCCGCGACCATGAAAACACTGCCCGCTATCTCGGTGGAGGTGAAGAGAGCTACGGTTTCCTTGCTGAGGATTTTGCACGTGACAAGGACGCTGTTTCGGCTGTGTCGCTCCTCGCGGAAGCTGCTGCCTGGGCTAAGCAGAAGGGCATGAACTTCATGCAGATGCTTCAGGATATTTACATCAAGTACGGTTTCTCACGCGAAGAGGGTATTTCGCTCGTGCGTCAGGGCAAAAAGGGTGCTGAGGAAATTCAGCAGATAATGAAGAACTTCCGCGCTAATCCGCCCAAAACCATCGGTGGAAGCCCCGTTATCACTATCAAGGATTATGAAACCCTCAATGTGACTGATGCTGTTTCCGGTAAGACTGTCAAGATTGATATGCCTGTAACATCAAATGTTATTCAGTACTTCACTGAGGATGGTACCAAAATTTCAGTACGTCCTTCAGGCACAGAGCCTAAAATTAAATTCTATGTCGAGGTAAGAGGCAAAATGGAGTCTGCCGAACAGTATGATTCAGCCGTAGCTGCCGCAGATGCAAAAATCGAGGTTATCAAAAAAGATTTGGGAATCGATTGATAAAATACTGAAATATTCTAAAAATGAGAGGTTGATTCGCAGCCTCTCATTTTTTTATATAGGATATTTTATATATTTGCGGCGTTTTCTATAAAACAAAATGTATGCGCCATCTTTTCTGGATTTTTATCTTACTGGGGAATCTTTTACTATCCAACTGCAGCAACTCGGCAAAAGTAAATGATAAACCTGACATTCCGCTTGACGACACCATAGAGCCAAGACTGCTTTCTATGGAGTTTTTTGCTACCGACAATCCTCGTGAAATGGTGGAAAATGCTGTGTGTGAAATAATTGGAGATAGCGTGGTGCATTGCTGGATACCCAATATAATGCAGCATAAGCAGCTGATACCCTGCTTTTCGTTTGAAGGGGAGAGGGTGTATGCTGAAAATCAGCTGATTGAAAGCCGGGTGTCTGTTATAGACTTCACGACACCCGTATTGCTTATCGTAAAATCTCAAGATAAGATGAAGCGATACTCTGTATATGTCCATGCCTTTACCGGACTACCGGTTTTATGGATTGAAACGGAGGAGAAAAAAGAGATTATTTCAAAAGATTCATATATTGACGCTCACTTTACTCTTATTGAGGATGTCGCTACCCGCTCTGCCGGTGAGGTAATAAAGGTTGAAGGTAAGATTAAGGGGCGTGGAAATTCAACATGGGCGGCGGCTAAAAAGCCTTATCGTATTAAATTCAACAGCAGCGTGTCACTATTGGATGAGCCAAAGGATAAGTCTTGGGTGCTTCTTGCCAACTATATGGATAAGACTATGCTCCGTAATTCAACCGCCTTTTATATGGGTTCAATAAGCAACCTTGAATATACGCCTAAGAGTCACTTTGTTGAGGTGATGATGAATGGCAGGTATAACGGCACATATCAGCTATGCGATCATTTGAAAATTTCACCGGACCGCGTCAATGTGGGAGAGGATGGATTCTTGTTGGAGATAGATGGAAAAACCGAGTTCGATGACATTATATTTAATGTTGAACATATTGAAAATTCAGTAAGTATAAAAGACCCGGATGTGGCAATTGGTGATGGAAATTATCATTATATCAGGCAATTCTTATCTGACGCGGATGCGGCTCTGTTCAGCGAAAAGTTTACCGATTCGGAGCATGGATGGCAGAAATATCTGGATATTAATTCCTTTGTTGACTGGTATCTAATAAATGAAATTACTAAAAATTTGGATGCTGTTTTCACTACCAGCTGTTTCATGAATCTTAAGCGTGGCGAAAAGCTCAAGATGGGGCCGCTATGGGATTTTGACCTTGCAATGGGTAATGTGTACAATTCGGATGTTTCTTCTCCCGAAGGATTGTGGGTCATTAAATCTCAGTGGTATTCAAGGCTGTTTCAGGATCCCGTCTTTGTGGCAAAAGTTAAAGAGCGGTTTAACTATTTCTATAGTAGGCAGAATGATATTTTTAACGATATCAATCTTAACGCACAGTATCTTCGATACTCGGTGAGGGAGAATGACTATAAGTGGAATATATTATATTCGAGCATTGGCCCAAACACCGATGTCTGGGGTAACTATACCAACGAGGTTCAGCATATTAAGGTCTGGCTAACTCAGCGCTTTGAAAGCCTCAAAAAAGAATTCTCACGATTGTAATAGCCGGATTTATCTGCGGCTATCTTATATTTGTTGGATTCTTTTGACATTTAAGATTGCACGGTCTCCAACAGAGTTTGCCGAAGAATTATGGGTCGTTTTACCCTTGATGCCTACCGTCAGTTCGGGGCATGATTAATATTAATGGCATTTTTTTTGAGCGCAAGTTGTTATTTTTTATTAAATTTGCGCTGATAATAAACAACAATCAGTAAACTCAACGAATGAGGAATCTATGGCATTTCTTGCTGGGGGTGTGCTTAATATCTTCTCCGGTAGCCTTTTCTCAGAATAATGTCTTGTTGCCTGACTCAGTCGGGAGAACAAAGCTAACATATAGAATCGGGCAGAATGCTCCCGATATGACAGTTCATAGCAACAAAGTTAATCTTAGCAGTCTAATTCGCAACCTTAAGGCATTTAGCATAAATGCTGATAGTGTGGCGGTTGATATAACCTATTTCTCAGGTCCGGGAGCGGTGAACTCTATCAATAGGGGCATCGGAGATTCCAGAGCTGCAATGTTGATTAAGGATTTGGTGGCTAAAACCGGTTTGCCGGATAGCGTTTTCTATATCATTGACGGTGAGGAAGGCTGGGCGGAACTGCTATCCGTCATTTCAAGTTCGGATATAAATGATGCCGAGGCGGTAGTTGAGATTATTAACGGTGATCCGGCAAAACGTTTGAGTCGCCTTAAAAAACTGAACAAAGGTAAGACATATGCTTATCTGAAAGAAACTGTTTTTCCTGAGTTGAGAGGACGCGTTAATGTCACCTTTGGTTCGCCGGCAGCGGTTGATTCTGTTCTCAGTGCGGTTCGAATGGTTGAACTCGGCATAAATAATAGAGATAAAATCTGCGGCGAAAATTGTGTGTGCGCTGCTAAAATTCAGGCACTGAGTCCACATAAGCCGGTAGTATATCCGGAGCCTGCCGGATTTTCTTATGCCGGAGATTTTGCCATAAAGACAAATCTAATTTATGACTTTGTCACCGTGCCGTCCATTGAACTTGAATATCGGTTCCACAACAACTGGAGTGCCGCTCTGGAATATGATATGGCTTGGTGGAAAAATAAGCGCAAGAACAAATGTTTTGAATTGGCGTTGGTTTCACCCGAAGTGCGCTGGTGGTTCCCGACTGCTACTCCGTTGAAAGGGTATTATGTCGGTGCTTTCCCCGGCTACACTTGGTATGATTTTGAAAATGGAGGCACCGGGCATAGGGGCTCAGGAGTTTTCGGAGGCATTAGTTTCGGACTTTCCCATCCCATATCCTCGCAGGTGGCATTTGAGGCAGGTCTCGGTGTAGGATATATGAATCTCAGATATAAGGACTATGAACCTGTTGACGGTCATCATGTTTACAGTCGCGAAAAAACAACCGGTTATTTCGGACCGCTCAAAATTAAGTTCGCCATAGTATGGCATCCCTGGGGCGGTGAGACGAAGAAGGGAAAAGGTAAAAAATGAAGATTATTAAAACATCTTTTCTTTGTGTTTTAGTTCTTCTTGCTGTCACATCGTGCAGAGAGGATCTTTGTTATGACCACTTCCGCAACACGGCTGTGTCACTCTCCTACGAGCAGGTATGGGAGCGAGACTACGGAATGAATCACGCTCAGAGCTGGGATACAGTTGCCAACGGGGAGTACCGGTCATATTGCCCGTCTTTACCGGAAACTGTCAGTATGCACGCCTATTCGCAGGAGTCTGGTGAGTCGAGTCTCTATTTTCTTGACAGACAGGGAGGAGTTGCAGGGCTTCGTTCCGGTAAATGCGATATTTTGCTGTATAACAACGATACAGAATATGTGGTGGTGGACGATAATGCATCTGTCGCTGAAATGACTGCAACCACTACCACCCGCTCAAGGTTAACGCTCAATCCGCTTCACTCCGGAGAGCGTACAGTGAGTCCGCCTGATGTGCTCTACGGTGCGTATCTCACAGATATGCAGGGTGCTGACCCGCATAGAGACACCACACTCACTGCGGTTTTGCGCCCCTTGGTATATACCTATATTATAAGATACGAATTTGATGAGGGGCTTGAATACGCCAAACTTGCCAGAGGTGCTATTGCCGGGATGGCGGAAAAAGTGATGCTTAAGGATGGATCTACTACTTCGGATAAGGCTACAGTGCTGTTTGACTGCGAACTTTGTCAGTGGGGATTCCTTGCCAGGGTGACAACATTCGGAGTGCCATCTTTCCCCGGTGAGCAATTCCGCGACGGGGCTATGGTTGACCCGGCGCTTGACTTCAAGCTGAATCTTGAAGTGCTGTGTGCTAATGGAAAGATGACTACTTTTGAGCACGATATTACTTCCCAGGTGCGCAAGCAGCCGCGTGGAGGTCTGATTGTAGTGAAAGGATTATATCTTATTGATGAGGACAGTCAGGTTGATTCCGGCTTCGATGTATCTGTCGATGACTGGGGGGAATGGACCGATGTTGAATTGCCCGATATTGAAATACGTTGAAAAAATAACATTGACGATATATGAAATTTATTAAATCTCTTTTGTCAGTCGCTTGTGTAACAGCTCTCGCCGGATGTTCGAGCACTGATGTGATTGATGATGTGAAGAAAAGCGAAAGTACAAAAATTGGATTCAGCACCAATATGAATAAGAATAGCCGTGCTATGGACAATTCCAATTTTTCAAATTTCTTCGTTTATGGCACTTACACTGTGGGCACATCATCTCAGCCCGTGCAGGTGTTTATGGGTGACAGGGTCAATAAGAACTCTAACGGTGCATGGACATATTCAAACGACCGTTACTGGAACCCACAGGGTTCTTATGATTTCTATGCCTACAGCTGCGAGAATTCAGCTTTGGCTGTGGCGCTTAGCGGACACGCGAGCCTTAACGGACGTTACCTCAATCTGGTTGACTTCATGGTAACGCCGGATCATTGTTCTCACGACCTTGTGTATGCTTATGCTCTCCATCAGTCGCGACCCGCTCATGTGGAAGGTACGGTTTCAGAGCCGGTGGCATTCTCTTTCAAGCATATCCTCACCCGTTTGCGCTTCTCTTTCAAGAGCGAGATACCGGGCGATAATTACACTGTCAAGATTTCTAATGTCAAGATTGTAAACTATTATAATTCAGCCAACTTCCTTGGTTCTACTCGAGAGTGGACTTCTCACGCGCGAGTTGCGGAGGCTGGCTCGGCACCGGAGCTACCGCTCACTCTCCCTTCGGGTGGCGTGATTCAGAAGCCGGTTAACGGTAAGGCGCAGAGAGATGTTGTTACAACCGATGCCGTTTTCATGATTCCTTACGCCTACCGCGAGGCGAATGTTATTATTGAGTTTGACTTTGATATGCAGGCTCCTGATTCTAACGGTCAGCTTAAGGATGTTATGGGTAGCCACATCACTGCCACATGGCAACCGAACTGGCTTAAGGGCTACAGCGTGAATAATGTCATTACACTAAACGGTAGTGCGACGGGTATGGATCCCATCCGCTTCACTGCTTCTATAGTTCCTGAGCAGGGAGCTGCCGAGGACGGATGGATTATCAGTGGTTCTACAGGTAATTTTGTCTTTGACCAGTCTTTTAATTGATTTATCTGATGCGTTTTGTGCGGATAAATAACTTTTTTGCCGGAGCACTCGCTGCTTGGTGCCTTTTCGCCTTATGGTCATGCTCGGGAAATATTGCGGATACCCCGCTGCCGGAGGAAACCGGCTCACCGCTTGACTTTGCCGTTGCAGAATCGGCTTCGAGGGCAGAGTCTGCATCTTCGGTATTTGAGCAGGAGGGCACTCGAATCAAGGTGTACGGGCTTTACTACGACCCGACAAAATCGGGCTTCTTTAACCTGTTTGACGGAACGGTGGTAACCAGAACTTTCGATGCGTGGACCTATGAGCCGTTGCGGTACTGGCTATCCGGATTCACTTATGATTTCAAGGCTGTTTATCCGGCATCGCTTCCAAACAGTGCTGAGGTCTTGTTCGATAAAGGGGAAGGCTCTGACAGCCACCTGAATATAAATTCCTTTGAATCAGATGGCACGGACCTGATGGTGGCTTCTGAGAGACTGGTGATTGTGCGTGGACAGGATACTCCGCGACCGGCGGTTGCGCTCAGATTCCGACACATTCTCAGCCGCGTCACTTTTTCGGCTAAAACCGATGACCGTTATCTGGGTTCGGACGGTAATCCGGTAAGGCGTCTGCGCATTGTCGGATTCAAAATCAGCGGAATAGCACGACACGGTAGCTGGGTTGGAGATGCTTACGGCAGAGATGGCTCTTCACTCGGCAAGTGGACGGTTGCGGATCAAAATGAATCTTACATAGCGGATATTCAGGATGATGGGATAGCTGTGGGCAACACTCCGGTAAGACTCTTTGACGGAGATGATATCATTTTCGCTATTCCTCAGACTTTTGAGGCTGCTCAGGCTGAAATTGAATATTCTTACACGGATGATCCTTCGGTTGTTCACAGTGCTGTAGCAGAGCTGTCAGGTGCATGGCTCCCGGGCAAGAGCTATTCATACAGTTTCACTATTAATGCTCATATTTTCTTTGATACTCCGAAGGTTGACGATTGGATTTCGGCACCCGTGAACGGTCCTGATCTGGATATCAAATTGCCGCTTTAATATGCTGTCTATGAAACAAAAAACACTGTATATGCTGCTGGGTTGCGGACTGATTTTTTCAGCCTGCAATGACAATGAACCCGATAACGGAGACAAGCAGGATATAATTCTTTTCTCTACTCCCGCTGTGGCGGTGGAATCATCATCAAGAGCCGAGCTGGTGCAGTCTGCTCTGCCTGAGGGTTCGGTTTTCAGCGTTTATGGCTACTGCATTCCGCTCATTGACAATCAGGGCGCTGCTTCCGATGATAGATTCAACCCAAAGGGTGGTGAGCTGGAGTGGAATGCCAAGAAAGATTTACTCACACCTGACGTGATTAACGGTGCGGACCTTAAGGTTGACCGACTCGGAAGCTATTACACCGGCACTCCGGCGCGATGGTACACACCAAATAATCCCAAGGTGCGGAAGGAGGCTGACCCGGTGGATTTCAAGTACTCTTTTATCGCCTTTGCTCCTGCCGGTGAGAATTTTACAATCAATCACCCTGCTGTGGGCGCCCCGACTTTGGCTTACAAGGTTAACTATCCCTGCAATGAGGATGCCATGTACTCCTTCCTTACTGACCATAAGCGCGAGTGGGGTGCTGTTGACCTTCAGTTTCACCACATTCTCACCGCTCTGAGCGTGCAGTTCAATAATTATAACCGCGATGAGGATATTGTTGTGAACAACCTTCAGCTCGAAGGCAGTTTCTACACTCAGGCGTCTATTGATTTTTCAGAACCGGATCCCACTGTAAGAGTTACCGACAATGCACTCGCACAGGCAACCATGTCATTCGTGAATCAGCCGGTTACCGTTGCCCGGGAGGCTTCGGCAAAGGCGCAGGACACGTTCTTTGTGCTTGCTAATTCCCACGGAACCGAAAGCAACTATCTTGGTTCGTCAAAAGTGCTCACCGGAAGTATTACTTACAGGGGGCAGACAATAGATATACGCATACCCAAGGAGGGTTCAAACTTCAATTTCGGCAGAGTACCGCTGCCGGGTGTCAATTACACTCTCAATATCAATTTCATTGGCAATGACATTATGCTGATGCTGACCGCCGATGATGTGGAGTATTGGGAGAGTGGTTCTGACAGCAACACAATTATTGAATAAAATGAATCGGTTTTTCAAACACATATTAGGGCTTGCCGCGGTTGCTGTTTCAGCAGTTTCATGCAGCAATGACACTCTGGCACCGGAAGTGCCGGAGGCAGTTTCCTCGATAACCATTACCGCTCAGGCGGTGGATATGCTGCCGCAGATCGTATCATCAAGAGCCGGCTCAGAGCCCAAGAAAGCGGAGGAGAAGAAAATAAATCGCCTCCATCTGTTCTTTTTTGACAAGGATGGCAATTTTCTCACACCAGATCCTCAATGCGAGGAGCCTTTCGGAGCTTACCATATCGTTGACCTTGCAAGCAGCGGTGCAACAGCAGTTGTTGTGCCGAAAAATGCCTTTGTCAATCAGCAGAATCTCGAAGGAGTGCACATTGTTGCCATTGCTAACCCTATCTGCAATAGCGCGGAGTGCGACCACACCGACTGCTCTTTCAGGGTGGAGGGGCTGAATCCGGACGGACATATATGCCACGGAGACAAAGCCGACCCGGCGGCGGAGAAAACCATAACCTGTCTTGATGATCTGCTCGGATGGTATTACCGTCCCGCTCCGAGAGAGGATATTACCGCACTGCCGGACGGAGGGATGCCCATGTTTGCACATTTCACCGCTCCTGCCGGCGATTCCAAGATTCTGTCACACGAGGGGCAGATTCAGCTTAATATGCGCGCGCTGATGGCTCGTGTTGATGTGGTTGTGAAGCTGAGCCCCGAGGAAACCAGTGAGGATCATCTTTTCCCCACTCTGAAGGTGACGGAATATGGTGTTAAGAATATGCCTGACTGTGTGCCGTTTACAGAAATCGCCGAGGGGGCTGCTTCGGAGGTGTCGCCCGCCGAGATTATCAAGGAGAAAACCGTGAGGGTGGATGACCGTGACATTATCGAGGGGCAGGAGTCTGCTATATTCACCTATTATACTTACGAGAATGTGCGTTTGCGCACTCGCGACCCGCAGGAAATTTATCCGGAGGCGGTGAAGAGCATGGGCGAGGATGTGCGTCAGCGGTGGAAACCGCTGGTAGCTGATGGCAATGCGAGTGCCTTTGTGATGAAGGGTGAGTATGTTGACCACCAAGGGTTTAATTATAAGGCTGAATTTACCGTTTATCTCGGTAGCGATGTGATTGACAATTTTGAGGTGCGTCGCAACCACTGCTATAAGAACAATATTTACATTCGCGGTCTCAATAATATCAGCCCGAATGACAGCTATGTCACTTTTGACGCGAGAGTTAATGTGGAGACTTACAATGAAATGTATATCTCTGTTCTCAACGAGCGTCACCTTGACGCGCACTGGTGCGTACTGCCGATGGACGTGTATTTTCTTGGTGGAGCATCCGGCGAATGCACTGTCACTATTCCGGAGCAGGACAGGGATTGGATTCACCTGGATCATTGCAGCTCGGAGGGGATGACGGACGAGCAGTTTGTAGCCGGCTGGGGCTGCAAGGACTATTTCACTGAAAATATGTGGGAATTAGTGCCGAATACCGCAGCTACTGTTACCCGCAGCCGCGACAGAATCTACTTTTATGTGGATGAAAACGCTTCTACAAAGCCGAGAATGAGTCGCGTGGAGATTCATTATAAGTCTGCCACTGAGGAGCGCACCGACTATATCGAGATTGAACAGGCGGGGCTGCTGCCGTTTACTTACAATGGCACGACCTATTATATGGAAGCCTATGAGGAGTATGCAATGCACTACGACCCGCTTGATCCACACGGTGAATCCGGAAATTACTCACCCGACGGTATCCCCTGGGCTGCAGAAGGTAGCGGATTGGAGAATAAAGCTCTATCCGAGGCATCTGCCACATGGTACCAGTTGATAGCAGGAAATTTTAGCTGGAAACCTGTTGATGTTATTCATTCAGGAGATGGTGCTGCTATCTGTAGGTATTTGATGGGTTATGAATCATACTCAGGATATAATCTACCAACCTTGTCTCTCAGGCAGATATATGCTTCGATAAGCCCAAATACGGCTGTTGTTCTCGCATGTTCAAAAAATAAAAGGTCTGTTTCAGGTTCCCAATCCTTAAAATGGTTTCTTCCAAGTGTAAGTCAGGCTGAGGAAATGATAAAGAGGATACCGGGGTATAAAGAGCAATATTATTGGACAGCGAATACAGCCCGAAATCCTAATCGAACAATGTCGGGTGGCGGTAGTTTTGGAACTATATACGCTCACGAGAATCCCTACAGAGCAAGAGCAGCTAAATATGTCTCAGGCAGTTTCCTTCTTAGTGAAGTCACAAACGCAGTTGCAGCTTATCCAAGTTCCACATCGGACTCTGAAGTTACGGGTGATTATGTGTCGGGTGACTATTCTTCAATTAATTACCCGAACGGGGGGAGGACTTTGAGGACTCAGAAGCTGAGGGTGAGAGCTATAAGGACAGCCGATGGTGTCAGCAATTAAAGCCGGCAATTACTCCTTGCCGTAAGCCGCTTCAATCACCTGTGCCGAAATAGAATATGGAGTGCCGTCGCTTGTGCGCGGCTTTCCGCTTTTTATATAGTAGAGATTCCTCTGCTTGTCCCATGAAGAGAATGTTATCTGGCGGGTTTCTCCTGCCGGGATATGCACATTCAGTTTCACATTGCGCTTGTGCATCTGTCTGCCGGATTCGTCAAAATAGGTTATCTCAATATTTATGTAGCTCAGCACACGGCGCGTGGCGTTGGTCGCATAAATGCTCTCCTTGTAAGAGCGCAGCGGCTTGTCATATCCGCTCAGACGAATCATTCCGGGAGATGGAACGAAGGTGTCGATAGAGTCGGTCTTAACAGTCTGTTCCTTCACCGTAATAGCTTTAAGCCCTTTGCGGGTGGTTTTGTCGGCAGAGGCACTCAGGGTGGCGGCAATGAGCAATATAGTGAAAACAAGCCTCATAGGTATCTCGGTTCTGAGGGTGCGTCGGGTAAGGGAAATATTTTTATGCACCCCACAGGCGCTTCTCCGGTGTTGTTGTTTTGTCTCACCGCATAGCGAAACATATAGGGGAGAATCCTCCACAGGTTCAGGGAATATTTTGATTTTACCCGCTTGAAAATCAGCCGAGAATTCTCTTCGCCGAGAGTCAGTGTGAAATGCTTTGGAGCGGTCAGGCGAGCCTTGCGTCCCGCCGAGGTATATATGGCGGCATCATAGGTATGGCTTTTGGCTGTTGGCGCCAGCACTCCCATGAGAGTGCCGGGCTTGATGGTGCGGTTTTCGCTGCGGACAACAACCATGTTGTATGTAACGGCTCCGGGGAGCTTGCTCCGGTCGGTTATTCTCTCTATGGCAACTGTAGCACCGCTGCCGGGAAACTGCCAGATACCCTCTATGCGGTGCGGTCCCGAATCGGCTATCCTCGTTATCACCGCTTTTACGTCAGCAAAACCGCTCTGCGGTGCGGGTGATTCTGCCGGAAGGCTTACGGTTGACTCCGCAGCGAGGCTCAGGCAGCAGAAGCTCAGCAAAATAGCTATTGCAAGGCGCATAATCAGTTGTTGGAGAACTTATAGCTTACGTTGAGGCTGAAAATCTCCTTGAACTGGAATTTGCGCCATTTTTCATTGGCTCTGGGGGTAGAGGTGTCATAGCGCATGTGAGCGTAAATCTGGGTGGAGAGATAACGGTTGATATTGAACGCGATGGTGTGCTCCCAGTCACCCTGAAAGAGCTCGTAGTCAGTGAAGAGAAACAGGCGCGAGGTATAAACGATATTGTAGGTCATCTTCCAGCTGATTTTGTACTCCGCGCTGCTACCGATTTTGTTAACGGTGTGATGCCCCGGCTTGATATTGTAGTTGGCGCGGTTCATGCGGCTGCTGAAGCAGGTGCGCAGCTGCCAAGACAGCGGAGCGATTGAGGTGTTGAAGGTGAATGTGTTGCGCTTGTTGGTGAAGTCGTAGGTCATACCGAGACCCACATTGAGCTCACCGGGCGACATAAAGGCGGAGCGCAGGGTGGTGGAGTTGGTGTTATAGCTCTGAAGCAGCTGGGTTTTGAATTGTGCGTTGGCAGAGTAGAACCATCGTCTGAACGCCTTGTAACCGAAGGTGGTGTTGAGCTGCAGCAGGTCCTCGCTGATATTGTAGGAGCGGAGCGAATCGTCCGGAGCGCTGTTGGTGCCGAGTTTGTAAGACATATTCGCTTCAAAAAGCAGGTTGGGGTGAAACTTCTGGTTCAGTTTCACATTATAGACAATGTTTATCAAGGCAATCAAAGACCGGTTGCCGCCCTGATACCAGTTTGGCGACACATACGCCTGGCTGAACTGAGCCGAAGCGCTGAAATCCTTGAGCCAGTTGATGCGTTTTACGTTGAGGAGGCTATTGATGCTTTCTTTGTCCGGAGCATCAATCTTTTCCTTGAGCACTATTCTGGTGGTTGTCGGATCGACGAATGCGTTATAGTGGGCGGGAGGCTCGGGAAGATCGCGCACGTTATATCTCACCATATCGGGAGAGTTAGCCATAAAATTCTGTCGCGCCCTGTTGTAGAGGAGATAGCCGAAATTGAGGTCATCGATCCAGTCAAACGCTCTGCCCACATATTCAGGGCGTTTTGCCGGTATTAGTTCGAGGGAGTCGAGTATCTGCCAGTTATCATAAACCACAGGAGCTCCTAATGCGCCTTTGGGAATGGAGTAGAATCGGCGCAGAGGTTGGGTCATGACAGTATCCGGAGCATTTGATGTGTCATCGAGCACACATAAATCGGCGGGGGTTCCGTCGTCAAACCAGGGTAGGATAACGAGGGTGTCGCTTTTAATCGCGCGGGTATTGTTACCGAGTCGGAAAATATCCACGGTCTGTGCGCCGGCAATAAGGGAGATAAGCACCAATGTTAATGAGCAAAAAAGCTTTCTCATGCAAAATAAGTTGAACGTTAGCATCTGTGACGCACAAAATTACTAAAAAAATGCAAATGCCCCAAATCGGCTCCCTTCCTCGGAGGAATCCGAATCCTCGGAATCTTCCGAAAATTCCGAGCCCCCTCCCGGGGATAGGGTATAAAAAGGGTCGGAGGCAAAGATTCACATCTTCACCTCCGACAATCATTACATCAATTAAATTAAGCTTTATTTATTAAGCTTGAGAGTTAATATAAATATCATATGCATAATTTTTTCAGTCAACTTTAATTTTGACGGCTTTAGCAGCTCCGGGCACGCGAACAATGTAGATGCCGCGACGGAGACCGTTAGCGTTGACTCTGCGACCGCTGAGGTCATACACCTCGCTGCCTTCGGGAGCGATGATGTTTCCGCCTTCTGCGCGAACAGCGTCGCTGTCGGTGCGGTCAGAATCGATACCGTCAATTCCGGTGGGAACATACCACACATTGAGGCTTGCCACCTTGCCGGGGAGTTCTTTAGCGGCTTCCTTGAGGATAGCGAGCACAACACCTCCTCCGGGCATCTCGAACGGACCTTTGTAGAGGTTCTTGGGATCAACGGT
>JAAVFD010000019.1 GCA_014800945.1 Barnesiella sp. | reverse complement strand
TCAAAATTTTCCGTGATGACTTCCGGAAATACCGTTTTCAATACTTGCCATTGTTTCATGACACAAAGTTAATTATCTTTGCCCTGATTTTAACAACCACCTTTTTACATTGACCCGTTTTTTTCAAACCTTGGATCGGAAAAGATTACCAATCCGGTGGAATCTTTGGTAAGAAAATCCTTGTGCTTGGTGAAGCGCATATTTGCGGAGGATGTGAAAGTTGTGGAAAAGTGGAGGATGCAGGTGAATGTGCTGACTTCACTACTACTAATTGCATGGATGTGATAATGTCCGGTGAAACTGATAGGTGGACCGGGACATTTCACAAGTTTGAGAAATCATTAGTCGGGCATGACACAGACCTCGAAGAAAGTAAAAAAATATGGAACTCAGTGGCATTCTACAATTATGTACAGAAATCTATGGATGAATCCCGCACTCAGCCTGATTGGGTGGATTTTCGCGATTCAGAGGACGCTTTCTTTGAGGTATTAGATGAGATTCAACCTGATTTAATCATTGTGTGGGGCGTTACCAGAATGTACGACAATATGCCAGGTGGTGAACGATGGAGAGCCGGAGAAGATCTTGACATCGAGGGGTACAAAGTTAAAAACGGCTATTACCGTCTATCTAATGGCAAAGAAGCACGAGTTCTTTGGGTGTATCACCCCTCGGCAGGATATTCATGGGATTGGTGGAACAAAGTAATTAAAACAGAATTATGAATATGAGCCATTTCGTTAGAACCATTGTTTTCGTATTTAGCTTCTCATTAATATCAGCGTGTAGCACTACGACAAAGAATTCTGATACGAACGACTCTAAAGAGTTTAATGATTCGGTGTCAATTAGCTTTAATGGTGACGAATATGAGATTGTTCCGGTGGCCTTGAGCATTGATAGTGTCTATGCTGAGAAATTTTTAACATATGACGTATATTATAATAGAACCTTACAAGACTTTCGCAAAATCTGTGCTGATGTCTGTACTGATGGTCATTTAGCTCAATTTGTTTCTTGGATTGGCCATCCTAATTATGCCTTCCGAAATGCACAAGGAAAATATCTGACTTTTGATAACGATGGTGACTATAGCGACTTATGTCTCCTCCCAGCATTGATTTATAATTTTAATGAGTTAAACTTATGGTATCCTGAGGTGGGGGGATATGTCATTATAAAGAATCTTTGTGAATCACATAAGCTAAACTATGACAATGTAAGAGGTATCGGTATTAGATCTGCTGAATCAGAGGCTGATTTGAATAATTGGCAAATGCCTAATGAAGAAATTAGCACATGGAATACTCCGGAGATTAATCAAGCATTGGAAACTCATTATAATCAGGAAATAAAGGACTGTGTAACAGGTTTTCTGCATGCTTGGGCGCTGTACCTAAATGGTTATAAGGATGATATTGATGTAGAATATCGAGATCAAATAGAGAAATATATTTTCGATCAAGAGCATCCGGAGTATGCTTCATTTTATAAATTCCATTATTCCTATAATATACATGATTACTACAGTAAAAAGCTACCCGTTTCACTACCCGTTACATCTATGCAAGTATATCCTATAGAATCTCAAAAATTTATAACCATAGGAGGAGAATCGCTTCCTAAAGGG
The DNA here is from genome assembly GCA_014800945.1 of Barnesiella sp. GTDB lineage: Bacteria > Bacteroidota > Bacteroidia > Bacteroidales > Muribaculaceae > Paramuribaculum. The sequence goes on along the minus strand of JAAVFD010000019.1, from coordinate 119,604 downwards.
ACTCTAATTCTTAGCCTTTGGTAGATATAAGAGCCATGAAGGTTAGGATATAAATGTAGCATAATAAGATGCGCCAGAGATCGCATCCCTATAATAGCCGCGGTGGTAAGCGATAGCGCACCCTGCGGTTATTTTTTTTGCCCGCACTCTCCGACCCGTCACACCAACCACTGCGTGATGGGATGTGCCCGCTATAGGGACATTCATGTTATCGCGTCATTTTCCTGCGGTTACGGTCGCTTGCGCTCCCTCACCGCGGGCTAAATATAGTTTATCCCCTATGGGGATGGGCTTTCCGCCCCGTCATTCTATACAAACCCTCTCCGCCTGTGTAGCACCGGCGGCGCGTCTCTCATTATCCGGGGCAAATGGGTAATCTACAGTTTTAAAAATCCAGGCGGTGGTATCGGCTCTGGGCAACAGCACGGGATCGGAAATTGAAATGCCACCACTCGGTGCGCAGCGCCGAAAATCCACCGGCTCGCATCACTCTTCTCAGCAGCAGTCTGTTCTGTCTCTCCTGCTCGGTGATTTTACCCTGCTTGACCAGCGCGTTTTCGGCATCTATGTTGCTTTCATAGCCCAGATGATCCACCGGAGTGCCCATCGGCAGTTCTTTACCATACTTATCCACAATGGTTATATCCACAGCTAATCCGAAGTTGTGCTGACCGCCACCACGGGCGGGATTGCTGACATATTTTGATTTGGGTGTGCCTTTGACCTTGTTCCACATTTTGCGCTGTACACTTATCGGGCGTGCGGCATCACAAACTTTCAGGCGGTAACCGGGACGCTCTCTGGTCAAAGCCGCTTGTGCTTTGACCAGTCCTTTGCCGGCTTCAGAGTGTATATAAGCCTTGCGCAGAGAACCATACATATCTTCACCGACAAAATTGTCGGTTCCGGCATACATCAGGTCAATCACAATAGTGGTGTCAATCTCTGCGATATCCACCATTCCAGCCGCTTTCATAGCCGAATCATAATTCTGTGCGTGTAGTGTGGCGGCAACATTTATCATCATGAAAAAAATAAAAATCAACTTATACATACATCAACGAAATTACTAATTAAAAAATCAGGGTGACCCGGTAATAGGTTCACCCTGATTTTTTATAGCGATATATTTTTTACATATATTTCGCCCAGTCGGTATTGCGCATGTCACCGCTGTCAAGGAAAGCAGTGTGGAATGCCAGTGATGCGTTGAGTGAGTGAGGAGTCTGTCCGCCTTTACCCATTTTGAGGTAGTCGCGAAGCAGCTCCCGGTAGATAGGATGAGCGCAATTTTCAATGATGAGCTCGGCGCGCTGCACCGGGTCTTTGCCTCTGAGGTCAGCCACACCCTGGTCGGTGATGATAACATCAACGGAGTGCTCTGTATGGTCAACGTGTGAAACCATAGGCACAATGTTGCTGATGAGACCACCCTTGGTGATGGACGGGCAGCTGAAGATAGACAGGTAGCCGTTGCGGGTAAAGTCGCCTGAACCACCGATGCCGTTCATCATCTTGGTGCCGACAACATGGGTTGAGTTGATATTGCCAAAGATGTCGGCTTCAAGTGCTGTGTTCATGGCAATAACACCGAGTCGGCGAATCACCTCGGGGCTGTTTGAAATTTCAGCCGGGCGAATCACCAGCTTATCGCGGAAAAAGTCGAGATTCTCAAGCACCTCCGCCTCTGTTTTGTCGCTTAGAGTGAGTGAGCAGGTGCTTCCGAATTTGCATCGTCCCTGCTTCATGAGCTCAATAACTGCATCCTGAATAACTTCGGTGTACATTTCAAAAGGGGGAAGCTCCTTTGCGTGTCCGAGTCCGAAAAGCACAGCGTTAGCCACATTGCCTACGCCGCTCTGAATCGGGAGGAAAGATGCCGGGATTCTGCGCGCCTTAACCTCAGCGAGGAGGAAGTTACAAACATTTGCTCCAATCTGAAGTGTAACATCATCAAGTTCAGTGAATCCCTTGATGCCGTCGTAAGCATTAGAGTGAACGATACCGGCAATTTTAGCGGGATCAATCTTCACTGTAGGCTCACCGATGCGGTCGCTCGGTTTATAAATAGGTATTTCCCGACGGTTAGGTGGATCAAGCGGCATATAGATATCATGCAATCCGTAAAGACCTTCCGGAAGAATACTGTTTAGTTCAAGGAAAATCTTTTTAGCATACTTCGCGTAAGTTGGAACGTTTCCAACTCCGGTGCCGAGAACAACCTCTCCATTGTCAAACACTTTTGCCACCTCGATAATGGCGAAATCAAGTTCTCCGTATGTGCCGTAACGGAACTTCTGCGCGAGTTCGCTGAGGTGAAGGTCAAAATAGTGCGCATCATGCGAGTTGATGCGTTTTCTCAAATCTGGAGTATTTTGATATGGAGTACGTCTGCCGATAGCGTTAGCTCTGGCAAGTGCGCCATCAGCATGATTGTTTGTGGATGCTCCGGTGAAAATATCCACCTTGAAGGGGCGTCCCTCTGCGTGCTCCTTCTCAGCTTTTGCTGCGATGGCTTCGGTAATAACTTTAGGAGAGCCGGAAGCTGTGAAACCGGACAAGCCGATGGTAGCCCCGTTAAAAATCTGGGCTGCCGCTTCCTCTGCCGAAATAATTGGAAATGCCATAATTTAAGGTTATATCAAAATTTTCTACTTAATATTTCTGAATCGATAATAGCCCTGCGCCAGCGCTCGCGATGAGCTGCAATTTCCGCTTCGTCCTGCTCCGGGATAGGGTTCGGCTCCTGAATATCAGCGGTAACCCTTGCGCCCTCTTCCGGGATAATTTGCGGTGTAGCGGCGGGAAATACAGGTGCCGGAGGGATGTGTGATTCCGGCATTGAGAAATCATCGGGTTCAAATACTCTCTTACCGGATTTGCGCTTGTTCTTTTCCTTGAATACGGCAATGAGCCCGGTAAATACCAGAGTTAAAATGATTCCGATAATTTGCTCCATCTGCACTCAATGATTAATTTTGTGCAAAATTACATTTTTTAATAAGAAAATCAAGGGTTACTGCCCTATAACATAATAATTATGGTGCAAAAGTCGAAACATTCCACCGGCGACAGCGGTGAGCGTAAGCTTTGGATTGAGACCTACGGATGTCAGATGAATGTGGCTGACAGTGAAGTTGTGGCAGCTGTAATGCGCACGGTAGGTTATGAACCGGCGGAAAGTATAGACGAGGCAGATGCGGTGCTTCTCAACACTTGCTCTATCCGCGACAATGCCGAACAGAAGATAGTTTCAAGGCTTCAGCATCTCCGTGCCATGAAGCGCAAGCGCCCTCTTATAGTGGGTGTTATAGGCTGTATGGCGGAGAGGGTGAAAGATTCGCTGATAAATGACCACGGAGTGGATATTGTTGCAGGTCCCGACTCATACAATGACCTGCCGGCGCTGTTCATGTCGGCAGAAGCGGGTGAAAAAGCTATTAACGTTGAGCTTAGTACCACCGAAACCTATAGAGACGTCATGCCGCTTCGCCTCGGCTCAAACCGTATTTCAGGGTTTGTGAGCATAATGAGAGGATGCAATAACTTCTGCTCCTATTGCATAGTGCCATATACAAGAGGCAGAGAACGCTCCCGAGAGGCGGATAGCATTCTTGCCGAAGTTGAGAATCTTAGAGACAATGGCTTCAAGGAGGTGACTCTGCTCGGTCAGAATGTGAATTCTTACCGATATCAGAATCCGGAAACAGGTGAGGTGACCGATTTTACAGACCTGTTGCTCAAAGTAGCTGATGCGGTGCCTGAGATGAGGGTGAGATTCACAACCTCACATCCCAAGGATATGAATGACGATACTCTCAGAGCAATAGCATCACGGGCGAATATCTGCAATCATATTCACTTGCCGGTGCAGAGCGGCAGCAGTGCCGTACTCAAGGCGATGAACCGAAAATATACCCGCGAATGGTATCTTGACCGCATAGCGGCAATCAAATCTATTATACCCGGATGTGGAATCTCCACTGACCTTTTCACCGGTTTTTCCGGCGAGACCGAGGAGGATTTCCAACAGACCCTTTCGCTGATGAGAGAAGTTGGCTTTGACAGCTCATTCATGTTCAAATACTCTGAGCGACCTGGCACTCTTGCCTCCAAAACTATGCCGGATAATGTGCCGGAGGATATTAAGATTGAGCGGTTAAACCGTATGATAGAGCTGCAGGGTGAGCTTTCGCTTGAATCCAATCGCAGGGATATAGGTAAGATGTTTGAAGTACTTGCCGACGGTGTTTCCAAGCGCAGCACCAAGCAGCTTGTGGGAAGAACTGAAACAAATAAAACAGTGGTTTTTGACTGTAACGACCACAAACCGGGGGATATTGTTAAGGTAAGGATTACTGATGCAACAGCAGCAACACTCCTTGCAGAACCGATAGATTGACTCCTTATTATATATAAGGACGATTATATATAAGGGCGGCTGTGTCAAACCATATTTTTTTGACACAGCCGTTTTTTTATTTTCAAAACAGCATAAATCAAGGAATAAAAAATAGAGAAACACGACAAACAGGGACTGAAGCGGGATGAAAAATATGTTGTAAAACATAATTAACATTAATTTGCAAATGGGGGGGGGTATCATACCCAATTAAATTAAATTTGCAAAATAATTGTAAACTAAAGTGAGGTCGTCCCCACTTCAGTCTTTTTGTACTAACCTTAATTTACTAACAATCAACATGTATCACCAACTATGCAATTTGAGCAAGAAGCTTGTGGCACTGCCCTTGATGTTGCTCACGCTATGTGTGCTGACAGGATGGAGTTTCACTGCATCTGCAGCGCAGGCACCTGATGGCCCGGCTACGGGCGTAGTGCTTGACCAGGACGGAGAACCCATGGCGGGTGCCTCTGTAATGGTTGTTGGTACCACCCTCGGTGGTTCAACAAACATTGACGGTAAATTCTCTATCGCCAATGTGAAAATCGGAGCAACACTCCGTGTATCTTTCGTGGGATGCAAACCCGTAAACGTTAAATGGGAAGGCACTCCGCTAAATGTGACTCTTGAAGACGATATCGAAACCCTTGACGAGGTTGTGGTTGTCGGCTTCGGTTCACAGAAAAAAGTAAACCTCACCGGTGCCGTTTCGGCAGTGAGCTCTAAAGAACTCAGCAACCGCCCTGTGTCTTCAGTGAGCGACGCTCTCCAGGGTCTGGTTCCGGGTCTTAACGTGCTGTCATCAAACCTCGGTGGTCAGCTCAACGGTACCCGTTCAATGAACATCCGTGGTACCGGTACTATCGGCACAGGTTCAAGCGTTACTCCGCTTATCCTTATCGACGGTATGGAAGGAGCTCTTGAAACAGTGGCTCCTCAGGATGTAGAGAGCATTTCAATTCTAAAGGACGCATCAGCCGCTTCTATCTACGGTATCCGCGCTGCCGGCGGTGTGATTCTTGTAACAACCAAGAAAGGTAAAGAGGGTAAGGTTACTGTAAACTACAGCGACTCTTTCCGTTTCAGCCATGTAACCCGCATGCCTGAAAAGATGAGCTCTTACGACTACGCTATCATGATGAATGAAGGTTCTATCAACAATGGCGGTGGTCAGTGGCTTCCCGATGCAAAGGTTGAGCAGATTAAAAACTACATGGAGAACCCTACCGGTCCGAGCATGTTCCGCAACCCGAACACAAACCAGTGGGAGGTGTGGGACTATGTTGATATCATTCCTATCGCAAACGTGGACTACCTTCAGGAGCACTTCGGCAAAACCGGTTTCTCTCAGGAGCACAATATCTCTGTTAACGGTGGCAGCGAGAAAGTAAACTACTATTTCTCAGGCACTCTTCTTGACCAGGAAGGTATTCTCCGTTACGGTGACGACCGTCTGCGCCGCTATAACCTCAACGGCAGAGCGAGCATCAAGATTACCAACTGGCTGACATTCGGCTACAGCACACGCTGGTGGAGAAACGACTATAACGGTCCTTCACTTATCGGTGACAACGGTTCAAACCAGTTCTACCACGACGTGATGCGTTACTGGAACATGATTCCTGTCAAGGATCCAAACGGTCACTATGTTCGCGAAACATATATTCCCGCTCTCACAGAAGGTGGACGTTTCCTCAAGAACACCGACCAGTTTGACCAGCAGTTCTCTTTCAACATCAATCCGTTGAAAGGACTCAACATCCGCGGCGAATTCAACTATCGCACATACACTCAGAATATACACCGCTACTATCTGCAGACATATTCTTACGACTGCGATGATCAGCCTTACGCAAACAAGGCATCTGCAATGCCCAGCAGCACTTCAGTGTATGACTACAACTACAAGCAGAACTACTTCAACCCCAATGTTTACGCTGACTATTCATTCACACTCAACGAGTCTCATAACTTCAAGGTAATGGGCGGTTTCCAGAGCGAATGGCTCAACCGTAAGCAATTCAGCGCACAGCGCACCGATATCCTCAATGAAATTCCCTGGATTGACACCACCAACGGAACTGCAACTGTGAGCGGTAGCACCGCTACATGGAGCACCGCAGGCTGGTTCGGCCGTATCAACTACGACTATCTCGGCAGATATCTCCTTGAAGCTAACATCCGTTATGACGGTACTTCACGTTTCCGCAGCGGACACCGCTGGAGCACCAGCCCCTCTTTCTCTGCAGGTTGGAATATCGCTCAGGAAGCATTTATGGAAGGTGCACGCGGCACTCTCAACACTCTTAAACTCCGTGGTTCATGGGGTCGTCTCGGCAACCAGAACACCAACAGCTGGTATCCCACATACTCAAATATGGGTTATAGCGCCAACGCAGGCGGATGGCTTGTCAATGGTCAGAGACCTACACTTGCTTCACAGCCCGGCCTCGTAGCAAGCACACTTACCTGGGAAAAGAACCAGACATGGGACATTGGTCTTGACTGGGGCTTGTTCAACAACCGCTTTACAGGTAGCTTCGACTACTACCAGCGCAAGACAATGGATATGGTAGGACCCGGTCCCGACCTGCCTGATGTTCTCGGAGCAAGTGTTCCTAACGTAAACAGTATCTCAATGACATCAAAAGGTTGGGAAGTTACAGTAAACTGGCGTGACCGCGTTCAGGACTTCACATACGGTGTGAGTGTAAACCTTTCTGATTATCAGATTACTATTGATGACTACGACAACAACCCATCTAAGTCACTCGGTATCGGCACAACTCAGCATGGCCCTTATTACAAGGGTGCCAAACTTGGCTCTATCTGGGGCTACAAGGTTATCGGTATTGCGAAGACGGATGCTGAAATGGCAGAGCACCTCAAGAATGCTGACCAGAGCTCACTTGGCAGCAGATGGGCAGCAGGTGATTTGATGTATGCCGATCTTAACGGTGACGGAAAAGTAAATACCGGTTCCAATACAGCGGAAGAGCCCGGTGACCGTGTGATTATCGGTAACGTTACCCCCCGCTACAGCTTCGGTGTTAACCTCGATGCTCAGTGGAAGGGATTTGATGTGCGTGTATTCTTCCAGGGTATTGGTAAACGTGACTACTGGGCAAGCGGAGCTGTGTTCACCGGTCCTTGCTCAAACAACCAGTGGCAGGCAGCCGGTCTTGTTCAGCATCTCGACTACTTCCGTGCAGAAGATACGACTAATCCTCTCGGACCTAACGTAAATTCATACTATCCGCGTCCCAACTGGGGTGGAGGCAAGAATTTCCAACAGTCTGACCGTTATCTTCAGAATGCCGCATACTGCCGCCTCAAAAACGTGACAGTGGGTTACACAATTCCCCAGAATATCACCCGTAAGGCTTACATTGAAAATCTCCGTGTATTCTTCTCAGGTGAAAACCTCGCTACTATCACAAACTTCACCGGAACAGGTGACCCCGAGCTTGTTGACTCTTACTTCAACGCTTACGGCTACGGTAAGGTTTATCCTCTCCAGAGAGTGCTTTCATTCGGTCTTAACGTAACATTCTAAATTCCGACCCCAATTATGAAAAAATATATTTCAGCTCTACTTATAGGTGCATCAATGGCGGGTCTCACATCTTGCCATGATTACCTCAATGAGCAGCCGGAATCATCGCTGACTCCGGAAAAATTCTTTTCCACCGCTGATCAGCTGGGAGCATACACAATAAATCTGTATGGCAATTTCCCGGTGCATGACCAATATACATGGTCGCTCGGCACATTTATTATCGATAACAATACCGATGATATGGTGGGTATGTCCCCCTCTACCCAATGGACACCCGGATTGTGGAAAACTCCTACCGGTTCAGGCTGGAGCTTCACCTTTATCCGTAACTGTAACTACTTCCTTGATCAGGCGCTACCAAAATATGAGGCAGGTACTATTTCAGGTAATTCAAATGAGGTGAAGCAGTACCTGGGTGAAGGATATTTCCTCCGTGCTTATGCTTACTGGAATCAGTATAGTTCTTACGGTGACTTCCCCATTGTTAAAACAGCTCTTCCTGATGAAGAGGATGTGCTGATGGAAGCGTCAGCGCGCCAGCCGCGTAATAAAGTGGCACGCTTTATCCTCGAAGATCTTGATAAGGCTATCGAACTTCTTCCTGAAAATGCAGCCGGTGGCAAGCAGCGCATCAACAAAGCCTGCGCTCAGCTTCTGCGCAGCCGCGTGGCTCTGTTTGAAGGTACTTGGTTGAAGTACCACAAAGGCACAGCACTCGTGCCCGGCGGACCCGGATGGCCCGGAAAAGCAGCTGACCTCGGTTCAGATTTCAATATCGACACCGAAATCAGCTTCTTCCTCACCGAAGCCATGAAATCAGCTAAAGCTGTTGGCGACAAAGTTGTTGGCAGCCTTGCTGAAAACACCGGTACTGCTGAGGGTTACTCAAACGCAACCACCTGTATCAACCCTTATTACGGAATGTTTACCGAGCAGAGCCTCGAAGGTTTTGATGAAGTGCTTATGTACAAGACATACGTCAATACATCAGACATGAACATCACCACCAATATCTATATGCAGTTCCAGCGTAACGGTGGTAACACAGGCTGGACCCGCGGTCTTGTAAATTCATTCCTTATGCAGAACGGTCTGCCTATCTATGCAGCAGGTTCAGGCTACGATGAGGATTGGGAAAATCAGGGCGTTTCAGCAACCCTACAGAACCGCGACTCACGCATTCAGATTTTTACAAAGGGTGACAATAGCGTGACAGCGTTCAATAACGACGGCACCACTGAAAAGTGGGCTATGGGCTGGCTTGTAAACTCCTCTTCTGAAATGCGCTGTGTAACAGGCTACGGTGTTAAAAAAGGTATGATCTATACTCCCAACCCCGGTGCACATGACCACGGTGTTCAGGGTTCTATAGTGTTCCGCGCAACCGAAGCTATGCTCAACTACATGGAAGCTTGTGTTGAACTCAACAACTCTGTTGACGGAACAGCACAGACTTACTGGCAGGCTCTTCGCAAACGTGCGAAAGTAGATCAGGACTTCAATAAGACAATCGCTGCTACCGATATGAACAAGGAAGCTCTCGGTGACTTCGGTGCTTATTCTCACGGTTCACTTGTAAGCGCTCTCGTTTATAATGTTCGCCGTGAACGCCGCAACGAGCTCATGGCTGAGGGTCACCGCATGGATGACCTCCGTCGTTGGGCGGCTCTTGACCAGCTTGAGACCAATCCTTACCAGATTGAAGGTATGAAGTTCTGGGGAACAGTTTATGACAAGAGCGCAGGGGTAAATCCTCTGAATCTTAAGGATTCTGACGGTGCTGATGCCACTGTTATTGTTGACGTTGCCGGTGGTACAGGTAATATGAGTGACCCGACTATCAGCGGTCCTTATGTTCACCCCTACCAGATTTCAAAGAACATCGAATGTTTCGACGGTTACAAGTGGATCCGTGCCCAGTATCTCTATCCTCTCGGTCAGGCAGCATTCCGCAAAACAGCTACCGAACTTGACGACAAGGGTACTGTTGTGGCTTCTGTGGTTTATCAGAACCCCGGATGGTCAATGATAGGCGGCGAAGCTCCCACTGCACTGTGAAAATAAAATACTCTGTGTGAGAACACAGATATCCCCAATATTAGGTTAATAAATGGGTTTAGTCCCGGAGGATTGATTTCTCCGGGACTTTCTTTTTGTAGAACCGGCTCTTAAGGAAAAGGTTTTGAATTTGGTGCGATGATATTTTTTTTGTTAATTTGCATAAACCAAATGTAATACCAACCAATCATTAAAATAGTGCGAACCTTTTATATAACCCTTGCTATCGGGATTTTTCTGTCTTTTCTTAAGGTAGAGGCAAAAGATGTGACCCAGTATCAACTTGATTCGCTTTATGCTGAATTGAAAGAGGCTGCTTATCCAAGTGACAGCATCATGGTGCTGTACAATATTTTTGACGCAAGTTCCAGATCGCAGCAGAAACAAGTGGCAAGGAGTCTATACAGTATAGCAAAACGAACCAATGACATAGAAGTGCAGCTGGATATACTCAGAAATCTCGGAAATATTTTTCTGGGTAATGACAGTGTGCAGGGTATCATTATAAGCGAGGCGGAAAAATTGCCCTCCGGTTCGGAACAGAAAGAAACTCTGATGTTTCTGCGATTGCTCAGAGTCACTACAAATTCTCTTATGGCAACCCCGGAGCAGAGGCATAAGTTTATAGGTGATGTTTTGAATAAATATAAGAACAGAGAGGACAATCTGTCGGCAATAAATCAGCTGGAGATGCTTTACACTCTGTGCGTTTATCTTGATGCAACCATTCAGGGAGATCTGTTGGAAAAATATATGGAGGAGTCGGCTGAAAAGATAGATAAACTGCCATTCGGTCTGTATGCTTTCAAAAATATGTTTTATGCCCACTCTGCTCTGATGTACACCAAAAATCAGGAATATAAAAAAGCGGTTGAGTCAGACAGGAAACTTCTCGGTATAATGGATCAGCTCGAAAAGGACTATAATGATAAGGGGAGGGTTTTCAAGGATTTTGACCGTAACCGGTATATATGTTACCGGAGAATGCTTTATAATTACCCGGCTTTGTCAAAAGGCGAGGTTGAGAATATAATGAAGCGTATATGGTATCTGGTGTCTGACAATGCAGATTTGAGAGCGGATTTTCAGGCGAGGCCTCTTGCTGAGGCATTCTATTATATGGCTGTCAAGGATTATGTCAATGCCACGCCTATGCTGGTGTCTCTTCTTGACAGTGATCTCGGAGGAAATGAGTATCTGAGGCCGAGATTGCAAGAAATGTTATGTACCGCAGCGGAAGCTATCGGTGACAAGGAACTTCATGCCACGGCACTCAAGCAGTATGTGGATGTTCTGAAGAAACAGATAGAACTGAAAACTCAGGACCGCATCCGTGAGCTTCAGGTGATTTATGAAATGGATAATCTGACTCGCGAAAACGAGAGATTGGAGGAGGTCAGAGCTTTGGCTGAACTCAAGCATCAGAAATTAATAATGATTGGAGTAGGAGTGATAGGAGTGATTCTGCTCATAGGTGTGCTTGTGATGTTCAGACTTTATAGAAGAGCCCGCAAGCTGTCAAAAGGTCTCTCTAAAACCAACCGTGAGCTTGAGAAGGAGCGAAATGCCTTGAAGGAGAGCGAACAGCAGCTTATCGAGGCGCGCGACAAAGCTGACTCCGTGTCAAAAATGAAGGGTGATTTCCTTGACAATATGACGCATGAGGTGCTTGAGCCGTTGAATGCTATCAGCGGATACACGCAGCTTATCGTTGATAGCATCGGACCTGATTTGCAGAAGAGTCTTGAAAAGTATGTGAAGATAGTTGATATGAACTGCGAGCTTCTCAACACAGTTGTTACGGATGCTATCTCGCTGTCATCGCTGTCAAAGGACACGCTTTCTGTCGTGAAGCAGAAGGTTTCTGTCAAAAAAATATGCAATAATGCGCTGTCAAGCATAGAATATGCTCCGAAGGCGGGTGTGAAAGTTATTTTCCTTAAAGAGGATGCACCCGACACTTTCATAGACACTGATTCTACACGTGTGCAACAGGTACTTGCAAATCTGCTGCATAATGGAGCCAAGTTCACGGATTTTGGAAATGTGACATTGGATTATTATCTGGATGAAGAAAACAATACTATTTCATTTACCGTAACAGATACAGGTTCTGGAATACCGGAGGGTAAGGAGGATGCGATTTTTGAACGATTTGAAAAGATTGACCCGCATTCTCAGGGACTCGGTATCGGTCTGCCCATAGCGCGGCAAATAGCTCAGCTGCTCGGCGGAGATGTGGTTCTTGACAGAAATTATCATTCAGGAGCAAGATTTATCTTTACTATTCCGGTGAAGTAACGATATGTAAGCGGCAAAGGTACAGTTCTGTTTTTTTTGTACCTTTGTGGCTATATACATGTAGTTTTACGTCCGGATGAACAATAAAAATATTATGTCTGATGCCTCGGCGGCATTGAAATCGGCTCTTGAAACACAGGTCATTGTGCTTGATGGTGCCATGGGTACTGTGATTCAGCAACTTGGATTGGAGGAGAGAGATTATTCTCCGGAATCATTCACAGCATCGTCAACTCCGCTTAAAGGGTGCAATGATTTGCTGAATATCACCGCTCCGGAGAAAATAAAAGATATCCACAAGAGCTATATATCTGCGGGGGCGAGAATAATTGAGACTAATACTTTTAATGCTAATGTTCTGAGCCTTAGGGAGTACATGGTTGAATCGCTTGCAGACCGTATCAACCGTGAAGGGGTGCGCATTGCCCGTGAGGCGATAGCTGAAAGTGGCGTGGAGGCTTGGGTGGCAGGCAGTATAGGCCCCGGAAGTCACTCTCTGTCACTCGCTTCTGAAATAGAAGCGGAAAATCCGGTAACTTGGAATGATGTGGAGGCTGCAGTGTATAATCAAGCCTGTTCCTTAATCGATGCCGGAGTGGATGTGCTCCTGCTTGAGACCGTGTTTGACGGATTAAACGCCAAGGCGGCTATCCATGCAATGTCAAGGGCTATGGATGATTTGCACCGGGATGTTCCGGTAATGATATCGGCAACTCTCAATCAGGGTGGCAGAATTCTCAGCGGACAGACTCTCGATGCGTTCATAGCAACAATCGCTCATGCAAATCCTCTGTCAGTTGGGTTGAACTGCGGCTTCGGAGCGGATGAACTTACACCATATATCGAAATTTTGCAGAATGTGCCGTTTGCCCTGAGTATTCATCCCAATGCCGGACTGCCGGATGCTCTGGGTAACTATAAGGAGACTCCGGAAGCAATGGCTGACAAGCTGCGTCCCTTTATCGAAGGGGGTAAGCTCAATATTGTTGGCGGATGTTGCGGAACAACGCCGGCACACATAGCGGCTATAGCAGAGGTGGTGAGGGTTGCCAAGGTAAGGCGGATTCCGGAAAAAAACGGTCAGCTCACCCTTGCCGGACTTGAGGCATTTAATCCCGGACAATTTGTAAAGATCGGGGAGCGGTGTAATGTTGCCGGCAGCCGGAAATTCCTTCGTTTGATAAATGAAGGCTCTCTTGATGAGGCTGCCGCTATTGCCGCCGCTCAGGTTAAAGCAGGTGCCGATATTATTGATATAAACATGGATGACCCGATGCTCGATGCCGGGGAGTGTATGTACGATTTCATATCTGTTATTTCAGCAGAACCGGAAATAGCCAAGGCACCGCTGATGATAGATACCAGCAACTGGGATGTGGCGGTGAAAGCACTGAAAAAGGTCCAGGGTAAGCCGATTGTCAATTCCATAAGCCTCAAAGAGGGTGAGGCGGCAATGCTTGCAAAGGCTGACGAGTTGAGGCGAATGGGCGCGGCGGTAGTGGTTATGGCTTTTGATGAAAATGGTCAGGCTGATACTTTTGAACGAAAGGTAGCGGTGTGTGAGCGTGCCTACAAATTGCTCACCGCAGCCGGATTTCCTGCTGAAGATATAATCTTTGACCCCAATATTCTTGCTGTGGCAACCGGCATAGAAGCTCATGCTGATTATGCTCTGGATTTTATACGTGCCACAGGGTGGATAAGGAAAAATCTGCCGGGAGCACATGTAAGCGGAGGTCTCAGTAATCTTTCGTTCTCATTCCGTGGCAATAATTATGTGCGTGAGGCGATGCATTCGCTATTTCTGAAACATGCTGTAGCCGAGGGCATGGATATGGCTATCATAAACCCATCGACACTGCTCGATCCGGAAACAATTGAACCGGAGCTTGCCAAGGCGATTGATGATGTGTTGCTTAACCGCTGCTCGGAGGCAACAGATACTCTTATTGACGAGGCGCAGCGAATTAAGGAGCTGAGAGATAAGGAGAATGCCGGCAAGGTAAAGAATGAACCGGTGTCAACTGTATCAGCTCCGGTAACTCCGTCGTCAATTATAGAGCAGATGATTGTGAATGGCAGGAGCGAGGGGATAGAGGCAGTTCTTGACAAGTGCGTGACGGAAACAGGAACCGCTTTCGGAGTGGTTGACGGTCCGCTTATGAGTGGAATGAACAGAGTGGGTGAACTCTTTGGCGAAGGTAAAATGTTTTTGCCGCAGGTGGTGCGCAGCGCGCGTGTCATGAAGCATGCGGTTGAACATCTTACTCCGCTGATAGAATCGGAGAGGAGAAGCGGTAATTCTTCCGGTGCCGGCAAGATTGTGCTGGCAACAGTGAAGGGGGATGTTCATGACATAGGTAAAAATATTGTCGGGGTGATAATGAGCTGTAACGGATATGAGGTTATTGACCTCGGTGTAATGGTTCCTCCCGAAAAGATTATTGACACGGCAATAGCTGCCGGTGCCGATTTTATAGGTCTGAGCGGCCTTATAACTCCTTCGCTTGCCGAAATGCAGACTGTTGCCCGGATGCTTGAGGAAAGGGGATTGGATATTCCCCTTCTTGTCGGAGGTGCGGCTGCGTCAGAGGTACATACAGCAGTGAAAATTGCTCCGGTATATTCAGGCGCGGTTATTTATACCCGTGATGCAGCGGCACTCCCCGGAGTGGCTCAGAAATTCACTGGTGAGCAAAGGGTGGATGCTGAACGTGAATTGAAGCAGCGGCAACAGACTCTGAGAGATGAATATAACGGTAAAGCGTCTGTACTGTCTCTAAGCAAAGCACGTGAGCGGTGTCATAAATTTGATTTCAATAAAAAAGCATCGTCCCCGGTGCTTCCCGGAAGTCACACAGTGGAGATACCGGTGAAAGATGTGAGAGGGCTGATAAACTGGCGCGCGTTTTTTGCAGCCTGGAAGCTTGATGCATCTCTGGCATCCATTGCAGATGTGCCGGGATGCGATCATTGCAAGGCTCAGTGGCTCGCTGCGATGGATGAATCAAGGCGCATGAAAGCGGCTGAAGCTATGCAACTATTTAAGGAGGCAAACAGAATTATCGATACTCTGGTGAGTGACGATGCGGTGCTCATGGCACGTGTGATTCTTGCTCCGGCAAAATCGGTGGGAGATGATATTATAATCGGTGGAAAACAGCAGATTACAATACCTACACTCAGACGGCAGACTGCACAAGCAGATAGTGACGAATGTATTGCATTGGCTGATTTTATAGCTCCGGCAGATGCTGCCGGTAATATGCGTGATAATATCGCACTCTTTGCTGTGACCACAGCGGGAGATATTGACCGTAATGTCAGACGTGCATCGAATGACTATGATAAACTGCTATGGCAGAGCATTGCCGACCGTCTGGTTGAGGCAGCGACTGAGTGGCTTCACCGAGAAATTAGAACCTATTACTGGGGTTATTCCGATGCCGGGTCGGAGGAGGAAAGCAATCTCTTTGAGGCGCACTATCGTGGAATCCGTCCCGCTATCGGCTATCCTTCTCTTCCTGATCAGTCTCTGGTGTTTGAGGTGGATAAATTGCTGAGATACGGAGATTTGGGGATAGAACTGACTGAAAATGGCGCAATGTGTCCTGCTGCTTCAACAACCGGACTGATGATAGGTTATTCAGGTGCCCGCTATTTTATAATAGGAACCACGGACAACGAGCAGAAAAAGGATTATGCCCGTCGCCGTGGAATGTCTTTGGATTCAGTAGGAAAATTCTTGAATTGAGTTATCTCTGGTAAAGATAGCGTTTGATAGAGCGTTTTGGCGTTTTTTCAAACTCTTCGCTCATTATCTCCACTCGATTGACCTGAGAGTAACCCGGAAGGTCTTTGTTTAGCTGTTCGAGATTTTCAGCCATGATTTTCTCAATCTCTTCCGTAGAGATGTTTCTGTGAATAACATTATCCATATCCGGATAAACGAGGGCTATGAGTTTGCCATTTCCGTCATCAATAATAACTGATTCGCCTACATACGGCAGATTGTTGAGTTTCTGCTCAATCTCCTCAGGATATATATTCTGACCGTTGGCTCCGAGAATCATATTTTTGTCGCGTCCGCGCAGATAAATGAAATTGTCTTTGTCAACGCAGCCTATGTCTCCGGTACACATCCATCCGTCCTTGTCAAATATCGCATCGGTGGCTTCCTGATTCTTGAAGTAGCCTTTCATCACGTTGGCTCCGCGGGTCCAGATAACTCCCGGTATTTCCTCCGGATTGGGAGAATCAACTCTCACTTCCATGCGGTCAACCACCTTGCCACATGATCCCGGACGTGATTGGGTGTGTGGAGCGTATGAGATAAGCGGGGCACATTCTGTCATGCCGTAGCCAACGGTAAATGGAAAACCAATTCTGCGCAGGAAACTTTCAACATCTTTGTTAAGTGCTGCTCCGCCTATGATAATCTCTTTGAGTTCACCACCGAATGTGTCTGTGAGTTTATCTTTGATTTTGCCTAACATGCGGTCATCAACAAATGGTACATGGAGCAGGATTTTCATATAGGGTTTCTCCAGCAGAGGGAAAACCTTTGTCTTTATTATCTTTTCAAGGATAAGCGGAACCGCAACTATGAGTTTGGGATGTACCTTGGCAAAAGCTTCCATGATGATTCTCGGAGATGGGGTACGGGTAAGGAATGTAATGTGGCATCCTTTAACAAGAGTGTGCAACATATCTACTACGAGTCCGTACATATGGGCGAGCGGAAGCATACACACTATTCCGTCTCCAGGCTCAAGATAGTTCAGGTGGTCAATAGTGTATTCAATGTTGCTCCAGAGATTGCCGAATGTAATCATCACGCCTTTTGAAAAGCCGGTGCTACCCGAAGTGTAGTTGATAAGAGCAATGTCGTCGGGCTTATTCATGCTGACTTCAAGGTCGTCAACGGTAAAGCGTTCGGGATATGCCTCTCCGAAAATCTTGTTGAGGTTAGCTCGCGCCTCAGTGAGTGATTCACTGCGGCTCATCATAAGTGAGAAATCGCTGATTTGCAGCACGCCTTCAAGATTTGGCATCACTGTGGCATCAAGATTTTCCCAAGTGGGCGCGTCAGCAAACAGTAATCTTGCCTCGCTATGGTTTACAAGATGATGGATATTGTCCGGCTTGAATTCGTTCAGCACCGGCACAGCTATGCCACCATAAGTGATGATACCTAAAAAAGCCATAGCCCACTGTGCGCTGTTTCTTCCGCACAAAGCAATTTTTTCACCGGGCTTAACTCCGGCACTTTTGAAGAGAATATGTAATTTCGTTATCTTTCTTGCAATGTCCTTGTACTGATAAGAAGCTCCGTTGTAATCAGTAAGTGCAAGCAGCTCCCAATTGTCGCGCAGCGACTGGAGGATGTAAGCGTTCAGATTATCCTGATGTTGCATATTTGAAAAGCAATGTTAAAATAGTTTGCAAAATTAGCAAAAAAAGCTATCCGCAACGAGTTTTTTCTGTTAACTTATCACTAATGCGGAAATAATGTGCTTATTTTGCAAGAAAGTAATCAAGTAGTATATATTTATGAAACGTTCAATTTTATCTTTTGTTTGCGCAGGTATCTTTGCTGTGAGCTGTGCAACTGCTAATACGGCAGATAATTACACTGTTACGTTGCCTCTTACAGATGATGAAGATGGCTTAAGCGCATATATTGTGAGCTTTGATACCGGTGAGAAACTTGACTCAGCTATTGTGACAGATGGCAAAGCGGTTTTTAACGGTGTAGTGACAGAGCCTGTTTTTGCCCGTATTCTTCTTGACGGCAACCGCGCAGCTATGCTTGTGCTTGAACCGGGTGTTATCAATGCCGATGCAAAGACGCGCCTCGCTGCCGGCACTCCCACAAATGATGCAATGGTGGGTTTTTTCAATAAGCAGAGCGAACTCGAAAAAGAGTATCGTGCCCTCGGTGACAGCGCAACTGATGCTCAGAAACAGGACATAATATCCCGCTATAATAATCTGGGTAAGGAGACTCTTGAACAGAATGCGTCAAACCCGCTCGGTTTTTATCTGTTCCTCCAGGAATGTTATAACTGGAATCTCCCGACATTTGATTCAAAGTTAAAGGAGTATCCCCAGTTTGCTTCAAGCAAGAAGGTGCAGACACTTCGCCAGGGTCTCGTTAATAAAGAAGAGACTTCGGTAGGAAAAATGTTCAGGGATTTTTCTATTACATACAATGGTGAGACCAAGAAACTTAGCGACTATGTTGGCAAAGGCAAATATACCCTCGTTGATTTCTGGGCAAGCTGGTGCGGTCCCTGCATCCGTGAGACAGCAGTAATCAAGGATCTTTACAACAAGTATTCAGACAAGATGGATTTTCTCGGAGTAGCGGTATGGGATGAGCCGGAAAACACCCTACGCGCAATTGAGAAACATCAGCTGCCCTGGGAGCAGATTCTGAATACCCAGAATGTTGCAACCGATATCTATGGTATTCCCGCAATTCCCTGCATCATCCTTTTTGATTCGGAAGGCATGATTGTGAGCCGTGACAAGCAGGATGCCGCTCTCATTGCCGACGTAGAAGCCGCCATGCAGAAATAATTCCTTGCAATATGATATAAAAGAGGCTGCCACATAATTCATTATATAGCAGCCTCTTTCTTGTCTTGCAAAAATTGGTTTACTTGAGTTTGAAGTCCACTGGAACCACAAGAGTTAAGGGAATAGGTTGACCTTCGGGGTTAGTGGCAGGATTAAACCGGACACCGGATGCTTTAACCTTATTGATTGCCTTAATAGCTTCTTTGTCAAGCAATTTATGGATACCTTGCTTGATTTTCGCATCGGTGATTGTACCTTTTGTATCAACTGTTACTTCCACTAATACTCTGCCTTGAATGTTTTTATCTAAAGCTTCCTGAGGATAGTTTGTCTGAAGTGCAACTGCATCAAGAAATTCTTTTACATCTTCATCAGCGTTGTTAGGAATCATCAACATGGCATCATGCACGCTTGAGTCGGCAGCGTTATGAATCACCAATGTACCATTATGGATATTGGTGTCTGCTGTTTCCGATGCAGAATTTGCGAGAGCCTCACTATTCTGAATTTCTTCGGACTCTGCCTGCGATACCTCTTTCTGGGCATCTTTGACACAAGAACTGTTGGTCAATACCAATGCTACGGCGATTGCGGGAAGCAATGCAAGTGAGCGCAAGCGTGCGCTGTTTTTTGAACGATTTTTCATCATCATAGTTATACGTTTTTTTAGTGAACTGTGATTCAGACTGTCGGCTAGAGCTTGGAATCTTGAGCCGGCAGTCTTTTTTATTAGTAATAATTGATAGTTGATTTTATTTCCGCTGAGTTTGGACGCTATGGCGTCTGCCTCAAATTCATGCACCTCTATCAGTTCGTGCTGGATAAACCATGCAGCCGGATTGTACCAGTTGATAGCGAGTACGACATTTGATAGCAGAAGGTCGATCCAATGATAGTTGCTGCGGTGGGCATTCTCATGATACAGAATCATATTAAGTTCGTTAGCCTCGCTATTGAACAACCGCTCCGAAATATAAATATCACCGCCCCAGCTCATCGCATGAATTATGTTATGACGGTGAACTCTTACCGTGAATCCGCCAAATGAAGCAATGCGGCTTTCCCGGTGGAGATATATAATAAAAATTAGATTAGCAACAGTACGTGCAATCATCACTAAAACTCCGGCAATGTAGATTATTCCTGCTATTCTTAAAATGTTGTCAAATTCAGGTCGAATTCCGTGATAGACATCTGTTGTAATCTGAATTGCATAGCCTGCTTCAATCAAGCCATCGGCTCTTGACTGGAAGTGTGGAAGACTGATGAATGGTATCGCGAGCGAAGTAATCAAAATTCCAATCAGGCATAAGCGATTGAATGCGAAATGGGTTGTATTTCGCATGGTGGAAAAATAGACCGCAGCAAATATCAGTAGGGCAATACCTGAGGAGAAAGAGAATCCGAACAGTGACATAATTCAATTATTTGGTTTTTTCTTGCGTTGGCTGATGACTGTTTCAATAAGGGATCGCAGTTCATCATCACTGATATTCTCTTCGTGAAACAATGCCGAGACGGATGCTTTGAGGGATGATCCGAAATAATGGTCAACAACATCTCTAAGTCTTGATCTGCTGAAGTCGTCACGTGATACAGCCGCTTCATATCGATAGCTGCCGCCAAATTTTGTGTGCTTTACGAATCCTTTGTTTTCAAGCAAGCGTACAAATGTTGATACAGTGTTGAAGTGGGGTTTGGGTTCGGGCATCTCAGCGATTATCTCCCGTACAAACATAGCTCCTTTGTTCCAGAGAATGTCCATCAATTCTTCTTCACGATCTGTTAGTTTATTCATATAGCTGATTGTAAATGATGACATCGCAAAAGTAAACTAAATATTTTAGTTGTGCAACTAAAATATTTAGTTTATGAATTAGATCTCCAGTTTTTTGGTAAGTAGGATGAACCGGAATGATCCGGAAGGCATGATTGTGAGCCGTGACAAGCAGGATGCCGCCCTCATTGCCGACGTAGAAGCCGCCATGCAGAAGTAACCATACATTCAGATAGCATTTATATAAGAGGATGTTTCAAAAAATGAAGCATCCCCTTTTGCTGTGTGACATGAAACAGTTAATAATAGATTTCGAGGAGAAAATGCAAGCTGATGTCAGGTGATTGGAGATTAATGTATATATTTGTGAGAATGTCGGAAAAAATAAAGTGATGAGATGAAACGATTGCAGGTTATTATACTGTTTGTCATAGGATTGTCGGTAATAGTGTTACCGGCACATGCTCAACTGATGAAAAAGGCTGAGGAATTGCTCAAGACGGTGCAAAAAGAGACACGGACCGACTCTCTGAAGGGTGTGTCAGGCGACACGCTAAGCATTGAAGAGCGACTTCGCGAAGATTCAATGCGGCTTCAGGAAATGGCGTTACAGATTCAGGAGATGAAGCTAAATGAAATACTGCTACGTTCTCAACTCGAAGCAAACCAGATGTCCGACTCTCTGAAACTTGTCGAGCAATTAAGTCGAATCGACTCTCTGCGTGCTGTGACTAAGGGTGTTCCGGTGATAGTTGAAGGTGACACACTGTTTACACTATATGCTGAGCGCGGTGGTTACTCGGCTTTTGACCGAGCTGAAATGATTACTGACGTACTTGCCAAGATTGGTAAGAATCTGAGTGCAAGCGGTGACACAATTCATCTGCTTGAGAATCCGGATTGTATCGACATAATGTATGGTAACAAAGTTATTGCAAGCATTACCGAGCAGGATGCTCTATGGCAGGGTGTTACGCAAAAAGAACTTGCAGCTCGCTATGTGCCGATACTTTCTGCAAAAATAGAAAGTCTCAAAAAGGGATATAATCTTCTGGAGATTGCCAAGCGTGCTGCATTGTTCATTGCGGTAATCTTAGTACAGTATATGCTTTTCAAGCTTACGAATTATCTGTTCCGAAAGCTACGCCGCCGGATAATCCGTTTCAAGCGGGAGCGCCTGAAGCCGGTGATAATACGCGACTACGAGCTGTTCAATACCAATATTCTGGGCAGAATGCTTATTTTTCTCAGTAACATTCTCCGATATATTGTGCTGTTGGTTCAACTTGCTTTCACTGTGCCGATTCTGTTTGCCATATTTCCCAAGACCGAAAAACTTGCCATTAAGATATTCCTATATATTCTCGATCCGATAAAGATGGTTTTACGGTCGATTGTCGATTATATTCCGAATCTGTTCATCATCATAGTGATATGGTACTGCATAAAATATATTATCAAGGGCTTGCGGTACATAACCAATGAAATCAGCAACGAAAAACTGAAAATTGCCGGATTCTATCCGGATTGGGCGCGACCCACGTTCAATATCGTGCGCTTTCTGCTATATGCTTTCATGATCGCTATGGTTTATCCCTATCTCCCTGGATCGAATTCGGGGGTTTTTCAAGGCATTTCGGTGTTTGTAGGTCTTATCGTGTCGCTCGGCTCAAGCACTGTTATCGGCAATATCATAGCCGGACTGGTAATCACTTACATGCGTCCCTTTAAGATCGGCGACAAAATAAAACTGAACGATACAACAGGAAACGTGATTGAAAAGACACCGTTTGTTACACGCCTGCGCACCCCGAAAAACGAGGTGGTTACTATTCCGAACTCTTTCATAATGTCCTCGCATACGGTTAATTACAGTGCGTCAGCTCGTCAGTTTGGGCTAATAATCCATACAACAGTGACAATAGGATATGATGCACCGTGGCGTCTTGTTCACCAGCTGCTTATTAATGCAGCTCGGATTACACCGGGTGTGCTTGAACATCCGAAGCCGTTTGTGCTTGAAACCGAATTGCAGGACTATTATCCCTGCTATCAGATCAACGCCTATATAAAGGATGCGGACAGTCAGGCACAAATCACATCAGATCTCCACCAGAATATCCAGGATGTCTTTAATGAAGCAGGTATTGAAATCATGTCACCTCACTACTTTGCGAAACGCGACGGCAGTGCTTCCACAATTCCGGATGATTATCTCCGCAGCGAGTAATCAGTCAAGAATCACTCTACGGCTATATAAAAGTCGGAGAAATCAATAAATGGATTATACATTGAATAGGAAGTGCATGATGTCACCGTCCTGCACGATGTATTCCTTGCCTTCCACTCCCATTTTGCCGGCGGCTTTGACTGCGGCTTCGGATCCGAGTGTCACATAGTCGTCATACTTAATGACTTCTGCGCGAATGAATCCTTTTTCAAAGTCGGTGTGTATAACTCCGGCACATTTGGGCGCTTTGCTTCCGCGAAGGAATGTCCATGCCCTCACTTCGTCAGCTCCGGCGGTGAAGAATGTCTGTAGGTCAAGGATGGCATAAGCAGCCCTTATGAGTCGTGCCACACCAGATTCCTCGAGTCCGATAGATTCAAGAAATTCTTTTCTGTCCTCAAATGTTTCCAGTTCAGCTATTTCCGCCTCGGTTTGAGCGGCTACTATCAGTACACCGGCGTTCTCGTCCTTGACAGCTTCTTTGACAGCTTCAACGTATGCATTGCCGGTCGCGGCAGAGGCGTCGTCAACGTTGCAGACATATAGCACCGGTTTGGAGGTAAGTAGGAAAAGTTCGCGGGCAAATTTCTCCTCGTCGGGTGTTTCAAGAGTCACAGACCTTGCCGGTTTCCCGGCTTCGAGGGCTTCCTTGATTTTGGCAAGAACCTCATACTGCATTTTCGCGGTTTTGTCACCACCGGTCTGCGCCTGCTTGTAGGTTTTGGCTATGCGGCTGTCAACAGTTTCAAGGTCCTTGATAAGAAGTTCGTAGTCAATAATCTCTTTGTCGCGAACAGGATTTACCGAGCCATCGACGTGGGTGATATTATCGTCATCAAAACATCTGAGCACATGAATGATAGCATCAGTTTCCCTTATATTAGCCAGGAATTTGTTTCCGAGTCCTTCACCTTTGCTCGCACCTTTGACCAGTCCGGCAATGTCAACAATCTCAACTGTTGCGGGAACAATACTTTTCGGATTGCATATTTCAACCAGTTTGTTGAGTCGTTCATCTGGAACGGTAATAACTCCTACATTCGGTTCTATAGTACAGAAAGGGAAATTTGCGCTCTGCGCCTTGGAGTTTGACAGACAGTTGAAGAGTGTAGATTTGCCGACGTTGGGCAGTCCTACTATGCCGCATTTTAATGCCATAGAAGTTCAGTGGTTATTTTGTGAGTCGATAAGTGTTTGGTCGAGAGATTCCGACTGCAAATGTAACTATTTCTTTTGGAAGAGTTGTGAAATATTATATGCTATCTCCTTAGCTCTTGACATCATGGGTGTGATAACCGGGCGGAATTGATGCTCAACGGTGGGTGTGTAAATTTTTAGCTTTCCCGGATGACACACTATTCGGGTGGTGACACCGAGTGTAATAGGTTCTCCGTCAATATGAGCCGGACCGGGAGCTTTTCGGGTTATCGTTGCTTCAGATGTGCGGAAGGTGTGTATGAGGGTGTTTCTGTCAATATAACCGGTTAGCAAATCTACTCCTACAAGGGCGGTTGTAATCGGATTGCCTGAATGGATGATAATGATGTCGAGTAACCCGTCGGTCATGGACGCCTGTGGTGCGATATAGGCGTTGTTGCCATACTGTGAAGCATTGCAGGCAGCTATCACAAATGCCTTTTCAGTGAGAACTTTTCCGTTGGCGGAAATTATATATTCATCGGAATGGAATGAGCGGAATTCTTTAAAGGCGCTTTTTATGTATTTGACGAATCCACGATGCTTTCCCTCGGCAAACCGCTTGCTGACAGCGGCATCAAACCCCATGCCGAATGTGCAGAAGAAAGGCTTGTCGTCAGCGGTGCCGAAATCGCAGGACACGATGTGGTTTTCTCGGAGAATATCAATTGATGCATCAATATTGACGGGTATTTCCAGATGCCTTGCTAATCCGTTTCCGGAGCCGCATGGAATTATTCCGAGTGCAGTGTCAGAACCGCAAAGTGCTTTAGCGGTTTCATTGACAGTGCCGTCTCCACCGGCAGCTATCACGCTATGATATCCGTTTTTTACAGCTCTTTCCGCTTGGAGCGTGGCATCACCTCTTGCCGTAGTCCACACAGTTTCTATATGTAAGCCACTATCAGCAAGTTTTTCGCTGACAATCTTGTCAAGACCGCGCTTATTGGAAGTTCCTGAAATCGGGTTTATTATAAGTAAACAACGTTTGCTTTCCATAATGCGGGTGCAAAATTAAGATATGTATTGCAAAAATCCTAAAGTGGTGCCCCGGTGAAAACCGTTATTCTTCTTTGCGGAAGAATTTGACGCTCTCAACAAGCATCTCAACCGGTAGGTCTGCGGGATCAACTTCGCCAACCCATGATCCTCCAAGCTGCATATCAATAAGCAGGTAATAATCACCGTCGTTGAAAGGGAATTGTCCCTCTTCGTCAGCATTTATTCTGGGGTAAGTGAATGTGTGGCGGTCATTGATGAAGAAGGAGATTGAATCCGGGTAAATTTCAACAGCATATACGTTGTAGTCTTCCGGATTGATTGGGCCGATTGAACCCGGTTTAGGGTCTTTTTTATTGAGATTATAGGTGTAATTTGTGTGTATAGTCTGGTATGCAATGGAGTCGTAATTGAGTCTCTCCATGATGTCGATTTCTCCACCCATAGGCCAGTTGCCACGCTTGTGATTTTTGTAGGGGAGCAACCAAATTGCAGGCCAAGCTCCTTTTGCACCCTGGAGTTTAGCTTTTATTTCAAGCCTTCCGTAGCCGAACCCTTTTTTATCCTTTGTATATATTCCACCGGTGAGGTATGGTACGGAGTCATTGCAACCTTCGTAGGCAGCAATGCCTCTAAGCACCAGATTGCCATCGCGCATATCATAGCAGGTGTCAGCTTTAGTCATATAGTTGCACCAATCGGCTTTGCCTCTGTTGATTCTTGACCATATTTCCGGGTTCGGTTCAGTGCCTTCAAAATTGTCTTCCCATTCAAGTACCCATTTAGGCGATGATGCATTTGCGGTTGACAAAAGAGTAGCTATAGCTATACAGGAGAATAATAGTATTGTTTTCATGATGTTTGTTTTAGACATCGCAAAGATATAAATAGCTGAGCAAAAAACATTAATTTTGTAAAAAAATAAAATTAATATTAGATGCTGATACAAAAAAATAGTGAAAGGCTCGGTTCTGTGGATGCATTGAGAGGGTTTGCTTTACTGGCAATTGTGCTACTTCACAATCTTGAGCATTACAATATCTTCGGTGCTCCTCATGCGTCCTCGGGTATTTTGCAGTGGTTGGACAGATTCAGTTATGATTCAATATTCTTTTTGCTTGCAGGAAAAGCTTATGCGACATTCTCGTTGCTATTTGGTTTTAGTTTTTTTATTCAGCTTAGAAATGCTCGGGCAAGAGGGTGTGATTTTCGTGCGCGCTTCGCATGGCGAATGTTTCTGCTGTTCTGTTTCTCGCAGTTTCATGCTCTGTTTTATAATGGGGATATACTGCTTCTATACTCTGTGTGCGGACTGATTCTTATTCCGGCTGCAAGCTGGAAAGACAGAACAGTGCTGATAGTAGCTACGGTGCTAATGTTGCAACCGTACGCATGGGCAAAGGTGCTGTACGGTCTTGCTCACCCGGATTATGTGGATGCAAATAATGCCTTTGCTCAGTTTGCAATCAAGGCTGAGCAGACAGGTAGAAACGGTAATCTGCTCCAAATGCTTGCCGATAATATTTGGAATGGTCAGTTGTACAGTAACTTCTGGCAGGTAGAAGCGGGAAGACTGTTCCAAACTCCGGCACTTTTTCTTTACGGAATGTGGTTAGGGCGTAAGCAGATGTTTGTGAAGTCAGTTGAGTCAGCTATGTTCTGGAAGAAAACACTTATAGCTGCGTTTGTAGCAGCTATACCGCTATATTTTCTATGCCATGAGGTGCCCGGACATATTGAAAGTATCACTGTTCTTGCCTACTATTGCATAGCAGTGCCGATGGTTTATAACTTCTCTTTTATGTGTGTGCTCGTATCACTGTTTATGCTCGTTTGGTTCCGCTCGGCAGATGGATTGAAGTGGCAGAGATTCATAATGCCATACGGACGGATGAGTCTGACAAACTATATCTTCCAATCCATATTGGGTGTGATAATCTATTATCATTTCGGCTTCGGGATGTATGATAAGATAGGGAATTTCGGGTCGGTGTTAGTGGGTATCGGTATATTTGCCGTGCAATGGCTGTTCAGCAAATGGTGGCTTGGCAGGCATAAGCAGGGTCCACTCGAGTACTTATGGAAGAAAGGAACCTGGATTAATTTTCAAAAGTGTGTGTGATGTCATCGGTGCTACACATAGTTGTCGCCGCCGGAAGCGGTAGCCGATTCGGGGCGGACATACCCAAGCAGTTCTGTGACCTGAACGGCGTTCCTGTGCTTATGCACACCATAGATTCATTACGTCATTCCGAAACGGGTGATGTGGTAGTGGTTCTAAATAAAGAAATGGTGGAGTTTTGGAAAGACTTGTGCTATAAGCATGATTTTGAAAGTCCAGAGATAGTTACGGGTGGCAGTACACGTTGGCAGAGTGTTAAAAACGCTATAGATGCAAAGGGAAATGATGCAGAAATAATCTCGGTGCATGACGGTGCCCGTCCTCTTATATCGGAAAAACTTGTACGCAAGCTGGTGAATTGTATTAAAAATGGTGATAGGGCTGTTATTCCGGCAGTGTCGGTGACAGATTCGCTGCGTCAGATGATAGATGAGGAGAGAACCAGGGCTGTTGACAGGCGGTTGTTTTATGCGATTCAAACCCCTCAGGTGTTTGATGGAGCTCTCCTTCGGAGTGCATATTCGGAACCGGAAAGTCCTCTGTTCACAGATGACGCCTCGGTCGTAGAAAATATAGGTGAGGAGGTGAAGATTTTCCCCGGTGAACCAACAAATATAAAGATAACTCATCCATTAGATCTTGCTATAGCGGGATTGCTACAGAATAATTTGAAAGCTGATTAAAAGATGGACAGGCTTCGGCATACTGATATAAAGTATTTGAAAGGGGTAGGACCCAAGCGTGCTGAGCTACTCGGCAAGCAGCTGGGAATCAAGACCTGTGCTGATTTGCTATGCCATTATCCGACCCATTATATAGATAGGTCAAAAACATATCGAATCTCTGATTTTGCCGGAGATATGCCTTCGGTGCAGGTTAGGGGTAAGTTTGTGTCGTTTTCGGTTCAAGGTGAGGGGGCCAAAACTCGAATGATAGGTCTTTTTTCTGATGGGACACGTGCTATGGAGGTTGTGTGGTTCAACAGAATAAAAAGTATAAAGGATAGTTATCTACCCGGGGTGGAGTATATATTGTTTGGAAAACCTGCCGAGTTCGGCGGAAGATGGAGTATGGTTCATCCTGAGATTGACCGCGCCGACGCCCCGAATGTATCAGTCGGTTTCAGAGGTGTGTACCCTCTAACCGAAACTTTGCGAAACAAAGGTATTTCATCACGCGCTATATATAATATGGTGTGCTCTCTGCTGCCAAGGTGTAGCGGCATATCAGATCCACTGCCGGCTGAATTGCGGGTGAGGTACAGACTTATGAGTCTGGGAGATGCTCTCAGAGCAGTTCATTCTCCGGCTGATAACGAAGAGCTGCAAAGGGCTCGTCTAAGGCTGAAGTTTGAGGAACTTTTTTATCTTCAATTGAATATATTGAGGTATTGCCGGGAGCGAAGTGAATCCATACCGGGATTCAGATTTACGAACATTGGCTATTATTTCAATACCTTTTATCGCGACTGCCTTCCTTTTGAATTAACCGGAGCTCAGAAAAGAGTTATAAAGGAAATCCGTAAAGATGTGGGAAGCGGCAAGCAGATGAACCGACTTCTCCAAGGAGATGTTGGCAGTGGTAAAACTCTGGTTGCGCTGATGTGTATGCTCATGGCTCTGGATAACAATACTCAGGCATGCCTGATGGCTCCGACTGAAATACTTGCAACTCAGCACTATGAAACCATTTCTGCTCTCGCATCAAAAATAGGTGTCAATATAAAGCTGCTCACCGGGAGCACTCCCAAGAAGGAGAGAGATGCAATTCATGCCGCTCTGCTTGACGGGTCACTCCATATTCTTATAGGTACACATGCTGTTATAGAGGATACTGTGAAATTCAAGAATCTGGGATTTGTGGTTATAGACGAGCAACATCGTTTCGGAGTGGCTCAGCGAGCAAGGTTATGGAAAAAGAATACAGTGGCACCTCATATTCTGGTGATGACAGCAACTCCTATTCCAAGAACTCTCGCAATGACTGTTTATGGCGACCTTGATGTGTCCGTGATTGATGAACTGCCTCCAGGCAGAAAGCCGATTCAGACATTATTGCGCTATGAGGACAAGCGAATGGATGTTTATCGCTCAATAGGCAAGCAGCTGAAACTCGGCAGACAGGCTTATATTGTGTATCCTCTTATCAGTGAGAACGAAAAACTGGATCTTAAGAGTCTTGAAGAGGGATATGAGTTTGTGCGAGAATCCTTCCCGAGTTATAAGGTAGCTTATGTTCATGGAAGAATGAAGCCGGCGGAAAAAGATTACCAGATGGGATTATTTGCCAGCGGCGAAGCTAATATTCTTGTGGCTACCACGGTGATAGAGGTTGGTGTGAATGTTCCCAATGCTTCAGTAATGGTGATAGAGAATGCGGAACGGTTTGGATTGTCTCAACTGCACCAGTTGCGCGGAAGAGTGGGGCGTGGTGCTGATCAGAGTTACTGTGTGTTGATGACCAAGGTCAAGATAGCAAAGGAAACCCGTAAGAGGCTTGAGGTTATGACCTCCACAACCGATGGTTTTGTTGTGGCTGAGGCAGACCTGAAGATGCGTGGTCCGGGCGATCTAGAGGGGACACTTCAAAGCGGAATGGCTGTGGATTTGAGAATCGCTTCACTCGCAACGGACGGTCAGATAGTTCAACTCGCCAGAAATGCAGCTAACGAAGTTTTGGATAGTGATCCAAGCTTGTCATCATCGGTGCTTTCAGGAGTGAGAAGAGAGATGTCTCTTATGTTTGACAAGAGCTACGACTGGAGTCGGATTAGTTAAAAATAGCAGTCATAAAAATACAAAAATTTAGATACGTTAACTGTTTGATTTTTCAATAAAGATACTTAATGAATATTTCACCAATTTTCACATTGAATATTAAATAGTTGATTATTAGTAAGTTGTCGGTGGGGGATACTTGAGTGGAGTATCCGCGAATGCCTTTCTAATGATATGCGATTTGTGGTTCGTGTAATAAATCGCTAATTTTGAACGTCAATAAAATGATAATTGACTTAACCTAAATCAGAACAATGGAAAAAACTTTGGTAATTTTCAAGCCCAGTGCAATACAGCGTGGTTTAGTGGGAAATATTCTCACACGCTTTCAGCAGAAAGGTCTTGTGATTGCCGGCATTAAAATGATGCAACTTGATGAAACAATTTTGCGTGAACATTATTCTCATCTGGTTGAAAAAAGTTTTTTCCCTTTGGTGCTTGATTCAATGATGGCGTCCCCCGTGATTGTGCTTTGTCTTGAAGGTAAAGATGCGGTCAATGTGGTAAGACTCATGACAGGTGCAACAAATGGTCGCGAGGCTATGCCCGGAACAATCCGCGGTGATTTTGCATCAAGTAATCAGGAAAATATCATCCATGCTTCATCTTCTGTTGAGGATGCTCAGGCAGAGATGGCGCGGTTCTTCAAGCCTGAGGAACTTTTTGATTGGGAGCCTGTCAATACATCTTTTATTTATTCTAAACTTGAATTGGAGAACTGATTTCTCATTAAAAGAAAGGTATGAAGCTACTGAATTTGAAAAAAACATTTACACTATTCGCCACCGCACTGGTTCTTGTGCCTTCGGTTGCGAATGCTCAATATAAGCAACTTCCTCGAAATCATGACCAGCAGCATTCTGAACTTTTGGCATCTCAAAAGCCAATGGCTTCCGATATAAAAGTAGCCAATGTTCTCCGCTATATGAGTGATTTAAGCAAGCCTGAACTTCCGGAGCAAGATGAAATATATGGTGAGTATTGGGCGAGCCATGGTGTAAATCCTTATATAGGGGTAGCAATCCCGGAAGTTAAAGATATAGATGTAAGCGGGTATTTTCATCCAATAATGGGAAGGGTGACTTCAGGCTTCGGTTATCGTCCCAGATTCGGACGCATCCATAGAGGAGTGGATATAGGTCTTAAAATAGGCGATACCATAAGGGTGGCCTTTGACGGAAAGGTTCGCATGACCAGTTTTGATAAAAGAGGCTATGGCTACTATGTGGTTGTGCGTCATGATAACGGTATGGAGACTGTTTACGGTCACTTGTCAAAATTTATAGCTAAACCGAATCAGGTGGTTAAGGCTGGAGACCCGATTGCGCTTGGGGGTAATACCGGCAGAAGCACAGGACCCCACCTTCACTTTGAAACCCGTTACTTTGGTCTGGCAATCAATCCCCAGCTTATTATAGATTTTGAGAACGGTGTGCCTATCAAGGATGTATTCACCTTCAATAAATCAGCGGTTGAAAAGAGTAATCTCGGTAGAGGCAGAGTAGCAAAAAAATCTACTCGCTCAAAAGCTCGTGCCACCGCGTCAAAAAGAAAGAAGTCGTCAAGAAAGAAATAAGAAATTATAGGTTTTAGGAGTTGGCGACCAAGGCTATGTGAAATCTCGCAAACCTTGGTCGCTGTATTTTTTTTACGATATGGCGAGGTTTCAATTTGTGTAAATAACAGTAAATGGTTATCTTCGCGGAAGAGGTATATTTTTTAGGCCTCTACAACATTTTGCACGGTTCGGTTGTTATCAATTATATCATAAAATTAAAGAACATAGCATTATGAAACCACTCAACATTATTCTCGCTGTTATCGGCGGTGCAGTTGCCGGGGCTGCAGTAGGTCTTCTCTTCGCTCCTGAAAAGGGCGAGGAAACACGTGACGAAATCGTTAAATTTCTTCGCTCAAAAGGTATTAAGCTCAAAAAGAGCAAAATAGAGGAACTCGCTGAAGAAATTGCCGAAGAAATCAATAATAAATAATTGTAAGCTATGAGAAATCTCAGCGTATTATATGCGTTTATCGGTGGTGCTATCGTAGGAGCCGGCGCGGCTGTATTACTTGCTCCTGAAAAAGGTGAGACCACCCGTCGCAAGATTAAGGAAATCCTTCAGAAAAAGGGGATTCTCTGCTCAGATAATGAGATAGATGCTCTTGTTGAGCAGCTCACAAGTGAAATTGAAGATTAAAAGTATCTCATCATACTGAAATGGTACATCTTGCAGCGGGGAGCAGGCTCTTCGCTGCGGTTGTGTACCGTTGCAACCTCAAAACGGTATTGAAATGAATGATAAATCAAACCAGTATTCGCAGATAAGAAGGCAATTTGCAGAATATGCCAAGTTGTACATCCGTTATGCCAGACTCACAATGGCAGAGAAAGTAACGGTATTTCTAACAGCCGGTGCTGTGGCTATAGCGGCATTTGTACTCGCTATAGTGTTTATCTTCTTTATGTCTATGGCGGCAGCCCATTGGCTTGCTCCATACATCGGTATCGGTTGGGGATACGCTTGTATCAGCTTTATGTATCTTGTTCTGATTGCAATTCTCGTTATTTTCCGCAAGCCGTTTATAATGAATCCTATTGCGCGATTTATTTCTAAGTTGTTCCTTTCTTGATTTATTGAAATTCCTTATTATGGAAAAGAAAGTTAAGCTAACAGAAAACCATCCCGAGTGGAAAGGTTATGATATAGATGAGTTGCGGTATCAGCAGGCATATACCCAGGCTCGGCTTGAAATAGAAAAAGAGCGGATGTCGGCAAGCGCGCGCGGAATATATTCAGGCACCTCCATGACTAAAAGTGGCGGTCTTGTGAGTAAGCTCCTCGGCAGCCTGAATTATTTTGATTACGCAATTATTGCATTCAGGCTTTGGAAAAAGGCGAGAGGGCTTTGGGGTAGGCGTTGAGAACTTGCCTGCTATCCGGTGTGAGTGACTGATACTACCCGGAATTTTTTATTATTTCATCACATTTCGATTTTTGCAATGAATGATTATGTCGAGGTTCGCTATAACCTCAGTCCATGTACTGAAACTTTTACAGATGTAATAGCCGCGATTCTTGCCGAACGCGGATTTGAGAGTTTTGTGCCCGATGAAACCGGGCTTACGGCATATATTAAAAAAGAGGTTTATATGCCTGAGTGCAGCGAAGTGACTTCTCTATTGCCGTTTGATTGTGATATTGAGATTTCTTCCAATGTTATTGAGGGTCAGGACTGGAATTCGGAATGGGAGAAAAATTATTTCAAACCGATTGTGATCGGAAAGGAGTGTGTTATACATAGTTCTTTTCATAAAGATATTCCTAAGTGTCGCCTGGACATAGTTATAGATCCGAAAATGGCTTTCGGTACAGGGCATCATGCTACTACATCACAAATGGCAGAGCGTATCATGGCGACGGATGTGAAGGGAAAGAAAGTTGTGGATATGGGTACCGGTACCGGAATTCTTGCACTAATTGCTGCTATGGAGGGAGCGAAAAGTGTGATTGGTGTAGAAATTGATCCGGCAGCCCATGTAAACGCGCTTGAGAATGTGGCGCTTAATTCTCATCCTGAAATAGATATCCGTCTTGGTGATGTCAATTGTATTAAGGATGTGACAGACGCTGATATTTTGCTCGCAAATATCAACCGTAATATTATAATAGGTGATTTAGCCGCGTATTCTCGTGTTTTGGCGTCCGGAGGCAAAATGTTTTTGAGTGGATTCTACACCGAAGATATCCCGATGATAGAGGCTGAGGCTTGTAAATATGGTCTTGAGCTTATCGAGACCACTGAAAAAGATCGCTGGGCTTGTATAACTCTTATAAAGAAATAAGATTATGAGGAGATTGTTGTTGCTTATCGTCGTTGTGGTGTTTTCGATGATGCAAATTAGTGCAGAAGAACAGGTGCAGAAGAAATTGCCCGCCGGGTTTGCCTGGAGCGTAGATATTGGCGGTGCCATTGATTTGACAGGCAATGATATGTCCACCATAAATATGAATGGAGCTATTGGCTATCGCCGCGGTGTTATAGATTTTATTGGAGTAGGAGCCGGAATGAGTTCTATGGTTAGCAATAGCTCCAGAATGTTTCCGGTTTATGGGGTACTCAAAACTAATTTCCGCACCGTTCCTTCCTTATGCTTCCTTGATGCCAGGGTTGGATGCTCCTTTATTAATATGTATGACAATAGTAGCCATGCCGGGCTTTACCTGTCACCGGGACTCGGATTTAATCTTGCTAAGGGCAGATCATTTGCATCATATCTGGTGCTAAGCTATCAATACGTTAATGTAAATGCAAAAAGTGAGTCCGGCTTTAATATAGACGGACTCAGCTATGCTTGTTTACGGTTAGGGGTGAACTTCTAAATCCTTTAGTCGCCGTAAGTTAGTGTCGTAAAGAATCCGGTTGAGCCGGAGTTGGTGATTCGGCTTGACAGGTCAAGCTGAATATATCCGCCATTGTTACCGAACCATGTGGATTGAATGCCCCCACCAGGCAGGCTGGCACTAACCGGAGTGCCATATTGCGAGGTTAGTATGGAGTACACTTGATCATATCTGGTAGAATCGTAGTAGGGTGTGGAATAGTAGAGCTGAGTGCGGTTCAAGCCTCCGTTTTCGTAAAACAGAATACCCTCTTGCCAAAGCATATTCAGTTCTGTAACATTATTTAGATATACTGTTCTATCGCCATATTCATAAACTGAATATCCGTTATTGTTAAGCATATTTATTGACACATTCAATCCCATGCCAAAGTTTAGTCCGAAC
Source organism: Barnesiella sp. (assembly GCA_014800945.1). Classification (GTDB taxonomy): domain Bacteria; phylum Bacteroidota; class Bacteroidia; order Bacteroidales; family Muribaculaceae; genus Paramuribaculum. The sequence goes on along the minus strand of JAAVFD010000019.1, from coordinate 84,807 downwards.
AATGGACGAATTGTAGGTATAACCCTTGTCGGGCGCCAAGCTGAAGGGCGTACAGGTCTGATCCAAGTCTGATAAACCGGTCTGCCGGGACGGTAAGCAGGACGGAGTGGACGAACTGGAGTTATGGGTCTAACCGGTCTGACTGGTTGAACCGGTCGCACGGGCTGAACGGGTCTGATTGGTCTCGCCGGAATGGCTGGATGTCTGTCCGGTTGATTCTGCGGCTGTCTTCCGGGGCGTGAATAGTTGTTATTGTTGCTTGAACCGGAGTTGCCGGCAGGTTTTCTTTTGTCGTTGATTTTTTTTGAAGGAGATAGAGCTGGTGTGTCCTGATGCCGCCCACTCTGATTATTTTTGTTCTGAACACGCTCTTTTTTCTGCTGATTTCTTTCAGAGCCGTTGTGACGCTGTGCAAAAGCGTCTATGCTAAATAACATGATAGCACTAAGAACGATTGGAATTAGTGATTTTTTCATGATAATTTCTGCTTGGTTTTATAGATAAGACGCGTCTTACATATATTTAGTTTAGGTGATAATGGATAATTAATGTTAACGTGAGGCGAAGAATGCACATGGTGTAAGCTGAAATAAAGCGAACTAACTTGGTGTTGTGGAGAGCGACATAAAAAAACGGGTAGAAAAATTTGCGTATTGAGTAGTCATGTGATAAATTTGCGTATAAATTAGCGTAGATGTTTTTATAATCAATAATATTATCAACCCATGAAACCCTTAGAAAGAATTTTAGCCGAAAAACTATTAAAAATAAGCGCAATCAAGCTTCAGCCCGAACTGCCGTTCACATGGGCTTCAGGCTGGAATTCACCAATATATACAGATAACCGAAAGACATTATCATATCCTGAGGTGCGCAGCTTTATCAAAGTAGAGATGTGCCGTCTTATACTTGAAAATTTCCCTGCACCAGATGCTATAGCCGGAGTTGCTACCGGCGCAATAGCTATGGGTGCTCTCGTTGCTGACACCCTTGGCCTTCCTTATGTTTATGTTCGTTCCACACCCAAGGATCACGGTCTTGAAAACCTTATTGAAGGAAATTTGAAGCCTGGTCAGAAAGTCGTTGTTATTGAAGACCTCATTTCTACAGGTGGAAGCAGTCTAAAGGCTGTAGAAGCTATTCGTGCTGCCGGCTGTGAGGTCGTTGGTATGGCTGCGATTTTCACCTACGGATTCCCTCTGGCGGTAAAACGTTTCAAGGATGCCGATGTGAATTTACTTACGCTCAGCAATTACAACTCAATGCTGGAGGCTGCGCTTGAAACAGAATATATCCGCGCTGAAGACCTTGACACCCTTAAGGAATGGCGTAAAGATCCCGCTAACTGGACTGCAAAAAAATAAGATTAGATATGGCATCATATAGCAGTAAGCCCGCCGTCATCAACAAGCCTGTTGATGAGGTGTATGAAAGAATAAGTAATATTGGTGCTTATCAGCAGAAGCTGGATTCTTTGCCCGCTGAAGTAAGAGAAAAGATAGGTGATGTCCGTTTTGAGGATGATGCGATAGTGATTACAGCAGCTCCTGTGGGTGAAATTCGTTTTGCAGTCAAAGAAAGAGTTAGCCCCTCAAGAGTTACACTTGCAGCTGAACAGTCACCGGTTCCTCTAAATCTCACAGTTAATCTTGAGCCCGAAAGTGAAAGCTCAACAAAGGCAACAAGTGTTATTGATGTGGAGATACCGGCTATGCTTAAGCCTATGATTGGTGGTAAAATGCAGGAGGCTGCCGACAAATTTGGTGAGCTTATTACCACATTCTTTGCATGAAATTTGCAATAGCTCTTGTACTTTCTATTTTCATTCTGACTGCTTGCGAATCGGTGGATGACCATCGCATCCCATCAGTGCCGGTGAGAATAGAATTCCCGACTGTGGGTGACTGGCAGAGTTATGGGGTAGCGGCAGCTCTTGATTATCGTTCTTTTATTAAAGGTGAGAGAATTCCCGGTGGATTCCCGTATCCGGATATGTCTGCAACGGGGTTCGGAGGTGTTTTGCTGGTGTGCTCGTTTGATAATATTCCTCTGGCTTATGATTTGAGTTGCCCCGTAGAAATATCCCCATCGGTGAGGGTCTCGGTTGATATTGAGAGTAATGTGGCGCGATGCTTCAAATGTGGAAGTACCTATGATGTTTACCGCACAGGAGCACCATTGTCTGGACCTGCTTCGGAGCATGGATACGCACTCACGCGGTATAATGTGTCTCGTGGGCAGGAGGCATTGCAGTATATGATTATTACAAGGTGAACTAACATACTGGTCGCGTGTTATAATTCCATAACCAAATAATATAAGATTATGGAATCTCTTAAAGATAAGGTGGCTTTTGTAACCGGAGCGACCGCCGGAATTGGGTTGGCTTGTGCTGAGGCGTTGGCTGAGCGTGGTGCCAAGGTTACAGTTGCTTCGCGAAACAAAGCTAAAGTGGATGCTACCGTGGATAGCCTTCTTGAAAAGGGATATGAGGCAAGGGGAGCAATACTTGATGTGTCAAATATAGAATCCTGTTCAAGAGCTGTCGTTGATACCGTTCGCGAAATGGGTAGTATTGATATCGTGGTTAATAACGCCGGTGGTACCGATTTGAAGAAAGATACTGCCGTTGAAGATCTTGATCTTGGTTACTTTCGCGATGTGATGGAGCTAAACGTGCTCAGTACTTTGGCAATTATTAAGGCATCTATTCCTTCAATGATTGCAAGAAAGAGTGGTAGCATAATAAATATTGCGTCTATTGGTGGAATTACGGGTGATTTCAGAGGTACATATTATGGAATTGCTAAAGCCGGGATTATAAATCTTACAAAATATGTCGCTACTCAGTATGGTAAGCAGGGGATACGCTGCAATGCCGTAGCTCCCGGTATAGTTATGACAGGGGCGGTAACCGATAACTTGCCGGAGGCAGTGCGAAAGATATTTAAGGAGCAAAATGCTCTGGACGCGTTAGGGCAGCCTGAAGATATAGCCGCTACAGTGGCTTTTCTTGCCGGTGAGGGTAGTAGATATATCACCGGTCAGACTATTGTGGCTGATGGTGGCATGACATGTCATAATCCAACAATAGCACAGATAAGAGCCCTGTATTCAGAATAAAAAAAGGTTCTGTTGCGAATTTTTATGTAATATCTATTGCTTTTTATAAAAATAGTAGTACCTTTGCAGCGCAATTAACCAATATGGTGAGCATAGTTCAGTTGGTTAGAACGTCGGATTGTGGTTCCGAAGGTCGTGGGTTCGAATCCCACTGTTCACCCTAAAGCTATCGCGCTTGGAGTTTTCCCGGCGCGATAGCTTTTTTATGACTGCTTTATTCTTTTGGGGAAGATATTAATCGCAATAAATTTGTAACTGGTTTGTTGTCAATCTGAAACGTCTGTCACAATTCTGTGAAATTTCGATAACCCTATATTGTAAATATCTAATAGATAGTATTTTTGCGACTGAATTTAGACTGCCATAAATATATATGAAGAAAAGAGTAATCATTGCACTTACTTTTATCATTTCTCTTGTAGTTTTATTGTATCTCGGGGTATGTATGCTTTCATCTCAGGATGATATTAGGCCTGATCGCACCTCCGGAAGGCTGTGCTATCTTCCCATACTCAATTCTCCCGGGGAAGTCGAGCTGATTCCGGGGCTGAGATTTAAAATTGACACCGGTAGTGATTTAAGCACTATAACAATGTCTGATTTGGAGCTGCTTGATTCTCTCGGATTCAAAGTGCATAAAAAAATGTATCCAGTTGTTGGTCGGGACGGTGCCGGAAAAATTAATCTTGCTTTTACTCGCTATACAGTGGATCTTCCATTGATTAACTATGAGATAGAGGTTGATTCCGCTGGTAAAAAATACGGAGTGGGTTCTCTGAAAAATGCAAATCTATTGCACAATGTGGATTTCGTAGTGTCAGAATCTGGAATGAGTGTTCTGGGAATTGATTTTTTGGAGAAATTCAAACTTGAATACGATTTTACCGATAGAGCTATTGCTTTGTATCTTAATGAACCGGATACAGCCTATGTAACTTGTGCAGAGTTGTATGCTTCAAAAGCCCCGCTTAAAATGCCTATGCTTGGAAAAAGATACTCTTTGGATATGAAGGTGGCAGGCTATGAGGGAAGATTCTTTATAGATTCAGGCATCAGGGATGCAAGAGTTAAGATGCCGGCTGACCAGGCTAATATTGTTCACTCCTCAGAGCTGACTGAAGATACGCTTGAGTCGGCACTTGGAAAATTCCCCGCAAAGGTATATGGTAAAGCACTGGTTAGTATCGGAGATAGAGTCGGGTTGGGTAACGTTTATTTTTATGATAGCATGGAGGAGGATTACGCTATCAGTCCATTCAATCTGTTTCTTCAGAATGTTCTTATTGATTTTCCTGAAAAGAAAGTCAAACTGTTTCCGCTATACAGAAAGGATAAAACCATTCCGGAACTTGTAACCAAAATTGAATTGCGCGATTAGGGCAAGTTTCTCTTAATTTCAGCGCAATTGCGCACGGATGCACTTGTATTATTTGGCTGCAAAGATAAAAAGTGCTATCTTTGTGCGCTATTATTCAAGCAAATCAAAAAAATTAAAATAATAAATGGCAACATTAGAGAAAATCAGAAGCAAATCAGTGCTTTTGCTTGTTATCATCGGTCTTGCGCTGCTTGCGTTTATTATCGGTGACTTCTTCACTTCCGGCAGAACTCTTTTTGGTACAGGTACTACCATCGCTAAGGTCGGAGGGCAAAAAATTGACGTGCAGGATTTCCAGCGCCGTGTTGAGCAGGAAAATCAGCAGCTCCAGCAGAGAGGAGAAAAATATGACCAGGCTGTTCTTCAGCAGAGAGTGCTCTACTCAATGGTCAGTGAGAAGCTTATGCAGAAAGAACTTCAGGATCTTGGTCTTAAGGTGACTTCTGACGAACTCACCGAAGCTATGCTTGGTAGCGGTTCCTTCTATCTTGACGCTATGCTCCGTCAGCAGGGAATTGAAAGCGCCAGAGCCCTACATGATATGGCTTATAACCCTGTCAGCTATGGTATTGACGAGCAGAGCGCAGCTCAGCTCAGACAGTATTGGCAGTCTTTAGAGCAGCAGATGGAAGCTTCACTACTGCAACAGAAATTCAACACCCTTCTTCAAGGTACACTAACAGCAAATGAGCTTGATGCAAAAGCACTCTATGATGAAAATAGTGCTACATCTCAGATTGCCTATGTTATTAAGGACTACGCATCACTTTCTGATGATGAATATCCGGTGAGCGATGACGAAATTAAGGAAGAATGGAATAAAAACAAATCTTCTTATCGTCTTGATATGCCTCAGCGTGCTGTCAATTATATTGCCGTTGAAATTGTGCCCTCTGCTGAGGATCTTGCTGCAGCGGAGGTTGCGGTGCAGGATGCTCTTATGGCTCTCAACGAGCAGCCCGCTACTGAAGGACTTGTTGAGAAACCCGAATTTGTGGTAAATCGCAACAAAGTTTCTGCCGCTTCGATTCTTGACAGCAGAATGAAAGCATTTGCCGATTCTGCATCTGTTGGTAAAGCGGCTTTGGTTAGCCGTATCGGCAATGACTTCACACTCGCTAAATTAATCAACAAGTCTGTTGAAACTGACTCTGTTAATGTTACCCTTTTCGCTGTTGCGGCTCCCCGTGCTATGGCTGATTCTATCGTGCGTGAGCTCAATGCCGGCAAAATTTCCGTTGACAGTCTTGAAGGTGTAGCCGGAGTTCAGTCTGTTCAGAAAGACCTTGAAATCTCACTACTTGACCCGCAGGTCGCTTCTGTGCGCGATGCTGTTGCTAAAGCATCTGTTGGCACATTCTTTACTCCCGACACTATTTCTCAGGAAAATGTGCTCGTGATGAAGGTTAATAGTCGCAAGGCACCTGTTGCAGTTTATGACCTCGCTGAAGTTCGTTTCTCGGCTGAACCTTCTCGAGCTACTGTAAATAAACTTGAAGCTGACTTACAGACATTCATCAATAATAACAAGACCGCTGAGCAGTTTGTAGCAAATGCTGCTGATGCTGGATACCAGGCTTTCCCGGCTATAGTGTCAGCTTCTACTCCCCAGCTCAATGGAATCAATGCTTCACGAGATGCTGTGCATTGGGCTATGGATGCGAAAAAAGGTCAGGTCTCACCGATATTCGGCGAGGAAACCGATGGCCGTTTCGTAGTCGTTGCTCTTAACGATATCTATAAGGATTATATCCCGGCTACAAACGATGATGTTAAGCAGTATCTCACATCTGTTGTAAGAAACAATAAAAAAGCAGCTGCGATCATCGAAAAATATAATGGCAAGGGTAAGAACGTGGCTGAATATGCTCAGGCTATGGATAGCAAGGTAGATACAGCTGTTGTTAACTTCGGACAGGTTTCTCCCTATAATCCGGGCGTTGGCGGCGGAGAGTTCGCTGCGGTAGTATCTGTTACTGAACCGGGTAAACTCACAGGACCTGTTAAGGCTAACTCAGGTGTGATTGTATTCAATATTATTAATGTCGATAAGGAAGGTCGCCCGTACAACTTTGAGGAAAACGCGATGTCATTCAATCGCACACGTGGAGCTGCTGTGGTAGCTGATCCAAGCAGAATGTCGCTTCTTCTTCTCGGCAACAAAAAAGTTGAAAACAATATGTTGAAATTCTTCCGTGACTAAAGTCCGGACAAAATAAGATTTATATCGGCCCGGCGGAAATTAAAATTACCGTCGGGCTGTTTTTTAAGAACACCTTATTTTACTACCGATGAAATCAATCAGAGAACTATACCGTATCGGCACCGGCCCATCAAGCAGTCACACTATGGGGCCGAGACATGCCTCACAGATATTTGCAGATAAAAATCCGACCGCAGCTCGCTTCGAGGTCACCCTCTATGGATCACTTGCAGCAACAGGAAAGGGACACCTCACCGATGTAGCTGTAATGGATACCCTTTCGCCTGTGGCTCCTACAGAGATAATTTGGCAGCCATCAGTTTTTCTGCCTTTTCATCCTAATGGAATGAAATTTGTTGCATTTGATGCTGCCGGTAATGAAATAGATAACTGGACAGTTTATAGCATCGGGGGCGGAGAACTTGCCGAGGAAGGTGCAAGGGGGGCATTGAGCCCGGACGTTTATAATATGTCCACTATGTCAGATATCCAGAAATGGTGTGAGGATACCGGCAAATCATATTGGGAATATGTAGAAGAGTGCGAAGGCCCGGAAATTTGGGAATACCTCGCTAAGGTGTGGAACACCATGAGTTCTGCGGTCGAGCGAGGTCTTGATAGAGAAGGTGTGCTTCCAGGCCCGTTGAGCTTGCGCAGACGTGCTGCAACTTACCATGTGAGAGCTTCCGGATATAAGAGCAATCTTCAGAGTAGAGGACTCGTTTTTGCATATGCCTTGGCAGTTAGTGAGGAAAATGCTTCTGGAGGAGAGATTGTCACAGCTCCTACCTGCGGCTCATGTGGAGTAGTCCCTGCTGTGCTGTATCATCTAAAAAAGAGCCGCGATTTTTCCGATGCGAGAATATATAGGGCACTTGCTACTGCCGGACTTATTGGTAATGTGGTAAAGACAAATGCTTCTATTGCAGGAGCTGAGGTAGGATGTCAGGGTGAAGTAGGTGTTGCTTGTGCTATGGCTGCCGCTGCCGCAAACCAGCTATTCGGAGGGAGTCCGGCGCAGATTGAGTATGCTGCGGAAATGGGATTGGAACACCACCTCGGCATGACATGTGACCCTGTGTGCGGTCTTGTTCAGATTCCATGCATTGAGCGTAATGCTTATGCAGCAGCGCGCGCACTGGATGCAAACCTATACTCTGCATTCACTGATGGAGGACACCGTGTGTCCTTTGACAGAGTGGTTGAAGTTATGAAGCAGACCGGACACGACCTTCCTTCAATATACAAGGAAACAGGAGAGGGTGGTCTGGCAAGAACATGGAACTCTAATAAGTGAATTCTTACTTGCGAAATTTACGCATATTGCTTGTAAATAAATTTTACAGGCATAATGGTGGCGACTGCGTTCATTTTCTCGCACTTGAAAAACTACTGCGGGAAAATGATTGTGAAGTTGCGGTCATGACAATGGCACATCCACAAAATCAACCATTGCCACCCGGCTCTTTTGAGATTACTCAGGTGAGTATTGACGGAAATATTCAGGAAAAACTCAAAGCTGTTGCCAGAATATTAGGCTATAATGGAATCCGTAAGGCAGTAAGAAAGGCGATACATTCTTTCAAGCCAGATATTATACACCTCCACAACATACACTCCTATTTATCTCCCGCAGTTGCAGAAGAGGCTCATAAAGCCGGAGTGCCGGTAGTGTGGACTTTGCACGATTACAAGCTGATATGTCCTTCATATTCATGTTTGAGAAATGGTGCTCCTTGTGTTGAGTGTCTCATCGATTCTGATGCAGTTTTGCGTTACCGATGCATGAAAAATTCTATTGCATCATCAGTTGTGGCATTCGCTGAGGCAAAAAAGTGGCACCGACGGAAATTGCAGAATATAACGAGCAGATTTATCTGCCCGAGCGAATTTATATGCAGCAAGATGATTCAGGGCGGTATTCCCCGTAATTCACTTGAGGTATTGCATAATTTTGTGTCGGTTGAGCCTCGTGAAACTCAGTTGACCGGCAGGGAAGGTGTTTGTTATGTAGGTAGATTGTCTGAGGAAAAAGGGCTGAAATACCTGCTCGAGGCAGCGGTTGCAGGCGCCTGGAATCTTACTGTTGCAGGTGATGGTCCGTTGCTGGTTGATCTTACTCGGCAATATGCTTCGCACTCAAATATATCATTTGTTGGAAGGTTAAATTCAGAGCAGGTGGCAGATCTTTTAAGTAAAAGTAAGCTATCTGTAGTGCCCTCTATATGTTATGAAAATAATCCGCTTTCCGTTATTGAGTCACTGTCGCTTGGCACACCGGTTGCCGGTTCCGATATTGGAGGTCTCCCCGAACTTATTAATGACAACAACGGAGTGCTTTTTGAACCCCGTAATTCTGAGGCGATTAACTATGCGGTAAAAAAAATGCTGGCAACTAAATATGACCATGCGGAAATATCACGTAAAGCACTCGAAAAGTTTGGAAGGGATAGCTACTACTCCAAGTTGAATCTAATCTATAGAAGTCTATTGAATCATTAGGCTAATGAAGCAATAGAAATTTTTGTCCAAAAAATACGGCTTAAATGGTTGAAAAACAGAAGTGATTAAATTTTGTAGAAATTTTTTCTGAACAAAAATTAATATGTGAGGTTTTTAATGTAGAACGTTTCAAAATACTACAAAACGATTTTCAACTTAAAAACTTAACACTTATATGAAAAAATTCTTTTTAATCGCAGCTTTAGCCGCTGGTGTGGCAACTGCTTCAGCACAAGATGCTCTTCGTGCTACCGGTATCGGTTCTAACTGGTCTGTTGGTCTTGATGGTGGTGTTACCACACCGTTAAAAAAGCATCCTTTCTTCGGTTCAATGCGTGGAACTGTTGGTGCTCACATTGCAAAGCAACTCACCCCTACTTTTGGATTGGGCGTTGAAGGTCAGTTCGGCATCAATACATCATCTTGGAGCGGTAAAAAAAGCGCAACCGCGTTTGACAACCTTTATGTAGGTGCTTATGGTACAGTAAACCTCTTTCAGCTCTTTGATTTTATCAGCTATATTCCTAAAGACGGAGTGTTTGATATCGAAGCTGTAGCCGGTGCAGGTTGGGGTCGCGATATATATAATCTCGGCAGTGGACAGTACCATAACTACTTTGCTACTAAAGCCGGATTGAATTTCAACTTCCATCCCAGTGAAAAGATTACCATTTCACTTAAACCATACGTTGCGTGGGATATGAGTGACGCTGGTGTTCGCTTCACCTCTGCCGCTTACAATGCAAATAAAGCAACATTTAACCTTCTCGCAGGTGTGACCTATAATTTCGGCCCCGGTTTTGAAGCTGTTCGCGAATACAATCAGGCTGAAGTAGATGCTCTCAATGCTCAGGTTAACGCTCTCCGCGCTGATGTAGCAGCAAATGCAGTCGCATTGGCAGCCTCTCAGGCAGAAGCAGCTTCTCTTGCAGTTCAGTTGGATTCTTGCAGAAGTCAGGCACCTAAAGTTATTACTATCAATAAGGAAACTAACACCCTGTCAAGCGTACGTTATGTATTCTATCGCATTGGTTCATCCAAAATCACAGCCGATCAGCAGCCGAATGTTGAGATGATTGCAGATTATCTTAAACATCACCCCGAATCTAAAGTGATAATCAAAGGCTACGCATCACAGGACGGTAATCTTGAATTTAACCTACGTCTCGCTGCAGCACGTGCAGAAAGTGTTCGCGACGCACTCATTCAGAGATACGGAATTAAATCTTCACGCATTCAGGCTGAAGGCGAAGGTATCGGAAATATGTTTGCAGAAGAATCTTGGAACCGAGTTTCAATCTGCACAATCGAAGACTAACATAATAAAACAAATAAATAACAACAGCCGTGGTGATAATAATTGCCACGGCTGCTTTTTATATGATAATGAAAACTTGTTTACCGAACTTTATCAGTATTTGTGGTCTGTTTCGTGCATCTCGGCGGGAGTGATGGGTTTACGATCCATTGCACGCCACACATATATTATATAAGCTGCTACAAATGGAATTATCAAGCTCACAATACTCATTACCTGGAGTGTAAATTTGCTTGAAGAACTATTGGCAATACTTAGCGAACTATCGGTGTCAAGCAGTGAAGGGTAATAAGCAGTACCGTTGAAACCGGCTACCCAGAAGAGGCTCACAACCACGAGGGCTGTTCCGATACCGCTGAACCAGATGCCTTTGGTGAAAGTAGTGGAGAATACGCTGCGTATAATAGCGTAGAGCACAGCTACCACACCGATAAGGAAGATAATCAGCACCCACCACATTTCCAGGAAGTTGTGAAGGTATTTATAATCAACCCACTCAAAAGAACTTTTGCCGGAAACAGTCTGAACTCCTTCTGCTGTTAGCAGAAGAGCCAGGAAGAGCAGGAAGAATACAACAAAAATAGCTCCGTTTACAAGCACCCCACGGCGGTTTCGTTTGGCAATTTCCTCTCCTCCATTGATATTGTCAAGAAAGTAAAGGGAAGCCTGAGTGCGCGCAAGAAACAGCACAGCTACACCAAGAACAAGGTTTTTCCAGTTGAAAATAGCCTCAAATCCGTGACTCGGAGCCCATTGTGAAATCACAGGCGCTCCCGGATCGAGAATATTACCCATATTAACGGTAAACTCACCACCGAAAAAGAACATGCTGACCGCTACTCCAAGAAGAATGCACCCTACACATCCGTTGATAAACAAGAAAATATCGTATGTGCGAGCACCATACAGGTTGCCGGGTTTATGGCGGAACTCATAGCTCACAGCCTGAACTATGAAACTGAACAGAATCAGCATCCATAGCCAGTAGGCACCACCGAAACTTGTGGAATAGAACAATGGGAAGGAGGCGAAAAAAGCGCCGCCAAACACTACCAGTGTAGTAAATGTGAGTTCCCACTTTCTGCCGAGTGAGTTTATCATCATCACCCGGTCGTCAGCGCTCAGGCGTTGCAGCAACATGGACTGACCGCCCTGAACAAACAAAAGGAATACCAGTAGGGCGCCAAGCACTGAAATAAGTACCCACCAGTATGCTTGAAGAAATTCTATATTAGCCATATCAATCAGTCTTTAGCGTTTTCGTAATCTGTTTTTGACCCCTTGTCGATTGCGCGAAGCATTATGCACACTTCAGCGGCAAGCAATCCGGTGAATACCAAAGCAAACAACCAGAACGTAGTCTGAACCGTGCCCGCTGAAATGTCGCTGATTGCTGCGCGCGTGGGCATTATACCTTCAATTATCCAGGGTTGACGTCCAACTTCGGCAGTAACCCAACCGGCCTCGCTGCACACCCACACCAGCGGTATGGAGATGATTCCGAGCCACAGTATCCAGTTTTTGCGCAAAATTGTAGGGCGCTTATACACAAGGAAGAGAATTAACACAATGAAAGCAAAAAGATAGCCGCCGAAAATCACCATGATGTGGAAGCTGTAGAAAGTTACTGCTACCGGTGGAACTGCCTCGTAGGCATTATCAAGATAGCCGTAGCCGAAGTATTTGTAATTATCCATTAGCACTGTCTTGGCACTATCCATAGCCGCAGAATTCTGATGGGCGGCAGCGATATCGTAAGCGCGGAGTGCCTCATGTGAGCGTTTACCGGTTTCAATGCGGTCTGCGTATGAGTCAACTTTTACTGTGTCGCCATTCTCGTTGATGGAAATACCGTTTACAAGATCACTTATGCCGGGCACAAATGCGTGCGGATCGTGAGTGGCGAGGAAAGACAAGCCATAAGGTATCTTCACAGCAAACAAAAATTCATCCTCATCATTCTGAGGGGTCTTGGCCGGATTGAGAATACCGAAAGCAACTATGCTCTGGTCTCTGCCGCCATGGTAAAGACCCTCCATAGCGGCGAGTTTCATAGGCTGAACTCTGGCTACATCAACAGCCGAGCCGTCACCGGTCCAAAGAGTGCCGAGAATACCGGCAAGGGCTACCCAGCCACCTACCTTTATGGAACTGATTGCCATTTCAACCGAGCGCTTGCGAAGAATAAACCAGCAGCTGACACCGATAACGAATACACCGGCAAGAACCCAACCGCTAAGTACCGCGTGGAAAAATTTGTGGATGGCAACCGGAGAGAGAACCACTTCCCAGAAATTATCCATAACATTGCGCATCTGAGCCGGGTCAAACACCATGCCCACCGGATACTGCATCCAGGCATTTGCGATAAGAATCCAGAGTGCTGACAGAGATGCACCTATAGCTGTGAGCCATGTTGAGGCAAGATGAAAACCCGGGCTCACTTTTTTCCAGCCGAAGAACATCACCGCAATAAAAGTAGATTCCATAAAGAAAGCCAGCAGACCCTCAATGGCGAGCGGCGCACCGAAAATGTCACCCACAAACCAGCTGTAATTGGACCAGTTGGTGCCGAACTCAAACTCAAGAATAATACCTGTGGCAACACCGAGCGCAAAGTTGATGCCGAAAAGCATCATCCAGAATTTGGTTATCGCCAGCCAGCGAGCTGTTCGCTTGCGGTAGTAGATTGTCTCCATGATTCCCACTATCACTGAAATGCCCAAGGTGAGGGGCACAAACAGCCAGTGGTACATAGCCGTGAGGGCAAACTGCCATCTCGACCAGTCAACAACGCTGATTAAATCGTTCATTATTAAATGTATTATTGGTTATGGAAAAAATTTATGATTACTTTGTTGTTTCGCTTCGTTCAACAAGAGCGCGCCTCACTGCCGCTGCTCTATCCGCGTCATTGTCATAGTCACGCTTTAGAATATCCGGAAAAAACAATAGCTTGAACACAAAGAAAAGAATGAAGAGCTTCACCAATATCAAAGCCCACAGATACCGTCCCACAGTCATGCTACGGAATCCTTCAACATAAAACCGGAAAATCCGCACGGGAAGAATCGGGCGGTCACATTTCAATTCATCGGAGCTCATCACAAAGACACGTTTAGGTTTGCTCTGCAAATCTAATAAAATATTAGCTAATATAGAAATAAGCTGCGATAACCGGTTTGACTATTAGGATATTATTGCTAACTTTGTAAATCCTCAATCTTGTTGATAGTTTGCAAGGTTTAGAATATAATCGAACCAATCTGCAAATACTTAATAAGATATTAACTATGCGATTGTCAGCTTATAGTCTGTTATGAAAAATCTTATAGCGTTTGCATTAATGATTATGGCACAGGTGATTAATCCTATCTCGGCAGCCGAGCCGATTACATATAAACTTTGGCAAAACGGTGCACCGACATCCAACGGAATAGCAAAGGGCCTGGAGCAGAGCGACAGCACCGGATGGATTACATTCGTATCCGAACCGGAAATCACAGTCTATCCTGCAGACCGGCCATCGGGCACAGCACTGCTCTTATGCCCCGGTGGAGGATACTTCGGGCTATCATCTCTTTACGAAGGAAGTGCACTCGCACAACCCCTCAACGAAATTGGAGTTACACTCGCCGTGCTGAAGTACCGAATGCCAAACAGGCATCATGAAGTGCCGAGAGAAGACGCACTAAGAGCGCTCGAGATTCTCAACGATAAAGCATCCGAGCTTAAGATTGACCCGGAAAAGATAGGGATTGGTGGAGCATCTGCGGGAGGACATCTTGCCGCTACAGTTATTAGTCATCCAGGCAAAATCGCCCCGGCGTTTCAAGTGCTCTTTTATCCTGTAATAACAATGAGTGAGGAGTTTACCCACAGTGGGTCTCGTAACTTGCTTTTAGGCGATAAACCATCTGAAAATCTGATAGAATACTTTAGCAACGAACTGTATGTATCATCAGAAACTCCACCAACCTTTATAGCCGTGAGTCAGAATGACCCTGCAGTACCGCTTAGAAACTCCACAGACTATTTCAGGGCACTGGTAGCCAACAATGTTCAGGTGTCGTTTCACGTATATCCCACCGGTGGGCACGGCTGGCTCTGTAATCCCGACTTCACTTACCTCAATCAAGCCCTCACCGAACTTACCAACTGGTTAGTCAGCTTTGGCAGATAGTATTAGTCAATATTAAAAGGCAAACGACTTCCATAGCTGATTGCCCTTAATAGAAATTTTTGTAATTTTGCGTAGCATATCTTCCGTGATTTTATTTTTTAACGGTAGGTTTACACCCTTTAATAAACCAATTTTTTGTTTTCACTTAATATTATTAGTGATTATCTCTAAATTTTAATCAACAACTGATTATGGCTAATCAATTAGATGAAATAACCGGCCCGGTAAATGGTCAGGGTCAGGATGTTAGAGTGATAAATCGCCAGTTGCCGGTAACAGTAGGCTTCGGCTCTATATTATTTGAAATAGCCCTTTGGGTAACAATTCCAATTCTTGTTCTGATTTTTGCCCTTGTAAGCGGTGTTCAAGATTCCGGTTTAATAATTGCCTTAGGTTGTATTTTGGGAATTCTTCCGGGAATAATTTTTATTTTCATGAAGATAAAAGCTAAGAACTATTTTCAGCAGTTAGAACAGAAAATACAAGCTGAAGCATCTAATATAGATAATTATTTGGAGCAGAGGGTACAGATTCTTCAAAATGTTGTTGGTCTGGTAAATAGGGCAGTCGAACTGGATTCTAATGTAATGACGGCAGTGGCGGCGCTAAGAAGCGGTGGCAGAGTTGATGACACCAACCGCAACCAAGTGGTGGAGCAGGTCAACACTGCTTTTGGGAGACTCTTTCCACAGGTTGAGGCTTATCCGGAACTAAAAGCTCACAATGCAATAGCCGATGCAATGCAGCAGAATAATTATCTACAGCGTGAAATCACTGCGGCACGTACGGTCTATAATAGCCGTGTAACGCAATGGAACACCGATATATTCTCTTGGCCTACGAAAATGATTGTTGCTGCACGAGAGAAATATACAACCCGAATACCGTTCACAATATCCGACGATACTCGCGAGATGGCTCGCGCTAAGTTCTTCTGATGTGATGCAATACATTTATGATCCTCTTGAGGAGTATGTTAATGTATTCAAGGACAAATTCCAAGACATTTGCAAATCCACATTTTCTCAGCTCGCCACAGAATCAGCTGTTGATGTGGAGGAAAACAGGCAGACGTGTTCTGATATAGAGGATGCAGAGGCGATTATATATAAGCTGAAAAAGCGCATAACCCGCTGGAGGATCCTATGCGTTGCCCTCTGGTTGTTTTTTACATCCGGTGTTGTTTTGTCGATAAGTTGCTTTAGAGAGGGTGGCGAAGGCACTGGAATTGGCATTGGAATTGCAGTAATATGCGTGCTGCTAATCTGTCTCCTTTTAGGAGTAATTCATCCCAGACTGAAAAAGCTTAAAGGTGAATCCAATGAGATGGATATTCGCCGTAAATCTCTTATTGATAATGCATATCAGCAGATGGAGCCATTAAACAGGCTCTATGACTGGGATATTTTCACAAGGATGATGAAACAAACCATTCCTCACCTTGAGTTTGACCCTTTTTTTACCACTCAACGACTTGAGGAGCTGAAGGCTATTTATGGGTGGAATGAATCTTTTAATGAGGATCGCTCGGTGCTATTCTCTCACTCAGGAACGATAAATGGCAATCCATTTGTGATATGCAGAACAAAAAAAATGATATGGGGAGAAAAGGTATATACAGGGTCATTGACTATTCATTGGACCGAGTCTGTCCGTGATTCAAACGGTAGGTACCGGGTGGTGCATCGTTCACAGGTTCTTACTGCGGAAATATCTCGCCCATATCCGGAGTATCATAGGAAAACACGACTGATATACGGCAACACCGCAGCTCCGGATCTGACCTTTTACCGCGAACAAAACAGTCGGATGTCAACCTCAAAAATAGGAAAATGGATTAAGAGAGCAGCTCTGAGACGCAAGTCACGTAATCTTAAAGATTATGATTACGCCATGATGTCCAACGAAGACTTTGAAATAGCCTTCGATACCTCCAACCGTAATAATAACCAACAGTTCGCGCTTCTCTTCACACCATTAGCCCAAAACAGCATTATTAGTATCTTGAATGATAATGAAGTGGGGTACGGTGACGATTTTGATTTTGAAAAATCACGGATGATCAACATTATAATAGCTGATCACATGCAGGATGAAAACATGGATATGAATCCCCGGCAGTTTCGGAACTATAGTTTTGATAAAGCGTCTGAAGATTTTGTAAGGATTAATTCCGATCATTTCAGAGCTATATATTTTGCATTCGCCCCATTGCTGTCCGTGCCAATGTATCAGCAAATACGCTCGGAGGAAAATATCTACGGGCGTGATATGAAAATTGAAAGCGCCTACTGGGAGCATGAGGCACTGGCAAACTTTTGGGGAATTGACCGGTTTAGGCATCCGGACTGTGTGACAGACTGCATATTGAAGACAGAAAAAATCAGTTCACAATCGACAGACAGCTCTGACGCGACAATTAAAGTTCGGGCCTATGGTTATCGCGCGGAACCTCGCTTAACCTATGTAGAGAAATTTGGTGGAGATGGTAGATTTCACAATGTGCCCGTTCACTGGCAGGAATATTTACCGGTAACCGGTGTCGGGTCTTTTAGCATAAAGGAAGAACATGAACCCGAGGAGGAATCTACTCAGACTCAACGTATCAAACGTATCCACAACCGTTTGCTTCAAACCGGTCATACACTCTACCGTCATAATATATATTCAGGGGTCTGATTATCGAAACCTGCTTAGCTATATGCCTCAATGCTTTAGGAATGGGGCGTTCATAGCTTTTCTTTCGGAATCGTTCCACCAGCCCCATTTGTTGAAGTAGCGTATCATATTAGCGATATGTATTCTCAGCATCCGCAAAGATTTATATGAGGCTGCACGGTGATGGTGAACAACCGTAGGGGCGGGCACATATAGAGTACGGTATTTTCTATGGATTCTGCGGCACAGGTCAATATCTTCAGGATACATAAAAAAACGCTCGTCAAAGAGTCCGCAATCCTTTAGCGCTGACACTCTGAAAAGCAGAAAACTCCCCTGATGGTAGGGTATGTTGTGGCTGTTGTTCCTGTCAAGATTCTTAAGCAGATAGCGGTCTCTGCGGTGCCGGAACATTCTTTTTGGCAGAAATCTGCGGATGAACAGGTCAGCAGGAGTGGGGAGCATCCGGCTTGTTAACAGGTCGTTACCGCTACGGTCGGTTATTCTCGGATGCACAATCCCTATGTCGTTAGCTTCTTTAATCCGGTCGAGGAGTTCGGATATATCCTCCGGCGTGAAGCAGGTGTCGGTGTTGAGAACAAGATGAAAATCGGCTCCGCTTTCAATTGCATGCCTCATACCCTTATTGTGGGCAGAGCCATAGCCGATATTGCCGGAAGGTATATATTTGACCTTGCTGAATAAAGAAGCAATACCCCGGATTCTTTCCTCCGAGGCATTGTCAATAATAATTATTTGGTCTGTACAGCTTTGCTGCAATGCATGCAGGCAATCTTTCAACTCCCGATCAGGAGTGTGATAAGTTACTACTGAAGCTGTCAGCATACCGGGTTATCATTTGCTTTTTGTGAGTTTGAAGCCGGCACACACGCCGTCGTATCCCTGAAGCACATTGGTTATTCCGCTTATTGTGCTGCTGCCGGTAATTGAGCCGGCTTTTTCAACGATAGATACCAGCTTGGACACATCAAAGGTTATAGTGAGATTGTTTGAACCTACTTTTGTTATATAAGTATTCATTTTACCGATAGGCAATTTGCCTCCAACAGTGAAGTTGAATACGAAGTTGGCGTCTGAATCAGAATCTGATACAGCAGATATAGTGCCTTTAAGAGTTGCTTTGCTAAGCTTCATGGTAAAAGTGCTGTCCTCCTCGATGGTGAGTTCAACTTTGTTGAGTCCGGCTTTGCTATAGTAAGGTGAAAGCTTGGATTCAATAGCAGACGAAGCAGCGGCACCACCTGCTTTTTTGAGTAGATTGCTACTCTTGAAAGTGACGGCGGGAGCGGAATATTTCCATGTTCCGGTCAAGCTTTTTACTGTAATTTTGTCACTTGACAATAGGCTGCCAAGCATACCTTTGAGGTCAAATGACTGTGCGCTTAGGCTTACTGAGCATCCGAGCGCGAGAACGAAAAGTAGAAGTAGTTTTTTCATAACGTACAAATATATAATTTATAACAACGTGACATTATTCAAGTGTTGCGCGCTTAACTTATTTTAAGGTAACAGTAATCGGCTCTGTTGTAAATTAAACGTATCTTTACAACCGTTTTAATAACTGCAAAAATCAAATATCGCGAGCCGATTTGATTTTGTAGGGTATTTTTCTGATGGATAGAGCTATGCGGTTTTGTCGCAATAATATAATGATTGCATTGTGCGCCTTAGCATGGTGCTTTACCGATTGCTCCACAGAGCATATCGGAAGTCAGGACGGTGCCGGAAGAATTATTCCGGAGGTGAGTGTGTCACACGAGGTAGTCTCGGCAGCTAACCCCGGTCAGGTAACTTTTCTGGAGAATATTCCGGATGCTGACGACTTTTCATTGAAAATATCCTCTACGGACGGTGAATTCTCCGGTTCATGGCAAGCTCTGTCATCCTATTTTCCTGCTCAGGCTATTCTGCCCGGTTCATATCTGGTTGAAGCTTATTATGGCTCTCCGCTTATTGAAGGCTTTGATTCTCCGTACTATTACGGTAGTGCGACCTGTGTGCTTGCCGATGGAAGAGAGGAGGTGGTGAGCATTGACTGTAAACTTGCAAACACTCTGATTGTGGCAGACTTCAAGCAGCCGGCAAAAGATTTCTTTCCTAAACTTGGGCTTAGACTTCACAGCTATGGCGGCAGTCACATCTATTATCCGAAAGATGAAACACGCTACGCTTATCTCATGCCCGGCAAGATATATGTGGGGATGGTGCTTGAGATGCCGGATGGCAGAGAGTGTGATTTCCTTGTAACGGAAATAGATGAAACTAAATCAGGTGTATGGTTTCCTATAAGCGTGGATGTGGATAAAACCGATACTGATTCTCCTGTGGTGAATATATCGTTTGACACGGAGATGAATGCCGATGATATTTCCATCGCACTCACTCCGGAGTTTGTTGATTCACCTGCTCCGGTAATAACTTGTGAGGGATTTGTTGATGGAGTTCCGGTAAATATTATTGAAGGACAGACTCCATCGCCACTTGTTATGACTGTGCCGGCGGCAAATGTGGCGCATCTGATTCTTACAACTATTGCACCCTCATTGATTCAGCAGGGTTTCAGCCCGGATATCGACCTTGTAACAGCTACTGACTTGTCACCGCTCACAGCACTGGGGCTTAGAATAGAGCGTGGGGAAAATATAACTGTTGACTTTACTAACCTTGTTCCACGTCTTAGGGACACTGATGGATTGCCGGATAACTTCACTCTTCAGGCAATAGCCTCTAACGGGAAATCTTCGGCACCGACTTCGCTTAAAATTGACTTGAGGGGGGCGGAAGTGAGTCTGCTCGCTATATCGTCACCGGTTGTTGGTATTGACGAAGCTTCATTCAAGGTGTATTGCGACACCGATCCTGCTGAAACCGTGACTCTGTCAATGTCTGACGGAAAAAACTGGGTTCCTCTTCCCATTACTTCTATTAAAGCGGTCAAGGATGAGAAAAATGTCTATATGATTGATTTTACTGTTCCATCCGGCACTGCTGCAATACCTGTTAGATTGTTATATTGCGGCATAGCAAGAGTAGAAACAGAACTGAAACGATTATCACCCGAGTTTGAAATCGAGGTAGATGCTTTTGCTCTCAAAGCGGTGGTGCGAATCAAACCTAAGGATAAATCACTTCTTAAAACAATTACCGCACTTGCAAGAATATATGCAGGGAATGAACTTACAACCCAGATAGACAGAGATGAGGAAAAAGGTGAAATAATTGTTTCCGGATTGAAGGAGAAGACATCTTACCGGTTCAGGGCAACAGTGATGAGTAATCCCAATGCTTTGGATTTTACTCCTGAGATAGCTGTGGTTACAGAGGCTACATCTCCTCTGCCTAACGGAGATTTTGAGGATGTTATAGAAAAATACACCACCTATAAGAATATGCTCAGCGGTGGACGGTACTCGCAGACTATCGTGGAGATTTTCAATTTGCAGAATTATACCGATTTCCGATTCACTGTTCCGGAGGTGTGGGCAAATGTGAATGCCAAGACTTATAATCTTAATTCCAAAACCCTCAACACCTGGTATGTGATTCCATGTGTGCGTACAGTTGAAGAGAGTGAAGCGTATGCCGGTTCCTCTTTTGCCGTGAGAATTGATAATGTTGCTTTTGACCCTGACGGTGAGGCTATCCCCAACTATCTTCAGGAGTCTAAACCGTATGTTAAGTACAGCAGGAATGTGCCGGATATAAAATATAAATCAGTAGGCAAAATATTCCTCGGCTCATATAAATGGGATAGCAAAACCTTAACGGAAGTGTATGACGAAGGTGTTGCATTCACCTCACGCCCGTCGGCTCTTAACGGATTCTATCGTTTTGTGCCCGCTGTACCTGGAAGTAATCAGCAAGGATATGTAAGGGTTGAGGTACTGGATGCTGATAACCGGGTGATTAGCAGAGGAGAAGGCTTTCTCACTCCTGCAATGGGTTATACGGCATTTACCGTGCCGCTAGTCTATGAATCGTTCGGCACTAAAGCAGCGCGAGTCAAGGTTATGGTGGCGGCATCACCGGAAATTGGGTCTGTGGCTCACGAAACAGAGGCTATTGTAACAGTAAGCGATCCGAAAACAGCAACAAGTGTAGGCAGCTCTCTATGGATAGATGAACTGGCGTTTTCATATTAATAAATCATTATCATAATATAAATGAATCTACTCCGAAAAATAACAGCGGCACTGATTGTAGCGACGGCATTAGCGGCTCCATCGGAAGCTCTTGCTCAGGAGCCTTTCAAGCGAGGGCTTGAATATGTGTCGTTCATACCCAAAGGTCAGTGGATAACCGGTGTCAGCGTAAACTATTCGCAAAGCGACCAGGATAACTATCAGTTTCTTGTAATAGAGAATATAAACGGAGATACATACTCCTTCAAGGTTAGTCCCACACTCATGTATTGTTTCAAGGATAACCTTGCGGCAGGTGGTAAATTCAGCTATACCCGTTCAAGGGCAAGACTTAATTCCGCTTCGCTTATTCTTGACAGCGAAACGAGTTATGATGTTGATCATCTCTATGCCATAACATCAAATTATTATGGAACTGCGGTTTTCAGAAATTATTTTTCACTGGGCAGCGGTATGCGCTTCGGTATGTTTAATGAGGTGCAGCTTGAACTTGGCGGTGGACAAAGCAAGCTGACAAATGGTGCCGGTGAAGATTTTACCGGAACGTTTGAGCGAAATTTCAGCATGAACATTGGTCTTACTCCCGGCATGGTTATGTTTCTTAACAACTATTCCGCTATCGAGGTCAATATCGGTGTGCTCGGATTCGGCTACACCGATACCAAATCTACAACCGACAGAATATATGTGGCTCACCGCAAGAGCAGACATGCCAATTTCAAAATTAACCTGTTTTCCGTTTCATTCGGATGTGTGTTTTATCTGTGATGCCGTATGAGAAAAATCCTGTTATATATATTTCTTACTATGTCAATGGCTGCACCGCTTGTTGCCGGTGCACAGGAAATTGATACAACTGCCGTTCTCTCCGAATTCGGTTTTGAACCGAGTGCAGCTCAGATTAAGGATGAAAGAGTGATAGTGGGCAAGGATACAGTAAGCATGATACTGCCACAAAGAAATTTCGGCAGGTATGACCGCGGACTGTATAACTTCCTGTTTATACCAAAAGGGCAGTGGACCTTTGGACTGATGGCAAGTTACGGTGAATTTAACACCGATGATGTTCAGATTCTAAGCGCTATTAAGGATTTTACCTTCAAGGGCAAGCAGTTTTCTATAAAACCATCTTTCGGTTATTTTATCGGAAACAACCAGAGTTTGGGTCTGAAATTCAATTACACCAGAGGAGAAGCATCTCTTGGAGGACTTACGGTGGATATTGATGATGATATGAATTTCTCACTGAAGGATGTGAGCTATTATTCCAACTCCTATGCACTCGGGGTGTTCTATCGGACTTATGTAGGCTTATCTACCATGAAACGTTTCGGGGTGTTTAACGATGTTGACCTGAGTTTCGGTAGTGCATCATCACGATTCAAGCGATACTATAGCGGAGAACTTAGAGACACAAGAACCAACACAACCTCTGTATCTCTCAATTTCAGCCCGGGACTATGCGTTTTCATAATGGAAAATGTGAGTTTCAATGTGTCATTCGGTGTGTTCGGAATTCATGTAAACCATGAGAAGCAGCTCACCGACGGGGTTGAGGAAGGCTCGCGCACAAGCAGCGGAGCTAATTTCAAATTCAATTTGTTTAATATCAATTTTGGAATAGGTGTACACATTTGATTTTATATACGGTTCAAAAGTGCGCATGGCAGTAGGTGCGTTATGTGTTATGATGACTGTTTTGACGGCATCATGTATCAAAAACGATATCCCTTATCCGCACATTCAGCCAAACATTCTTGATGTTGAAGCGGAGAACCAGAGTAGGGCGGCTTCGATTGACTCTATTGAAAGAACCGTGACACTTTTCTTGAATGAGGATGCAGACTTGCAGAATGTCAAACTTGCTTCGCTCGTGCTGTCCAAAGATGCTACTTGCCCTGACACGGCTATGATTGTTGACGGTCTGGATCTTACACAGCCGGTTGAGTTGAAATTTGCCGTTTATTACGATTATGTATGGACATTCTCGGCTGTGCAGACTATTGAACGCTACTTTACAGTAGCCAATCAAGTGGGAACATCGCAGATAGATGTTGAAAATCATACGGTTTCAGCTATGGTGCCATCTGAACTGTCACTTGACAAAATAGAGGTGAGCACTCTAAAGCTTGGCGGTGGAACTGCAGTCATGACTCCCGATATAGTAGGCAAAACAGTTGACTTCACGCAGCCTGTGGTTGTAACCGTTTCTGAATTCGGGCGTGAGCAGCAGTGGACTATATCTGTAACCCAGACCGATGTTGCTGTGAATATAGAAAGAGTCGATGCATGGACAAATGTAGCGTGGATTTATGCTACTGCAGAGGCTGGCAGAACAGTGTCGTTTGAGTACCGCCTTACAGGGGTTGATGTGTGGACTCAAGTGCCTCAGAGCTGGATTACCGTGTCCGGAGGAAACTTCAGCGCAAGAATTATCAATCTTCTTGCTGAAAGCACCTATGAGGTGAGAGCTGTGAGCGGCGAGGATGTCACTTTGCCTGAAACATTCAATACCATGAACATTGTTCAGCTGCCCAATTCGCAGTTTGAAAACTGGTGGATGGACGGTAAAATATGGTGTCCGTGGGTAGAAGGCGAAGCTTCTTTCTGGGGCACCGGTAACAAGGGTGCAACTACCCTCGGACCGTCAAATACTTCGCCAATTACCAGTCTTGAATCTCCAACCGGTTATCATGGAGCCAAACTGGAATCTAAGTTTGTGGGAATTTCAATTCTCGGCAAGCTTGCTGCCGGTAACCTTTTTGTGGGTGACTATGTAGCAACTGAAGGCACAAACGGTATTCTTTCGTTTGGACGACCGTTCAATAATTATCCAACCAGGCTTACCGGTAAAATTGATTACACTTCAGTGCCTATATCGCATTATTCCACCGGATTTCAGGATATGGTGGGACAACCCGACACCTGCATTGTGTGGTGTGCACTGGGCGACTGGGACGAACCATATGAAATCCGCACAAACCCGGCTAAGAGAAAACTCTTTAATCCTGATGATCCAGGTGTAATTGCCTATGGCGATGTGCAGTTCGGATACTCGACTGACGGATATGTGGATATAACCGTGAATCTTGATTATAAATCAACATCCCGCAAGCCAAAATATATCCTTGTGGTGGCAAGTGCCAGCAAGTACGGTGATTATTTTACCGGTGGTAGCGGATCTGTTCTAAATATTGACCACTTTAATCTTGAATATGACTATTAACGGTAAAAAAATAATTGTGTCGCTTTCGGCTATTCCGGTTGCAATGTCGGCACTAAATGCGGTAGCAGAGGAGAAGCGTCCCAATATACTGCTTTTTATGGTTGACGATATGGGATGGCAGGATACTTCCGTACCCTTTGCCGATTCCATCACAGCAAACAACCGTAAATACCATACACCCGCTATGGAGCGGCTCGCGGCTTCAGGTATGAAATTCACGAGTGCTTATGCGAGTGCTATAAGCAGCCCGTCGCGTTGCAGTTTAATTACCGGAATGAATGCTGTCAATCATAAGGTTACAAACTGGACTCTGCACCGCGACAAAACAACAGACGAACCTTCTGATATAGGGATTCCTGCTCCGGACTGGAACTATAATGGCATCAGCACTGTGCCGGGCATAAACAATACTTATGTAGGTACTTCTTTTGTTCAGAGGCTTAAGGATTCCGGATACCATACCATTCATTGCGGAAAGGCTCATTTCGGGGCTATTGACACTCCGGGAGAAAACCCCGCTCATTTCGGGTTTGAGGTTAATATCACCGGCAGTGCGGCAGGAGGTCTTGCTACTTATCTGAGCGAAAAGAATTTCGGGCACACTCCGGACGGCAAGCCGGTTTCACCTTTTGCTATCGAGGGACTCGAAAAATATTGGGGTACCGGAACTTTTGTTACCGATGCTCTTACAAAAGAGGCTATCGCCGCACTTGATAAGGCTAAGAAATATAATCAGCCGTGGTTTCTGTATATGTCACACTATGCGGTGCATATACCGGTAGATAAGGATATGAGGTATTATCAAAAGTATCTGGATCAGGGTCTTTCTGAAAAGGAGGCGGCATACGCATCACTTGTAGAGGGTATGGACCGGAGTCTCGGCGAGCTCCTTGACTGGATTGATGAGAATGGGGAAGCTGATAACACTATAGTTATATTTATGAGCGATAATGGCGGATTCGCAGCATCCAATCAGTGGAGAACGGGCGAACTGCACACCCAGAACGCGCCTTTGCGCTCGGGGAAAGGATCCTTGCTTGAGGGTGGTATCCGCGAGCCGATGATTGTGCGGTGGAACGGTCATACTAAGCCGGCATCCGAGTGCTCTAACTATCTCCTGATTGAGGACTTTTATCCCTCTATTCTTGAAATGGCACAGGTAGAACTTACTAATTCGGTTGATGGTAAAAGCTTTGTGCCGATGATTCATGGCACCGGTAACCCTTCTGAGGGTAGGGCTTTGCTTTGGAATTATCCTCATGTGTGGGGGCTTCCCGGACCCGGCATTGATTTCAGTTGTGCCATGCGTAAGGATGACTGGAAGATTATATACAATTATATAACCGGCGAAAAAGAGGTGTATAATCTCGCGAAGGACCCTTATGAGCATAATAATCTGGCAAAGGCAAATCCGGCACAGACCAAAAAACTCAGTGCCGAACTCGGAAATCTGTTGCGTGAAAGAAATGCGCAGCGACCTATTCTTAAATCGACCGGTGTGGTTTGTCCTTGGCCTGATGAAGTAAACTGATACTTAAAGATAAGTGGTAATGAGGAAAATAGCGTTATTTCTTACAGTGCTGTCGGTATTTTTCACTGTCAATGCGAAGTCTTTCAAGGAGTTGACTGTTCTCCAGTTTAATATATGGCAGGAGGGAACCGTAATACCGGGAGGATTTGAGGCTATAGCCGATGAGATTGCTCGCCTTGAACCCGATTTCGTGACTCTCAGCGAGGTGAGAAATTACAAAAATACGAGGTTTTGTGACCGGATTACCGAGGCTTTACGCAACCGTGGCAAAGAGTACTATTCTTTTTACTCTGACGACACCGGCTTGCTGAGCAGGTATCCCATTACCGATAGTGTGACGGTTTTTCCTCTGAATGACGACCACGGTTCCATATACCGGTTGAACGCCAAAATCGATAATCTCGAGTTTGCAGTTTACACTGGTCATCTTGATTACCTTAATGATACTTACTACGAGGTGCGTGCTTACGATGGAAATACATGGAAAAAAATGGAGGCACCACTCACTGATGTTGCTGAAATTCACAGAAGAAACGCACTTTCGCAGCGTGATGAGGCTATTGACAGTTTCATTATGGATGCAGCAGTTCAGGCAGCGAATGGGGCAATGATTATTTTTGGCGGTGACTTCAACGAGCCTTCGCATCTTGACTGGATTGAGGCAACCAAAGATAGCGCGGATCATCATGGGGTGGTGATTGAGTGGGAGAATACAAAGAAACTGTATGACGCCGGCTACCGTGATTCGTACAGGGTGCTGTATCCGGATCCTGTCACCCATCCGGGATATACATATCCCAGTGCAAATCCGGCACGTAAACCTGAAACGGTTACATGGGCTAAGGAATCGGACGAACGTGATAGGATTGACTATATTTTCTATCTGCCCATAAATGGCATGGAGCCGGTTGAGGCGTTTATTTTCGGTCCGGAAGAGAGTATTGCATACAGCAGAGAGGTTCACTCTGCATCGCAGGATAAGTTCATTACCCCGCTCGGTGTTTGGCCAACCGACCACAAGGGTGTGCTGGTTAAGTTTCGTTACCTCGCAGAGTAAGTGAATGTGTGATACATTCCGGTAATTCCTCCGGAGTGTGGGTGACAAAAATCATAGTTGTGTTGTCACGGCTTGCAAGAGAGTTGATTATGCTCTTGACAGCTTTTTTGCGGCAGGCGTCGAGTCCATGCATAGGTTCATCAAGAATCATCAGTTCCGGATTTTTGATGAATGTGCGTGCAAGAAGTGTCATTCTCTGCTCCCCGCTGCTGAGAGTACAGAACCGCCGGTCTGCAATATCTTCGAGATGTAAAAGCTTAATCCATTTGTCAGCCTTTTCAACCTGTTCGGGGTGCAGACGGGTGTAAAATCCAACTGTGTCGTTTAGCCCGCGCGCAATATTCTCTCTTACTGTAGCGGAGCCACCCCCAAAATAGAGGTGCATTTCAGGAGATATGTATCCGATTCTTTTTTTAACATCCCAGATGGTTTCTCCGGTACCTCGCCTTCTGCCGAAAACCTTTACATTATTGGAATAAACTTTAGGATTATCAGCGTGGATAAGGCTCAGCAGGGTAGATTTACCGCAGCCGTTAGGACCGCTGAGAGCCCAATGCTCACCACGCTTTACAATCCATGATATTTCCTGAAGTATGGTTTTGGTACCATAGGCAACAGTGCATTTGTCAAGATTAACCAGTTCGTCACCGGTGTGTGGGTAGTGTCTTTCTGGGGAAGGTATTTTTGAACTGTCAACGGCAAAACTGAATAGTGGAGCAACTGCATTTCTCAGTTTTTCGCTCCCTTTTTCATCACGGGTAACTGTTGCTCCAACAGTGAGATTATTCACCGGAATAACAGCATCGGCATAGTCGGGAATCTCAGCCGGGTCGCAGATAGCAAGGATGAGGGATACTCCGCTGTCTGCCACCTCCTCGAGGGCAGCATCAAATACCTTGCGCGATTTAGCATCCAGTCCAATATAGGGATTATCAAGAATGATAACATCCGGCATTTCAGAGCAAATCATTCTTACCACCAATACTTTTCTTAGTTCACCGCTTGAAAGATAGTTGGCTTTTCTGCTGAGAAGGTTTTGAATGCCGAGTGCCTCGCTCAGTTTTTTCCAGCGCAGTGAGGTTGTATCACAACCGATAATCTCTCCGACAGTAGGCACATCATCGTTCATAGAAGCCTCATAGCGCTGTTGGTAATACTCGGCTTTGAAGCCGGTAAGGGTATGTATGTCAGAAAATTCTATTCGCTTGATATCGAGTTTCCCAATAGGTGAGGAGATGGAATTCCGGGTAAAATTCCATCCCCTCTCAAGTATTCGTGTGAGTGTAGATTTTCCTGCTCCATTGGGCCCTGCAATAGCAGTTACGCCTTGTGGAATTATGGAATGATAGGGATTTTCAAGAGTAACTCCGATGTATTGCAGTTGCTCACTGTTGAGATATATTAGCGGCTTCATACCGCAAATATACATCTTTTTTAATTTGCAGTGGTACTGTTTGCTGCGTCAGCCACATCTGTGGGTATTTTCTTCTGTATGTCCGGATTCTGCATCTGAATAATCTCAGTATCAGTACCGGATGGATAATTGAACAGCTGTAAATCAAAATCAGTGCAAACAGCTGCTATGTGCTCGAAAATTTCACTCTGCACGGCTTCATAAGCTGTCCATGCAGTGGTTGTGAAGCACCATATCTGCAATGGAATACCCTGTCCGGTCGGAGTCATCACCCTCACGAGAATCTGCTGGTCAGTGCCGATAAGGGGATGATTGAGAAGGTATTGACACATATATGCGCGGAACAGTCCGAGGTTGGTGTCAATAGTACCGTTAACCACCGCCAGTCCGGGGTTGTAATCTGGTTTACCACGCTTCTGTGTCTGTTCAACAAAACCTTTCAGCTCGGGATAAAGAGCTGTGACTCTTTCCAGCAGCTCCTGATCACATTTTTTGATATAGTAGGCATCAAAAATGACAGAGCGAGCAATCTGACGCCATCCGCTTGACGACATTCCTCTCCAGTTCTGGAATGAGGTGGAGATAAGTGTGTATGGTGGCAGGGTAACAATAGTATTATCCCAGTTTCTAACCTTGACAGCCGAGAGTGACATATCCTCCACGATACCGTTTGCAATGGTGGACGGCACGACGATCCAGTCGCCTACATGAAGCATATCGTTTTCGGCAAGCTGAATTCCCGCTACAAAGCCGAGAATGGTGTCCTTGAATACCAACATCAGTGCCGATGCAAACACACCGAGACCTGCAAGGAGCATAGCAGGTGATTTGCCTACAACAACCGATATAGATACAATCGCCACAATTATCCAGACAATGCCGATACAGATATTGAGGATACCCTTAAGAGGGAGATTTTTGGTATTCTCTTTCTCATCTATTCTTGTCCATATAAAAGTGAGCACGGCATTAAGTCCGATAGCAAATACAATCGCTGTGTAGATATAGATAGCCTTTTCAAAAATAATGAGCAGAGTGCTTTTGGAATCAAATGCAAAGGGGAGTAATGCCAAAATTACCAGCGGAGGAATAATGTGGCTGCACTTAGTCAATACCTTTTGTTTAAGAAACAGTTCAGCTCCGGGGCTTTTGTGCATTTTCACGAACTTGCGTGCCGTGAACAGGATTCCGCGTCTTATAAGCCAGCCAATCAGTAAAGCTCCGCCAACGATAATTGCCACATAAATAATCTCTTCGATGGTTTTATCTTTTTCAAGACCTATTAGATCAAGAAAATGCTTTATATTTGTGAGTAGCCAACTCGCTACCTGATGTGATGGAATAATTTGAGCGTTCATGATGAATGTAGATATTATTATTAACTGATTAATGAACGCAAAACACTGCCACAATGTTTATAAGTATATAGATATAAAATAAAAGATTATGGATTTTAACACTCGTCCTGTAGCGCCACTTACTTTTCAAGATGCGGTGGCAAGAGTTTTCAGTAAGTATGCCCAGTTCAGCGGTAGAGCCAGCCGTGCGGAATTCTGGTGGTTTATGCTCTTCTTATTCGTTGTAAATACAGCACTTGGAATTATGTACCTTATTACCGACTTGGGTATTTTCAATTACATAGACTGGGTATTTGGCATTACGACTATCATACCGATTCTTACAGTAAGCTGGCGACGCCTCCATGACGTTGGTAAAGGCGGAGGCTGGTTTTTTATCAACTTTGTGCCTGTTGTAGGCTCAGTAATATTTATAATATTCTGTGCACAGCCAAGTGAGCCGGCTCCAAACAGATTCGGTGAAGTACCCGCCAACTGATTTCTGAATGTATCAGTATAGCGATATGAAGCGTTGCTGTTGAGTTATTGCTGGGACTCGTAAGAATAGATGTCAACGAGCTTGATGTCGAATACGAGGTCTGAGAAGGGGAGTATAGAGCCTGTTGATTCAGTGCCATAAGCAAGCGACCAGGGAATGACAATTCTTGCGCTGTCGCCAACAGCCATGTTTGTTAGCGCAACTTGCCATCCAACAATAGTTTGTGAAGGCATTGTGCGGAAAATGCTATCGCCATAGGTTGTTGTGGTGTATGATGAATCAAAGGCAACATCATTGCAGAGCCATCCTTTGTACTTAACATCAACGGTACTTGTGACGAGGGGTACAAGATTACCCTCTGTGAGGCTACGGTCGTTGAAGTAATGGATGAGTACACCGGAGTTAGGAAGCCAGTTGGGGCTCAGCTCGGTGTAGAACGGTGTGTTGTCTGAGTTTTTGAGAGCTTTCTGTTCCTGATAGAATTGTTCGTTAGTCTCTCTCCACTCCTTATAGGTGTCCCACGTGCTTTCATCAGAGCATGATGTTACAGCTATAACGGAGGATATCAGTAGAATAGCAAATAATAGTATTTTCTTCATAATCGTGATTGGCAGTTAAAATTCCACTTTAGGAGCGGATGAGGCTCCGGCTTCAGCCTGGAACTGAGGCTTGGGTGTGAATCCAAACCATCCGGCATAGATGTTTGTCGGGAATTTTTTTATAGATGTGTTGTACTGCGCCACAGCCTGTGTGTATCTTCCTCTTGCCGTGGTGACTCTGTTTTCTGTTCCTTCGAGCTGCACCTGGAGGTCCTTGAAGTTTTCATTAGCCTTGAGATCAGGATAGGCCTCGGACACTGCGAGGAGCGATTTGAGTGCCTGAGAGAGTTCACTCTGAGCTTTTTGGAATTTAGCGAGAGTTTCCTCGTTAAGGTCATCGGCATTAATATTAATTGCAGTAGCCTGTGCTCTTGCCTGAGTAACCTTTTCAAATGTAGAGCTTTCGTGAGCCGCATATCCCTTAACGGTGCTTACGAGATTAGGAATAAGATCTGCTCTTCTCTGGTACTGGTTCTCAACCTCAGCCCATGACTGGTCCACAGCCTGCTGCTGCTCAACGAGTGAGTTGTAGTTGCAGCCTGTGAGCGATGAAGCTGTAATGATAAGTGCAGCAGCTACTATTATTTTGTTTATTAATTTCATGTCAGTTAATTGTTTATGCAAGTTTGCGAAGGAGAGATGTGAGGCTTACATTGTCGTGGATAAGCTTGTGAAGGTCTGCGATATTTACACGTGTCTGCTCCATGGAATCACGCTCGCGCAAAGTAACGGTAGAATCCTCAAGTGTTTGATGATCAACGGTTATGCAGAAAGGAGTGCCGATAGCATCCTGACGGCGGTAGCGTTTTCCAATAGAGTCTTTTTCGTCATATCGGGTGGCAAAATCAAATTTGAGGTCGTTTACAATTTCCTGTGCCTTTTCGGGTAGTCCGTCTTTTCTGACGAGTGGCATAACCGCACATTTGACAGGTGCGAGTGCTGCAGGTAGATGAAGCACAACTCTGGTGTCGCCACCTTCAAGCTTCTGCTCCTCATAGCTTGAGCAAAGAACAGAGAGGAACATACGGTCAACTCCGATAGAAGTTTCGATGACATACGGAGTATAGCTTTCGTTCAGTTCAGGGTCAAAGTACTTGATGTTTTTTCCTGAGAATTTTTCGTGCTGAGAGAGGTCAAAATTGGTACGAGAATGAATACCTTCAACCTCCTTGAATCCGAATGGCATTTCAAATTCAATGTCAGTGGCGGCGTTAGCGTAGTGTGCGAGTTTATCATGGTCGTGGTAACGGTACTTGCTGTCACCGAGACCAAGTGCCTTGTGCCAACGAAGTCTCCATTGCTTCCAGTATTCAAACCATTCGAGCTCCTGACCGGGACGCACAAAGAATTGCATTTCCATCTGTTCAAACTCTCTCATTCGGAATATGAACTGGCGAGCTACAATCTCGTTACGGAACGCCTTTCCAATTTGAGCGATACCGAAAGGAAGCCGCATTCTGCCGGTTTTCTGCACATTTAGGTAGTTTACAAAAATACCCTGTGCTGTTTCGGGGCGAAGGTAAACGGTCATAGCACCATCGGCTGTGCTTCCCATTTCGGTTTTGAACATAAGGTTAAACTGGCGCACCTCTGTCCAGTTCTTAGTGCCGGAAATGGGGCAAACAATTTCGCGGTCGATAATAATCTGTCGCAGCTCGTCCAGGTTGTTATCGTTCATAGCCTTAGCAAAGCGCTCGTGGAGATCCTCGCGCTGCTTGGTGTACTCCATTACTCTGGGATTTGTCTGTCGGAACATATCCTCGTCAAAGGAATCACCGAAGCGTTTTTTCGCTTTGGCAACCTCTTTTTCAATTTTATCATCAAGCTTGGCAAGATCCTCTTCAATGAGAACGTCCGCGCGGTATCTTTTCTTAGAATCACGGTTGTCAATCAGCGGGTCGTTGAATGCATCGACATGACCGGATGCTTTCCATATAGTAGGGTGCATGAAGATAGCTGAGTCGATGCCGACTATGTTTTCGTGCAGAAGAGTCATTGCGTCCCACCAATAGCGTTTGATATTGTTTTTCATCTCAACACCGTTCTGTCCATAGTCATAAACTGCGGCGAGACCATCGTAAATTTCGCTTGACTGGAAAACAAAGCCATATTCCTTGGCATGAGAAACAATTTTCTTGAACACGTCTTCTTGCTGTGCCATGAGTCTTATTTATTTAGTACCGTTTATTTACTGTTATGAATAAAAATCATCATGCTAATTATTATGTTCGTGATGATTTCAGCGGGCAAAGATAATGAAAAAAAGGGGAATAATAGGCGTGTAGGTGTGAAAATGTCATATATAAAGGTTATCTTTGCAGGAATTTTGAGCGGGTGTGTGACCACGCATCGTATAAGGTGGGTACACCTATATATTATATTAATGTAATCTTGCTGGTTTGCTTTTGAAAAGGATTTTTGTGGTATCGGCATTTTTTGTGCCAGTATTACTGTTTGCCGGGTCATCAGAACCGACAGACACCCTGACCCGTCTTGAAAAAGCAATAGGAGAGGTAACTGTTACAGCAATTAAGCAGGCGGCAGATCTGACACTCCATCCGGTAGCCGGAACGGTAGTGAACCGTGCTCAAGTAGAGCGCTTAAATATAGCGAGTGTTCGTGGTGTTAGCGAACTCGCACCAAATGTGTATATGCCTCAGTATGGTTCACGCATGACTTCCAGCATATATGTGCGCGGCATTGGTGCCAGAATAGATCAGCCGGTTGTGGGGCTGAATATTGATAATGTGCCGTTTCTGAACAAGGATAATTATGATTTTGATATTCCGGATATAGCCCGAATGGAGATTATCCGCGGTGCCCAAAGCACTCTTTACGGGCGTAATACCATGGGTGGTCTGATTAATATCTATACTATTTCTCCACTAAGTTATCAGGGTACAAGGGTACTTGCAGAAGCAGGCAAGGGAAATCTTTACAGGGCTGCATTGTCACACTATAGAAAATTTTCTCCGGTTTTGGGAATGTCTTTATCCGGTGATTTCCACTATTTCGGAGGGATAAGAAAAAATGAGTATAACGGCTGCCATGCTGACAGCGATAAGGGTGGAAGTCTGCGATGGAAAACGGACTGGAAGCCAAATTCGCGTTTGAGTTTAGAAAATGCCGCATGGGTTACAATCTCGCGCTCCGGAGGCTATCCCTACGCCTATGAAGGTAGCGGGGAGATTAATTACAATGATACCTGCTTTTACCAGCGCAACAGTTTTGCTGATGGTTTGACGTTGAAATATCGAGGTGATTCATGGAGTGTGTCAAGCATAACGAGTGCGCAGTATATAGATGACAATATGACCCTTGATCAGGATTTTTTGCCTAAGGATTATTTTACTCTTACACAAAAACGTAAGGAATGGGCTTTGACTCAGGATTTTATAGCGCGAGGACGTGTTGGCGCAAACTACCGCTGGCTCGGTGGCGCCTTTGCTTTTTATAAACACACGTCAATGAATGCACCGGTTACTTTCAAGGGCTATGGAATCAGTCAACTGATAGAAGGGAAGCGCAATGAGATTAACCCTGATTATCCTATAAAATGGGATGATGAAGAGTTTTTGCTTGGTAGTAGCTTTACGATGCCAACGTGGGGGGCTGCATTGTATCATGAAAGTGAATTAAAAATAGGTAAATGGAACTTCTCTGCCGGAATAAGGCTTGATTACGAACGAGTTGGTCTGCGCTATCACAGTAGTGCCAATTCCAGCTACACGGTGTATAATGCCACAGACCTGTCTAACATAAAAGTGTTTTCAAAAGAGCCTATTGATATAAATGACCGTGGGAAGATGCATAAATCGTTTGTTGAAGTGCTTCCAAAGGTGTCTGTGAGTTATGCTTTGCCGATGCCTTCCCGCAGTAATGTGTATGTGTCAGTTGGTAAGGGGTATAAGAGCGGCGGCTATAACACACAGATGTTCAGTGATGTGCTTCAGCAGCGAGTGATGGGTCTCATGGGGCTCGGCATGAAGTATGATGTTGACGATATTGTAGGGTATAATCCTGAAAAGAGCTGGAATTATGAAGCAGGAGCACATATTGTGTGCGCAGGCGGTAAAGTGCTTACTGATGTAGCTCTATTTTATATAGATTGCAGAGATCAGCAGGTTACAACATTTCCAGACGGTACCACTACCGGCAGAATTACTACTAACGCAGGCAAGACGGAGAGTTACGGCGCTGAATTTCAGGTGAGCTATTTGCCATCTTCGCACTGGCTGATGAATGTGTCCTATGGATATACTCACGCTACATTCAAGGAGTTTTTTAACGGAATGCAGGATTTTTCCGACAAGAGGGTGCCTTATGCCCCGGCAAATACCTTTTTTGCGAGTGTAACCTACACGCATCCGGTTAACAGATTTATTGATGAAATGGTATTCAATATCAATTTGCGTGGTGCGGGAAATATTTACTGGGACGAGGAGAATAGCCGCAGGCAAAATGCGTACGCACTGCTTGGCGCGAGTGTATCTGCTAAAAGAGGCTACGCTACTATAGAGCTGTGGGGTAAGAATCTTGCGGATAGTAAATATAATGTCTTTAGCTTTAAGTCTATTGGCAATACCTTTTTTCAGCGGGGGATGCCCCTGACTTGGGGCGTGACTCTGCGGCTTGATTTAGCAACAAACAGAATGTGATATAATATTATTAATTAATGAGTATGAATAAATATGTGGTTTTGGCTGCTTGTGCATTGAGCTTTGCTTTGTTCAGCTGTGGCGATAGCGGTGAGGGGGAACCCGAGGTTAAGAGCGAGGTTGAATCTTCGTCTTCATTTACCTATGTAGTAGATGCCTCCGGTATAGGCAAAGTGTATAAAGGTGCATCTTACAAGGTGACATTTATAGATAACAAACAGACTGCCAATATTGAGATGAGCGGTGTGCGCTTCAGCGAGAGCGTGCCCGAAGCCGGATATATGTTTAGTAATGTGCCTTTTAGTTGGGATGAGTCAACTAAGACAAAGAGTATAACCCTCGACCGTATGACTCCCGACAAGGCTTCGTCTCCGGTATTTACCAATCTTGAGATAGTTTCTCTTGCTAAAAAAGAAATAGATTTTGACGGTGATTCCGAGTCTGACGAAATTGGTGGTTTTTCGATAAGATATATAGTTGATGGTAAGTATTCCGTTACTGAAATTCCCTATATATCGGTTTTTGAAGGTACTACTTCGACCCTGAACAAAACTACACAGAACTCTTTTGTTTCTACAAAGTCAACTTATATAGTGGAAATTGACCCGGATAAGAAGAAGGCTGTGTTGAAAATCAATGACCCGTCATTTGATGCTAATATGCCATCGCTCGGCACAATGGTGTTTGGCTCTTTCGATAATGAAAAGATTGAGCAGTATGGCTCAATAGATTTGACAATGGTAGAGGGTGGTTACTCGCTTAAGTGTGACAGGCTGATACCTTTCATTGCAGGCACTCCATATCCACGTTTTGCAATCTCTAATCTTGAAATGACGGTTTATCCCGGTGGTAATTCAGAGCTTGGATTTGACTGTATGGGTATATATAGCGTTTCTGCATTATTCGGGGTTGCTTATACCCCTGAAAAATAAATAAAATGGCGTGATTTCCTATAAATTTATGCTTTTAATGATTTTTAACTGGCTTTCGGCTCTGGTTAAAAAAATAGAAAAGAATCTGAGGCGTAGTTGGGAAATTTTGCCTATATTTGCACGAATTAAAATCAAATCGTTTGGTTCACTGTGTGTTGTTTCATAGTTATGTATTTGTGAATTAGGCGGTTGGCTGAGAAAAATTTTGACACAATAATAATATGGTATTACTGTCGATTCAAAACTCAACGCTTGCTATAGCAGCTGCTCTTACCGGTATCGGTCTTGTGGCTCTTGCGTTGTGGCTTGCGGGGCTTATTTCTCCCCGCTCTTTCAACCCTCAGAAGGGTGAGGCTTATGAGTGTGGTATTCCAACCCGTGGCGAAAGTATGGCTCAATTCAAGGTAGGCTATTATCTCTTCGCTATTCTGTTCCTGATGTTTGACGTGGAATGCGTTTTTCTATTTCCATGGGCTGTCAGAGTAAAAGCCCTTGGCGGTGCGGGTCTTGTGAGCATCGCAATCTTTTTCATTATTTTAGTGCTGGGTCTCGTTTATGCCTGGCGGAAAGGAGCGCTTGAATGGAAGTAACTACCAAGAGCATGCCCTATGAGGCGTGGAAAGATAACGAGTACATTGAAAGTCTCGTAAAAGAGCTTCAGGAAAATGGTGCAAACGTTGTTGTAGGTTCATTTGATAAACTCATCAACTGGGGTCGCTCCAATTCAATATGGCCTTTGACATTTGCGACAAGTTGCTGCGGTATTGAATTTGTGTCTCTCGGTGCGGCGCGCTATGATATGGCTCGCTTCGGCTGGGAGGTTGCCCGTTCATCCCCCCGTCAGGCTGACTTTATTATGGTTGCAGGTACTATAGTGCATCGTATGGCTCCGGTTTTGCGCCGTCTCTATGACCAGCTTGCAGAACCCAAATATGTTATTGCTTGTGGTGCGTGTGCAGTGAGCGGTGGACCTTTCAAAAAATCATATCATGTTGTGATGGGTGTTGACAAAATTATTCCCGTGGATGTTTATCTTCCCGGTTGCCCGCCACGTCCGGAAGCTATGATATATGCAATCATGCAGCTATCTCGCAAAATCAAGGTTGAGAAATTCTTCGGCGGAGTTAACCGCCAGGAAAAACAGGAAGAGTTCCTGAAAAATCATCCTATTGAGGGTGTTGAAGATTAAATCCTCGGCACCCAATCAAAAATTAATAACCGATTATAACGAAACCAATCATAGATATGGCAGATACTCAGGAAATTATAGCTAAGCTTTTTCCGCAAGCCACTTTTGAGACAGGTGATGTGCTGACAGTGGAGATTCCCGATGCTCAATGGCACGATCTCGCTGAAACGCTTCGCGACAATGCCGAGCTCTCGTTTGACTTCCTCATGACCATTGTCGGCATGGACTGGGTAGAGAAGTTGGGCTGTATTTACTACCTTACCTCTACTAAATATAATAAGCGTATAGCAGTAAAGGTTACAACCGAAGATAGAGTTAATCCCGCACTTACTTCAATTGCCGACCTGTGGCACATTGCAGGAATTTATGAGCGCGAGGTTTATGATTTCTTCGGCATTGTATTCCTTAACAATCCGGATATGCGCCGCATCTTCCTGAGTATTGACTGGAAGGGCTATCCTCTCAGAAAAGACTATGATGCAAGTCCCGAAACAAATCCCGTGCCTGAGGATAATGAACGTCAGAGCGACTTCACTCAGGTTTATACACGCGATGCCGAGGGTAAAATCGAATGTAAGGAAGAAAGAATTTTTGCTGAAAACGACTTTGTTGTGAACATCGGCCCGCAGCACCCCGCAACTCACGGTGTGCTCCGTTTCCGCACAGCTGTTGACGGCGAAACTATCAAAAAAATCGATGTCTATATGGGTTATATCCACCGTGGCATCGAAAAAATTTGTGAGAACCTCACATATCCCCAGACTCTCCATTTCATGGACCGTCTCGACTATTTCTCGGCTCATCCTTATCACCACTGTCTTTGCATGACTATAGAGGAGGCTGCTGGAATTGAAATATCTCGCAGAGCTCAGGTTATACGCGTTATGATGGACGAACTTTCGCGTATTGCATCACACTGCCTATTCATCGGTACTTTCTGCATGGACCTTGGTGCTACCACTATGCTATTCTATGCTCTCCGTGTGCGTGAGCAGATTCTTGACATAATGGATAAGACCTGTGGTGCTCGCATGACATTCAACTACGAATGTATCGGTGGCGTTATGCAGGATCTTGCACCCGATTTTGCAGATGATGTGAGAGCTCTTCTTGAAATAATCCCTAAAAATATTAAGGAATACGAGAAGCTGTTTGTTGGCAACGTCATCACCAAAAACCGAATGGAAGGTGTTGGTGTACTCACCAAGGAAAATGCAGTTTCGTGGGGCGTTACCGGTCCAAGCGGACGTGCTTCGGGCTGGGCTTGTGATGTCCGTAAAACAACCCCCTACAGTATATACGGCGAACTCGATTTCGAAGAGGTTGTACGCACTGAAGGTGACTCTATGGCTCGCTTCATGGTGAGAATGGATGAAATTATTCAGAGTGCACGCATTCTTGAGCAGCTCGTCAACAATATTCCTGAAGGAGAGTACTGCGTGAAGGTGCCTAAGGTGCTCAAATTGCCTGTGGGTCACTGGTTCCGCACTGTTGAAGGTTGCCGAGGCACATTCGGAGTATATCTCGAAAGCGACGGTACAGTTAATCCATATCGTCTTAAACTGGTTACTCCCTCACTCCCGGCAGCTGCTGTGGTTGATTCTCTTACAAGAGGCGACAAAATTGCCGACCTTATCACAATCGGCGGTTCACTCGACTATATCGTTCCAGATATTGACAGATAATAGAACCGGAATAGAATAAAATTTGAAAAGAGATAAGTTATGTTTGATTTCTCATTATTTACAAACTGGATTCACAACCTCCTCAGCTCATTCATGCCCGAATGGCTCACTGTTACCACAGAGTGTGTGCTGATTGGAGTAGCTCTTCTGCTCACATATTCCCTTCTGGCACTCTTCTATATCTATTTCGAGCGTAAGATTTGTGCTGCATTTCAGTGCCGTCTCGGTCCTAACCGAGTTGGTCCTATGGGTCTCCTCCAGAGCTTTGCAGACATGTTCAAGATGCTTATCAAGGAGTTGATTTCGCTCAACCACACCGATAAATTCCTCTTTGCGCTTGCACCTTATCTGGTTATCCTCGCATCAATGCTTGCTTTTGCTGTGCTACCTTGGGGCAACGGATTGCAGATTATTGATTTCAATATCGGAATATTCTTCCTTATAGCAGTTTCATCTATCGGTGTACTCGGCATACTTCTTGCAGGATGGTCAAGTAACAATAAGTTCACACTCATCGGTGCACTCCGTTCAGGAGCACAGATGGTGAGCTATGAACTTTCTATCGGGCTGTCAGTGCTCACAATGGTGGTGTTTGCCGGTTCCATGAGTGTTGGTGATATAGTTGAGGCTCAGAATAATCTCTGGTTTATCTTCTCCGGACATATTCCTGCCATAATAGCTTTCATTATTTATCTCATCGCCGGTACTGCTGAAACAAACCGTGGCCCGTTTGACCTTCCCGAGGCTGAGAGCGAGCTTACCGCAGGTTATCACACTGAGTACTCCGGCATACATTTCGGATTCTTCTATCTGGCCGAGTATCTAAATCTCTTCATCGTTTCCGGTGTGGCTACTCTCCTTTTCTTCGGCGGTTGGATGCCGCTTCATTTCCCCGGATGGGATGGTTTCAATGCAATTATGGACTATATCCCCGGTGTTGTGTGGTTTATCGGTAAAGCTATCGCGATCTCTTTCATAATCATTTGGTTCAAATGGACATTCCCCCGTCTCAGAATTGACCAGATGCTTTCACTTGAATGGAAATATCTCCTTCCAATCAACCTCTTCAACCTTGTGCTCATGGTGCTCATCGTTGTTTATGGTATTCATCTTTAATATCTATTTCTGAAAACGTTATTTGACTGAATATGAGCGATAAGTTCGGAAAAATTGCCCAGGTGATCGGACCCGTGGTTGACGTGGTTTTTGAGGGTGAAGGCAATCAGCTGCCCTCCATTTTCACAGCACTCAAAGTTGACCGACCTGATGGAAGTATGCTCATCCTTGAAGTTGAGCAGCATATCGGTGAAAACACAGTGCGCTGTGTTGCAATGGAAAGCACCGATGGTCTCCGCAGAGGTGTAAGGGTTGACAATCTTGAAAGACCGATTGCCGTTCCGACAGGTGAACAGGTTAAAGGACGTCTCCTAAACGTTATTGGTGAGGCAATTGACCGACTTCCCGCACTTGACCGTGACAATCTGCGTCCTATTCATCAGCCGGCTCCCGAATTTGATGAACTCACTATCGGTACCGAGATACTCTATACGGGTATTAAAGTAATTGACCTTCTTGAGCCATACAGCAAGGGTGGCAAAATCGGTCTTTTCGGTGGCGCTGG
The DNA here is from genome assembly GCA_014800945.1 of Barnesiella sp. Taxonomy (GTDB): domain Bacteria; phylum Bacteroidota; class Bacteroidia; order Bacteroidales; family Muribaculaceae; genus Paramuribaculum. The sequence continues at coordinate 43,531 of JAAVFD010000019.1, read as the reverse complement.
TGTGGGTAAAACCGTGCTTATCATGGAGCTAATCAATAATATCGCTAAAGGTCACAACGGTTTCTCTGTCTTCACCGGTGTAGGTGAGCGTACCAGAGAGGGTAATGACCTCCTCCGCGAAATGATTGAAAGCGGTGTCATTAAATACGGTGACAAGTTCCGTGAAGGCATGGAAAAGGATCAGTGGAACCTCGCTGACGTGGACATGGATAAGGTTAAGGATTCACAGGCTACACTTGTTTTCGGTCAGATGAATGAACCCCCGGGAGCACGTCTGCGCGTGGCTTTGTCAGGACTTACTGTAGCAGAGCAGTTCCGCGATCAGGACGGTGGAGGTAAGGAGATTCTCCTCTTCATTGACAATATCTTCCGATTCACTCAGGCTGGTAGTGAGGTGTCTGCACTTCTCGGTCGTATGCCCTCGGCTGTAGGTTATCAGCCTACACTCGCTTCTGAAATGGGTGCGCTTCAGGAGCGTATCACATCAACCAAAAATGGCTCGATCACTTCAGTACAGGCTATCTATGTGCCTGCCGATGACTTGACCGACCCTGCTCCGGCAACTACTTTTAGCTTCCTTGATGCAACAACAGTGCTTAGCCGTAAGATTGCTGAGCTCGGTATATATCCCGCAGTTGATCCCCTTGAATCAACTTCGCGAATCCTTGATCCCAACATAATTGGCGAGGAGCACTATAACACAGCTCAGGCTGTCAAACAGCTCCTCCAGAAGTATAATGAGCTTCAGGATATCATTGCTATTCTCGGTGTTGATGAACTTAGCGACGAAGACAAGCTTGTTGTTAACCGCGCCCGCAGAGCTCAGCGATTCCTCTCTCAGCCCTTCTTTGTGGCTGAGCAGTTCACCGGTGTGCCGGGTGTTATGGTGCCGCTTAGCGAAACTATCCGTGGATTCAAGATGATTCTCAGTGGAGAAATGGATGAATATCCCGAACAGGCATTCCTCAATGTAGGCACTATTGATGAAGCAATTGAGAAAGGCAAGAAACTACTGGCAGAAGCACAAGCCTGATAAATGAAAATTTAACCAACCAGCAATATCAATATGACTCTGAAGATTATTTCGGCAGAAGATGTTGTCTTTGAAGGCGAAGTCAGCTCTGTGACACTTCCCGGACAGATGGGAGAGTTCACTGTGCTGAAAAATCACGCCTCGCTCGTGTCTGTCCTCAACCCCGGTACAATTACCTATACCGAGGCTGGAGATGCTCAGAGCGTTGATATTCAGGGTGGACTTGTAGATGTGGACAACAACGTAATTTCCGTTTGTTTATGCTGAAGCGTACTATAAATAAAATAGCTTTGCTGCTGGTCATCCTCTTTGCGATGATTAGTCCCCTTACAGCATCTGCATCTTCAGATGGTGATTCCTCGAAAATAAACCCTAAAGAAATTATTTTCGAGCACCTTGGCGACGGCTACGGATGGGAAGTGCCTTTCAATCACCATGTTAGAATCCCATTGCCTATTATTGTTTGGGGGCATGACGGATTCCATTGTTTCATGTCATCCAAGGTTGATAACGGTAAATCATACACTCAGGGCAACGCTACTTTCTTCATCTCTCCTAAAGATGGTCAGCACCCCGGCAAACTTGTAGAGATTGTTGACGGTAAGGAATATCGCCCCTGGGATTTCTCTATTACTAAAAATGTGTGTGCGCTCTTCATTGCCGTCATTTTGGTTATATGGAGTGTTCTTTCAGTTGCTAAATGGCACAAGACTATGGGACATAAAGCTCCCCGAAAGTTTGTGGGAGCAATGGAATCGCTTATAACCTTTGTTTACGATGGAGTTATTAAGCCTACCTTAGGAGCTAAAGCACCCAAATTCGCACCATATCTGCTCACGGTATTCCTCCTCATCCTGTTTATGAATCTCCTCGGGCTCGTTGTCGTGTTCCCCGGTGGAGCAAACCTTACAGGTAACATAGCCGTTACACTCGTGCTTGCCCTCATAACTTTCTTCATTACCAACTTCATGGGCACTAAGCACTATTGGAAAGAGATACTTTGGCCGGATGTTCCCCTCTGGCTCAAATTCCCGATACCTATCATGCCGCTCATTGAAATATTCGGTGTGTTCACCAAACCCGCTGCGCTCACAGTGCGTCTGTTTGCTAATATGATGGGTGGTCACATGATCATCATAGTGCTCACACTCCTCATTTTTATCTTCGGAGCTATGGGGGCTGCGGTTGCCGGTGCAACAACTGTGGTATCAGTTTTCTTCTCGGTATTCATGTTGCTCATCGATACTCTCGTGAGCTTCATTCAGGCATACGTCTTCACAATGCTCTCAACCCTTTTCATCTCATTCGGGCAGGAAGAGGGGCATCACGAGCAGCACAAACCCGCAACTCAATCGCAACAGAATTAAATATATTATTAAATATACACTTAAAATCAACAGATTATGTTAGCAATGATTTTAGCAGAAATTAATGGAGTGCTCGGCATCGGAGCTTGTATCGGAGCAGCTATCGCAGCTATTGGAGCTGGACTCGGAATCGGTAAAATCGGTGCAGCTGCTATGGAAGCTATCGCTCGCCAGCCCGAAAGCGCAGGTGATATCCGAAGCAACATGATTGTGATTGCCGCTCTTGTTGAAGGTGTGGCTCTTTTCGCTGTCATCGTTTGTGTACTCTCACTTTTCCTCTAATCACACTCACTCAAAATGGAACTCTTCACGCCTGATTTCGGCTTGATTTTCTGGATGTTTGTGGCTTTTGCCATACTCTTCCTCGTTCTTTACAAATGGGGCTGGCCGGCTATTCTTAAAGGTGTAGAAAGCAGAGCTGACCTCATTGACAAGGGGGTGGAGTACGCACAAAGCGCAAAAGAGCAGCTTGACCACGCAAAAGAGCAGGCTGATGCAGCTATTGCCGAGGCAAGAAAGCAGCAGGCTGATATGCTTAGAGAGGCAGACAAGATGAAAACTCAAATCATCGAGGAGGCAAGAGACGCTGCTAAGAAAGAAGCGGCCAAGGTTATGGACGCAGCAAAAATTTCTATCGCGCAAGAAAGAAAAGAAGCTGAAAAGCAGTTCCGAAACGAAGTGAGCGCTTTTGCACTCGATATTGCGGCTAAAGTGGTCAAAGGAGAGATGGCTGACAAGACACAACAGAAAAAACTTGTCGATTCACTCCTTGATGATATGGAAAAACAAAACTGATACATAGGAAATGAACGAAGGACTAATCCCTAAAAGATACGCTAAGGCTATTTATGAGGTTGCCGCACAAAAAGGTGTGCAGCAGCGCATTTACAATCTCATGAATAACCTCGCGCACGCTTTTGAGATTCAACCGGACATTCAGAAGGCGCTCGCAAATCCCTTTGTTGCTCCTCAGGACAAGAAAAAACTTATCCTCACAGCCGCACAAGCCACTTCTGATGACACTGAGTTCAACAATTTCCTCACACTCCTGCAAAACAACAACCGGTTTGCGTCAGCAAGAGCAATTGCACTTGCTTATCTGGAAACATTCAGAAACCTCAACAACATAAAGGTTGTTAAAGTTTGCACTGCCGCTCCTCTTGACCCGGAAGAAGAAAAGAGACTCAAAAAAATTATCGCCTCACACCTCGGGAATGCAACTATGGAATATTCCACCCAAGTCAATCCCGAGCTAATTGGCGGATTCACCGTGCAGTCCGGCAATGAACGCCTTGATGCATCGGTTGCCAACGAATTAAAGCAATTGCGTTTGAACCTTATAAGCAAATAACGATGATTAATCCCAGCGAGATATCTGAAGTATTGAAGCAACAGCTCGCCGACATAAATTCAAAAGTGTCGTTCGAGGAAACTGGCACCGTACTTGAAGTAGGAGACGGTGTGGCACACGTATATGGACTCGACAATGTTTGTGCAAACGAGCTCGTTGAGTTTGAAAACGGTGTCACCGGAGTGGCGCTCAACCTTGAAGAAAGCAATGTCGGAGTAATTCTCCTTGACAATGTGGACAAGGTTACCGAAGGAATGAGCGTTAAGCGAACCGGACAAATCGCTTCTATCCCGGTGGGTGAGGGACTCCTCGGACGTGTTATCAACGTCCTCGGAGAACCCATTGACGGCAAAGGACCAATTGAAGGTGAACTCCTGAGATTACCGCTCGAAAGAAAAGCACCCGGAGTTATTTTCCGTCAGCCGGTCAAGCAGCCGCTTCAAACCGGTATCAAGGCGGTTGACTCCATGGTACCCATCGGAAGGGGACAGAGAGAACTTATCATCGGTGACCGTCAGATTGGTAAAACAGCCATTGCTATTGACACCATTATCAATCAGCGCAAAAACTTTGAGGAGGGCAAACCTGTTTACTGCATATATGTAGCTATCGGACAGAAAGCTTCTTCTGTTGCCGCAACTGTGGAAACACTTCGTCAGCACGGAGCTCTTGATTATACTGTAGTGGTTGCAGCTACTGCTGCCGACTCCGCTTCTATGCGCTACTATTCACCATTTGCCGGAGTAGCCATCGGTGAATTCTTCAGAGACACCGGCAGAGACGCACTCATAGTGTACGATGACCTCTCAAAGCAGGCTGTTGCTTACCGTGAAATTTCCCTGATTCTCAAGCGCCCCTCCGGACGTGAGGCATATCCGGGTGATATATTCTACCTCCATTCCCGTCTTCTCGAAAGAGCTGCTAAAATTATTGACAACCAAGAGGTAGCTGAAAATATGAATGACCTTCCCGAGCCGCTCAAACCAATCGTCAAAGGCGGTGGTTCACTCACAGCGCTGCCTATCATTGAAACTCAGGCTGGTGATGTCAGCGCATACATCCCGACAAACGTTATTTCTATCACCGACGGTCAGATATTCCTTGAAACCGCACTCTTCAACAGAGGTATTCGCCCCGCTATCAATGTCGGTATCTCAGTGTCTCGTGTAGGTGGCAACGCACAGATAAAATCAATGAAAAAAGTTGCCGGTACGCTGAAAATTGACCAGGCACAGTTCCGCGAGCTCGAATCATTCACAAAGTTCGGTGGTGACATTGATCCTGTTACTGCTAAGGTTATTGACAAAGGTCGCAAGAACGAGCGCCTGCTCATCCAGCCCCAGTATCACCCACTCGCTGTTGAAGAGGAAATTGCTGTGATTTTCTGCGGCACCAAAGGACTTCTTGAAAATGTACCCCTTGACAAAGTGGCTGAGTTTGAAAAGCTCTTCCTGCAGCTCCTGCATGCCCGCCACCAGGCTGATGTACTTGATCTCCTGCGTCAGGGTCAGATTACAGATGAAATAACAGATAAAATCACTGCCGCAGCACAGGAAATTGCTGCCAGATACAACTAATATAATTATCAACCGGTCACTCAATAAGCATGGCAACACTTCGAGAGCTTAAAGCACGAATAGGATCCGTAGCTTCGTCGCAGAAGATTACAGGAGCCATGAAGATGATTTCCTCCGCTAAGATGCACAAGGCGGAGCAAAGCCTCAAGCGCCTCCAGCCATATCGCAAAGGCATTGAAGAGATTATCGGCAACATTCTCGGAGCTGACACCGAATTCTCATCCCCTCTGATGGAGCAGAGACCGGTTAATAACATAACCATTGTTGTTTTCGGCTCTGACGATGGACTATGCGGCGCTTACAATATTAACATCTTCAAACTCCTTCAGTCAAAGCTCGCTGAAATTAGAGAAACCTATGGTGCGGATGTCAGAGTGACAATCTACCCCATTGGCAAGAAAATACTTAAAGCCGTCTCCAAAATCGCATCATCGGGCGTGGATGTGCGCTCACGCGATGGAGTTGACTCTAAAACAACCGGAGAGGGTGTAAAGGTGTTCGTGGACTTCCTCACCAAAAGTTTTGAAAGCGGTGAAACCGACAAAGTTGATTTCCTGTACATGAATTTCCAGAGTGTTAGCAGGCAGAGACCAAGTTTCGGACAGCTCCTACCGGTTACTCAGGAAGCATTTGCACCCGCACAAGGCAAAAACACCGCCAAGCCATACATCTTTGAGCCATCACCCGAGGCAATCTTTAATTCAGCTCTACCAATGCTGCTTCTTGCTGTTATGCAGGATATCTTTACTGAAAACAGAGCTTCGGAGCAGGCTGCCAGAGTTATGGCTATGCAGAGTGCTAACGACAATGCCACCAAGCTGCTCGAACAGCTCCAACTTGAATATAATAAACTACGTCAGCAGAGTATCACCACTGAGTTGCTTGATATTCTCGGCGGTCAAATCAGATAAACATAAACGAAAAAGTAATTACAAATAATAAACCATGGGTAGTGTAAAAGACTATTTTTCATCATTAGGTTCAGGCATCGCCAGCCTCTTAAAAGGCATGCAGGTAACCGGTAAGGAATTTATCACCCCTAAAATCACTGAGCAGTATCCCGAAAACAGAGACACTGTGAAGGTACCCGAAAGATTCAGAGCCGTTCTCGAACTGAAATACGATGACGAAGGACGCCACAAATGTATCGCTTGCGGTATCTGTGAGAGAAACTGTCCGAACGGCACCATCACACTCACAACAAAGATGGTGGATACACCGGACGGCAAGAAAAAACGTAAACTTGACAAATATCAGTACGACCTCGGTAGTTGTACATTCTGTCAGCTTTGTGTGACATCTTGCCCTCAGGATGCACTTCAGTTCTCTAATGATTTTGAGCAGGCTGTATTCACAAGAGACAAACTCGTAAAGAAACTCAATTATCTCCCTGAGAAAGAAGAACCGGCACCTTCGCCCGAAGAACTTGCCAAAATTCAGGCTGAGAGAGAGGCTAAGATAGCTGCCGCAAAGGCTGCTGCCGCAGCTAAGAAGGCTGAAGCGGAAGAGGCTAAGGCTATTGAGAACAAGGAAGAAAAAGAAGAGGATAAAACCTCTGAGAATTAATAAGTAAATAAATAACTAATCATAAGATATGGAATCAGTAGGAAGTATCATCATGTATGTGATAATCGCACTTTCGATTATCGTTTTCTCGGTACTCACTGTGACCACTCGCAAAATCCTGCGTAGCGCTACATATCTGCTATTCACACTTTTTGCTACAGCTGCACTTTACTTCAAGCTCGACTATGAATTTCTCGGAGCTGTGCAAATAGCTGTGTATGCAGGTGGTATTGTAGTGCTGTTCGTTTTCTCGATTTTGCTGACGTCACATCCGGGACATAGCAGTGAAAAACTTGTTTCCCGCAAACGTGTACTCGGACTTACACTCGCTCTGGCTACACTTGTCATTGCCGGATATGCTCTAATCAGCCGCTGCTCGGTTATGTTTGCTAAACTCCCGGAAATGGAAAATCCTTCAATGCAGAAAATCGGAGAAACCCTAATGGGAACCGGAGCCGGAGAATACCTTCTCCCCTTTGAAGCCATCAGCGTGCTCCTTCTCGCTTGTATAATCGGTGGCGTTGTTGTCGCCCGCAAAAGATAATACACTATGGATATTACAGTAATTTATTATTTGGTGCCATCGCTGATTATGTTCTGCTGCGGGGTCTATGGATTCGTCACTCGCAAGAATATGATCGCTATGCTCATTTCTCTTGAGTTGATGCTCAACAGCGTGGACATCAATTTCGTTGTGTTCAACAGATTCCTCTTCCCAAATCAGCTTGAGGGTATGTTCTTCACACTCTTCGCCATCGCTATCGCAGCTGCAGAAACTGCACTTGCCATAGCTATCATTATCAATATCTTCAGAGCCTCGAAAAATATCGACGCAACTGATGTAACTAAAATGAAATTTTAAGCCACATGGACATCACTTTACCTCTTTTGATACTGGTCATTCCGCTATTCATGTTCCTGCTTTTGGGACTGACCGGAATGAAGATGAGCCACAGGCTCGCAGGCACACTCGGCACTCTCGGTATGGGTACCGTACTTGTCCTGTCATACATCACCGCCTTCACTTACTTCTACAGCGGTGCACCGGAATTTATCACTACTGCCGGAGAACGACTCCAATACACTGTTTTCAATGTTACTTGGCTTCAGTTCACCGACTCTCTCGTAATAAACCTCGGATTCCTTCTCGACCCGATTTCGGCTATGATGCTGATTGTCATCCCGACAATCTCTTTCATGGTGCATCTCTACAGCCTCGGATACATGAGAGACCATCACGGGGTGTATGAGCACGGATTCCAGAGATTCTACGCTTTCCTGTCATTATTCAGCTTCTCGATGCTCGGACTCGTTGTTGCCACCAATATTTTCCAGATGTATATCTTCTGGGAACTCGTAGGTGCTTCATCCTACCTCCTCATCGGTTTCTATTACAAAAAGCCTTCAGCAGTTTCTGCTTCCAAGAAAGCGTTTATCGTTACTCGTTTTGCCGACCTCGGATTCCTTATCGGTATCCTCGTCCTTTCTTACTACACAGGCACATTCAACTTCTCTGACCTTACATCCGCACCCGTAGAAGGAATCGCTAATGTAAGCCAGGTAAGCCTTACCACTGCCGAAGGTATCAAGGCTATGTTTACAAACAGCCCCGCTCCCATGTTCATGGGCGCCTCTGTAATGACATGGGCACTCGTGCTCATCTTCATGGGTGGCATGGGTAAATCAGCAATGATGCCTCTACACATCTGGCTACCCGATGCGATGGAAGGTCCCACACCGGTCAGCGCGCTCATCCATGCCGCTACCATGGTTGTTGCCGGAGTTTACCTCGTTGCCCGTCTGTTCCCGCTTTACCTCATGGAAACAGCCGCACTTGATATTATTGTGGTTGTCGGCGCACTGACCGCATTCTATGCGGCTATGGTGGCATGCACACAGGTAGATATCAAGCGTGTGCTCGCATTCTCTACCATCTCGCAGATTGCATTCATGATGGTATCTCTCGGCGTTGCCCGTCCTGAGATTCACCACGGAGTGGGCTACATGGCCGGTATGTTCCACTTGTTCACACACGCCATGTTCAAGGCGCTCCTCTTCCTCTGTGCCGGTGCGCTTATCCACGCTATCGGTTCAAACGACTACACCGCTATGCACGGACTCCGTAAATATATGCCGATTACCCACATCACCTTCCTTATCGGCTGTCTCGCAATTGCAGGTATTATTCCGTTCGCCGGATTCTTCTCCAAGGACGAGATTCTTACTGCTTGCTTCGGACACTCTATTGTGTGGTACATCTGGATGTCTGTTGTAGCCGGTCTCACAGCTTTCTACATGTTCCGTCTCTATTACCTCATTTTCTGGTGGAAGGAGCACAAAGTGGAAGACCCTCACCATGCACCCCACGACCAGCCATGGACCATGACTCTGCCCCTCGTTATTCTCGCTGCAGTATCATGCGTTGCAGGTTTCGTGCCCTTCGGATTCCTTGTTACCTGGAATGGTGCTCCCATGTTTGAAGGACACGCTTCATTCCTCACAAACCTTCAGCATCTCGACTGGAGCGTTGCCGGAATCTCACTCGCTGTGGCTATCATCGCTATCCTCATTGCAACAGCAATGTATAAAAAGGAAAATCCTCTCCCCGCAAAGATGAAAAATGCGCTCCCCGCTCTCTGGGACTGGTGCTACCACCGCTTCTATTGGGACGAACTCTATCAGTTCATCACCCACAAGATTATTTTCGGATGTATTTCTAAACCAATCGCCTGGTTCGACCGCCACATTATTGATGGCTCGATGGACGGACTCGCTTATGTTACCAACAAGGCTTCCGAAGCAATCAAGGGATTCCAGAGCGGAAAAGTTCAGATGTATGTTTGGTTCTATCTGATTGGAGCGCTGCTCCTCGGGGCTATCACAATCATTTGCCTTATCTGATAGAATTACATTGGTGCAATAAGAAAAAGTATAGTAATTATGTTTTCAAATATTCTGATTTATTTCGTGGTGATACCCCTGCTCATGCTTGCAGGACTCGCCATCTGCAGAAATATACAGCAGATACGTGCGGTAGCCGTTACCGGCTCACTCGCACTCACCGCACTCTCTGTGTGGTTGCTCATTGACTACCTCGCACTCAGAGCAGCGGGTGAAACTGCACCCATGCTCTACACCGGTTCTTGGACCTGGTTCGCTCCACTAAACATCAATCTGGCTGTGGGTGTAGATGGTATCTCTATCGCAATGCTTATCCTTTCATCCATTATCCTCCTCACCGGCAGCTTCGCTTCATGGAAGATTGAGCCACACACAAAGGATTTCTTCCTCTGGCTCATACTGCTCTCAACCGGAGTATTCGGATTCTTTATCTCCATTGATCTCTTCACAATGTTCATGTTCTATGAGGTTGCTCTTATCCCAATGTACCTTCTCATCGGTGTTTGGGGTAGCGGAAACAAAAACTACTCCGCAATGAAGCTGACCCTCATGCTCATGGGTGGTTCCGCTTTCCTCATGCTCGGTCTTATCGGTATATACTACCATTCTGCACCTGCCGGACAGCCCCACACCTGGAACCTTATCGCTATTGCTCAAAATGCCTCTATCAGCGAAGGCTGGCAGTACTTCCTTTTCCCCATGACATTTGTAGGATTCGGAGTACTCGGAGCTATGTTCCCCTTCCACACATGGAGCCCCGACGGTCACGCATCAGCACCCACAGCGGTATCTATGCTACACGCCGGCGTGCTCATGAAACTGGGTGGTTACGGTTGCTTCCGTGTTGCTATCTACCTTATGCCTCAGGCGGCTGAGGAACTCTCTTGGATTTTCCTTATCCTCACCGGTATATCTGTGGTTTACGGTGCTTTCAGCGCTTGTGTGCAGACCGACCTCAAGTACATCAATGCTTACTCTTCGGTGAGCCACTGCGGTCTTGTGCTCTTCGCTATTCTTATGCTCAACACCACTGCGATGACCGGTGCTATCATGCAGATGCTTTCACACGGTCTTATGACAGCTCTCTTCTTCGCACTCATCGGTATGATTTACGGTAGAACACATACCCGTGACATTAGACTCATGGGCGGCCTGATGAAAATTATGCCTTTCCTTGCAGTATGTTACGTTATTGCCGGTATGGCATCGCTCGGTCTTCCCGGTCTCAGCGGATTCGTTGCTGAGATGACCATCTTCGTAGGCTCATTCAAAGCCGGTATGGCTGACTATCTTGCCGGTGAAGGTTCACTCCGTCTTGTGTTCACAATTATAGCATGCTGCTCTATTGTAATCACCGCGGTTTATATTCTCCGCGTTGTCGGCAAGCTGCTCCTCGGACCGGTTTACGACGAGCATCACCTCACTCTCACAGACGCTACATGGTGGGAACGCACCTCAACTGTTGTGCTCATTATCTGTGTTGCTGCTATCGGTTGCTTCCCCAACTTCTTTGAGGGTCTCATCAAGTTCACATTCAGTCCATCAATCTTCGCCGTTATCGGCATGAACTAAATAAGCGATTAGAAAAATGGATTATTCTCAGTTTTTTGTAATGAAGCAGGAGATTGCACTCCTTGTTGTATTTCTCCTTGTCTTCCTTTGTGACACGTTCATGCCTAAACGCTCTCAAGGAGCTATCGGCTGGATTAGTATTGTTGCGTTTGCAGTTATTACAGTGCTTGGATTCTGCCCCTGCCTTCTCGCCGGAGCTGAAACAGCATTCAGTGGCATGTACAGTGCCGGATCTGCAGAAGTGGCTATCAAGAATGTGCTCAATATCGGAGCACTCATTGTTATGATTCAGGCACTCAGATGGGCGCAGCAGGACATGGTGAAAGTGCGTCGCGGAGAGTTTTACGAGCTTCTGCTTGTAACACTGTTCGGTATGTATCTCATGATTTCTGCACGCCACTTCCTGCTCTTCGTTATCGGTCTTGAAACCGCCTCTCTGCCCCTCGCGGCTATGGTTGCCTTTGACAAGCATCGCTACGAGAGCCACGAAGCAGCTGTTAAATATGTGCTCACAGCCGTATTCTCATCAGCTATCTTCCTGCTCGGAATCTCATTCGTTTACGGTCTTACCGGTTCACTTTACTTCGACTACATCGCTATTGGAATTGCTGCAGGCGGAATCAACTCGCTTCTCGTTATCGCTCTCGCTTTCGTGATTGCCGGTATCGGTTTCAAGCTTTCGCTTGTTCCCTTCCACCTCTGGACTGCCGATGTGTATCAGGGTGCTCCAACTCCGGTAACATCCTACCTCTCTGTAATTTCCAAAGGCGCTGCAGCATTCGCATTCCTTGTGGTGCTATGGAAAGCATTCGGAACAGTTTACTCATGCGCATGGGAATGGATGCTCTACGCACTCATAATACTCACCATCACTGTCGGTAACCTGTTTGCAATGCGTCAGCGCAACATGAAGAGATTCCTTGCATTCTCATCTATCTCACAGGCAGGATACATCATGCTCGGTGTTATATCTTTCAATACCCTCGGACTGACTGCCCTTATGTACTATGTGTTGGTTTACATCTTCTCAAACCTCGCTGCATTCGGCGTGATTGGAGCTATTGAAAATGCTACCGGCAAAGTGCACATGGATGACTACAAGGGACTCTACAAAACAAACCCGCGCCTGTCATTCACAATGATGCTCGCAATGTTCTCGCTCGCAGGTATTCCTCCTTTTGCAGGATTCTTCAGCAAGTTCTTCATCTTCACAGGAGCAATCAATCAGGGCAGCGTAGCAATCTATGTACTGGTACTGATCGCACTTATAAACACAATCATTTCGCTATACTACTATCTCCTTGTTGTTAAAGCGATGTTTATCAGCCAGGACGACTGCACCATAGCAAAATTCCGTAGCGCGGGCTCTGAACGCTTCGCCCTCTGGGTATGCGTTGCAGGTATTATCGGAGCAGGTATTGTAAGCTGCGTTTACAACTACCTCTACCAGATGGCATAAAACCCAATTATAAGACCTAATTATTTTTCAGTTTGTATTAAAAATCCGGTCGGAAGCAATTCCGGCCGGATTTTTTGTCCATCTCATAAAACAGATATCTTCGTCTATTCGTGTTAAGGAAGGAGAACCTTTTAAGTTGTTGATAAAGTTTAAAATTGGCTCCAGTAATTATTATAAAAGGTTAAGGTAAGTTAATAAATTGGGGGGGGTAATTTTAACTTACCTTTGGCAAAGCATAGGTAGGTCAAAACATTAAATATATTATGTGAATAAGCATAATCAATCTTGTTGTCAACTTATTTATTGAAAAATTAACCTAAACCAATTCTAATAAAAATTAATTATCATGAGACGAAGGCTAACCCTTTTCTTCATCCTTGTTTCGCTGATAGTAAGCTTGGCACAGGCACGAGTTGTGACTGGTCTTGTTACTGAGGCCGGAACTGGTGAGCCGGTTGTTGGAGCGTCAGTACGATGCAAAGATGATCTAAAGATCGGCACACAGACAAATCTTGACGGTAAATTCACATTGGATGTGCCTGACAAGTGCAAACACCTTATGATTTCATTCGTAGGCATGGAAACTCAGGAGGTGGCAGTGGCGAATTATGTTGAAGTAGCTCTCAAGGAGTCACTGTCAGACCTTGATGAGGTTGTCGTTGTCGGATACTCCACCACTACAAAACGTGATCTTATCTCATCTGTATCAACCGTAAATGCCAAGCAGATTGTAAACCTGCCGGTTACAAACATCATTCAGGGTATGGCGGGACGTTCACCCGGTGTGATTATCAAAGCAAGCGGCGGTGGTATCAACAACCGTCCTTCAGTCAGCATACGTGGTGGAGGTACTCCTCTTTACGTTATCGACGGTATTATCCGCACGGAAGATGACTTCGCCAACCTCGCTCCTGATGACATCAAGGACATATCTATTCTTAAAGACGCTTCTGCAACAGCTATTTACGGTTCACGAGCATCTAACGGTATCATTCAGGTTACAACTTATAACGGCAGCCTTGGTAAAGCCACTGTTGAATATGACTTCAACGCTTCATGGTCTCAGCCCAATATCTGGCCTGAACAGATGAATGTGTGGGATCGTGCCGAATGGATTAATAAAGCCCGCGAAAGCGAAGGACTCACACCCTATTTTGATGAAGCGGCTATACAGAAGATGAAAGACGGCTCAGAGCCTCTTACATACAGCAACACCAATTGGCGTAAGGCGGTACTTCGCAACTGGGCGCCACAGACAAAACACGCTGTCCGTCTGTCGGGAGGTAACGAGATGAACAAATACTTTGTTTCACTCTCACATACCGACCAGCAGTCACTGTTCCGCAACGACAACAACTGGATGAAGCGTACAAACTTCCGTATTTCGGATAATGTATATCTTAAAGAAATCGGATTGCATGTAAATGCCGCTATCGACGGTTACTATCAGAAGGAATCCACTCCCTCGACATCAACAGCAAACAGCTATTACGGAGTATTCTCCCACATCAACAACAAGAGCCCGCTCATTCCCGCTTACAACAGCCTCGGGCTTCCCTATAACACCACCGACAGCCCTGTTGCGGAAACTGCAAAAGATGCAGGTTTTCTCCGCAATAAATATGCTGTTATCAACGGTAAAGGTGATCTTATTTGGGATTGTCTATGGGTAGATGGGCTCAAAATCCGTTATTCAGGAAACTACCGCTACTACTCTAACACTCAAAAAAACTGGCAGAAAGATGCCGGCAAATATGACTGGGATTCTGATGTGCCATCATATGACAACAAATCTCAGCTCACTCATCAGGCTTGGTCTGGATACGCTTATACTAACCAGATTTTCGTTGAATATAACCACACATTCGGCAAGCACTCTGTGTCTGCACTCGCAGGTTATGAGGATTACTACGAATGGAGCGAAAGCGGATGGGAAAAACGCATCAACTATCAGTTCAACATCCCTCAGCTTGGTGTAGGTCCCGAAGAAAACCAGTCAAACGGCGGTAGCGAAGCCGAACTCGGCCGCGCTGCATGGATCGGACAGGTTAAATATAACTATGATAACCGCTATCTCGTTGAAGGTAGTATCCGTTATGACGGTTCAGACCGTTTCGCTCCGGGCAAACGTTGGGGAGCTTTCTTCAGCGGTTCTGCCGGCTGGCGTATCACTCAGGAGCAGTTCATGCAGAGCCTGGTGGAGCGCAACATCATCAACAACCTCAAGCTCCGCGCTTCTTACGGTGAGACCGGTCTTGACACCTCTGCCGGACGTTTCGCTTACCTCTCTTCATATTCGCTCAACAACCAGGGATATGTGGTTAACGGTAAGTTCTATCCCACATTCAGCGAAGGTGCGCTACCTTCACCCGACCTGACATGGTACACCACACGTCAGACCGATATAGGTCTTGATTTCGGTTTCCTCGGCAGCCGCCTCAACGGTTCAATCGACTATTTCTACTACTCGACCAAAGGATATCTCGTTGCTCCCACTGGCGAAAGCTATCTCAACAATATTATCGGTATCGCCATGCCCAAAGTTAAATCTGACAGCGAATACCGCCGTGCAGGTTGGGAATTCCAACTCGGATGGCATGACATCGCAGGTGACTTCACCTATGACATTACCGCAAACTTCACCATGTACAATTCACTCTGGGCATGCATCGCTGACGAAGCTGAGGCTCAGAAAATGAATCCTTACACCCGCCAGCAGGGTCGCAAAGAGGACTACTACGGAAATATGTTGCATAACCTCGGCTACTACACATCCGCTGAAGAAATTTACAACAGCGTCGGATATGTAAATGCATTCAACTCGGGATATATGCGCCCCGGTGATATCAGATATGAGGATACAAACGGTGACGGTCAGATCACCTCTGCCGACTACCGCTTACGCGGTTCACAGAGCTCACCTCACGGTCAGTTTGGTATCAACATGCACTTCGGATACAAAGGTTTCTACCTTTCAGCTCTCTTCCAGGGTTCAACCAAATTCAACATATACCTCCCTGCTGCTGCAGGAATGCAGACCGGTCAGACCGGACAGCTCCCCGTAGTGTTTGACTATCAGACAAACTACTGGCGTCCCGACAACACCGACGCCCTCTTCCCCCGTCTGATGAGTAATACTGCAAACAACTCCAATAACAACTATCAGTCCAGCGACTTCTGGCTTGCTAACGCGCAGTATCTCCGTCTTAAAGACCTCCAGTTCGGCTACGACTTCAAGTACAAACTCCTCAAGAATGTAAAATGGCTGTCTCGTGCCCGTATCGGATTCTCGGGTGAAAATCTCTTCACCATATCTCCGGTCAAGAAATTCGGTATTGATCCGGAAACTGCTTCTGCCGAAAACTATGGCTATCCTGTAGAGCGTGTAATAGCCATGACACTCAATTTAGGATTCTAATTATTAATCATATTGAATTCATTCAAATGAAACTTAAATATATTTCAATTCCGCTTATCGGGCTCAGCTTGTTCGGACTATCTTCCTGTCAGGACACTCTCGATACCCATCCCACTACGGATTTCACCTCCGAGGATGTTTGGGGCAGCAAATCTACCGCAGATGCGTTTGTTGCCGGCACTTATAGTACAGTTCTTTTAAATGCGGATTATGCCGGAAGTGGCTCATGTGCTGATTGGGAAGCACGTACACCTAACGGAGCACAGTGTGACCAGGTGGGTGGAACTATTGACGGAGTCGCTACCGAACTTGGATTAAGCCAGAATACTGACTTCGGTATCAGTATGTTCGGAACCCTGCGCCGTTGCAACCTTATTATCCAGGAGTCGCAGAAGAGCACTAAATTCACTCAAGGTGAAGCTGATGAACTCGTTGCTCACGGCAGATTCCTCCGTGGACTCGTGTTCTATTACCAGACTAAAACAATGGGTCGTTTCGTACCTGTCAGAGAAGTTTTCACAGAAGCCGACAGCCTCAAGGCTGACATTCCAATGACCACTTCTGTTGCTGAAAGCTACAAATTGGTGATGGAAGACTTTGATGCTGCAATTCCCGATCTTCCGGAAATCGCTTCTTCCGGATTACCTACCAGATATGCTGCCGAGGTGATTGCAAGCCGCGCTTGCCTGCAGGCTTACGCTTACACCGGTGAAGCCGCATATCTTGATAAAGCAATCACCTATGCTAAGGACGTTACCACTAACGGTCCCGCTCTTACGCCCAACTACGAAGGTATGTTCAACGAAACCGATGCTAACGCCTCTGAAATATTGTGGGGATACTACCGCATGAGTGAGAATACAACAATAGGCAGTTATTCCGAACTTATCCGCGCATATCCCAACGTATCTATTGATGATGTTCTTGTTTCTCTCTGTCCGAATCAGTTTGTGATTCAGGGTGATGAAGGCAGACCTTTTGAATGTTGGGGCATTTATTGGCCGACACAGGATCTTGTTGACCAGTATCTCGCTATCGATGAGGCTACCGGAGAGGCTAAGAACTGGTGGGAGACAAGCCAATATCTGAACGCTGTTACCGAACACGATCCTCTAAGCATTACCCAGGCAGGTGAGATTGACGAATATGAGCGTACCAACGGTGAACTCCGCCGAATCCCCACACCACAGGATTTCCTTCAGCTCAACTCATCATATCCCGCAGCCACACGCTATGCTACACTTAACGATCCCGATTCCGATAAAGATATTTCTGATATCATCTACGGAAACCGTGATGCACGTATGGCTGCTACAATTGTTTACGATAAGAATAATTGGATGGGTCAGTATGTTACCATGAATCTCGCCGGTAACCTCTCTATGGGTGTCCGCGACAAAGAGGACGGTGGTTGGTATTGCACTACAACCGGTTACTACTGGCGTAAAAATACAGTAACCGACCTAGCCAGAGTATTCCATTCAAGAAATACCGGCTTCCACTATGTCATTGCTCGCACTGGTGAGGCTTATCTGAATCTTGCCGAGGCATACCTTTGCAAGGGTGATGCTGCAAGCGCTGTTGCCGCTCTGAATAACACCCGTACCGTGCATGGCAAGCTCCCCGCATCAAAGGCAGCTAACCTTGCTGACGCATGGGCTGATTATATCCGTGAGCGCCGTGTTGAAATGGCTTATGAAGCCAATGATATTTACTTCAGTTATCTCCGTTGGGGTAAATATGGTGGTGACGCCAACTACGGTCGTGCACCCGGTGCAATTATCAGAGATCTTGACTGTCCGGTTTACAAGATTGAGATTAACCGCGACCGCACAGCGTTCATCATCAATCAGATGACTCTGCTTAATTCGGCAAGCCGAACTTTTACGGATCGTCGCTACCTATTCCCGATTCCTCAGAGCTTCCTCAATACCCGCGAGGCATACGGTCTTGATCACATACAGAACCCCGGATGGTAATAATTTTAATATAAGATAGAAAATGAAACGATATATAATTTCGCTTTTCGCTCTCCTGTCGATGGTATGCTTCACGAGCTGTCTCACAAGCGGCATCGATGACCCGGAAAAAGAATTTGACGGTGCCGACATCACCGGTGGACAGATATACTATCGCTGGATTGACGCCTCAGGCAATGTACAGCAGACCAGAATAGCTAGAGCAACGGATATTGATGATGAGGAGCAGGTATTCACAATCCTGTATGCTATTCAGGGTGCTCTCAACGAGGAGCAGTCTCAGGATTTTGAAACTCTCAAAAAGGTAGTAGTGACCCTTGATATCTCTACTGCTGCTGTAATTAGACCTCTTGGTGATTCTCCTAAACTCGGATTACCCGGCGACTGGAGCAAACCCAATCAGTATGAGGTAACTGCCGCCAACGGTACCAAAAAGGTCTGGACAGTTGCAGTTGAATCGTATAATTAAGATAGATTAGGTAATTAAGGTTACTGTCTCAACCAGTATGAGTAGGTACATAATACGTCAATACTCATAATGGCCGGATTCCTGGCTTTACCGGTTGTAAATGAAAGAGAAGGCTTTTATCATGAGCCTTCTCTTTTTTAGCTTGATTTCTGGTTTGAGGTGACTGTAGCGGATAATTCTTTCGATAATCACCAGGTGAGGGAGATGTGGCGCCATAGGCGTTGGGGCACGAGTCGCCATATACCGTTGACAATTGCCCATTTGCTGTTGATTACAGCCACACGCTTTTTCAGAAGCACCGCTTTCTCAATCAGTGGAGCCGCCTCATCAACGCTCATTATCATCGGGTAGCTCTTATTTTCATCAAGCAGGGGAGTGCGTATGAATCCCGGACGGATATCGGTGAATTTAACGTTGACCTGCTGCTGATAGGCAAGCTGCTCAAGGGCGTTGATAAATGTCTGCTGGAATTTTTTTGATGCACTGTAGGCAGCTGCAACCCCGATACCTTTGGTTCCGGCTATTGATGTTATGGCTGCGATTTGACCTGCTGTGCGGTTGGCTGTCTGCTTGTAATACTTGTAGGCGGCAGCTACAATGCGTGCGAAACCTGTCACATTGGTGTCAAGAGTGGTTTCCAGCCGCTCATCCTGAAGCTCCGGATCATAAAAACCTGTTCCTGCCGCATAAAGAAGTATATCCATACCGTCAATCAGCTCAATGAGGTCATAAAATTTCTTCACCGCATCCGGGGCGGTGACATCCAGTTCGCTCACCGCTACATTTGACGGGTACAGGCTTTTTATCTGCTCAAGTCTGTCAACTCTTCTGGCAGCTATTCCTACTCGCCAGCCTGCGCGGGCAAAATCGGTGGCAATTCGCTCTCCCAGTCCGGAAGAGGCGCCTACTATTACTATTTTTTTCATATTTACTCAGTGGGAGCACTGTTAGTAGCACCTCCCTCAGTAGTATTAACCTTCGGAGCAGTCTTCTTGTTCAGCGGAAGGGTGTACATGATTGAAAAACCGCCGGCAATAGGGGTGCCTCTCTTGCCGAATCCGGGAATATACATAGGCTCGCCGTACTTGTTTTTGCTCTGATGCAGCACCGAGTGATACTTAACCTGCCAGCCCATTGAAATGTTTTTGAATATCTGCACCTTGATAGATGCTATCAGTTCCAGATAGCCGGTTATAGCATTCTGCTGCGGTATTGAGAACGGCTCTGTCTGCCAGTAGGTGTTGTTTGGCTGTGCATTTTCAATCCTCCATTTATAGGGGGTGAAAGCGTAGCGCAAACCAAAGAGCAGCTGATATGCCGGATTGGAGTTGTAGAAAATATTATAGTTCATTCCGAGCTTGAAGAATGGTGCCATAGGACTTTTGAAGGTATAGTTCATTCCGTCCGGATGAATGTCAGCCGATGACAAACCGAATTCAAACACAGGCTTGAAGCGGTTGTGCAGACTCAGTTCGCCCCAGAAACTTATGCCACCGTACTCAGTGCCTATTATTTTCATCACAGGGTCCCATATATCAACTCCCACTGTAACAGCGTGCATAAGAGGATATATGTTGCCAACAGGAGCCACCAGTGCCGTAGAATCGATATATTCAGTGCCGGTGACGGTATCTACAAGCACCACATTGCCCTGACTGTCCTTGGTTTCTGTCAGGCGTGACTTGTCAAACTCCTCCTTTACCTCCTTTTTCGTGCCTTGGGTGGGGGGCGGAGGAGTCACAGGATTGATGCGCCGCTGAGCCTGAGCGCTAAAGGCAAACAGCATTACAAGAGCTATAACTGATAATATGTTACGGAGCCGTCTCATTACAGTTCTTCGTTATCATCAGTGTCCTCCTCGTCATGAGCTACCCGGAAGAAAATTTTAATCCTCTCGTTGTCAATGTTGTTAATCAGCGAATCGGTTACCGCAACACTGTCAATCAGGTGTGTGGTGTATTTCACGCCGGTTATTGTGTAGAAATACATAGCACCGCACTCCTCGCTCACAAATTTGGGCTGAGAGGTGTAAGTGAAAGAAACAGTGTCGTTAAGCTCGGGATAATCAAGATACTTTGCGAGATAGCGGAAGCAAAAAGATGTTGATGAGGCATCGGAGCGGAAAGGGAGATACACCATCGATGCGGTGCGTGTTGTAATGAGCGAGGAATCGTTAGGAGCCCCGACACCATACACTGTTATTGAGTCAAGTGCGATACTTGTGTCGGTAGTGCCGTCGTAAAACCCTGCCAGGGGAATACTGCTCTGGTTCTGCAAACAGCCTACTGTGTTGCAGCACCACACGGCAGCCCCGAGTAAGAGGCACAGCAAGTATTTCAATACTTTCCCCATTTCACAATCTCATCAATAGGCTTTCTGTTTTTAGCAGGCACAGTAGCAGCCGGTTCCGGATAGCCGACCGGAATAATAGCAATCGGCTCAAGGTTCTCGGGCAGTGAAAATGCTTTAGCAAGTGCGTTGGCATCGAAATTACAGATCCAGCAGGTGCCGAGTCCGAGAGATGTGGCTGCAAGACAGATGTGCTCAACGGCTATAGCAACATCCACATCTGTGTGATCCTTGCCGTCGGCTCTATGCCAAGCCTGAGTGTGGTCGCCGCAGGCAATGATGAAAGCCTGAACATCCTTAACCCAGTCGCGATTGTAAGCGTCAACAACTATCTTGCGGGTTTCCTGTGTGTCAGCAACAACGAAAACCCAAGGCTGCTTATTGCAAGCCGATGGAGCGAGTCTTGCGGAATCAAGCACGGCGAGGAGCATCTCGCGGCTCACAGGCTCCGGAGTGTATGCCCTGCATGAGTAGCGCGAAGCCACAACATCGTAGAGCTGAGGGTAGAGATCTGTTTTATTCATGATAGTTGAATTTCTTCTTCAATTTCGTAATGATTTCTGCCCGGTGAGTTACGCACGATAAGCTCGCCGAGAAATCCGGTAAGGAATAGCTGTGTACCAAGAATCATCAGCACCAGAGAGAGATAGAAGTAGGGAGAGTCGGTAACGAGAATAGTAGGTTTTCCGGTGTAGAGATTGTAAAGCTTTATTGCTCCTACAATCACCACTGCAATAAATCCGAGAATAAACATCAGGCTGCCGAGCAGACCGAAAAAGTGCATCGGTTTGACACCGAACTTGTTGGTGAACCATAGTGTTGCAAGGTCAAGATAACCGTTTACAAAACGGTCTAACCCGAACTTGGTCTTGCCGTATTTTCTTGCCTGATGCTGCACCACTTTCTCTCCAATTTTTGAGAACCCCGCATTCTTGGCGAGGAAAGGAATGTAACGGTGCATATCACCATATACTTCAATATGTTTCACCACCTTATTCCGGTATGCCTTTAGTCCGCAGTTAAAGTCGTGAAGATTCTTGATACCGCTCACTTTGCGTGCGGTAGCGTTGAATAGCTTTGTAGGGATGGTTTTTGACAGCGGGTCGTAGCGCTTCTTTTTCCAACCGCTCACAAGGTCATATCCCTCCTGAGTAATCATGCGGTAAAGCTCAGGTATTTCATCCGGACTATCCTGAAGGTCGGCGTCCATGGTAATGACCACATCGCCCTGTGCTCTGACAAAACCGGTGTTCAGAGCCGGCGATTTGCCGTAATTGCGGCGGAAGCACACACCTTTCACTACCGGATTATTCTGCGAAAGCTCCCTGATGACCTCCCAGGAATTGTCTGTGCTGCCATCGTTCACAAAAATAATTTCGTAAGTGAAAGAGTTCTCTTTCATCACGCGCGCAATCCACTGCTCCAGTTCCGGCAGCGATTCAGCTTCGTTATATAGCGGCACAATAACTGATATATCCATGATACTGTTTTGTTATTTTGATTTTTTTTCACCTCGCGCTCTTACCAGTACAGCCATGAGCAGTGAGAGGAGTGAGCCGGAGAATACTCCGAGCCATATCATTTCAATGACAATCTGTATCGGCGTGGGCACAACATGGGCTTTTACCATATTCTTAAGCAAGTCAGCCATTTCCTCGCCCTGCTGCCATCCTGAGCCATTGTAAAAATCAATGGCCTCCTGAAGACGGTCGGCAATAAAATCGGGATTGATCCATTTGAGATATACCACAGCTACGAGTCCGGCAATTAGGCTTCCGCATATAAAAGTCATGATGCCCTGCATCCAAAGCGATGATAGCTGAGTAGTATATAAATCTGTGATATACGCCCGTCGGAGAAAGGTGTATATTACGAATGGAACAGCAATGAAAATAACCAGTGCCACCACCGATAGAAACGGTACCGACACAGAGAAAACCCCGGCAAAAAACATTACGCAGAGCATAACTCCGAATATGAATCCGTCGTCAGCTCCTCTGCGGTATGGTGAAGTTCCGGGTGCGCTCATCGGCAAATACTCAGTCGTGGTGATAAGTGCCGATGTGCCGGCGCTTCTTTTCTTCAAAAATCTCGTCGATGGCAAAGAAGATGCCTGATTCCTCAACATCGCCGAAAGTATCGTTGATGGCTGTGCCAAACATCTTCATAGTGGGGCTGAGACTCATGTAGGCGTTTACGAGCGGGGGAATGTTAACTCCGTAGTTTCTGATAGCCTTATTAAGAATCTTATAGTCCTCGGCAAAAGTGGCTCCGGTGAAGAGTTGCTCCATAGCTTTCTCGTCATAGTTTGTGGCGAGGGGAGTGATTGGTCTCACAAGCTCCTCGTTGTCAGGGAAATGACGGTTTAGAAAGTATAGAATCATGTCACGGCAATTTCTTATATAGCCGGGGTACATGGTGACTTTGCCGAACAGGTATTTAATCTCCGGGTGCACAACAGTGAGCGCTCCGAGTCCGTCCCAAAGATTGTCGAGAGCGTAAAGCGCCTTCGCACCAGCCTTTGACGACTGGTATTCCGGCCGGACGAATGACCTTCCGAGCTCAATTGTGTATGGAAGATAATTATCGATGAAATTCTGAGAGAACCGGAACATGTGGGAAGTAGCTATTCTCGGTGTTCCGTCCGGATTTTTTCTGATGTTCTCGCCGGTGATGTATCTATAGCCTCCGAGAATCTGGTCGGAGTCAGGATCCCACACAATAATCTGCCGGCAGGGTGGCGTCATAGTGTCGTACTCATCAATATCGCAATCTTTTCCGGTACCTCCTCCGGCAGCTCTGAATGATATTTCTCTTAATCTGCCGATTTCCCTCATGGTGTTGGGGGCACTATGGGCATCCACCACGTATATAAGATTGTTTCCCTTGTTAGTTTCGCGGAGCAACTTGTCCGGCGTGAGTTCCGCCAGTAAAAGCTCAGTAGAAACGGGATCAATAATTTTTTCTTCCATACTCATTTAACTTCCTGCCTGTTATTGTTGTCGGGCAGGGAATAAACAATATTTCTGATTTTCTGCGCCTGAGCAGAAGCCGCAGTGCCTCCCTCCAGCGAGGAGTACGGAATGGGCTTACCCACAAAAATGTCAAATGACGCATTTTTGCATCTGAACACTTCGCGAGGCAGGTATATCATTTCAATATTGAATTTAATACCCATCCGCTCACGCAGTCTGGCAAAATTATAAAAAAAACTTGAGTTGTTGCCGCTAAAATAAACCGGAATTACATCACGCTTGCTTGAAATGCACTTGTTTACAAACATTTTGTTCCATTTCAGGTCGGCAATACCATCCTTGAGCTTTCTTGACACCAGTCCCGCGGGAAAAATTATAATGGGATCAGGACCTTTGAAAGCATCGTCAATAGCCATTCCGGTAGATCGTGACTGCGCACCGTGCTTATTTACGGGCAGGAAAATACCGTCAAGCGGCTTCACTGCCATGAGGAGGTCATTGACAGGGAAGTGGATAGGTTCGCCGTAAACAGACTCTATGAAATGAATCATAGCAATGCCGTCGAGACCTCCGAGAGGATGATTGCACACAATAGTGACTCTTCTGTCCTGCGGCAGGTTTTCTTTGCCGTGAACAGTGTAAGTGATTCCAAGTTTTTCAAGAACGGCATAGCAGAACTGTGCTCCACGCTTGCCATGGGCATAGTCGAGCATATCGTTCATACTGTCCTGGCAAATAGTTTTCTCAATCCATCTGACCAACGGTCGAGGAATAAAGCGACTGTAGCGCGGCAGCCTATCTTTGATTACCGCCTCCACATCTATTCTCAGTTTATCGCTCTCCATCGGTTGAAAGGGTGAGTAATCAAGCCGGATAAATGTCGTGTCTTGCCGCGAGCAGGGTATTTTTCATGAGTGACACAATGGTCATAGGCCCCACTCCTCCAGGTACAGGTGTAATCCAGGAGCATTTTGGCGCAACATTTTCATAGTCAACGTCTCCACAGAGTCGGAATCCGCTCTTGCGTGTGGCATCAGGCACCCTTGTTGTGCCAACATCAATGATCACGGCACCATCCTTGACCATATCAGCTTTAACGAATCCGGGTGAACCGAGTGCGGCGATAATAATATCTGCCTGCGAGCATATTTCCTTGATATTCTTTGTTGCGCTGTGACACACAGTTACGGTAGAGTCGCCGGGGATATGTTTCTGCATCATGAGGTTAGCCACGGGCTTACCTACAATATTGCTTCTGCCAAGCACAACACAGTTAGCTCCCTTTGTAGGGATGTTGTACCTCTCCAGCAGCATGAGGATACCGGCAGGTGTGGCACTAACAAAGCAGGGGAGTCCGATAGACATACGTCCCACATTCACCGGGTGGAACCCGTCAACATCCTTGCGGTAGTCGATAGCCTCTATGACTCTCTGCTCCGAAATGTGTTTAGGCAACGGCAGCTGCACAATAAATCCGTCAACATCATTGTTTTTATTGAGAGTGTCAATTGTTTCAAGTAGTTTTTCCTCGGTGATATCATCCTCAAACCGGATTAATGTTGATTTGAATCCGCATTCCTCACAAGCCTTGACTTTGTGTGCAACGTATGTTTCGCTGCCACCGTCGTGACCAACAAGTATAGCTGCGAGATGTGGACGCTTGGCACCTTGTGCAAGCATCCGGGTGACTGTTTCAGAGATTTCGCGCTTAATATCAGCGGCAACCTGTTTTCCGTCTATAATCATTTGGATAAGTGTCTTTTTATGGTGATTATCTTCTGCGCATAGCCCGCATCATTTTCATGGGATTTTTCATGGAAGTTGCGGCTTTCATCATTTTTCTTGTTTCCTCAAACTGTTTGAGCAGGCGGTTAACCTCCTGAATGTTAGTGCCGGAGCCTTTGGCAATTCTCTGGCGGCGGCTGGTGTTTATAATTTCAGGTCTTGCTCTCTCCGCCTTGGTCATAGAGCGGATGATGGCTTCAATACCTTTGAAGGCGTCATCGTCAATGTCGATATCCTTAATAGCCTTTCCAACACCCGGAATCATAGCGGCAAGATCCTTGAGGTTACCCATCTTCTTGATTTGCTGAATCTGGTTGAGGAAGTCATCGAAGTTAAACTGGTTTTTTGCAATTTTTCTTTGCAGTTCAGCCGCCTCCTTCTCATCGATAGCCTGCTGCGCTTTTTCTACCAGGGTAACGATGTCACCCATCCCGAGAATGCGGTCAGCCATACGAGCCGGGTGGAACTGGTCGAGTGCGTCAAGCTTTTCACCGGTACCGACAAACTTGATCGGTTTTGTAACAACTGTCCGTATAGACAGGGCGGCACCGCCCCTGGTGTCACCATCAAGCTTGGTGAGGATAACTCCGTCAAAATCAAGTCGGTCGTTGAACTCCTTTGCTGTGTTGACTGCATCCTGACCGGTCATTGCATCAACCACAAAAAGAATTTCGTTAGGCTTCACCGCCTTTTTGATGGCTTCAATCTCATCCATCATCTGCTCATCTACAGCGAGACGACCTGCGGTGTCTATGATAACGAGATCATTGTGGTTAGCCTTAGCGTATTTGATAGCGTTTTCGGCAATCTGAACGGGATTCTTATTGCCCTCTTCGGTATATACCGGCACGTCTATCTGCTCAGCGAGCACTTTCAGCTGATCAATAGCAGCGGGACGATACACGTCGCAGGCAACGAGCAGGGGGCGCTTAGCCTTTTCGCTCTTCAGCTTCTTGGCGAGTTTACCGGAGAATGTGGTTTTACCTGAACCCTGAAGACCTGACATGAGAATGACGGTAGGATTTCCTGAAAGATTGATCTGCTCGGTTTCTCCACCCATAAGTGCGGTGAGTTCGTCATGAACAATCTTGACCATCATCTCACTCGGCTTGACGGCAGTTAGTACATTCTGTCCGAGTGCCTTAGCCTTTACGGTGTCGGTGAAATTCTTCGCCACCTTATAGTTGACGTCGGCGTCGAGCAGCGCCCTGCGCACATCCTTGAGTGTTTCGGCAACATTTATTTCAGTAATCTTGCCCTGCCCCTTTAGGAGCTTGAAGCTTCTTTCGAGTCTTTCGCTAAGATTTTCAAACATATTCTTTATGAGTTAGTGAGGGAGTTTGTTTCAGTGTCGGGAAAAATGACAGATGGCTTGAATGTGCGTGCCTCATCGGGTGTCATTGTGGCGTAGCTCATAATAATTACGATGTCGCCGGGCTGCACTTTTCTTGCCGCGGCTCCGTTGAGGCAAATGACTCCGCTGCCGGGTTCGCCGGGAATAGCGTAGGTGTCAAGTCGCTCCCCATTGTTATTGTCAACGATATATACTCTTTCGCCGGGGAAAATTCCTGCGGCTTCCATGAGTTTTGAGTCTATGGTAATGCTACCGATATAATTGAGGTTTGCCTGTGTGACAGTGACCCTGTGAATTTTTGATTTCAGTACTTCTATGAACATGACCTGAAGTGCAGTTAATATCTAATGTTATCAATTAGCCTTACATCTCCGCAGAACACCGTGATGCATCCTACCGGCTCAGTAGTCTGTTCCCAGTTCTCAATGGGCTGGAGTGTTTTGCCGTCAACAATCTCGTAGTACTCCACATTCATGTGGGGAAATGAGTTGACAGTGTCAATGACATAACGTTTGGTCTGCTCAACTGTGTGATTCTTAGCCCAGCCGATGCTTGAAGCGAGTGTTTTTGCAATAGCCGGTGCAATAGCTCTCTGTGCGGGGGTAAGGCGCACGTTTCTGCTACTGAGTGCGAGTCCGTCCTCTTCACGGCAGATTGGGCAGGGCACAATTTCAAGGTCAAATCCTTCCAGTTCAACCATTTTGCGGATAACCGCAATTTGCTGAAAATCCTTTTCTCCGAAGTAAGCCCTTGTAGGTTTTGTCATGGCAAAAAGCTTGCTGACAATCTGTGTCACTCCGTTGAAGTGTCCCGGGCGCATTGCACCCTCCATCACTTCGGCAACCGGTCCGAGGTCAAACACCCTTGTGTCCGGCTCAGGATAAATCTCCTCTACAGAAGGGATAAATGCGATGTCCACTCCGGCTTCTTCAAGTAGCTTGCAATCAGCGGCTTCTGTTCTGGGATATGTTTTGAGGTCATCGGGATTGTTAAATTGGGTGGGGTTTACAAAAACGCTTGCCACAACAATATCGTTTTCCTTGCGGGCTCTGTTCATGAGGCTCATGTGTCCGGCATGCAGTGCGCCCATAGTGGGCACGAGTCCGATGGATAGTCCCTGCCGACGGAGCTGGTCGATTTTCTGCTCAAGTTCGGCGACTGTTCTGATAATTTCCATGTCTGTGTTCAGGTATTTGAAAAATACTTTGCAAAAGTAATAAAAAAAGATGTGGTATTTTGTGCCGAAGGGTAATGTAACGGATAAAAAGGAGTAAATTTGCATAACAAATAATTAAAAATGGATCAGGAGTACGCATCAAGTCTTCTTGAAAACGCGGTAAGAGAATTGTCGCGTCTGCCCGGAGTAGGCCGCAAAACCGCTCTGCGGCTTGCCCTTCACATCCTGCGCAGGGATGAGAGCGAGGGTGTTGCTTTGGGTGAATCGATAATAAATCTGCGACGAAATATACGCTATTGCAGCGTTTGCCACAATATATCTGAGAGTGAGGTGTGTGAGGTGTGCGGCAATGATAGGCGTGACCACAGCTGCGTGTGTGTGGTGGAGAATGTGAGGGATGTGATGAGCATAGAGAATACGGGTCAGTATTCCGGAGTGTATCATGTGCTTGGGGGTGTTATTTCTCCCATGGACGGCATCGGTCCCGATCAGCTTGAAATAAACAGTCTTGTTGAGCGAGTTGCCGCCGGAGGCATAAAGGAGGTAATTCTCGCCCTTGCCGCAACAATGGAGGGGGATACCACCAATTTCTATATATTCAGGAAGTTAGGTGCTGTTCCCGGGGTAAAAATCACTCAACTTGCCAGAGGTATGGCTGTTGGCAACGAGATAGAATATACAGATGAACTTACTCTCGGCAGGTCAATATTGCAGCGTACTCTTTTCAGTGATTCATTCAATAGTTAGACTATGGAACCGTTACTGCGAGATGATAAGGTGTTTCTGCGGGCTCTTGAGCCGGCGGATGCGGGTTTACTGTATCTTTGGGAGAATGATACGCGACTGTGGAATGTGGGTTGTGCCACCGCTCCTTTTTCGCTGAGGCAGCTTGAGGATTATATAGCCAATTACGATGCAGATATTTTCAGTGCCCGGCAGCTTCGCATGGTGGTGTGTGAAAACAGTACCGGCAGCGCTGTAGGCACTGCCGATCTGTATGATTTCGACCCGGTTAACATGAGGGCGGGAGTGGGTATTCTTATCTCAGAGGATTACCGTGGCAGGGGGTATGGCGAGTGCGCGATACGCTTGCTTGAACGGTTTGGCTTTATGCGTCTTAACCTTCATCAGCTCTGGGCTGTGGTGCCGGAAAGCAATATTGCCAGTCGCACCATGTTTGATCGCGCGGGCTACAGGATAACCGGCAGAATGAGGTCATGGGTGCGCTGTGGCAGCAGCTATGAGGACGCTTATCTGTATCAGCGGTTGAATATCGGTGCGAATCGTGAAATATAGCCTTTGAATCGTGGGGTTTCTCTAAGTGGCTCAACAGTAACGGCTCCTTTAAGGGTGGTCCAGTTATGGTAGTTGGCATATCCCTTTTCCAGAGCCTTTTCCATGCAGTCAGCGGCTTTTTCCAGACTACCCTTATCAGCGAAATAGCAGGCAGCGTAGTAGTTAATCGTGCCGTCGTTGTCCTGTTGATTGTTGAGCAGTGATGTAAACCAGGAGTCAGCTTCGGCATCTCTGCCAAGTCTTACGAGCGCAAATCCTCTGAGTGATTTTACATCTGATGGCTCGCTCTTGATTTCAACCACTTTTTCGTACATATTTTTAGCTATACTCGGTTGATTAAGCTTTTCTTCGCAGAGCCATCCTCTTTTCATCAGCATATCAACGTTGGCGGGTTCAATGAGTAGTGCTTCAGCGAGGGTAGCAGAAGCACCGTTGTAGTCACCGAGCGCAATCTGCGCATCAGCCTTGGCGTTGAGCGCGGCAACAAGTTCCGGCTCTTTATTCAGCGCTCTTGTAGCATTGGCAAGTGCTTCTGCATTTTCGCCCAGGGCATTTAGTATGTCGGCTTTGAGCGCATAGTAAGGTGCGTTGTCCGGAGTAGCACTGATGGCGTAATCGGCATTAGCCAGAGCGGTGTCATATTGACCGAGGGCGAAGAAGCATTTGGCAAGAGCCGAGTTGAGTCCGGCATAGGAATATAGTCTGTCGTTGAGTATTTTATCGTAGTCGGATATAGCAGAGGTGTAATTGTTGTGTTTTTCAGAGATGGCGGCTCTGATATAGTAGAACATACCGACTTTTGGTGCCTGACGGATAGCTCTTGAGAGTCCGTTCATCACAGCCGGGTAATTAGTGTTTGCAAGGTCAACAAGTGCCGTGAGTGCCTTGCCATTAGATGAGTTGTCAGCAGTAAGGGCTATAATATAGTCGTCAACCGCTCCTTCAGCATTACCCATCAAAGTCCTGATGCCAGCGCGTCTTACATATGATTCGGCAGAGGAGGGGGCAATATCCACCGCTCTGTCCGCATAATCATTTGCAACGCCGAAATTATTTTCCTTGACAGACACTCTGGCAAGCCCGAAGAGTGCTTCCTGGTTGTGGGGGAAAGCGCGCAGCATAGTGATGTAGTCAGCCTTTGCAGCGGAATATTTTTCGAGGTTGTATTCTATATTGGCTCTCTGCTGAATGCATGCGAATGACTCCGGATTTAGTTCGATGGCTGAGTTGATATCGTTGAGCGCGTCTGAATACAGGTGTTTAATCTCATTGATAGATGCTCTAAGGCGGTATGCTCCGAATTTAAGGTTTTTGGCATTGTCGGGAGCGTATCTGAGTGCTTTTTCAATGTCTTCAAGCGCTTTATCGTATTCATCATGATTGTAATACTCGGTAGCTCTTGCATAATAAGTTTCATAGTCCAGAGGATTTTCCTCAATCATTTTGTCATAAACGGCAATAACCGCTTTAGTCATGGGTGATTGTTCAATAGTCTGCGCGTTAGCGTTTAATGCGGCAACTATGAGTGAAAAATACAGAATATAGATGAATTTCATTATGGATGAATTAAAGGAATAGTCTGTTAATTAATGTCTTGGGCGTGAGCCATGTCAAGAATATGGAAAGTGTCGCAGGCGGATAGTGCGGCAGTTTCGGTTCTAAGCCGGTTGTTGCCAAGAGAAACAGGTGCGAATGAGGAGTCTAAGGCAAGTTTGATTTCCTCCGGTGAGAAATCACCTTCCGGTCCGATGAGTATTGAGGCGGATTTGCCGGGGATGTATTCACCTGCGAGTAACCGGCGCGGTATTGTCCGGTCGCAATATGCAATGAATTTCTGCTCTGTGGCAATAGCTGCTATCGCCTGCTTGAACGGGGTCATTGGCTCGATAACCGGCAGAACTGCTTTGAGCGACTGTTTCATAGCAGAGACGGCAATTTTTTCAAGCCGCTCGGTGTTGATTTCTTTTCTCTCGGAGCGAGCGCACAGCAGAGGTATGATTCGGTTGACGCCTATTTCCGTGAGTTTTTCAACGAGCCACTCCATGCGGTCCATGTGCTTTGATGGTGCTACGGCAACAATTATTTCCTGCTGCCATGACAGCGGAATCGTTTCAGTGGCGGTGACATGGACAATGGTGTGCTTTGGGTGAGGGTCATCAATCACACAGGTGTAACGGTGCCCTTTGCCATCGATAACCTCAATGGAGTCGCCAGCTTTCATTCTCAGCACTTTTGAGCAGTGGCGAGAATCGCTCTCGGGTAGAGTGCCTGACTGTAGTATGTCGGGTGAGTAAAACTGAATCATATTATTCAATTTCGAGTGTTTCTGCCTCAGCGATCTTAATCTGGCGGTCGCTTACAGGAATGTGGCGGTACTTGAACATGAAGGCGAACAGAATGGCAACGAGGAGTGAGTATCCGGCGAAAATGTACCAAGGTGTGCTCCAGTTGCCTAGCATATAAGAGTTGCCGTCAACAGTCTGCCATGAGCAATAGTGGTTTACAATAGTTCCGGCTATTAGTGTGCCCACAGAAGCTCCTACTCCGTTAGTCATGAGCATGAAAAGTCCCTGAGCGGAGGATTTTACAGAGTCATCGGTTTCCTGCTCCACAAATAAGGCACCGGACACATTGAAGAAATCGAATGCCACTCCGTAAACAATCATGGAGAGGATGAAAAGCCACAATCCGCTGCCGGGGTTGCCAAGCCCGAAGAAGGCGAATCGGAGAACCCAGGCGAGCATAGCAATGAGCATCACCTTCTTGATGCCGTAGCGGCGGAGAAAGAACGGGATGAGGAGTATGCAGGCTGCCTCAGAAATCTGCGAGAGCGATGTCAGGAGTGTGGCGTTGTTAGCCCCGAAAGTGGTGGCATATTCAGTCATGCCCTTGAAGCTAGAAATAAACGTTGTTGCAAATCCGTTGGTTATCTGCAGGGCTACTCCGAGAAGCATGGAGAAGAGGAAGAACACCGCCATGCGTGAGTTTGAAAAGAGCTTGAAAGCGTTGAGCCCTAATGTTTCACTCCACGATTTGCTCTGTGACTCTTTGGCGAGTGTGCATTTTGGGAGGGTGAAAGAGAAAATGCCGAGCACTATTCCGAGCACGCAGCAGGTGAGAAGCTGCATATGGGTGTATTGGAAGCGGAAGTTCGCCATCGGATTTGCCTCGCTGATAGTGAAACCGAATGAGCCATCGTGCCAGTAGGCACAGTTCACAAACCACATGGCTGCGATGAAGCCAACTGTGCCGAGAACTCTGATAGGCGGGAATGATTTTACCGGGTCAGAGCCGTCGGTTTTAAGAATCTTGAAGGCGGTGGCATTTGCCAATGCTATTGTAGGCATATAGAAAGCTACACTTAGTGTGTATAGTGCGAAAAAGGGTGCGAACTCAAGGGTTGGGTGAGATGATCCGTATAGCCATGCGCAACCCATAAAAACTGCGGCGAGAATGTGACACAAGCCGAGCATTTTTTGCGCCGGTATCCACTTGTCGGCAATAATTCCAATGATAGCCGGCATGAAGATTGACACGAGCCCCTGCACGCTGTAAAACCAGGCGATGTCGCCTCCGAGCCCTGACGGCCCGAGGTACTGGCCGAGACACACAAGGTAGCTACCCCACACGGCGAACTGTAGAAAATTGAGTATTGACAGGCGAATAACGGTTGCTGACATAATGTATGATTGGTTGTGGTGGGTTATTGATTGTTACGTTTTCTTTTTAGTATCTCCGACACTTTTGCCGCTTCCTCATATTGCTCCTCGCTAATGAGTTTTTCAAGGGTACGTTCAAGCTCTTCTATCGCGTAGTTCTCAAGTTTGGGCTCTCGGTCAACCGGTGAAATCTCCTCTGTGTCACTATCCTGGGTGTCGTCATCATCCTCACCGGGTTGTATTTCCATAACAAAGCCGGTTTCATTAAGTATCTCGCGTGTGGTATATATCGGTGTGCCTGTGCGCATGGCAATGGCTATTGCATCAGATGTGCGTGAGTCTATCTTAACCTGCCGTTCTCCATCGGTAAATGTGAGTTCCGAAGAGAACACTCCGTCTTCAAACTTGTAAATGAATACCTCTTTGAGCTTTACTCCGAATGCGTGAGCAAAGCTGACAAAAAGGTCATGGGTCATAGGCCGTGGCGGTGTTATGCTCTCCATTCTTATAGCGATGGACTGCGCTTCGGCAGCTCCTATAACCACCGGTATTCGGTAAGGTCCATCAACCTGAGCCAGTATCAGGGCGTATGCTCCAGTCTGAATCTGGCTGTATGATATTCCAAGCACTTTAAGTCTAACTCTGTCGGTTGCCATATCGAAGTTAAATCATGTGTATTATATATTAAAAGGTGTCTATGTTTCTGCCGGTGATTATTCCCGAGCCGTAACATAGTTTTGCATCGCGGTCATATATCACTCCGTATTGTCCGGGAGCAATGCCTTGAACCTTGGTGTCGCTCTCCAACAGGTAATCCCCATCGGCAAGGCGGGTGAGATTGCCGGCGAGAAATTCCGGTGAATGGCGGTTCTTGAACATCACGGGCACTTTGTCGCAGTTCTCTTTCCACGGGTCGGTGGTAATCCAGTGCATCTCTTCGAGGTGAAGTGTGTTGCCGTACTGCTTCTCGGTGTCGTAGCCGCGTGACACATAGATTACGTTGTCATGAATGTTTTTCTTCACAACAAACCATGGGCCGCCACTGAGCCCGAGCCCCTTGCGCTGCCCAATGGTGTGAAACCAGTATCCTTTGTGCTCACCGAGTTTCTTGCCTGTTTCAATCTCAATGATTGCACCGTTTTTTTCTCCGAGATGACGGCGCAGAAAGTCGTTGTAGTTAATCTTTCCGAGAAAGCAGATACCCTGGCTGTCGCGGCGGAATGCGTTTGGTAGCTTTAGCGATACAGCTGTTTCGCGTACGGCGCTTTTAGGCATATCGCCAATAGGGAACATGAGGTGGCTCAGCTGAGGATAAGTTATTCGGGCAAGGAAGTCGGTCTGGTCTTTAACCGGGTCCGGAGCTGTTGCAAGGTAAAGCAAACCGTCCTTTTCAACAATGTTGGCATAATGTCCGGTAGCTGTTTTATCAAATTCGTGTCCCCATCTCTGTTCAAAAAAGCCGAATTTTATCATTCGGTTGCACATAATATCCGGGTTAGGTGTAAGCCCTTCTTTCACTGAGCGGATGGCATATTCCATCACATTGTCCCAGTACTCTTCATGAAGCGATACTATTTCGAGAGGCAGTTTGTATCTTGCGGCTATTGCACGACACATCTCTATGTCTTCTTCAGCATAGCAGTCACCCCCCTGACTCACATCAAGACCGATCCTTATATAGAAAAGGTGGAGGTCATGCCCCTGCTCTACGAGCCGGTGCACAGCCACAGCACTATCAACTCCTCCGGAAATAAGAACAGCTATCTTCATCTTACACATCAGCCATCTCCTCGTATTCATCTCTGCCGTTACGGCTCAGCAGGAAGATAGAAATAAAGTAGTCAAGAGATATCTTGCCGGGGCCGGCAAGAATAATGAATAGAAAGATGCCGATGAACATGATGGGCAGATATCCGGGGTCAGTACTGTCAAGTCCCCATATAGATATTTGTGGAACGAGTTTGTTTAAGATGTAGTGTTCGGCGGCAACCATGGTGAGAATAGGCGGAATAACGAATATTCTTGTAAGGAAGCCTATCATTATGAATAACGAGCAAACAATCTCAATGACTATCATTATAATGAGACAATCTTGAGATGACCAGTCAAATATGGTCGGGAAATTGTCAGCGAGCGCATCAAAGCTCACAAGATGGCGTATGCCAAATTGCATGAACATCACCCCAACAAACAGGCGTATGAACAAGCGCGACAGATTGGAATATGTAAAGCCCGTGCATTTTACAAAGGTGAATGCAATTGGATTTAATAACCTGCTCATAATATTAAAGTTTGTCTAAAATGTTTGTTATTTGACTGATATTGGCGTTTTTAAGTAGTATATTGCCGTTGCCGTCAACAACATAAAAGCTCGGTATAAACCGAATATCGTACTCTGAGTCTATTTTAGGATTAGCTCCTACAATCCATTCTTCCGGCAGCGTCTTGGCAAAATTGAGCCATTCCTCACCGGGTTCGGTTTTTGCTATAGCCACAACTTTCATAAGACCCTCCTTTATGTAGGTGGTTGCCTTGGAGTCGGCATTTAGTCGAGCCTTGGCAAGGAGCGCATCGCTATTGCCCGGTTCGGTGAAGAAAAGCAGAAGCACCTGGGTGGAGTCGGGTGAAAAAAATGCACTGTTACCGTTGCGATCGGTGTAGCTTATATCCGGCATTCGGCTTTGGAGCATGGTGGCGGTGAGAACTTTGACCTGAGGTGCGAAGTACTCTTTATCCTCTTTTTTTACTCGCTTGTTATTGACCACAGCCTGAGCGAATGGCAGGTAAAGCTCATCGCTGAAAATCTGAGCGGTGTCGCTGTGCACAAGCTGCTCGGCTGTGTGGGCTATAAACACCATGTCGTCAGGCTGCTTTTCCATGTCTTTGAGAAACTTGGCTATGCTTTTGTGTACCACACGGGCGTTTGCGTATGGCATGAAGCTCAGATAGTCCTTGAACGCTCCTGCCATTTTGGCACGTGACGAAAACCCTTTTTTAAGGTCGCAGAAATCCCAGAAATGGGTAATGAGAAAGTTTGATCTGCCGTCAAGAGTCTGAATGCTGTCGGGCACCAGCGGGTATGGGAAATAGGTTTCCGTCATGGTCTGGGCACTTGCTACACAGTTTATGAAAACAGTCAGTAGTGCGGTGAATATGATTTTTTTCATAAATAGTCTTTATAATTGGCACATAATTTGCAGTTACAAAGGTAGCTATTTAAATTAAAAAGAAAAATAACTTGCATTGGTTTCAAACCATTGCAGGGGGAAAGACGTTAGAATTTTACTAATTGATAACTCACGTTACTATGAACTTCAATAATTTTACTATCAAATCTCAGGAGGCTATTCAAAAAGCCGTTGAAATTACAAAAAACAACGGTAGCCAGGCTATAGAGCCGGTTCATCTGCTCAAAGCAATACTTTCCGAGGGTGAGTCTCTTACCAAATTTATATTTGCTAAGACCGGCGCGAGTCTTCCTATGGTAGATTCAGCCGTTGATAAGGAAATTGCATCTCAGCCTAAGGTATCGGGTGGTGAGCCTTATCTTAGCCGCACGTCCAATGATGTGCTGCAAAAAGCGATTGATATAGCCAAAAAGCAGGGCGATGAGTATGTTACACTCGAAGCTATTCTGCTTGCGCTGTTTGAAATAAACTCTTCGGCATCAACAATTCTTAAGGATGCCGGATTGAGCGAAAAGGAGCTTAAAAGTGCTATAGAAGAACTCAGAAAGGGTAAAAAAGCAACAGACCAGAGCGCGGAAGAAACATATAACGCTCTCAGTAAGTATGCTATCAATCTTAATGAGAGAGCTCGTTCGGGCAAGCTTGATCCGGTTATCGGACGTGACGATGAAATCCGCCGCGTGCTTCAGATTCTGAGCCGACGCACTAAAAACAATCCGATGCTTATCGGTGAGCCGGGTACCGGTAAAACCGCTATTGCAGAGGGTCTCGCACAGCGAATTGTGCGTGGAGATGTGCCGGAAAATCTGCGCAGTAAGCAGATTTACTCTCTTGATATGGGTGCGCTTGTAGCTGGTGCTAAGTATAAAGGTGAATTTGAGGAGCGTCTTAAGGCTATCGTGAATGAGGTTACTCAGAGCGATGGCGAGATTATCCTGTTCATTGATGAGATTCACACTCTTGTTGGTGCCGGTAAAGGTGAGGGTGCCATGGATGCGGCAAATATTCTTAAGCCTGCCCTTGCCAGAGGTGAGCTCAGAAGTATCGGAGCAACCACACTTGACGAGTATCAGAAATATTTTGAAAAAGATAAGGCTCTTGAACGCCGTTTCCAGAAGGTTATGGTGAATGAGCCTGACGAAATGAGCGCTATCGCAATTCTCCGAGGACTGAAGGAGCGCTACGAAAACCACCACAAGGTGCGCATTCGTGACGAGGCGATTATTGCAGCGGTTCAACTCTCTGAAAGATATATCACCGACCGTTTCCTTCCTGATAAGGCTATTGACCTGGTGGATGAAGCTGCGTCTAAGTTGCGTCTTGAAATTGACTCTGTGCCTCAGGCTCTTGATGAAATTTCACGCAGAATCGCACAAAAGGAAATCGAGCGCGAGGCTATCAAGCGTGAAGGTGACACTGCTAAGGTGAAGGAGATTGAAAAAGATCTTGCCGAAATGCGCGAGGAGGAGAAAGAATTCACGGCTAAATGGAAGGCAGAGAAAGACCTCATCAATCGCATTCAGCAGAATAAGATTGATATCGAGCAGCTTAACTTTGAAGCGGATAAGGCGGAGCGTGAAGGCGATTATGCTAAGGTTGCTGAAATACGCTACTCTAAAGTCCAGGAGAAGGAGCGCGAGAATCAGGAAATACAGACTCAGCTCAATATGATGCAGGGCGAGAGAGCTCTCATCAAGGAGGAGGTTGATGCGGAAGATATCGCGGATGTGGTGTCACGGTGGACCGGTATTCCTGTCAACAAGATGGTGCAGAGCGAAAAAGAAAAACTGCTTCATCTTGAGGAGGAGCTCCACTCCAGAGTAGTTGGTCAGGAGGAGGCTATCAGGGCTATTGCTGATGCTGTGCGCCGCAGCCGTGCCGGGCTTAATGACCCACGCCGTCCTATAGGTTCATTCATTTTCCTCGGCACAACAGGTGTTGGTAAAACCGAGCTTGCCAAGGCTCTTGCCGAATACCTTTTTGACGATGAAAACATGATGACACGTATTGATATGAGCGAATATCAGGAGAAGCACACAGTGAGCCGTCTTGTTGGAGCGCCTCCCGGATATGTTGGTTATGATGAAGGCGGTCAGCTCACAGAGGCTGTGCGTCGTAAACCATATTCTGTGGTGCTCTTTGATGAGATTGAAAAAGCTCACCCCGATGTGTTTAACATTCTCCTTCAGGTGCTTGATGACGGACGTCTTACCGATAACAAGGGTAGGTTGGTCAACTTTAAGAATACCATTATTATAATGACCAGTAATATGGGCTCGAATGTTATCCGCGATAATTTTGCGGCAATGACACCGGAAAACCGTGATGAGACAATCGAGAAAACCAAGGCTGAGGTTATTGAAATGCTTAAGAAGACTATCCGTCCAGAGTTCCTTAACCGTATTGACGAAACAATCATGTTTACTCCGCTTAATGAAGCTGAGATTGAAGAGATTGTCGGACTCCAGATCAAGGGTATCAAAAAGATGCTTGAAAAGAACGGTGTGGTACTTGAAGTAACCCCCGCTGCTCTCAAATACCTTGCCGAAGAGGGTTACGATCCCGAATTCGGTGCCCGTCCTGTCAAGAGGGCTATCCACAGGCTCGTGCTGAACCAGCTGTCTAAGGATATCCTTGCGCAGAAAGTTGATAAGGATCGTGCAATCGTGATTGATGTTGACGGTGACAACGGTCTTGTGTTCAAAAACTGATTGTTAACAAATTAAATATCGAAAGCCATTATGAAAAAGATTCTTTTCTTTATGTCTGCACTGCTTGTTTTTGCGTTCAGCTCGTGCAGTGATGACTCTGACCTGCCGCTGGTGGATATTGACACCACTTGTTCAGGTGCAGTGATGGTGGACGGTACGCTTTATGTGGTTCAGGACAGTACGTTTGAAATTACGTCTGTAATTGCGCAACCTATTCGCGAGGGTAAAAAAGCGATGGTTACTTCTGTAGTATATTCCCTTGACGGATGGATTATCGGCTCAACAGATGTAGCTCCGTTTGGAGTTACTTTCGAGCCGGGTACATTCTCGGTGGGCAAACATCTGCTTGGAATGCAGATGATGATTGCAGAGGAGGGTTGCACACCGGCTGTTGGTTACTACGCCAGAGATTTGGTTGTAGTAAGTTCGGCTGATGAAATTCCCGCAGCCACTACACCTGCCTCTCGTGAAGCTTTCAAGATTCACCCGACAATCCAGGCACAATAAGCTTACCATACACAATTATCTATAAACGCGGAAATGGCTGCTTGACGCATATTTATCGTCAGGCAGCCATTTCTATTTTAATGTTTTCAGGCGAAGTGGAAGAGCAGGGCGGTGCTTATGCCCATGTAAATCACCATACCGATAATGTCATTAGTAATAGATATGAACGGTCCGGTGGCAAGAGCCGGGTCAATCTTCAGTTTCTCAAGCGTAAGAGGCACGAATGTGCCGAATACCGAGGCGAATATCACTACTGAAAACAGTGATAGGGATACCGACAGGGTAGTGGTGTAATGTCCGGCGCCGAGTTTCATGAAGTTGTAGAGGAATACAAGCAGCGAGATAATGCAGCCGTTTATAAGTCCAACTCCGAGCTCCTTGAGGAGTTGCTTGCCGGAGTTTCTGATATTGAGCGAGCCGTTAGCAAGACCTTGCACCACGATAGCAGACGATTGTGTTCCCACATTACCGCCGGTGCCACCGATAAGCGGAATGAATAGGGCAAGAGTGGGATCCATTGAAAGTCCTCCCTCAAAGTTCCCGAGAATAAGTGAGTTGCCTATGCCGCCGAGCATTCCGATAAGAAGCCACGGCAGGCGGGCTTTTGTCTGGGTGAAAAGTGTGTCATCGGTTTCCACATCGCTTGAAAGACCTGAAGCGAGCTGATAGTCCCTTTCAGATGATTCGCGCACCTGGTCCATGACATCGTCAACCGTTATTCGACCCACCAGTCTGCCAATTGAGTCTATTACCGGCATTGACACAACGTCATATTTCTCAAACTCAAGGGCTACATCGTCAACCGGAGTTTCCGCTTTCACAGATACTGGATCCTCCTCCATTACATGCTTCACCTTGGATACTGACGGGTGGGTGATGAGTGTTTTGAGCGGCAGGATACCTCTGAGGCGGTAGTCGTTGTCAACAACATACACATTGTATATCTCATCCATATCTTCGGCTTGCAGACGCATCTGCTTGATGCATTCGGGCATACTCCAGTTCTCGTTCACAACGATCATCTCGGTGCCCATTATACCGCCGGCGGTATCCTCGTCATATTTGAGGAGGTCTATAATATCTCCCGCCTGCTCTACATCATCGATATGTGACAGAATCTCATCACGATCCTCCTCATCGAGTTCCTGAATGATATCAACAGCATCGTCGGTGTCAAGGTGATCGATAAACTGCTTGGCAATCTCCTCGGCAGGCATATTGCTGAGAAGCTTGCGGCGGTCATCCTCGTCAAGCTCCATGAGCACATCTGCGGCGGTGTCGCCATCAAGCAGATGGTACAGAAACTCAGCCTGTTCAAGGTCGAGCTCCTGATATAGTTCGGCAATATCGGCAGGGTGCAGATCAGCAAGCTCAGTGCGAGCTGCTTCTTCATCGCCGCGGTCAATAATTTCGCGGATATGTTCAAGATATTCAGGAGTATATTCCTTCATCAGGCTTGCTCTCTTGTGCTTTCAATTATATTGGTGAGTTCGATAAACTGCTCTACACTCAGCTGTTCGGGACGCAGAGCCATCATGGGAATATCGGGCAAAGCAACTCCCTGTGGGAAGAGTCCGCGCAGTGAGTTGCGCAATGTTTTGCGGCGTTGTCCGAATGAGGTCTTTACTACGGTTTTGAATAGCTTTTCGTTGCAGCCGAGGTCTGTTACGTTGTTCCTCACCATTTTTATTACTCCGCTCTTCACCTTTGGGGGCGGATTGAACACATTCTCATCAACAGTGAAGAGATAATCAACCGTGTACCATGCCTGAAGCAGTACGCTCAGAATTCCACGCGCTTTGCCGCCCGGCTTGGCTGCAAGACGTTCTGCAACTTCGCGCTGAAGCATGCCTGAGCAGCACACCACCTGGTCCTTGTAGTCAAGAACGTGGAAAAATATCTGCGAGGAGATATTGTAGGGATAGTTGCCTATCACACAGAATTTCTCCCCGTCAGGATAAATTTCAGCAAGATCTGTGGCAAGAAAATCCTGATGCAGTATTCTGCCCTGAAGTTCGGGAAACTCTTTGTTAAGATATTCCACGCTCTCGCCGTCAACCTCGGCTACCTTTACATCGTGCCCGGATTCAAGGAGAAACTGAGTGAGTACACCCATGCCCGGACCGACTTCCATAACCGGCAGTCCTTTGTAGTCATCAAGTGTGTCCGCGATTCGGCGGGCTATTCCAAGGTCGGTAAGAAAGTGCTGACCAAGAGCTTTTTTCGGTTTTACGGGATTCATTGTGGTGGAATGTGCGGTTACTAAAAAATCAGAGGGTATTTGTGCCTTCAACCAATTTACCCATGGCCCAGACAGCCCGAAGGTTGAGATCCTGGTCGAGAATTATTATGTCGGCGTCCTTACCTTTGGAGAGTGAACCCTTGCGGTCGTAAACACCCATAATCTTTGCCGGTGTTTCCGATGCCATGCGAACAGCATCTTCAACCGGTATGTCAGCCTGCTGCACAAGTGTGCGGA
Organism: Barnesiella sp.; assembly: GCA_014800945.1. Classification (GTDB taxonomy): domain Bacteria; phylum Bacteroidota; class Bacteroidia; order Bacteroidales; family Muribaculaceae; genus Paramuribaculum. The sequence continues at coordinate 1,359 of JAAVFD010000019.1, read as the reverse complement.
TCAGACGATCCATTGTAGCGATAGAGCCGGCGAGTGCGGACCGGTCTGAGAGCTTGCACACTCCATCCTCAATGATTACGCGGGGGTCAAAAGCACCGGTTTCCTCAGCGCAGGCGCAGGCAAGGGCGTCGGTGATAACGCACGCGCGCTCAACTCCTTTTACCTTGTAAACAAGGCGAAGAATTGTAGCAGGAACGTGGATTCCGTCTGCCACTACCTCAACTGTCATGTCATCATGAAGATAGATGCTCTCCACAGTGCCCTCATACTTGTATTCGCGGCGCTTATGGAATCCCGGCATAGCATTGTAGAAGTGTGTTGCGTGGGTGTAACCGTTTTCCCATGCAGCGTGAATATCGTCGTACTCTGCCTGAGTGTGGGCAACTGAGGCGAGAATACCTTTGCTGCTTATATATTTGCCGAACTGCATGGCTCCGGGTAGTTCCGGTGCAGCGTCCCAGCGTTTGATGCAGCTCCATTTTTCTACAATAGGAATATATTCTTTAGGATCGGGATTCTTGATGTATTCAGGAATTTGTCCGCCTGCCATCTTCTCGTTCAGATAGTGACCCTCAAGGTGGAGACCAAGCACCGGACTGCCCTTTTCAGCCATAAGGTTTGTGCAGGTTTCGGCAGCACGGTTTATCATATCGACTGAAGAACTTGACAGTGTGGGGAAGATACTGGTGGTGCCATGCTTCATGTGAGTTTGCACGGCTGTGCGGAATGCATCTTCCGTACCCTCCATAAAATCTCTGCCTCCTCCGCCGTGGCAGTGTATCTCTACTCCACCGGGTACAACATACATACCTTTGGCATCAAACAGTTCGGCTCCAATAACGGCGAGGTCGCAGTTTGTCACTTCGAGAATCTTGTCATCACGCATAAGCACTGAACCATCCTTGAGCCAACCGGAGGGGGTGAGAATCTTAGCGTTTATAATCTGAGTAAGCATAGCAGTTACTTTTTGTTACAATTTATAGCACAAAGGTAAACAAAGATTACGATATAGCTACCCGCATTTTACAATTTTTCTATCTACAGGCGGATTTTGTAGGAGCGGTTCGCGAAGCGCACGAAGTAGATGCCGCGGGGTAGTCCTGTGATTCTGCCGGCTTTGCTTTTGGCAACGAGTCTGCCCTGTCGGTTAAAGACCTCAGCGGTGCCTTGTCCGTAAACCACAATTTCTCCGTTTTCAATCCTGATGTAGCTGCCGTTGCCTTCGCGCCATTCGTGTCCGTTGACAATTATGCGGCAGGCTGCAGCGAGTGCGTTGACGGTCGATGCTGTGATAATAGCCTCTCCCTCCCTGATAGCTGTAACCAAGCCGGACGCATCCACAGTGGCAACGGCAGAGTT
>JAAVFD010000018.1 GCA_014800945.1 Barnesiella sp. | reverse complement strand
CGTGCTGAAACAAAACCGATTCTCCGCCTCTGGAATTACATATTGAAGCCCATATTTTAGCCTGAGTCTGACAGCCACAAACACTGTAAAATACCGGTGGCTCCAAGCACCGGTCAAGACAACGTATAGTATTTATATAAGAGAAGAAAAGAGGAAAATTCCTTTCTAAAAAATCGTTTCTGCAAACTCTTGTTTTTGCATCAGGGAAGCGCATTACTGTAATGTTATCAGGAATACCAAGGCTATCGAGTGCAATAATATTGTCTGAAATAAGGATTGCATCTCTCTTTTCTCTTTTTATGAAGGGAATAAGATATGAAGCCATCCGTGTTATGTTTGCATAATATACAGGCTGCCCTTTGAAGGATTCAAGAATTTCAGCCCATTTTTGCACGTGTTGCGGTAATTTTCCGGTAAAGTTGAAATAATGTTTATCTTTTTTATCAGGAAGGGGAAGTTTTATAAGAATTTCAATTGCAGCGTCTTTTGACAGTCCGTTTTGTCGTAACAGGCAATAATCATCTCTGAGTCGGAAATGTAAGTAGTTAACATAACTTTCAAGAGTGGGAGCCAAATTAATGGATTCCATCTGAATATATTTATTAATCAGATGGATCCATTTTCTGACTTTCATCTCAAGAACTGAAAAAAACTCATATAGATAATAATCTCCAGAGTTCATTCGTATTATTTCTTTTTTGTTTGAATAGCGAATTTATATTGTATGTGAAGGAGTCCATATCGTGGAAGAACGTTGGTGTACACTTCGGTTTGAGCTTGGTCATTGACATTGTAAGTGACATTGTCAAGCTGATGTAGGAGATCAAATCCGTCCAGCATAATGAGCCATTTACCCCCTTTGACAGTGTATGTAATTCTCCCGTTCCAAACAGCCTTAGTTGAGTTGATGCTGCTTGCGGTATAGCCGTTTCTGCTATAAAAAGTCAAGTCTGTAGATATTCCGAACCGGCATGGGAGTGAAAACACCCCGTTAATTCCATAATATGCATCTGTCGCAGAAAAGTTCTTGAACCCGGAGTCAGTGCCATGTGTATCGCGCCATTTTATGCCGCCCTTTAGTCCGATTTTCTGCTTGCCAATGCTCCAGTTGAAGTTTATAGTCTGGTTCAGAATAAGATTACTAACTATGTTTTTTGTGAAATCAGTTCCGGTCATAGCGAGCATACCTGTGCTGTTGCCATATCCTACCGTACTCCCTGAAGATATTGAAAACTGATTCCTTTTGCCGAATGTTTTGGAATATCTCTCGGTAAGATTTGCGTTCCAGTTCCCGCTAACATTATGCATCTGGTAAGTCCGTACACCGGTTTCAGGATTGTAACTGTATGAGTTAACCATTGCGTTTTCAATGACAGAGTATTTGAGTCCAATATAGTTAGTCCATTTGTGTTTTGTCATTCCGAACAGTCTCCATTCAAGGCTGATATCGTTCGTTGCCGAATTCTTTAGATTAGGTGAGGCTGTGAATATATTAAGAGGGTCTCGGGTATTTACAACGTCAACGAGACGGTTAAGCTCAACCAATCTGTTGCTGCGGTTATAATTGAGTAGTAATTGATATTTTTGAGACTTGTTGAATGCGATTCTTGCTATCGGAACATTTATGTAGAGCGAATTTTTAGAAATATTCTGGTGAATGTCACCCTGCTTAAAATCAAGATGGCGCCAAGTATAGTTAAAATCAGGCATTACTTGGATATCTATATCTCTCTTGTTGCTTAATGTAAAAGTGTGTATAAGATTGACAAAAAGGGATATCCTGTCATCAGTTTGTGTACTCAAATATGTTTGGTCCCTGTTAAGCGAAGACAGATAATTATCCGGTAGAATGCCAAAAACTCCTACATCTTCAAGTCGGTCGAGTTGGTATAGGTATGAATCCTTTGTTGCGCTTGTATGTGTCCATTGTGGCATAAAAGATAAATGACTACCGGGTTTGAAAGCATAAGAATAAGCTGTGTTCGCTGTAATTGACCAGGAGTTGTCGGGATGATTTTTTGAAAACTGATAGTCTGTAGTATGACTTTCAGAAGTATGGTAATTTATATCAAAGCGATTAAATTCGCTATAGTGATGTCTTCTATAGTCTCCGAATACTCGAAATAAGATAAGATCCGGTGTATGTGGAATTTTAAATGTTGATTCTAATCGCCCACCTGCACCGAAAGTGTTACCACTGCTGAGGGATTGAGTAAGTGAAGTATAAACTGGGTTATCGACAAAAGAAGACAGTTCTCCACTGAAAATCTGCTCAAGTAATGTCTCACTTAGCTGTTGAGTAGCTGAGTTAAATGTCCCAGACAGTTTTTTTGTGAATTCGTTAAAATTACTGTAATTTATATGTGCATTCACGGCATAAAGTTGTTTACCGGGCCGCAGCAATAAAGTATGGTTTGATTTAACATTAAAATTGCGAGATATGGCATTTGTAAAAGCGGCGCCAAAAGTATTTCTATTAGTATGGAAATCTGTAGTATAAGTGTCGGATTCGTTAAAAGATCTGGTGTGATCAACTGTAGCATCTCCTTTTAATTCCCACTTGTTTCCTTCACCGCTAATGTTATAATCAATTCCCCCCATTTTGTTTCGGGTGTCTCCTGGAGTAGTAGAAGCTCTCCATGCGGTATTTTCACCTGGAGTTCGGTTATCATTAAGATTGTTGATGTTAGCTATTAAAGCAATGCGTGAACGTGAGGTGTACCACATGCTGAACAATCGTGCCATATATCGTTCTGCTGTTCCTCCTCCAGCTTCTATATTGCCCATATATCCGTTCAGATACTCTTTTTTTAGATTGACATCCATCACATATTCGCTGTCCCCAAGGTCTTGTCCTGCAAATATGCTGGTTTCGCTCATTTTATCATATACCTTAACCTTGTTTACAGTATAAGCGCCCAAATTATTGAGCATAACGAGTTTATTACCCTTAAAAAAATCTTTTCCGTTAAGAAGTAGGCTTTCTACTTTCTTTCCGTTGACGAAAATTTCACCGTTATCATTCATCTCAACTCCCGGCATCTGTTTGATAAGCGCATCAAGCATAGACCCTTCCGGTAGTTTGAATGCATCCGCATTATATACAAGTGTATCGCCTGCCATATAAAATTTTACTTTCGTGGCAGTAACTGTTGCACCTTCAAGATTTTTAGATTTTTTATAAAATTCAAGATCGGGAATCTGTAAAGATGTTTCTCTTGCCCCTATTTTATCAATATTAATAGTGGTATAAACGGTATCATACCCCTCAGCAAATGCTTTTAAGATATATGTATCAGGATTTCTGGGTACATTGAAATTAATTGTGGTATTTTGTTTCATATTGCCCCTGCTACCAGTCCATATACTGTTTGTCTTGGAATAGATAGTGTCAGTTTTACTTTCGGAAAGTAAAATGGCGTTGACTTTATCAATGGCATTACCGGTCCAGCCATCTATTACATAAGCTTTGACAGTAAAAGTATTTGTGCTCTGAGCAAGAGTCAATGAAATAGAAAAAGCAAAGAATAGCGAAAATGTTACGAGTATTTTCATGGTTAGTTTTGTTTTTGTTTTTGTTTGTTTAATAGCTGTGTTTTATATTTGTAATGAAGCGTAAGGTATTCATCAAGACTATTTTTCATTAGAGGACAAACTGATGGTTTTAACCCTTGCTCAAAGCGTTTGATTCTGTCGTATGGGCAACCACCATTGCATACAGGAAAAAGAATACAGTCATTACATTCCGTGTCTGTAAGTGCATCCGCCCTCATTTTGTATGCAATATATTTACTTTCGTCCATAGTCTTATCACCAAGTTTCCCATATACTCTATTGGGATTTCCAACATCGTTCCAGCAACCATAAAGTTCTCCTTCCGGACCGATTACATATGTGCCTACGTTTCTTATTGCGCACTCAGCTCGTCTATTGCTGGGATAAAAGTTATTGAAGAATATATTATGTTCATTAAATAACTTTACAATAAAATCGTGCCTCTCTTGCTGATTGTATAAACACGATGTGCCTTTTTCGGTGGGATCTGATGTAAATGCAGGTGTGATACTTATTTTATGTTTATATTTTTCAGAAAAAAAATGATGAAGTTTAATATATTCAGACTGATTCTCTTTGTCAATATTAACTCTGATGTTAATTCTTGTTTTTGGTGCGTATTTTGTTAAAATTTCTATGGACTCCAATATTCTCTTGAAAGTGCCAACACCGTTTTTTAGTGCCCTACGTTTATTATGGGTTTCCTCCATGCCATCTAAGGTGATCTGAATACTATTTATATGTAGTTTTTCAAATTTTTCAGCTTTCTGTTTAGTTATTAGATACCCATTAGAAATCATACCTGAATTATATTGTATTCCAAGTTCAAGCATTTTTTTTGTTAGTGATTCTATCCGGTCAAAAGCAAGAAGTGGTTCACCCCCAAACCATGTTATACTTAGTGTCTTTACGCTTGGCTTAGTTTTGATGAAAGATACAATTCTATCTTCTACTTCATTGCTCATAGTCTTATTTGCGTGCTCAAATTCAAAGCAGTAAGGACAAGAAAAATTACAGGCAAGTGTGGGATTTATAGTAAGAGAAAGTCTGGAATTATCAAATCGGTTTAATAATGTAGTGAATTTAATTTTCTCAATTTCCTGTATATCGTCATTAGTAAGAGCTTTCATTCTTCTTAGATTTTCTGATAACTCTTCATCTTCAATCGTTACATCTTTGCCAATAATAAATTCAGATAGTTGATGGTATAATTCACTGTCTAATTCAGCGAAAGAATTAGACAGTGAATTGTACAAGAGAAAATGATTCTCGTGGCAAAATAAATGGTTGAATTTAGACCACTTCATAAAAGATTAAATGTCAAAATTGTAAGCGCCACAAGTTGAAAATTGTCCGCAATGAAATAATCCCTCACATCCTTCCGGACTTTCTTCACACATATCAGAATTGAAACTTTTACATTGATCTTTGATTCCTGAATTTTCGGGGCATACGATGAATTTTCCACAATTGTCTCCACCCAAAATATGAGATTCTCCCTCAGGTGTTAATGTGATTTCGGGACGCGGTAGTTCAATAAATTTGAATTTTTTGTTCATGATAATTAAAGTTTAATTGTTAATAATAGCCTCGGCAAAAAGCCAGTCGGTTTCTGTGTCAATATCAATATATTTGCTATCAGATGTTTCTATAATGCAAACCTTATTAGAGATTAGTTTTTTAGTTTTTTTTATTTGCTCTACAGTGGATGCATAAAAAGCACCTGATTCAATAAGGATTCCGGAATAATTCTGGCGTAAGGGCTTGTTGTCAAGATTATACGATAACGGGTAACCGTCCTCATGCCAGATAAATCTTTTTATTCTGCGGCAGGATATAAACGAGTCAAAGGCTGCATCTTCCATTTTGTTGCATAAGTTCCTGAAATCTTCAGGCTTGGTGAAAGGTGATGTAGCCTGAGCAAGAATGAATTTGGTGGTAGAATCGGGATTTGTACTGCTGATAAACTCCATTATGACTTCTGTGACATTTGCCTTATCACTTGCAGATGCTTCACTTCTATGGAATATGTTGACTCGCGGATATGTGGAGTTGATATAATCAACCGCTCTTTCATCATCTGTTGCAACCCAAATTTCATCGGCGGTATTGGAGGCAATAATGGCATTCAGTACCCATGCAAGCAGTGGCTTGTCGCCAAGAATCCTCATGTTTTTGCCGGGGATTTCTTTGCTGCCCTTGCGTATCGGAATGAAATAAATGGTGCTCATAAGCTGCGTTTGTTGTTTGTTTACAAATATAGCTTGCAGCAGAGCGCCGACGGTTAGAGACGGATCGATATAATAGTCCTCATAATGACGTGTAAGTGATTGAAAATGAGAGTGAGGACTGAAAATATTTTCCTCATGCTGAATTTCAGCCGTTTAGCTGCATTTTTGAGGATAACTCTTCCCGGTCCGGTGCATCTGATTCGAGTATCTTGTCCCTAAGCCGTGTGCGCCGGTTGTAGAAATTTTTGATTTTGCTGTCGGTGAACAGGCAGATAGCTTTAGGTGAGAATCCGGCATACAGATATGTTAGGAAAGCAACGTCTTTATTGCTAAGCTGCGGCATCTGGGTTCTGATTCGGGTTATAATGCCGTTGTTGTAGGTATTTACCAGCTCTTCGAGTTCGACAAGTGATTTGGTGCTACGCAATTCGGTAATCTGCCGTTCAAGTTCTTTATGAACAGAAATTCTCACACTGTCGGTTTCCGCATCTTTTTTATTGAAGTATTCATCGCAAAGGCGGTTGAATACCTCCCATCTGCCGGAATAGAGTTCTTTTATTTTTTTGTCAAGTTCTGCATTATTAGAGTTGCTACATTCAAGTTGCTGTCCAAGGTGTATTATTTCTTCACTTTTTTTCCTTCTTGCGTTTTTATATAAAAGTATGAGACCGAGTATAGAAAATCCGGTAATGATGCTTAGAATGACAATGATATATTTTTGATGCGGGCTTGGAGGTGTCTCTTTCTTTAGGTATTGTGTTCTAAAGTATGTGGAGCCTGAGAATTTTCCTAAGGAAGTATTTAGTGAGCAAACATCGCTATCTTTGAAAAGCTGTCTATAGGGGAATCGTATTATACAGTGCCATGAGATAAGGCTGTCAGAAGAAAGATCCTCTATAGGGACATTCATATTAAAAGGTTCAATTGGCTTGAATAATGAATCACAAAAGATACCTTCAGTCGAATAGACTTCAAAAGGTGTCCCTTTCGAGGAAATGTCTAATCTTATTTCAAAATCCACCTGCGAGTCGTTTGATAGCCCGGAAAATTTGACAAAAAAAGTGTCCGGCATTTCAGGTGCATATTTTGCAGTACGCTCAATAATATTTTGGGCTAACGCAGAGTTGCCATTATCCCAAAGTGTTATTGATAGTATGAGGAAAATAATATGCTTAAAATAAGTCATGTATGGACAAACTTATCAAATATTCTGAAACCAAAGGCAAAGGTATAAATAATTTGTCAATACAAGATTCCTAAAGTTCGATAGTTATGCCTTCATCCGGAAACCGGCTCATACCACTCTGCGATTTTTTGTTCGGGAATATTTGTGGAGAGTGCGCTATGCAGTTTCTTGTGAAATTCTTCTTCGGATGTAGAAATATATCCAATCTCCTCCGCTTCAAGATCTGGGGTATATTGCCAGTTTGGGGTTGGATTGAATACCAGTGGAATACAGCCGTGTACTATACATTCCATAATAGTAGAGGAGTAGTGTGATACAGCTACTTTTGTGCGGGAATATACATCTTCAAGCGGTTTATCTGAAACATCATAAGTATT
>JAAVFD010000017.1 GCA_014800945.1 Barnesiella sp. | reverse complement strand
TTTTTTTTTTTTTCAATGACAATGAACCCGATAACGGAGACAAGCAGGATATAATTCTTTTCTCTACTCCCGCTGTGGCGGTGGAATCATCATCAAGAGCCGAGCTGGTGCAGTCTGCTCTGCCTGAGGGTTCGGTTTTCAGCGTTTATGGCTACTGCATTCCGCTCATTGACAATCAGGGCGCTGCTTCCGATGATAGATTCAACCCAAAGGGTGGTGAGCTGGAGTGGAATGCCAAGAAAGATTTACTCACACCTGACGTGATTAACGGTGCGGACCTTAAGGTTGACCGACTCGGAAGCTATTACACCGGCACTCCGGCGCGATGGTACACACCAAATAATCCCAAGGTGCGGAAGGAGGCTGACCCGGTGGATTTCAAGTACTCTTTTATCGCCTTTGCTCCTGCCGGTGAGAATTTTACAATCAATCACCCTGCTGTGGGCGCCCCGACTTTGGCTTACAAGGTTAACTATCCCTGCAATGAGGATGCCATGTACTCCTTCCTTACTGACCATAAGCGCGAGTGGGGTGCTGTTGACCTTCAGTTTCACCACATTCTCACCGCTCTGAGCGTGCAGTTCAATAATTATAACCGCGATGAGGATATTGTTGTGAACAACCTTCAGCTCGAAGGCAGTTTCTACACTCAGGCGTCTATTGATTTTTCAGAACCGGATCCCACTGTAAGAGTTACCGACAATGCACTCGCACAGGCAACCATGTCATTCGTGAATCAGCCGGTTACCGTTGCCCGGGAGGCTTCGGCAAAGGCGCAGGACACGTTCTTTGTGCTTGCTAATTCCCACGGAACCGAAAGCAACTATCTTGGTTCGTCAAAAGTGCTCACCGGAAGTATTACTTACAGGGGGCAGACAATAGATATACGCATACCCAAGGAGGGTTCAAACTTCAATTTCGGCAGAGTACCGCTGCCGGGTGTCAATTACACTCTCAATATCAATTTCATTGGCAATGACATTATGCTGATGCTGACCGCCGATGATGTGGAGTATTGGGAGAGTGGTTCTGACAGCAACACAATTATTGAATAAAATGAATCGGTTTTTCAAACACATATTAGGGCTTGCCGCGGTTGCTGTTTCAGCAGTTTCATGCAGCAATGACACTCTGGCACCGGAAGTGCCGGAGGCAGTTTCCTCGATAACCATTACCGCTCAGGCGGTGGATATGCTGCCGCAGATCGTATCATCAAGAGCCGGCTCAGAGCCCAAGAAAGCGGAGGAGAAGAAAATAAATCGCCTCCATCTGTTCTTTTTTGACAAGGATGGCAATTTTCTCACACCAGATCCTCAATGCGAGGAGCCTTTCGGAGCTTACCATATCGTTGACCTTGCAAGCAGCGGTGCAACAGCAGTTGTTGTGCCGAAAAATGCCTTTGTCAATCAGCAGAATCTCGAAGGAGTGCACATTGTTGCCATTGCTAACCCTATCTGCAATAGCGCGGAGTGCGACCACACCGACTGCTCTTTCAGGGTGGAGGGGCTGAATCCGGACGGACATATATGCCACGGAGACAAAGCCGACCCGGCGGCGGAGAAAACCATAACCTGTCTTGATGATCTGCTCGGATGGTATTACCGTCCCGCTCCGAGAGAGGATATTACCGCACTGCCGGACGGAGGGATGCCCATGTTTGCACATTTCACCGCTCCTGCCGGCGATTCCAAGATTCTGTCACACGAGGGGCAGATTCAGCTTAATATGCGCGCGCTGATGGCTCGTGTTGATGTGGTTGTGAAGCTGAGCCCCGAGGAAACCAGTGAGGATCATCTTTTCCCCACTCTGAAGGTGACGGAATATGGTGTTAAGAATATGCCTGACTGTGTGCCGTTTACAGAAATCGCCGAGGGGGCTGCTTCGGAGGTGTCGCCCGCCGAGATTATCAAGGAGAAAACCGTGAGGGTGGATGACCGTGACATTATCGAGGGGCAGGAGTCTGCTATATTCACCTATTATACTTACGAGAATGTGCGTTTGCGCACTCGCGACCCGCAGGAAATTTATCCGGAGGCGGTGAAGAGCATGGGCGAGGATGTGCGTCAGCGGTGGAAACCGCTGGTAGCTGATGGCAATGCGAGTGCCTTTGTGATGAAGGGTGAGTATGTTGACCACCAAGGGTTTAATTATAAGGCTGAATTTACCGTTTATCTCGGTAGCGATGTGATTGACAATTTTGAGGTGCGTCGCAACCACTGCTATAAGAACAATATTTACATTCGCGGTCTCAATAATATCAGCCCGAATGACAGCTATGTCACTTTTGACGCGAGAGTTAATGTGGAGACTTACAATGAAATGTATATCTCTGTTCTCAACGAGCGTCACCTTGACGCGCACTGGTGCGTACTGCCGATGGACGTGTATTTTCTTGGTGGAGCATCCGGCGAATGCACTGTCACTATTCCGGAGCAGGACAGGGATTGGATTCACCTGGATCATTGCAGCTCGGAGGGGATGACGGACGAGCAGTTTGTAGCCGGCTGGGGCTGCAAGGACTATTTCACTGAAAATATGTGGGAATTAGTGCCGAATACCGCAGCTACTGTTACCCGCAGCCGCGACAGAATCTACTTTTATGTGGATGAAAACGCTTCTACAAAGCCGAGAATGAGTCGCGTGGAGATTCATTATAAGTCTGCCACTGAGGAGCGCACCGACTATATCGAGATTGAACAGGCGGGGCTGCTGCCGTTTACTTACAATGGCACGACCTATTATATGGAAGCCTATGAGGAGTATGCAATGCACTACGACCCGCTTGATCCACACGGTGAATCCGGAAATTACTCACCCGACGGTATCCCCTGGGCTGCAGAAGGTAGCGGATTGGAGAATAAAGCTCTATCCGAGGCATCTGCCACATGGTACCAGTTGATAGCAGGAAATTTTAGCTGGAAACCTGTTGATGTTATTCATTCAGGAGATGGTGCTGCTATCTGTAGGTATTTGATGGGTTATGAATCATACTCAGGATATAATCTACCAACCTTGTCTCTCAGGCAGATATATGCTTCGATAAGCCCAAATACGGCTGTTGTTCTCGCATGTTCAAAAAATAAAAGGTCTGTTTCAGGTTCCCAATCCTTAAAATGGTTTCTTCCAAGTGTAAGTCAGGCTGAGGAAATGATAAAGAGGATACCGGGGTATAAAGAGCAATATTATTGGACAGCGAATACAGCCCGAAATCCTAATCGAACAATGTCGGGTGGCGGTAGTTTTGGAACTATATACGCTCACGAGAATCCCTACAGAGCAAGAGCAGCTAAATATGTCTCAGGCAGTTTCCTTCTTAGTGAAGTCACAAACGCAGTTGCAGCTTATCCAAGTTCCACATCGGACTCTGAAGTTACGGGTGATTATGTGTCGGGTGACTATTCTTCAATTAATTACCCGAACGGGGGGAGGACTTTGAGGACTCAGAAGCTGAGGGTGAGAGCTATAAGGACAGCCGATGGTGTCAGCAATTAAAGCCGGCAATTACTCCTTGCCGTAAGCCGCTTCAATCACCTGTGCCGAAATAGAATATGGAGTGCCGTCGCTTGTGCGCGGCTTTCCGCTTTTTATATAGTAGAGATTCCTCTGCTTGTCCCATGAAGAGAATGTTATCTGGCGGGTTTCTCCTGCCGGGATATGCACATTCAGTTTCACATTGCGCTTGTGCATCTGTCTGCCGGATTCGTCAAAATAGGTTATCTCAATATTTATGTAGCTCAGCACACGGCGCGTGGCGTTGGTCGCATAAATGCTCTCCTTGTAAGAGCGCAGCGGCTTGTCATATCCGCTCAGACGAATCATTCCGGGAGATGGAACGAAGGTGTCGATAGAGTCGGTCTTAACAGTCTGTTCCTTCACCGTAATAGCTTTAAGCCCTTTGCGGGTGGTTTTGTCGGCAGAGGCACTCAGGGTGGCGGCAATGAGCAATATAGTGAAAACAAGCCTCATAGGTATCTCGGTTCTGAGGGTGCGTCGGGTAAGGGAAATATTTTTATGCACCCCACAGGCGCTTCTCCGGTGTTGTTGTTTTGTCTCACCGCATAGCGAAACATATAGGGGAGAATCCTCCACAGGTTCAGGGAATATTTTGATTTTACCCGCTTGAAAATCAGCCGAGAATTCTCTTCGCCGAGAGTCAGTGTGAAATGCTTTGGAGCGGTCAGGCGAGCCTTGCGTCCCGCCGAGGTATATATGGCGGCATCATAGGTATGGCTTTTGGCTGTTGGCGCCAGCACTCCCATGAGAGTGCCGGGCTTGATGGTGCGGTTTTCGCTGCGGACAACAACCATGTTGTATGTAACGGCTCCGGGGAGCTTGCTCCGGTCGGTTATTCTCTCTATGGCAACTGTAGCACCGCTGCCGGGAAACTGCCAGATACCCTCTATGCGGTGCGGTCCCGAATCGGCTATCCTCGTTATCACCGCTTTTACGTCAGCAAAACCGCTCTGCGGTGCGGGTGATTCTGCCGGAAGGCTTACGGTTGACTCCGCAGCGAGGCTCAGGCAGCAGAAGCTCAGCAAAATAGCTATTGCAAGGCGCATAATCAGTTGTTGGAGAACTTATAGCTTACGTTGAGGCTGAAAATCTCCTTGAACTGGAATTTGCGCCATTTTTCATTGGCTCTGGGGGTAGAGGTGTCATAGCGCATGTGAGCGTAAATCTGGGTGGAGAGATAACGGTTGATATTGAACGCGATGGTGTGCTCCCAGTCACCCTGAAAGAGCTCGTAGTCAGTGAAGAGAAACAGGCGCGAGGTATAAACGATATTGTAGGTCATCTTCCAGCTGATTTTGTACTCCGCGCTGCTACCGATTTTGTTAACGGTGTGATGCCCCGGCTTGATATTGTAGTTGGCGCGGTTCATGCGGCTGCTGAAGCAGGTGCGCAGCTGCCAAGACAGCGGAGCGATTGAGGTGTTGAAGGTGAATGTGTTGCGCTTGTTGGTGAAGTCGTAGGTCATACCGAGACCCACATTGAGCTCACCGGGCGACATAAAGGCGGAGCGCAGGGTGGTGGAGTTGGTGTTATAGCTCTGAAGCAGCTGGGTTTTGAATTGTGCGTTGGCAGAGTAGAACCATCGTCTGAACGCCTTGTAACCGAAGGTGGTGTTGAGCTGCAGCAGGTCCTCGCTGATATTGTAGGAGCGGAGCGAATCGTCCGGAGCGCTGTTGGTGCCGAGTTTGTAAGACATATTCGCTTCAAAAAGCAGGTTGGGGTGAAACTTCTGGTTCAGTTTCACATTATAGACAATGTTTATCAAGGCAATCAAAGACCGGTTGCCGCCCTGATACCAGTTTGGCGACACATACGCCTGGCTGAACTGAGCCGAAGCGCTGAAATCCTTGAGCCAGTTGATGCGTTTTACGTTGAGGAGGCTATTGATGCTTTCTTTGTCCGGAGCATCAATCTTTTCCTTGAGCACTATTCTGGTGGTTGTCGGATCGACGAATGCGTTATAGTGGGCGGGAGGCTCGGGAAGATCGCGCACGTTATATCTCACCATATCGGGAGAGTTAGCCATAAAATTCTGTCGCGCCCTGTTGTAGAGGAGATAGCCGAAATTGAGGTCATCGATCCAGTCAAACGCTCTGCCCACATATTCAGGGCGTTTTGCCGGTATTAGTTCGAGGGAGTCGAGTATCTGCCAGTTATCATAAACCACAGGAGCTCCTAATGCGCCTTTGGGAATGGAGTAGAATCGGCGCAGAGGTTGGGTCATGACAGTATCCGGAGCATTTGATGTGTCATCGAGCACACATAAATCGGCGGGGGTTCCGTCGTCAAACCAGGGTAGGATAACGAGGGTGTCGCTTTTAATCGCGCGGGTATTGTTACCGAGTCGGAAAATATCCACGGTCTGTGCGCCGGCAATAAGGGAGATAAGCACCAATGTTAATGAGCAAAAAAGCTTTCTCATGCAAAATAAGTTGAACGTTAGCATCTGTGACGCACAAAATTACTAAAAAAATGCAAATGCCCCAAATCGGCTCCCTTCCTCGGAGGAATCCGAATCCTCGGAATCTTCCGAAAATTCCGAGCCCCCTCCCGGGGATAGGGTATAAAAAGGGTCGGAGGCAAAGATTCACATCTTCACCTCCGACAATCATTACATCAATTAAATTAAGCTTTATTTATTAAGCTTGAGAGTTAATATAAATATCATATGCATAATTTTTTCAGTCAACTTTAATTTTGACGGCTTTAGCAGCTCCGGGCACGCGAACAATGTAGATGCCGCGACGGAGACCGTTAGCGTTGACTCTGCGACCGCTGAGGTCATACACCTCGCTGCCTTCTGGAGCGATGATGTTTCCGCCTTCTGCGCGAACAGCGTCGCTGTCGGTGCGGTCAGAATCGATACCGTCAATTCCGGTGGGAACATACCACACATTGAGGCTTGCCACTTCACCGGGGAATTCCTTGGAAGCTTCCTTAAGGATAGCGAGTACATATCCGCCTTCGGGGAATTCAAACGGTCCTTTGTAGAGGAGCTTGGGATCAACGGTAGGTGTTGAGCCGTCTGTTGTGTAGTAGATATCGTAAGTACCGGCAGCAAGAGTATTGTCCTCCGGCTTGATAGTCACCACAGGAATACCATTCTCGTTCTCCTTGTGAGTGATAACCAGTCTGCCGCTCATCTTGGCGGGATTCTGAGTACCTTCACCGCTTTCAAGAATCATCTGAATGTGAGTGTGAACACTCTCCTCGTATCCTTCACGTTTAGCCTTGGCGTGGATGTAGCAGTCTTTAGTGATAGCAAACGGCTGACCATACACGTTCCACTTGGTTTCGTCAACATCATCTACAGCATTTTCAGAAATGTAGTAGTAGATGGTAGCGGAAGAAGCACCGGTGGGCTTGAGTGTAACGGTAGAGTTGGGATAGAACTTAACGGTGTAGTAAACATCAGAAGGACGAACCTCTTTCTGGGGTTTGGCACCGATGTAGTTAGTGAAATCAGCATCAACGGGGAGAGTTGTTGTAACTTTTTCCACGTAGGTAGGCCATAGCTCGATGTCGCCGTCATCACCGATCATAGCGAAACCGGTAACATTGTAGTAAGCGGCTTTGGTGTCATCGGCAGCGTCCCAGTCAAATGCCGGAGTAAGCACTTTGTGGTTCACATCGATGTTAACACCTCTCTCGGTTGTCAGAATCCAGTTGTCCTGAGTAGCCTGAGTGTCGGTGTCGTCGGTTTCAACCTTGAAGTTGGAGAGGTTTACGTTTGTGAGTCTCACAAAGCGGCGTGCGTTTGCGGTGGTGAGAGTGGTAACCTCGTCCGGCTCGGCAGTGATTTCGTCGATATTTGCAGGCTTGTCAAAGGCAGCCTTGAACAGGTCGGCATATTCAGCGTGAACGTGCGCTCCGCGAACAACAGTACCGATTCCTTTAGCCTCAACCATGTGGGGCTCGGCAACGAAGTCATTGATATACTTGCCTACTTCGGGCATCTTTTCTTTAGAAGCTTCATCGAAGTGGATGGGGAGGTAGTGACCCTGTGTGCCACGGACAAAGATGTATTCTCCGCCTTTGGCAACCACCTTGGCAGTAGCGGTGATGTGGTAAGGAGTCTCAGCCTCGGCATCGTTGACAAAGTTTACGATGTAGCGGTTTTCAACAGCACGACGGGTAACGATGAACTCTGAAACCTCACTGTTGGGGTGTCCTTTAGCTACAACATAAGCCTTGACGATAGTGGTAGCGTAGATGGGAAATCCGCCTGATTTATATTTCTCAGCAGTTTCGCTGGTGCGGGGATCAGAACCGTCGGTGGTGTAGTAGATAGTGTAGATCTCCTCAGTGTCGTCAGCTACATCACTTGATGTGAGACGCACCTTAGCTTCGGTCAGGAAGGTCATGTTGTCGGAGTCCGAACCTGCACCTGTGAGTCTTGCCACAGGAGCTTCAGCCGGAGTAACACCGGGTATGTCGTATTTGATGAGAGCAAGCATATATCTGCCATCTTCATCAGCGGCTTTAGAACCGTCGGCGAGCATAACCACACCTGTGAGGTCGAAGTAAGCCTCTGAATCGTGAACGACATCCCAACCGTTAACAGGCTCAAACACATCCTTAGTGTTGAGAACCGGGTTGCCGGGCATTTTAAGAGTGTATTCGCCGGTTGTTTCATCCTTCTTCACCTGTACATTGCGCACAGTATAGCGGAGCATACGGTCAGCCTCAGTGAACGCTGTGAGGTTTTCCTCATCCTGAGCATCCTTAATCATAGGCTCGTTAGAACCGCCGGTCGCGTTGTCAACGCGGCGGAATGTGCGGGCGAATCCGCTGGCGTAACCTACAAGGTTGCCGAACTTGGTCTTTGTGGGGATAAGAGCGAAGTTGGTGATAACGTCTCCAACCTTTAGCGGTTCGGGAACAGAAGTGACCTCCGGAGTTGTAGCTTCAATATCAGCAGTCGGGGTCGGGTTGCCGAGGTCGAGTTTGATACCTGCAACGAGGTGATCCCATCCATCCTTGCTGTAAAGAAGTATAGAGTGCGCGCTCAAATCCTCGTCCTCGGGCAGGTTAGAACCGTCACCGGGAGTTGTGCGGATGTAGAGGTAGTGGGGAGTGATTTCGCGGATACGGGCGAGACCGTCAAAACGGAAGTAATGTTCGCCTTCGTATTCGTCAGTGTTGAGAGGAAGCTTACTGTGGTCACCGCCTACAATCTTGTTAACCTCAGTCTTGAAGTCAGCGATAGAATATACTGATGTAGCTGCATGCTTGATGAAGTTGACACCAACAACAGATGATTCGAAGCCTTCGTTGCTGAGTTTAACCGCGAGAGCGCAGTCACCGTCAGTGAGATCTTCGTTTGTTATTTCGATCTGGTTGTTTTCAATAGCAGCGGTAGCCTCAGCCGCAGCGGGGGTAGATGTGGAAGCGTCGCTCCAGTCAATCTTGGTAGGATCGAATTTTCCGTTTGTGAGCCAATTTTTAACATCGCTTGTCTTGACCCAGATGAGTTCAGCCTGTTCAGCGAGACCCTCAGTGTCAACCGAGACTGTGAGGTTGTCTGAAATCACATCCATGTCGATGAGCTCGTTGGGAGCCGCATTTTCATTGATGGGGTTCGGAGCGAGCAGACGCGGAGCTGCCACGATAGCGCGGGGCAGAATGACGGGAGCACCGTCAGCATAGCCTACATAACCGGCAATGCGGTACTGAACGCCATCGCCTGTTTCATTGAGACGCGCTACGAGTTTATCAACAGTAATTTCGGTGTTAATGCGCTGATAGAGTTTTACGCTTCCGCCATAGTTGTCATCGAAAGTTTCATCTTTTTTATTCCAGCGGAGTGGACCGAAGTACATCAACTTGGAGTAGTTGGAAATTTCGGGTACTTTGTCGCTTTGAGTAGGGATGTATGTGGGATAATCATCACCTAAATTCAACTCAGGATCACTAACTTCTTTAGGTCCATCGAGGAAAACTGAATAATCAAGAGATGAGTTGTTGAGGTAAAGTTCAGGCATACCTTTGTTTTTGCGGAGTTCACCGGTGAGGTTCCTGAACATCTTATACCTGTTAGCCTCGTCGTACGGCCAGGGATTTTCACCGGCATCCTCGTTGTGAACGCGGAGCACATTGCCATCCTTGTCAGCGAAGAACATAATATAAACATTCTTACCCTGCTGTGTGTTGCTATTTTCATCGCTGAGGGGGAATGAACCGATAAGACGAACCGGCTCGGTGATAGTGATTGCGGTAGCGGCATCGTCAACACCGAGCAGATCGCTATATTTAAGAGAGCTTACCGGCTCAACAGCGATTTTGTTAAAGTCATAGTAGGCTGTGCGTGGTTCGTAGTCCTCCTTGTACTCGCGAACGAATAGACGACCTGTACCCGTTACATTATATTTACCGTCTGTTGCGGTTTTCCACAGTGTTTCATCGGGAGTCTGAGCCCAAACACCGTTGGATGCATCAGCCCACTGATACTGCAGGGCGCCTGCGGTCTCACCTTCTCCCCATTTTTGATGAGAAATAATAGAAACAGGGATTGATTCTGTGATAAATCCACGAACATCGCCTTGAAGATTAACTACTTTGGCTGTAGTGCTGACTTGAGGTGCATCAATATACTGTACCGTACCACCACCTTGAGCGTCAGAAGGGTTGTCACATATGATTGTGAATGTATAATATCCGGTAGCGGGGTAGGTATAGGTTGTACTGCTACATTTGTCACCATTAGCTTTATAAGCCATCAACTCAATAATCTCTGTACGCCCGTTAGTAGGTAACATATCCTCTGTTCCGGTTTTTAATGAAACAGGAAGAAGTTCTGAAGTATGTCCAGCAGTGGTGTTATAGGATAATGCTGTGCCTGCACTTGAAGTTGGATGTGTAACAAAGTCTGTAGAGTATTTGAACGTATATTTTCCGTCGCCTGAAGGATTGGTGAAGTATATTGTTGGGTTATATCCCGTATATTTCAGCGTTTTTGTGTCAGGGTCATAAGATGCGATTTTAGCAGTCTTGTTATTAGCGTTTGTTAACTCCAAATCAATATCGGGATCGTCATAACGATACCAACTTACATCAAGAGTTTTTAAAGGAGTATAGTTTTCTGTTATCAAATCTTTAGCAAAATAATACATTGTATAATGTTTATCAGTACCAAGCTCAGCGGCGGTAGGCATAACACCTTCAAATCTGAGTCCTTCACCACTAAGATTTAGTTGGGCTACAAGTTTTGATAATCCTGATGATGAATTATCTGAAAAACTACTGCTTGTTGAATTAGGTTTGATACTTGAGCTGTAATTTTGTCCTGCAATAATTTTTTCGGCTACATCTTTGTTATAAGTATAATATAGAGTAGCAAAAGGAGATGAATTTAGAGTTGCCACTTTAGTCGCGGTACCATAATTGTGTGGGACTTTAAGAGTTCCTGCTTCTTTATCAAGGATATAACCATAATTCGGTTTTGTCTCGATATAAGGATCGGGGGATGAGTAGGTGTCATCAGTTCCATCTTTGATGTAAACCACAATTTTACCGACATATGTCTTTGCTTGTTGACTGCCAGGTGCAAATGTTATAGGTTTTCCGGTATCATTGGTAAGAGTTAGCAGATATGCACTAACGGTACTAGTGCCGAAAGTGAGGATGTCAGTTTTCTTCGATTCAACTTTAGTGCCATCCGCGCCAAGCATATACGTGGTGTTGATACCTGTATCATAATATACCAGCATTTCTACATGATCGATCTCTCCGTTCGCTAATTCTACGGTCATTGTATATCCACCGGGAATGCTGAAATATCTACTTGTGCCGACACTAGCATTAGCAACATATGTTGGATATGAACTGGTAGAGGCTGTCGGGAAGTATATATAAGCACCATTCTTAATTGTTTTATCAATAGCTCTGACATACCAGGGTATGGCGCTTGTGTATGAGGTGTAACCTGTAGTTCCGGTGAAAGCTATGAATCCAGAAGAAGCATTTACCCAAGTATTATTACTATTTTTTTTAGTTAATATAGTGGTAGTTAGGGGGATAGCTTTACTTTGGTCCCATACAGTAATACTTTTTGATTGTGCATTCGCGCGTGGTGGCGCAAAGAGCAGAATCGCCATTAATAATAGCAAAAGTTTTTTCATAAGAAATAAATTAATGTTGATTGATTGAATAAAAAATGTCGAACGGGTACAACGACGCAACCCCCGCACCTGAGCATCGGAATGCCCAAGTGCAGGGGTTGTGTCAAATATCATTGAGCGGATGTGATAATCCGCTGATTTATCAGAAGTTAGATGATATGGGGGGGGGTACAAACAATACCCTTAGCTAAGGAGCTACGGGTGCCGGGTAGTGTATTTAGCGGGTATTTTGATGTATTGATATTCACGTTCCCTGTATAATAGGTTGCTATGATAGAGCGCAAAATTATAAATTTTATTGTGCGCGGCAGCATGATGCCGCCTAAATTAACATGATTTAACGCCTCGCCCCCTCCCCGTGTCAGCGGGGAGGGGCGCCGGCTGGCGCCCTCGGAAGATTCCGAAGCTTCCGAAAATTCCGAAGCTTCCGAAAAATCGAAGGAGGGGGTGCGCTGGAGAGCGCACATAGAGAGTAGCCTCGGGTTAAGCGGAGCGCA
>JAAVFD010000016.1 GCA_014800945.1 Barnesiella sp. | reverse complement strand
CCCTCGGGTCATGCCGGGTAGCGCAGGCTGCCAAGGCGAACAGCATAACAAAATATGTAATAAAGTTTCCTGTTTTCATGGCAAGTGCAAAAATAAGCAATCGTCAGTAAAAAACAATGTTATTTCTCATTTCATCTTTGACTTTTAGGTATAAATTATTCGCTTGACAGGGAAAATTACCGCAATGAGATTTATGTTATATGTAATTTCATTAACCATCATCCAATTGGGCAGATTAAGTACTCTCTAATTTAATTCAACCAACGAGTATAGACGGTAAAAAACATCGGTAATTTTTGCAAAATTACCGATATTTTCCTCTAACGCAGATTAAGCAAGTAGTTGCGATATTAGTCAAAATATTGGCAGGAGGGTGGTGAGTAACTTTGGAAATCTTTGACTTTCAGGTATAAATTATTCGCTTGACATGATGAACATGATAGGAGAGCATATAACATTGTTCCGGTTTGAAAAAATAATTGTAACTTTGACTCGCTACTATTTGTTATTTCAAATATGAAACAGTTAGTGAAAATATTGGCGGTGATGGTGCTTGTATTGGTGCCAGCCGCATTGAGCGCGTCAGAACCAACGGTGGTGTTTAACACGGTGAGCCATGATTTCGGCAACATAAAATCTACCGGTGGCAGCGTGAGCTGCGAGTATGAGTTTACCAATACCGGCGATTCTCCGCTGGTAATTGTGTCGGTAACAAACGGCGGATGCGGATGCACCACCCCCACTTTTCCAAAAGCACCTATAGCGCCGGGCAAAACCGGGGTTATTAAGATAACTTTCAACCCGACTGGCAGAAGGGGCGAATTCAATCGTGAGGTTAAGGTGCGTACCACCGGCACTCCCAAGCGTGTTGCCTTGAAATTCAAGGGAGTAGTGGTGCCATGAAGCGGTTGTGTTCTATAACCGGGGCACTTTTAGCCGCGCTTTCGGCTTGTTCTCAAGGGTTTGTGTGGATTGACACTGTACACGATTTCGGCTCTTTCAGCGAAGATATAGGGCTTGCCCGCTGTACCTTCCGGGCAGTCAACACCTCCGATAAGCCGATTGCGGTGATAAGTGCGCGCGCCAATTGCGGATGCACTCATCCGGAGTATCCTAAAGCAGCCGTTCAGCCGGGAGACACGCTTAAAGTGTCGGTTGCCTATGATGCCAAAGGGCGTCCGGGCAAGTTTGAAAAGAAGGTGTATGTTGACACCGGTGACGGAATTTCAACCACTTTGAGAGTAAGAGGCACTGTGATAGGTGCTCCCTCATCATTGTCCGGCAGGTATCCGGTAGATGCCGGCAAAGCCCGCTTTTCAACAACCGTAATACCATTTGGCGAGACTCTCAAGGGACATGTTGCCCAGGGGGTTGTGAAGGGATATAATACAACCTCAGACTATATCGAACCGTATGTTGAAGGCTTGCCTAAGTATGTGGATGTGAATATCAGACCTGAAAAGGTGCCCCCAGGTGAACAGTTTGTGGTGTCGGCAACGGCTACCACCGACAGATGTCAGCACTGGGGATTCGTTACTGATTCACTGTATATTGTGCCTGACAAGGGCAGCGATAACCGTGTTGCGGTTTCTACCGTGGTGATAGTACGCGAGGATTTCTCAAGGCTCACTCCGGGCGAGAGGGCAAAGGCTCCTCATGCCTCCGTATCGGATAAAGTTCTCGATTTCGGTTCGTTTCACCGCGACGATTCACCTGCCGTGAAAAAATTCAAGGTGACCAATACCGGAGAAAATCCCTTGCTTATCCGAGAAATATCCTCTCCCGACAAGTCTGTTTCCATAAAAGTGAGCGACGGAAAGGTTAAGAAAAACAAGTCGGCAAACGTTGAAGTGACATTTACCCCCGAGGCGTTAGGAAATGCCGAACTGCTGAATGCAAGAATAACAGTTATAACCAATGATCCCGACAATCCGGTACAGATGGTAAGGGTTATCGGTGAACCGCAATAATAGTTTGATGTCATGGATATGAACCACGTAGAGAATCAGGATTGTTACACCGGTCTGACAGTGAACAGCGGAGTTGCTCAGCCACCGTCGGTAAATCCCTATCTTACCCGCCGCAAGCGCAAGCCGCTGCCATCTGTATGCGAAATGGTTGACGGAATAGTAAAAGGTGATGTAACAATGCTGAGCCGCGCGGTAACTATGGTTGAGAGTCTGAGCTCCGAACATCAGGCTCTGGCTCAAGAGGTTATCGAAAAGTGTCTGCCATTCAGCGGCAATTCGCGGAGAATAGGCATTACCGGTGTGCCGGGTGCGGGAAAAAGCACGTCAATTGACGTGTTCGGACTTCATGTACTCAAGCAGGGCGGCAAACTTGCCGTGCTTGCCATTGACCCTTCGAGCGAACGCACCAAAGGTAGTATTCTCGGCGACAAAACGCGAATGGAAAAGCTCTCTATTCACCCCGGAGCTTTTATTCGCCCCAGCCCTTCCGGCGGTTCTCTCGGCGGTGTCGCGAGAAAAACGCGCGAAACAATAGTGCTTTGTGAAGCAGCGGGCTACAATAATATTTTTGTAGAAACAGTGGGTGTTGGACAGAGCGAAACGGCTGTTCACTCCATGGTTGATTTCTTTCTGCTTATTCAGCTTGCCGGAACGGGCGATGAGCTGCAGGGTATTAAGCGCGGCATTATGGAGATGGCAGACGGTATTGTTATCAACAAGGCGGACGGTGACAATATCGAGCGGGCACGCCTTGCCATGACGCAGTTCAAGAGCGCACTCCGTCTGTTTCCCACTCCGGCATCAGGCTGGTCGCCGGAGGTACTCACCTACTCCGGCTATTACGAGCTTGGAATTGAGGAGGTGTGGAAAATGATTGACAGCTATTTCGAGTTTGTAAAAGCCAACGGATATTTTGAGCGCAAGCGGGCAGAACAGAGCAGATTCTGGATGTATGAAACCATCAACGAGCGGCTTCATTCTCACTTCTATAATAATCCCGAGGTGCAGAAAATGCTTGCTGCCGCCGAACAGGAGATTCTGCAAAACAGACGCACATCTTTTGCTGCCGCAAAGACTGTTTTAGACAGTTATTTCGGCACCGGCGACTGAATAATCCGGCTTCGGCAACTGAACAATCATAGGAATAGAGGCGTTGAATTTTAACAAACGCTTCAATACATTTATTCCTATGAGAACAGCTGATTTTAGATTATCAACACAATATAGAGTAGCTCCCAAGACCCTATCTTTCAAGGCAATGACACCGGATGACATTGCCAGGACAACTCCATTTCTGAAACTTGCCGGAACAAGAGCGTGCGATTTTACTGTCGGCGGTATGTTTATGTGGGCAGACTGGTTCAGATACAGAATGTGTGTGATGAACGACACTCTTTTTGTTAAGGGACTGGCTGAGAATGACCTTACTAAGGCTGCATTTTCGCTGCCGGTGGGCAAGATGTCGCTCGCCGAATCGGTGAAGATGCTCCAAGATTACTGCCGGCGCACTTCACAACCTCTTATACTGAGCGCGGTACCAGAGGAGAGGGTGGAGGAACTCAGGCAGCTGGGAGCCACCAAGATTGAGGAACTGCCGGCTTGGGCGGACTATATATATGATATAGACTCTCTTGCGAGCTTCGCCGGCAAGAAAATGAATAAGAAACGCAATCATATAAACCGTTTTGTGGCTGAACATCCCGACTATTCCTTAGAACCTGTTACCGAAACAAATATCGGCGAGGTTAAAGAGTTTTTCGATTCGCTGGAACTTGCCGAGGGTAAATCGCTCATGGCAGAGTATGACCGGCTTCAGGTTAAGGAAGTTCTGAATCAATTGAGCAGATATCCCTTTGAAGGGGTAGCTCTGAGAGTGCCGGGTAAAGGAATAGTTGCCTTTGCCTTCGGTGAGGTGACAGGCGACACACTTGTGGTGCACATCGAAAAGATGGATCACAGCATCAACGGTGCGGGAGAGATTATATGCCGCGATTTTGCCGCTTACATGAAGGCTAAATATCCGCAGCTGCGCTATGAAAACCGTGAGGATGACGCCGGCGATGAAGGATTGCGTCAGGCTAAACAAGCGCTTAATCCAACCTGCCTGCTGAAAAAATACAACGTTTACTTCGCCTGATAGTCCGGGCTGCCCTGCGGTGTGGGATCGGTGACTTTTACAGGCTTTTTGTAGAGGGCTGTCATAAGTGTTTCAAGATTTTTTGCTGCTTCCGCACGAGCTTTCGCAATAGTGCCGTTGCGGTAAAGAACTTGCTTTGACTTCCTCTTGATTCTGGATTTTATGATGTTCTCCTCTTCAATTGTGAATTTTCCACTGCGAAACAGAGCCATGTTACCGATAGGCTTAGTGTCGATTACCTCCCAGGAGTTATCATCTGTAGCTTCAAACAGTTCCACAATTTCGGGAGGAAGTGTGACAGTTATCGTGTCCTCCTCAGTATTGATTTCCATACTCTCAATATCAAACGACACACTGCCCTTTTGCTTTTGAATGGCAAACATCACTTTACTGTTTATAGTGTCCAGCACCGGCACTTCACTATAAATATCAATGACACACATTTGAGCCATTGTCTCCACCTTGTTGACCTGTCCCCTGTTCACAGATATAGCCTCTTCCAGTGGGGCAGGTGAAAAATATATATCCATTGCAAAGACAATGGCTATTATTACTATAACAATCAGCAGAATATTTCTAATCGTTTTCATAGCCGCTTGTTTTAGAGGGGTTGAAATAGATATTAGCCGTGTAGCCGTAGGCATCAAAAATCGCCTCAAAGTAATTTCGCGCCTTGCGCTTTGCCTCATCTGTGAGCTGCTTCCTGAATGTGGCATTTCCCTCAACCTCCTTTTTGAAAGATGAGTTAGCCATTTCTTTTATCAAGGCACGCTCTTTAGAATCGATTTCGGAGCGGAGTAAACCTATATTCTCATATTCCTTATGCAGCTCCATATCTCTGCCGGTTATCTCTGTGATAATCGGAGGCAGATTCACTGTTACAGTGCGCTCGTCATCATTGAAAACAATATCTTCCATTTTCAATTCAGACAAATCGATGTAAGCGCGCATATATGAGTCATAGGAATACACGGCTATTCTCTTTCCGAGCTTATACCAGTCTTCACTCTGTAATTTGGCGGTTTTGGTAATAGCCATCGAGGCGAACACCATTTTATCCGCTGATTTTATTTCCTGATACAGCTCTTTGCTGACGTTTACCCGGTCGGAATCACGTTTGAATTTATCGTATATTTTATCACACGACGAAAATATTAGAATTCCAAATGCCAGCAGACACAGATATTTCATATTGCAGATATTCAAGTTTAGTAGGTATAGTTATAAAACATTGCAGAATCCGGCGGGATATTTCACTCGGTGTGAGACACCTTGAAGTCGGTGATTCTGCTGGTGAAGTTGCCCGCGTTTCTTAGCGGGAATACAAGAGTGCGCACAATCGCCATTTTGCGATTACTGCCGTTGAAACTTATCCAGCGTTCGTTCATATCGTCAACGAGCTTGCCGTCAACATATAGAGTTACGGTGCGGTTTGTTCCGGCAATTCTGATATGATGCTTTTCACCGGGACGGACGTCAAAGCGGAAACTGTTGAGATGATTTTCACGACTATAACCCATATTTCCGGTTATAGGATCGCTGAGCCAGAATGTCGCTTCGGGAGTGCTGAACAGCGGAGTTCCTTTAGCCTCTTTGCCGCTCTCTATATCAAATTCCACCGAATAGTTATAGCCGATTTCATCAATAGGGAGGGTCATCCCCGGTGTCACTTCCGCGAGCTCAAGAACAGTCGCCGAGTCCGCGGCATGGCGCGCCATGAAATTTATTCCCGGTGCCTCACCAAGTTTCGGGCTATTCTTGTCAAATGTATCAAAAGGCACGCTGACCGCAGCTCCGTTCCAGGTCTTGGCAGCCATGACCGGCAGGGAGTGCATGATGCGGTGATGGATATCGCGCACTGTCAAGCCATTGTTTGGATGATCGTTCCACACTGCAAACATTCCGCCTTTTATCTGAGGGTGATTTTCAGGTAGTTTCACGGTGTTTACATACGCCGGAGTCCACTCCTCATAGAGTTTCTTGTTGTCAAGATAGTCATAATAGTAACCGGCTTTCGGCACTATATAAACCCAGCGGTCCGGTACGGAAACAACGTTATACCCTAAGGCAATCATATCCTCAGGCTTGGCGTAGTCATTGCTCCAGAGATACATCTCAACTCCGTCCACCTCTACCGGTGTTTTACCTTTGGCATGGGTCAGAGAGCCCCATATAACCGGTTCTTTTCCAAAGGACTTGACATATTTGATGTAACGGTCGGTAAATGCGCGGAATTTTTCCATCGTCGCGCTATCGCCCTGGTATTCATCCGTGCCAATGTGAAATCTTGGGCTTGAAAATACAGGGTCATCGCCGTCAAGGTATTCGGCGATGAGCTTGTCAAGCAGTTCGTATGTTGCAGGACTGTCAAGGTCAAGATGGTCTCGGTCGTTTTTGCCGTCGGTACTTGCTGTTTCAGGCATGAACCGGGTTAGAGCGAGACAGTGAGCCGGCACATCTATCTCACTGACAATATCAATCCCTCTGTCTGCCGCATACTTCTGGAATGCTCGGTATTCATCTTTGCCGTAGGAACCATCCCTAGCTGTGAGTCCCGGAAAACTGTCGCTCTCCATGCGAAATGCCGCCTGAGTTTTGTCCCAGTCATCATCAAAATAATATTTGAACCCGTTGTCGTTCAGATGAATGTGGAGTCTGTTCATTTTATAATAAGCCATATCATCCACGAGCTTATACAGATAGTCAAGCGGTATATATTTTCGCCCTGCATCAACCATCAGACCGCGCACGGCATAGTTTGGACAGTCAACAGCCACACCTTTAGGCAATTCCGTTGACTGCCTGAGCATCTGAAGGAGTGTCTGTGTAGCCCATCTCACTCCTTCCTTCGAGGGTGAGGTTATGGTGACGCAGTCATTCACCGAGAGCTTATATCCCTCTCCACCAAGCTTTTTATCAGGCTTAACAGTCAAAATAATATTTCCTCGGGCAGACTTACCGCTCTTTATTACGGCAGTATTACCTGTGAGTGATTTATACTGCCCGGCAAATATGGCTGCAATTTGCTGCAAAGAGTTGTCAGTATATGCAATAACCGGATTATCAGGCAATTTCAGATAACCTGTTTCTCCCTTCCATTCTGAAATTTCAGGTGCGGTGAAAGGCTTCTCATTCTTCTCGGCGGGCGTTGCCGGAAGTATGGCGGCAAATGCCATTGCAAGACACAGCAGTCTTTTTATCATGATATTGAAATTAGAATATTCTTTACAAATGTAAGAATATTTTTTCAAGATTCTGATATTAGAGATGCAGCAAGGAAGGGTTTATCGGATTGGTAGCTTGAGCAATTGCCTGAGCCACGAATCCCATTGTGTAGCGGAGGTTGATTTCTATGCAAGGCACTATTATGCGTTTGCCATTACGTACGGCCATCATCATGTCAATGCCAACCGGCCCGCTGTAACCGGAAGCGACACATTGGGTAAGAGCCTCTTCCAGAGACCGCTTCAGTATTTCAAGTTCTCGTGGTGAAACACCGATGTTTTCAGCTATATAACTCTGCGATGCAATGATATTGCCTGAATACGCACCTCCGGCCATTGTTTTGAACATTGACAAGCCGTGGAATCTCGCCTCTGCATCTTCGCAATTAAAAAGCATTGCAAAATCGGTGACGACATCGTACTTTGGCTCAATGATTACACTGCCCTGGCGACGGATTGATGACTCGGCAAGCGAACGGAGGGAGCTGCCGGACACCGTAACCGGAAAAACGCCTCTGCCGCTTCCTGACCATGGAAATTTGAGATATGCTTCTCCACCGAAAGATTCAACAGCCAGCAAAGCTTCCTCCGCACTGAACGCTTCCACCGGCAAATCAGGAAATGACAACGCCCGGAGAATGGCAATAGAAGTGCGCCTGTGACTGAGATTTCTCCATAAGTCAATTTTCTTACTATCGGGCAATATTCCGGGATTAATACCCGCTTTGATAAATGTTTGTACTGCGTATGAGCTCCATCCCCAGGGTATGCACCTGTCAATCTCCGATACGGCATCAGGGGTGAAAATCTTGCCATACAGATTATATTCAGCACGCATTTGCTCTGCCTGAGGCTCCATTCCGGCGGGCGCAAGGATATAGTCGCCCTGCCGGGCGAACCACATCGGCAGCAGCGCCCCGGCTGTGCGAATTCTCACAGCTGCAGCCGGCGGAGTATAGTAAGCCGAATTGGCAGCCAGTGCAAGATCATTTTCCGGATTAAACAGCAGCAGCGAAGCCATCAAAGAGGGATGTCTTTCAGATATGTATCTGCTATTTCCTGAGCAAGCAGGCGATATAGCGTAGCCTGGCGTGGTGTCATGACGGTTACATGGCGCTCTGTAACGGCACTGTCTCCACGACGGGCGGGACCGGTTTGCGCCGCGTAGGGAGATATAGCTATTGCCTTGGCAAGTGTCTCTTTTATAAGCGGATATAGAACCTCCAGAGACTCACCACCTTCCGCAAGAATAGCGTCGGCATTGCTCCATAAATAGTTAACGAAATTGCAGGCGAAAACAGCGGCAGCATGTAGCCTGAGCCGTTTATTTGAATCAGCTTCAGACACAATTTTGCTTATTTTTTCTGCTATTTCCCTGATTTTCTCCAGATTGCCGGGGGTGTTAGCTTCAATGAAAACAGGCACATCCGCAAAATCAACCGGGCGACCCTTAGAAAATGTTTGTAGCGGATACAGCACTCCGTAATCACCGGAAGCTGGTGCGAGTTCATTTGCCGGAATACCGCCTGAAGTGTGCATCCATAACCCACCGGTTCCCTTTAGTTGACCGGCGATATCGGCAATGGCTTTGTCGGTGAGGGATACAATGTAGAATTCCGCATCACCTACAACAGCGTCAAGTCTGTCAATAGGCTCGGCAGAACCCAGAGTTTCAGCAAGTGTCACGGCGTTTTGGATATCGCGACTGAAAACCTGGCGTATAGAGTAGCCGGCGGCATCAAGAGCCGGAGCGAGCGCGGAGGCTACATTTCCCGCGCCGAGAATCACAACACCTCTGCGGGAACTCATTCCAGATTTTTCCAAGAACCGATGTGCACTTTTTCCCAAAGCAGCTTGGAAGTGTCAACGCTTTTGCGCTCCTCATCCTTGTGCCCGAATGTGAGGATGCACACAACCGGATATTCTTCAGGGATACCGAGAAGATTCTGCACATACTCGTCACTGGGAATTTCATCCGCTGTGAAGCGTCCGCGAATCTGAATCCAGCATGAACCGAGTCCAAGGTCTGCCGCCTGGAGCTGCATATATGCAGCCGCAATAGAGGCATCTTCAATCCAAGGATCACTCTTAGCCTGATCAACAGCTACAACGACTGCCAGTGCGCATCCGGCAATAGGATGAGCTGCAACCGGTTTGCATCCGGCAAGTCTCTCAAGCATATCTTTGTCCTCAACAGCGATAAACTGCCATGGCCGTCCGCTTTTGGATGTTGGGGCGAGTAAGCCGGCTTCTAAAATCAGTCGTACCTGCTCCGATGTGAGTGGTTCGGATGTGTAGCGTCTTATACTGCGTCGATTAACGAGCAGTTCATGGAAATCCTTCATCAGAAAAGAAATGTTATAGAATTATTTTTTAAGAATCCACGCATCCGGAAAACGGGAGTCCAATCCGGTATCGTGCTTAATCTGCTGTGCTTCCATAAATGTGTTTGCCGAAGCTGCCACAACCCTGAATCGGTCATCGCTCTCAAAAACCGTGAGTTTTTCATCAGGATGCTCCTTGATGAATCTGTTAGCCTGCTCATTATTGGTGTATGAACTTACAACTACATAGAATGATGCAGCCTGTTCAGTGGCGGTTTTAGGATTCGGGATGGGAATATATAGCATTTTCGGCTCCGCTGGAGTCGGGATAGTAATAGTTTTAGCCGATGTAATTTTCGGTGCCGGGATAGAAGCAAACTGATTTTTATTTCTATCCACAAGAACGGGTGAAGACAATGCAATTCCAAGCGCTATGAGTATAGCGACTGTAGCGACCACTTTTCCAAAAACGCCTGAGCCACCGGAATTAGATTTGGCAACCACCTTCTCTCCCTCCTGAACAGCCTTTGGCTTTGCCTTAGTTTCCGGCTTATGGTCCTCAACAGCTATTGACGGGAGCGACATATATGCATAGGACAGTACTGAATCTTCACTTTCAGTGAATATCACATTGCCGTTTTTATCACGGCGCATTGTGCCTACACGCGGAATGTTCAAAAATCCGGCAATATCACAGAGGCTTTTAAGCCATTTAACGGCTGTTGCAACATCTTTTTTTGCCACAGCATATAAAATACCGTTTTTACGAACCACGCTCTCCACAATGAGACCATCATCCTCAGTAATATCCTGAGTAAAAGTGGTGGTGCGTGTTGGAGGATACATTATTCCATCTGATACAGACGCATTTACACGCTTGGATATGAATGCCCCCCATCCGGGAAGCACCACACAATCCTTGTGAGATACGAGATACTGAATATGTGGAATAATGTCTAACATGGGTGCAAATTTAATGTAATTTTAATTATCAACCACTTTTTTTGTTATTTTTTTTGTGCCGGATGATTTTTACTCACCTATATATCAATGAAACAACTTAACCAAGTCTTCTGTTTTGATAACACTGATTATTAATTTGCCGTCAGGTGTGAAATTCGGTGCGGGGAGTTTGAACAAGTCACTTAGCAGTCTATCCATTTCCTCCGGTTTGAGCACTTGCCCGTACTTAACCGCCGCCCCTCTTGCCATGGTCAGTGCCACATGGTTTTTAAGAGTATTTTCGGCTGTATCTCCTCCGTCGATTTCCTCATCAATTATTTTATAGATTGTATCCACAGGCGAAATATCAACCGCCGGCGCGCCATTAATGCTCCATGCATTGTCTCCAAGATATGCAAGGTCAAAACCAAGTTCGGTGAGAACAGTCACTAAAGTTTCCATCACCGAGTTTTGTGCCGGCGAGAGAGTCACGACTTCCGGAAACAATAATCTCTGTGAACTGAAACTTCCCTGAGAAATCATCGACATGTATTTCTCATAAAGAACTTTCAGGTGTGCCCTATACTGATCTACAACCATAACCCCACTCTTTGAGGGTGATATGATAAACCGGCTCTTGACCTGAATGCAGTTGGTAGCAGATAATTGCTCAGCGTTAAATTCAAGTTCATTCTCCTGCTCCGCCGGCTCATTATCAATACTCCTTATATTATTTAAGGCACTCGGACGAATATCAGGCTTATTATCTGCTTCAGCAGTAAATTCCTGATAGAGTTTATTCCAGTCGCTTCCGGCAGCTTTAAGAGCATCTGTCGTTTTAGTTGTAAAGGGTGTTTGCCGTTTAGGTGCCCGGTATGAGTCGGCAGTGTTATCGGCAAAAGGATTGTATCCCGGATCTAATTCCACCTGATGCTCCGCTTTGGCATTGGGGGAGAATACAGGAATTTCAGGCGCATCAATGCAGTCAAAGTCAATACCCTCCGAGGCATTGAATCTTCCGAGTGATTCTTTTATAGCCGCTACAAGTATCTGCCAGATAGCCTGCTCGTCCTCAAATTTTATTTCGTTCTTGGTGGGATGGATATTTACATCGATAGTTGACGGATCAACCTGAAAATCCAGAAAATAATTAGGCTGAAGTTCCGCCGGAATTAGATTCTCATAGCAGGTCATGACAGCCTTGTGAAAATAGGGATGACGCATATTTCTCCCGTTTACAGTGAGATATTGCAGAGCGTTTCTGCGGCGTGCAAACTGAGGCAATGAAATAAATCCCTTGATAGTGACAATTGATGTAGATGTTTCCACCGGAATAAGCTGCTTGTCAAGAATCTTGCCGAAAAGGTCAACAATGCGCTGCTTGAATGACCCTTTTATAAGCTTGTGAAGCACAGCATCGTTATGAACAAGAGTAAATTCCACTTCAGGATTTACAAGAGCCAGTCTTTCAAATTCTCTTGATATGTTGGCGAGTTCAACGGAATCTTTTTTCAGAAACTTACGGCGTGCCGGAACATTGAAAAATAGATTTTTCACCATCATATTGCTCCCCGGCGCACAAGCTTCAGGTGTCTGTGATTCCACCGCCGAACCATTTATTATCAGGCGTGTACCAACCGAAGCGTCATGGCGCATGGTGCGCAGGTCAACCCTGGCTACCGCTGCAATAGAGGCAAGAGCCTCACCACGGAATCCCATCGTGTGAAGACTGAAAAGATCGGCGGCAGCTGCAATTTTCGATGTGGCATGCCGTTCAAAAGCGAGTCGGGCGTCTGTGTCGCTCATGCCGGAGCCGTTGTCAACCACCTGAATCAGAGTTCTGCCGGCATCCTTGATGATAATGTCTATAGAAGTGGCACCAGCATCCACAGCGTTCTCCACCAGCTCCTTTACCACAGAAGCCGGTCGCTGAATCACCTCTCCTGCAGCGATTTGATTTGCAACTGAGTCCGGCAGCAATCGAATAATATCACTCATAACACTGCAAAGTTAGCACAAAGCCTATGTCGTGACAAAAAGAGTTATTTACACAATGTTAATAACTTTTCCCCTACCCATAGCCCAACATGCACTATTTGCCAACTTGCGAATAGTTTACTTATTAATTGCGCTGATAAAACTGAGTTAACATGTATATCGTTCCTTTTTTTTATTTACCTTTGCAATCAGATAGATTAAACTCATTAAATTTATTTTATACGATGAAGAAAAGCGCATTGCAAATAGCCCGCGCCGCTTATCAGCCCAAACTCCCCGTTGCTCTTACAGGCAGCGTTACAGTGGTTGAAGGTGAGCCCACTCAGTCTGTTGCAGACCAGGAAGAAATCAAAAAACTGTTTCCAAACACTTACGGTCTTCCTGAAATCCGTTTTGAAAAGAACCCCAATCCGGTTCCCGGCAAGCCGATTAATGCAGGTGTTATTCTGTCCGGCGGTCAGGCTCCCGGTGGTCACAATGTGATCTGCGGTCTGTTTGACGGCCTCAAAAAAATCAACAAAGATAGCAAACTCTACGGTTTCCTAATGGGCCCCGGTGGTCTTGTTGACCATAAATATATTGAACTCACCTCTGACATCATTGATGAGTACCGCAACACAGGCGGCTTTGACATTATCGGTTCAGGACGCACAAAGCTTGAAAAGAAAGAGCAGTTTGACAAAGGTCTTGAGATTCTCAAGAAACTAAATATCAGCGCTCTCGTAATTATCGGCGGTGACGACTCAAACACCAACGCTGCCGTTCTCGCCGAATACTATAAAAATATCGGAGCTGGTGTTCAGGTTATCGGCTGCCCCAAAACAATTGACGGTGACCTCAAGAATGAGGTTGTCGAGGCATCTTTCGGCTTTGACACAGCAACCAAAGTGTATAGCGAGCTTATCGGTAATATCCAGCGTGACTGCTTCTCGGCTAAGAAATACTGGCATTTTATCAAACTGATGGGTCGTTCAGCATCACACATCGCACTTGAATGCGCTCTTCAGACTCAGCCCAACGTGTGCATCATTTCTGAGGAGGTTGAGGCTAAGAACATGACTCTTGACGATGTTGTGAACTACATCGCCGACATTGTTGCCGCTCGTGCAGCGAAAGGCGAGAACTTCGGCACAGTGCTGATTCCCGAAGGCCTCATCGAGTTTATCCCTGCAATGAAGAATCTTATCGCCGAGCTTAATGACCTTCTTGCCAAGAGTCCCGAATTTGCGACTCTCGCTCCTGCTGCGCAGCGTGAATTTGTTCTCAGCCACCTGAGCGCAGAAAACGCCAAGGTTTTTGCTTCACTCCCCGAAGGCGTTGCCCGTCAGCTCACTCTCGACCGCGACCCTCACGGCAATGTGCAGGTATCGCTCATCGAAACCGAGAAACTGCTCAGCGAAATGGTTAACCGCCGCCTTGAACAGATGCGTGGCGAAGGCAAATACAACGGCAAATTCTCTCCCCTCCACCATTTCTTCGGCTACGAGGGCAGATGTGCCGCTCCCTCTAACTTTGACGCTGACTATTGCTACGCTCTCGGCTTCAATGCCGCTTGCCTTATCAATGCAGGTGTAACAGGCTACCTTTCAAGCCTCCGCAATCTTACCAAACCCAGCGTGCAGTGGCTCGCGGGCGGTATCCCCATCACCATGATGTTCAATATGGAGCGTCGCCACGGTGAAATGAAGCCCGTTATTCAGAAAGCTCTGGTGCGTCTTGACGGAACCCCCTTCCGCCGCTTTGCAGCCAAGCGCGACGAATGGGCAATGGCTACAAGCTATGTATTCCCCGGTCCCATCCAGTACTTCGGCCCCGCTGAAGTGTGCGACCAGCCGACAATGACTCTTCATTACGAGCACCTCGACAAGTAATAAAGGTAAAACATTCATAATTAAACAGTGGCGGAAACAAAAAAATCTGCCACTGTTTTTTTATATCCACCGTTTTAGTAATTTTGCAATGACCGGACAATAATGCCCGTCACGTCTTAACACAAATCATTTAATGAGCACATACATTCCGCCGCTGAAATTTGAGCCCATACTCAAAAGCGTTGTGTGGGGCGGCGAAAAAATCGCGCCCTTCAAAGGTATAGTCACAGACCAGACCCAGATAGGCGAAAGCTGGGAGATTTCGGGAGTAAAAGGTAATGAATCTATAGTAGCCAACGGTCCGGACAAAGGATTGACCCTGTCACAAATGATTGACAAATATAAGGGTGAGCTGGTAGGCGACAAAAACTATGAGATTTTTGGAAACACCTTCCCGCTGCTGATAAAAATAATTGATGCCGCCGGCAACCTGTCCATCCAGGTTCATCCTGACGACGAGCTGGCAAAGGAGCGCCACAACAGCCTCGGCAAAACCGAGATGTGGTACATTATCGATGCTGACGAAGGTGCTGAAATATGCGCGGGCCTCTCCAAAGAACTCACGCCTGAAGAATATGCTGCCAAAGTGGAGGACAATACAATCATGGATGCCATTGCTCACCATAAATCACACCCCGGGGATGTATTTTTTCTCCCGGCAGGACGCATCCATGCCATTGGAGCGGGCAATCTACTGGTTGAAGTGCAGGAAACAAGCGATGTTACTTACCGCATTTATGACTACGGCAGAGTTGACGCCAAGACCGGCAAGCCCCGTGAGCTTCATGTAGAGCAGGCAAAGGATGCCATAGACTATAAGGTGTATCCAGACTATGTGTCCAAAGCCAAACCGCTCGTTGAATCCATATATGAACTTGTAACCTGCTCCCACTTTCAGGTTTATCTGGTTGAGATAAACGGAGACACCAACATACGCCCGTCAATTCCAGGCTTCTCAACAATGACCTGCATTGAAGGTGAAATAACCATAAGCGATTACACCGGCACCGAAGTGCCCCTGCGCCAGGGCGAAAGCGTTCTGATTCCCGCCAATCTCAAGGAAATCAAGCTTTCAGGAAAAGGCAAACTTGTAAATGCTTTCAATTAATAATTTAACAGAATCATCTTATAATCAACCAATCGGCATCCTCCTGCGAGGATGCTTTTTTTTGCTCTGTCTGCTCCGACACCGTCACTGCGGCGGCAGAATCAGCCGGCTCCTCAGCCTTCTTTTTCTTCCGCTTCAAGAACGAGAAGAAGTTATCGAAATCACGCTTGAGAACAATGCCCACACCCTGAGTTGTGAGAGCGTTCTTGAAATAATAGTTGCGGTCATTATAACGGTTATAAGCCTTAAGCCTAAGGTTACCGCTCCGATTAATAAGGTACTCGATGTCGAAATCTCCGATAAATGAGTTGTTATTCAAATCATTATCCCTGTAACCGAAATTACCGTTAAGCAGAAGCCTGTTGTTAAGAAGCTGACTTGAAAGAGCAAGGTCAACCTCCACATCGCTGAAATCACCTCGGTCACTACGGATATTCGGCGCCAATCTCCAGTTTTCGCTCAGCTGCCCAAGAATGCTGCTCAACTGTGAAGAAAGTGTTGATGATGCAACAGATACAAATTCATTACCTTTGGTAGCAGTCATATAGTCCGGAGTGTAGAACCTGTTCAGCGCAAGCAGATAAATAATCTGGCGGTTCATCATATCTTCGGTGTTGATAATACTCTTTACCTTACTATATGTGTCCTGGCTGAGAGTAGGTAACTCAATATCAAAATCAATATCAGGCTGACGCATATCTCCGCTCACACGCATGAGAGCATGAACGGGAACATTTGTTCTGGTAAGTTCCCTGTCCTCAAGAAACGATTCATCAAGATCGCTCAGATTGGCGTTAAGTGAATACACCGCCTCAATATTCAACTGTGCGGCATAAGGATTACCGTTGAAAGATATTGAGCTACCATCACGTATTATAAAATCCTTTATAATAATGTTCTGTAAAGTGAAATTATAATTTCCACGCTCAAGAGTATAAGTGCCAAACATTTTGAAATCCTCGCTCGACGAGTCGTAGGTCATTCTCAAATCGCCTGAACCATAAGCCTTAATGCAGTCTCCTCCCACCGGATCCATTATCAGGTTCAGCTGGGCATCCGGAGTTACTCCTACAGCGATATTCATATTGTACTGACTCCCCTCGCCGTCATTGTCTGAACCGGCAATCCTATCCTTTAATTCCTGAACAATTTTCGGAGGTGCGGTTGCAGCGGCTATTGAATCCTTTTTCCCGCGGTCTCTGTCGCGGAAAGTGATAAATGTGTAATCGCTTGCCGTTTCCGCATCATTGAGAACAAATGTAAAGGTGGAATTCGGTGCTGTAGTCATATCCACCCCAATGTTCACTATTCCGGGCTCACCTGTGACAGAAGCTGAGCCGTTGCCAAACACTCTGCCGTACCAGTTAGTCCCGGGGTTATCCTTCATGTCATAAACGAGCAGGTCTTTAGCATCTGATATTTCAAAATTAAACCTCGGTTTTTTGAAAAATTCGTGATCAAGAGTACCGTTCAGTGTAGCTGTATTACCATAAGCATCCTTTAGTGTAATATTTTTCAGGTCAATATGCCCCGGCATGAGCCTCACGGAATCTGTTGCCGAATATGTAGTATTTGTAAATCCTAAAGTCAGTTTCAGATCTTCTGCATAAATATCACCGACCATATCAATATATTTGAATGACCCCCACAGATGAGCCTTACCTGAGGCATAGCCGCTGACCTCTGAAGCGAAAGCAGACATAAACGGCTTCATGAATCCGACTTCAATCTTATCAGCGTCAAAGTAAAGATCTAACGATTCCGCCATAGGCATAATCTTTCCGTCAATCTTGCTGCTGCAACCGTTCGGCTGATTTACTACAGCATCAATTACCACCGCCTTAGCGGTATTATCCCATCGGCTTCTTATCTTAGTGTCGCCCATCAGCGAGTAGTTATATGACAACGCTTCCACATTAAGATTATCTGTGAGCAATACCGGTTCCGGCGACAACAATCCGGTGGCTATGATATCTCCGGTGGCAACCCCTCCGAACATCGCGGTAGGAATATTAAGCGTCTCAAAAACATAGTCAAGACTTACTTTTCTGAGGGCAACCATTAATTTATCTTTTTCATCGGCAGAAGCCGCACCTTTTATTGAAAGATATTGACTACCGCTTCCTACCCTAAAGTCTGAAACTGTGATTTTTTCCGGGTTGATACTTATTCTGGATGGAGACACTGTCCATAAAGAATCGTTAAACACCATTTCGCCCGGATTTACGTCAATAATTGTAGAGCGCTTGTTTGTCAACGAATCAAACCGAAATGTAGTTGATAAAGATATGTTTCCGCTGAAATCTCTTTCTCTGTCAACCTTCCAGTCAAATTTAGTGTCGATATGATTGTCGGTGGCAAACATGAAGCAATCGATGGTCATATCTCCGTGCTTTGTAGGAGAAATGGTTGTGAAAGAAACATTTCCACGAGGTTTTCCGGAAGCGGCATCATCCTCCACTTTCATAGACAGTGTGGTGCTTTCCAGCAATCTGTTGCTCTGCTGAAGATATGGCGCATCAACAGTGAGATTGAATTTCTTGTCTGCGGCTAAGTAAGAGCCACTTACCATTACCGGATAAATGACCTTAACGGGAAGAGACACCAGAGAATTAAACACCCCGGTATTCTTTATTTTCGCTTCAATATTCACACTGTCATTGCCAACCGATGCGTGCTCAGGAGCCGACACAAGCTGCGGCAGCAGTTCCGATGCCAGACAGCGCGCCGAAGATGACAATGAAGACAGATGATACTTTCCTGACAAAACAACATCGGCAAACCCGCTGACAAGTGAGATACTATTTTTTTCTATGCTGTTTTCCGAAACGATTGTTATATCCCCGATATTCTCCACAGTGCCGTCGGGATTTTTCATCCGCAGTTTCTTGATTCCTACACGACCCTTTATATCATCCATATCCGTCCATTCCAAATCCACGCTTCCGATGCCTGCCAGAGTTTTTTCGGCAAACTTACCCGAGCCGCCAAATAGTGCCGGTGACAATTTTTCAACAGCAAAATCTGTGGTAAGAGTTTTCTCATGAAGATCGTGGGTGTATTCCATTTCCATGCCGAAGGACATATCGGGATTATCAGCCAGTAAGGAACCTGTACATGATTTACCGTTGTACTTCAATGTCGCTTCGAGATTATTTACACTAACCCCGGCATATCTCGCTTTTGCAAGATTAAGGCGAGCGGTACCCACCGGCAGAGAGCGGGTAATGGCTCCTTTGGCAGTGACAGAGCCGGTAACATTTCCTATTTTGCCAAGAGCCTCAGTTGTAGCTTCAAACAATCGGTGTCCATTAACATTGTCCAAATCAGCCGATAATTCAAATGTACTGATTTTTCCGGAGCGCATCACGGCTGTCGCCCCCGTGGCAATAGTTCCCGCATCCGAGATAAGTGTTGCCGAACATTTCAGATTGTGGTTTGCAAGAGAAGCGGTGCCGAGAATATCTATTTTTCCCAGATTGTTTATAATCCGTCCGGCTAACGGAGAAATAGCCGTGAAGTTGGAGAGGATATTTTTTAATTCAGGACCGGAATAACCCATGCTGAATCTTGGAATCGAAAATGAAATTTCAGCTGACTTATCTGCTAAATTATAAATGTTTCCGTTGCCGCGAAGCCATAAATCCCTACTCTTATCCGCCAATTCCAGTGATGATACCTCTATGTTGTCAACCGTGCCCTTAACGGACATATTGAAATCCAGCGGCTTGGAAAAACACTTAAGCTCTGGCACAAATGCGCTGAAGTCTGAAGGAGTTATAAATGATTCATCCTTGACTTCTATTTTTATGGGACGTGAGGTCAAAACCTCCTTGATTCTATCGACAGATGGATAGGTTATCCTCATTTTCTCAAATGACAAATGAGTGCGCGGAAGAGAGATATCAAGACCGTTGACCGAAGCGGCGGTATCAGTAACAACAAAGATACCGTCAAGTCCTTTCAAGGTAAAGCCGGACCGCTCAGACAAAGCAAGGCGCTGAAGCACAATGCGGAAATTATTGTTGGCTATTCTCGGCAACCTTAAATCGGCACGCAAGTCGGTGACACGCAGATGATTTTTATCGAACCGCGAGGAATCAGGCACAGAGTCACCCACATCATAGCTTAAACTGCTGCGGCGAATCACAACCGTATTAACCCTGAAATCAAACTTTGCAGGAGTCTTATTTTTATCTTTGGGTGCAAGAGCATCAAGCATCGGCTGAATATTCAGTGGCGAAGTGTCTGATTCTCGGGCAAGTCTGGCGTCGAGACCTATTATTTCCGCATAGTTAATTACCAGCCTTCTCTTCAGGATGAGGCGCGGAACGCTAACTCCGGCTCCGAGCCTGTCGATACTCGCAACCGTATCACCAAGTGAGTCGGTCAATGCCACCCTTCTCAGGGTAAACCGACTGAAGGGAGCTATATTGACCGCGTCAATACTGATATTCATGCCCAGTAATTCGGTAAGTTCCGTTTCAGCTTTGCTTCTTATGGTATTCTGTACCGCCGGTATGGAGAAAGCCACATACAAGCATGCCGGAATCAGTACCGCCAACACAAGCGATACAACCAACAGTGCTCTGAATAATTTATATACCCACTTCATCACCGGACTCTACACTGTTCAACAAGGATCAACATCATAGTACACCACTGCGGACCGGATGCCGGAGAGTGAGGATTCGTGAAACTCGATAAATACTTTTCGAAGGATTTCCCTCACCTTCTTCATCGAAGCCTCAACTTCTATCTTAAGCATTATTTTGCGGATATAAAGCGACTGGATTCTGCTCACAGCCGGAGTCTGCGGTCCCAACACCCTGTTTCCGAATAGAGTGCTCAGCCGCTGCTTATATGCCGCTGCGATATTGTCGGCGGTACAGCTGTCCCTGTGCTTTATATAAATATGTATCAGACGGGTGAACGGCGGATAGGAGTGCGCCTGACGCTGCCCTATTTCGTAGTTGAAGAAACCGGAATAGTCATGCGCTGCAATAAACGGATACACCGGATGATTCGGTTGCGCTGTCTGAACCGTTACTTTTGCCGCACTTGTCTCACCCCGTCTGCCCGCTCTGCCTGCCACCTGAGATATGGTGTTGAACGCACGCTCCGCACTCCGGAAATCGGGTGAATTCACCAAAGCATCGGAGTTAAGCACAGCCACCGCACCCACTCCTCCGAAATCGAGCCCTTTAGTAACCATCTGAGTGCCTACAAGAAGCCGGGACTTGCCGCTTGAAAAATCCTCTATTATTCCGGCGTGCCCGTCTTTTGCACGGGTAGAGTCGAGATCCATACGGGCTACACTGACATCTTTCCACTCATTCTCAATCTCCTCCTCAACCCTTTCAGTTCCGTAACCAACAACCTTGACCGCCGGTTCCTTACAGGCAGGACAAGTTACATGGAGCGGATACTTTGACCCGCAATAATGACACACCAGAGTGTCTATGCTCTTATGATAGGTCAGTGCCACATCACAACGCTCACATCGCGGAGTGTAGCCACACCTTGAACACACAGCCACAGGAGCAAATCCCCTGCGGTTTATAAATACGATTCCCTGCTCTCCCCTCTTCAGGGCAGCGGTAATATTTTCGCGGCTCTGCTTGGCTATCGCACCGCTCATCAGCCCTTTCTGCCACTCGCGGTTTGTGTCAATAATCTCTACTTCCGGCATAACGGCATTTCCATAGCGCTCAGTAAGAGACACCAGACCATATTTTCCGGAAGATGCCTTATAATATGTATCAACCGCCGGAGTCGCGCTACCAAGAAGCACCTTGGCACCATGCATTCTCGCAAGCACCATCGCTGCATCGCGCGCATTATATCTTGGAGCCGGCTCTGCCTGCTTATACGAGCTGTCATGCTCCTCATCAACAATTACCAGTCCGAGATTGTCAAAAGGTAAAAATATCGCAGACCTCGCACCGATTACCACGCAAGGTTCCGTTTCCTCAAGCATTTTACGCCAAATATCCACCCTTTCATTGTCGGAAAATTTCGAGTGATAAACAACAACCTTATCACCAAACACACGCTGGATTCTGCCAGTGAGTTGCGTTGTCAGAGCTATTTCCGGAACAAGAAACAGTACCTGCCTCCCTTGTCTCAGCACAAAATCTATCAGATGGATATAAATCTCTGTTTTACCGCTTGATGTCACACCATGAAGCAATGTGACATCTGTATTCATCCAGGACTTATGTATTTCATCAAGAGCCACAGCCTGAGCCTCGCTGAGCCTCGGTGGTGCTACTACCGGCAGACCATTGTATTTGAACCTGTTAATCTCGCGGTAATAAAATTCCACTATCCCTTTTTGAGACAGTGCGGTTAGGATTGCCGGCGACACCTCAGCCCTCTCTTTTAGTGAAGCAACGGTAACTTCCTTGCTCTCACCACGGTTAAAGTCGCTCAGCTCAACGAGTGCCAGCAGAGCTTTTTCCTGCTTCGGAGCGCCATGCACCGAATCAAACATTTTGTGAAGTGACGACTTGTCACCGGGCTCGCAGTTGAGCCTTACACACCTGATGCGCTTGGGAGTGTATCTCTCCACAAGTTTTTCAGATATTATCACCGCCCCTTTGTTGAGTAACGGGCCAACCGATGCACCAACACCCTTAAGACCCGTCATTTTCTCCACCTCGGCAACTGAAACAGACTTGCCTGCATGGTCCAGAGCCTGCACTATCATTGATTCGCGTTCAGAAAGCACTTGCTCAGCCGCCTCGCGGTAATCCGGAGCAATTTCTATAAAAGTCTCGCTCTCTATTTTCAAGCCGGCAGGTACCGCGGCTTTATAGACATCTCCTACTCCGCTAAGATAATACTCCGCTATCCACTCCCAGAATTGCATCTGCGGGCGCTTAACAACAGGCAAACCGTCATCAAGAAGCAATCCAATCTCCTTGACCTCAAAACTGCCCGGAGCCACATCGGTGAGATTCCTCACTATGCCGGTATAATATTTTTTTCGCCCGAAAGGCACCACCACTCTTGAGCCGGCACGCACACGTGAGCTCATATCCACAGGCACTGAATAGGTAAATGTGCCTTGCAGCGGCAGTGGGAGGATAACCTCCGCATATCGCATCATTCCGGCTCCTACTTTTTATTAAGTCCAAGTGCGAAATATCTCCAGAGCGGAGCAACCATCAGTGCTTGTTTCATCACATCATCGCGCAATATATCGAGCAGCTCCTCCTCTGTGAGCAACTTAACGGTTATATCCTCATTTGCATCAAGATGCTGGGGGGAAGTGAGTGTAACTCCGCGGGCTATAAAGCAATAGGTGAGATTGTTTGTAACACTCGGATTTCCGCTCAGCACCATTCCGAGTTCCCATTCTCCCCCGGTGTATCCGGTTTCCTCCTCAAGTTCGCGGCGCGCGGCAACTTCCGGCTCCTCACCAGCCTCCACTACACCGGCACATAATT
This sequence comes from Barnesiella sp., assembly GCA_014800945.1. Lineage (GTDB taxonomy): Bacteria > Bacteroidota > Bacteroidia > Bacteroidales > Muribaculaceae > Paramuribaculum. Next base: position 36,301 of record JAAVFD010000016.1, on the reverse strand, counting down.
CTATACCAACCTCCCCGAGACCGTGACGGTACTGCTCCACCATCACATACTTACCATCCGGAGTACGGGCAATCACATTTATCCATGCCGGATATTCCAGAATATAGAATTCCGGATTCACTCTGCCGTCAGGCAGCTGCACGGTGTCCCGCCTTGCGGTGAGCCAGGGTCGGTTGAAAAGATACTCGCTGGAGAGCACCTTCCATTTTTTAGAATTATCGGGAGCGTATTTCATTATTCAACTAAATCAAATGATTTTCATCTTAAGCAAGTCATGGGAATATTTGATGCCGGCAGGAGCAAGTGCGAAGATTGCCATGACAACGCGAAGGATGGTATAAAATAATTTTCCTGACTTACTTATCCCTTATACAAAGGGTCAAGCGCCTCAGCTATGTTTGCAAAAATCTCGTCGATTTCACCGGAGCCTGCAATAGCATGATATTTACCCTCGTTCAGGTAAAAATCGCGTAGCGGCTGAGTCTGGGTGTGATAAACCTTGAGACGGTTTGCTATCGTTTCCGGAGTATCATCGGCGCGACCGGTTGCCTTACCGCGTTGAATCATTCTGTCAAGTAGCTCATCATCCTCAACTTCAAGCCCTATCACCGCGTCAACCTTTGCGCCACGTTTGCCAAGCATTTCATTAAGAGCAACTGCCTGAGGGATTGTGCGGGGAAAACCGTCAAAAATCACACCGCCATCGGCAACAGGATTATTGTCAAGCTCATGCGAGAGTATATCAAGCATGAGATCATCAGGAATCAGCTGACCCTTATCTATATATGAGGCGGCGATTTTGCCGAGTTCAGTATTGTTTTTAATATGTCCGCGAAGCACCTCACCTGTAGAAATGTGGTGAATCTTATATCTGTCAATAAGTTTTTCGCTTTGGGTGCCCTTTCCGCTTCCTGGAGCACCGAATACTACAATATTAAACATTTTATCTGAAATTATTAATCCACTAATAATATTTATGCATTGTCATCCACCACCCAGATATCCTGAAGATTACGGGCAAGACCATCTATGTCGAGACCATACCCGATAATAAAAGCCGGGGGTATATTAAATCCGATATAATCTGGATTGATCTCTGCCTTGCACACCTCGGGCTTATGAAGCAGAGTAGCAACTCTAAGCGACGCCGGATTCTTTGCCTGCAAATCGGCAAGCAGCTTAACCATTGTGCGCCCCGTGTCTATAATATCTTCTACTACAATTATATCACGTCCGGCAATGTCCTCCGAAAGCCCGGCTATCTCCTTCACAGCACCCGTGGAGGATGTGCCGCTGTAGCTTTTCAAACGGATAAATGTTATTTCGGCATCTATGGTGAGATTTCTGAAAATATCTGCGGCAAAAGGAAAAGCGCCGTTAAGCACACACACAATAAGGGGCACCTTACCTTCATATTCACGCGATATTTCCGCTGCTATATCCTTTACCCGCTCCTGAATCTTTACCGACGGAATAAACGGCTTGAATTTTAGACCGTTATATGATATCTGAGTCATTTGAGTAATACTTATTTCCATTCTGTGCACTTCACACACTATCACGAATTGACGCAAATTTACGCAAAAAATAGATGCAGGGTTAAAGAATTACATTTTTTTTGAAATGTCAATACCACAATTATTCCCTTTTTTAGTAATTTTGCACATCTAAGATATCAAGCACTTACATTTTTCGTCCGATGAAGATATTTAATACAGAAGACATACGCATTATCAACCGCAAAATACTTGAAATTGGCAACGAAACTTCTTTAGAGCTGATCAACCGTACCGCTCAGGGAGTCGCATCCGAAATTATTGCGCGGTGGAATCCCGGTCGCCCGCTTATCGTTTTTGCAGGCCCCGGCAATAATGGCGCTACCGCAATTGCCGTTGCCAGAATCTTATTCGGGCATGGATTCCGTCCTGCCGTATATCTTCTTAATATCGGAGGAGATAAGCTCAACAGCAACTGCCGCAACAGCCGAGAGGCATTGCGCTCCGAAACCCCTGAGGTAGCTTTCACCGAAGTAACCGGCAATGGTAAATTTTCATTGCCGAATATGACCCCCGCCACACTGATTATTGATGGACTTTTCGGCAGCGGACTCAAAGGTCAGCTTACCGGAGGATTCATGCTGCTGGTAAGGGCGATTAATGACAGCGGAGCCACTATTGTGTCTATTGACGTGCCGTCCGGACTTAGCGGAGATTTGTGTGCGGACGGCATTGACAGAAACACTATTCATGCCGACCTAACTCTCGCCGTGCAATTTCCACGTCCTGCCTTTTTCATGAAGGAGAATCAGGCGCTGATAGGTGAATGGAAAACTCTTGACATAGGATTGGACCCCGAGGTGATACGCTCCACACCAAACCGCTACCACTTTACGGAGGCATCGGAAATAAAATCGCTGCTGAGAGCCAGAAAACCTTTTTCTTCAAAAGCCGACTATGGTTCAGCACTGCTTATTGCCGGCAGTTACGGAATGATGGGAGCGGCAGTTCTCGCAGCCCGCGGAGCATTACGCGCCGGTGTGGGAAAACTCACCGTCCATGCACCGCAGTGCGGCTACGAAATCCTGCAAAGTGCCGTACCTGAAGCCATGTTTGAAGCCGACACCGATAAAAACAAGCTTGTGATCGGCAACATGAAATCACTTAAAGATTTCAGCGCCATTGGCATTGGATGTGGAATAGGCACCCATGAGATTACTGAAAACGCACTCGAGCAATTTCTTCAGTCCACCTCAAGGCCGGTAGTGCTCGACGCTGATGCACTGAACTGCATTGCCCGACGCCCTACACTTATCAACAATGTTCCGGCTCTGTCTGTGCTCACACCCCATGCCAAAGAATTTGACCGAATTTTCGGTGACCAACCCACAGATGAGGCTCGACTGCTCAAAGCTATTGAAGTTGCACATAAGTACGACATCCTGATTCTGCTCAAAGGCAGATACACAACGCTGGTGCGCTGCGACCGTATGGTTTACTTCAATTCTACCGGATGCCCGGCTATGGCCACACCCGGCAGCGGAGATGTGCTCACCGGAGTGATAACAGCTCTGATGGCTCAAGGGTATAAACCTGAAATAAGTGCCCTTATTGGCGCATATATTCACGGACTTGCCGGAGAAATTGCGCAGGAAACACAAGGAGAATATGGCGTTACCGCCGGCGACATAGCAGCAAATATTGGCGTTGCCATAAAAAACATATTAAGATAACAAGCATATGAAAAAGCTTCTATTTATACTTGCAATCTCAGCAGCCGCAACCATTTCGGCACAGACAACACAGAAACTGACCGCCAATAAGCTCAACGAGTATGGGTTGATTTACAATTTACCCGTAACCGCAGTTGATGTTACGGTGGAAGCGGAGCACACCATTAAAACACCGGGAGAGTTCCGCTTGTATGCTAAAAAATACCTCGGCATTGAGCCTATCATGGAACCTGTTGAAGAATGGTCTGTAAAGAATGTCCAGCTGTCAACCAGAGGAATTGCTAATCAGCGCGAGGACTACCTCATGCAGCTGAAAAACGGCAGCAATACATTTATTATGATTGCCGACAATGGATGCTTGCTGTCTGTTAACAATGACCTTGCCATGCCTCCGGCTAAACCGACCAAACCGGCTCCTGTTAAATTGCAGCCCTCCATTCTCACCACACCGGTTGCGGCGCAGGCTGTCACCCAGGACATGCTTCAGGCTACAAGCGTTGCAAAAAAAGCCCAACTTGCCGCTGCTAAAATATATGAGCTCAGACAAAGCCGAAACGACATTATTTCCGGTAACGCCGATCAAATGCCAAGCGATGGCGACGCCATGAAGTTAGTGCTTGAAAACCTTGAGCAGCAGGAGGCTGTGCTCACAGCCATGTTTACCGGAACTGTTCAAAACGGCACATCAGTGCGCACCTACACCTTTGTACCTGATTCATTAGGCACGAGCGAGGTTGTGGCAAGGGTGTCGGTTACAAACGGGCCCGTCAGCATAAACGACCTCAGCGGAATGCCTATATACCTGAATATCAAAGTTGATTCCCGTGGTGAACTGCCGAAAAACGAAAAAGGTGAAACAAAAAAATATCCTAAAGGAGCCCTCGCCTACTGCGTTCCGGGGCAAGCTACTTTTACAGCTGTGATGAACGGCAATGTTCTTGCAAGCCTGTCAACCGAAGTGGCACAATTCGGAGTGGTTTTCGGACTTGACCCGGCACTTTTCACCGACAAGAAAACCCCGGCTTACGCAATATTTGATCCTGCTACCGGAGCTATACGCGAATTCGGCACAAGAAATTCCCGCTGAATACGCGACAGTTGAAAAATCTCACGCCAACTACGCCCGGGGGTTATTACCTCTCAGCGCAATTTGCATTCCTTTCAAAAAAAACATTATCTTTGCACATATATATAAATATATAAAAGCTTTATAATCCGCAGTCATGGCAGAAGAACCGGAGGAAATAACCAACATAGAAGAGGAGATTGACACAGCTGCACCTTCTCAGGAGGAGTTGCAGCAATATGGCGACAACGCTATCAGAACACTTGAATACCCGGAAAACGTGCGCCGACGCCCCGGTATGTATATCGGTAAATTAGGCGATGGAAGCTATAGCGATGACGGTATATATGTGCTCCTCAAGGAGGTTATTGACAACAGTATCGACGAGTATATGGCCGGATTCGGCAAAAAAATCATTGTTGATGTTACCGAAACCACCGTCACCGTCAGAGACTTCGGACGTGGAATTCCGCTGAACAGCGTTGTTGATGCCTCATCCAAACTCCACACCGGAGGCAAATTTGACACCAAGGTGTTCAAACGCTCTGTTGGTCTGAATGGTGTCGGTATTAAAGCCGTCAATGCTCTGTCATCTGATTTCCTTATACAGAGTGTGCGCGATGGAGAAATGAAGCGCGTACAATATTGCGCCGGCATTATCGCTACCGAAGAGCCCATTGTTCCTACCGAGGAGCCGGGAGGCACTATGGTGCAGTTTACTCCGGACAATACTATTTTCCGTGACTACAGATTCAGGGAGGAGTTTGTGATTCCGCTCATTAAGAATTACACTTTTCTCAATACCGGTCTGGTTATCATTTTCAACGGCAAACGCTATTCCAGCAAAAACGGACTGCTTGATCTGCTTGCCGAAAACATGACCAACGAACCCCTTTACCCACCCATTCTGCTAAAGGGTGAGGATATTGAAGTGGCTATNACACATGCCAATCAGTATGGNGAGGAGTACTATTCTTTTGTCAACAGCCAGTTCACTACTCAGGGNGGCACNCATCTCAGCGCCTTCAAGGAAGCGGTGTCGCGAACTGTTAAGGAATATATAGGCAANAGCAATATNGAGTTCAGCGATGTGCGCAGCGGAATGGTTGCTGCGGTGTCCATCAAGGTAGAGGAACCGGTATTTGAATCACAGACCAAAATCCGGCTCGGCTCAAGAGATATGGGACCCGACGGACCTACCATTGCCAAATTCATAGGCGACTTCATAAAAAAAGAACTTGACGACTATCTGTACAAGAACCTNGATGTGGCGGAAGCCATCAAAAAGAAAGTTGAGTCTAACGAAAAAGAGCGTAAAGCTATGGCGGGACTCACTAAAAAGGTTCGTGAGCAGAANAAGAAAATAAGCCTAAACAACAAGAAGCTGCTCGATTGCAGGGTGCATCTCACCGATTCAAAGGGNGATGAGGAAAAGAAACTCGCATCCTCTATTTTCATCACCGAGGGTGACTCTGCNGCNGGCTCCATCACAAAAATCCGCAATGTGGAGACTCAGGCGGTGTTCTCGCTGCGNGGCAAGCCGAAAAACACCTATGGCAAGACCAAGAAAATGGTGTATGAAAACGAGGAGTTCAACCTCCTTCAGGCTGCCCTAAATATNGAAGAAAGCCTTGATAATCTACGCTACAACAAGGTGATTATCGCCACCGATGCCGATGTNGACGGTATGCACATTCGCATGCTGTTGCTCTGCTTCTTCCTGCAATTCTTCCCCGATCTGGTCAAGAAGGGACACGTTTACATCCTTCAGACCCCACTTTTCAGAGTCCGCAATAAAAAGAACTCCAAGCGAGGTGCATCTAAAAAGAAAGGTGCGGAGGAAGAGGTTTATTACTGNTACTCCGACCAGGAAAGAATCACCGCTATCGACCGCCTTGGCACTAACGCCGAAATAACCCGATTCAAGGGTCTCGGAGAAATTTCNCCGGAAGAATTCAGGGGATTTATCGGACCGGATATTCGTCTTGACCGTGTTGCGCTCCACAAGGAGGACGGTGTGAGCGAACTCCTTAGATTCTATATGGGCAAGAATACCATTGAGCGCCAGAACTTCATTATNGAAAATCTTGTGATAGAAGATGACAGCGAAATTTCCTGAGCAGCGAATCGCTATTTTNCCCGGCAGCTTCGACCCATTCACCAGAGGACACCTTGACATTGTTGAGCGCGGACTTGATATTTTTGACAGAATAATNGTAGCNGTGGGGGTTAACTCTGCCAAACAGGGTGCTTCATCCACGGCNGATAGAATNGCTGCNATTACCCGCGCGGTGGCTCGAATGANCAATGTTGACGTAATCGAATATNCCGGACTCACTGTTGACGTGGCAAAAAAATATGGGGCGTGTGCAATACTGAGAGGCATAAGAAGCGTNGCCGATTTTGAATATGAAAGAAATCTTGCTGAACTCAACCGAAAGATTTCGGGCATNGAAACCGTTATGCTCTGTGCNGATCCGGCNCTTGCAGCGCTGAGNTCATCCGCTGTGAGAGAGCTCCGGAGCCTCGGACATGATGTTTCACCATTTCTTCCCTGAACTATTACACTGATTATTTATATCACAACAACNAAACTACACATCCGATGATTAAGAATATATTAACTTCACTGATTCTGCTCACTTCCTTCACCGGTGCTTTCGCACAGAAAATGGATCTGCCNCCGGCAAGAAANCTTGCATTTGTGCAGCAGATTATTGAGCAATATTATGTCGATACTGTGAATGGNGGCAAAATNGCCGACGAAGCGATTGTTGCTATGCTCAAAACTCTTGACCCGCACTCCACTTATTCCGACCCGGAAGCNACAAGAGCCCTTACCGAACCNCTACAGGGTAATTTCAGCGGAATCGGAATTCAGTTCAATATGCTTGACGACACAATCCGTGTTATTCAGACTGTTGCAGGAGGTCCCTCGGAAAAGGTGGGCTTACTCGCCGGAGACAGAATTCTGAGCGCCAACGACACACTTATCAGCGGGGTGAAAATGCCACAGGCAGATGTAATGAAGCGTCTCAGAGGTCCCAAGGGCTCCAAAGTGGCTATAAAGGTAGCTCGTAAGGGTGTGAGCAATCCGATTGATTTNGTGATTACCCGTGATGATATACCCACATACAGTGTCTCGGCTACATATATGGCTTCCGATTCGGTTGGTTATATAAAGGTGACACTGTTTGGAGAAACCACCCCCAATGAAGTGGCTGCGGCTATCGCCAAGCTACAGAAACANGGCATGAAGCACCTCATTCTCGACCTTGAGGACAACGGAGGCGGCTATCTTCAGGCTGCCACCGANATTGCAGGTATGTTCCTTGAACCCGANGAANTGATTGTATATACCGAAGGTACGCATGCTCCCTCCACCAGATACACAAACAGTTCTGCACCACATAAGGGTATCGGCAGNNTGGTCATCACTGTCAACCAGTACTCCGCTTCGGCAAGTGAGATTGTCAGCGGAGCAATGCAGGATCAGGACAGAGGGCTTGTTGTGGGAAGACGNACTTTCGGCAAAGGACTCGTTCAGCGTCCATTCCCCTTCCCCGACGGTTCACTTATAAGACTTACNACCGCCAGATATTTTACCCCCGCAGGCAGATGCATACAGAAACCATACACTGCCGGAGATGATGACGACTATAATGCCGAGATTCTCCACCGCTATCTCGCNGGCGANTTCATGAGCGCGGACAGTATTCATTTTGACGAATCTCTGCTGCGCCACACTCTCAAGCACAATCGCCCTGTATATGGCGGAGGTGGAATCATGCCCGACCTGTTTGTGCCGGTAGATACATCTTTTTACTCTACTTACTATCGCGACATTCTCGCAAAAGGCATTCTGCACCGTTTCTGCAACAATTACATTGACGAAAACCGCAAGATGCTGAAAAAAGAGTATCCTACCGAGAAAAGCTTCGTAGAGCGTTTCAACGTTACCGAGCCGATGATGCAGGGTCTCATTGACCTTGCGCAGAAAGAGGGCGTGACTCCGGANTCAGCTATGATTGCTACAAGCTCACCGGCGCTCAGAGTATATGTGAAAGCACTTATTGGCAGAGATCTGTTTGAGCAGAGCACCTACTATCTCATTGCNAACAAGCTNAATCCGATATACAACNANGCGGTGCGTCTTATNTCCGACCCGGCTGAGTATCGTAAGCGCATCTCACCCGATGCCCGNTAANNTCCTCNGTCAGCCGTTGTTCTCCTGAGGCAGCAGTGTCACATTACCACCGGCATTCACACGGTATCTGCCCGTNGTGCCTGTGGTTAAATCCTTGACTTCATACACAAAGTCTTCAATATTNGCATTGCTCTTCACCCCTTCAAANGCAGCGCGGACAGCCTCTTCGATTGTGTCATAACCGGAACCCTGGTAAGCATCTTTCAGTTTACCGTCGTAATATATTTCCACTCTCACATCATCTTGTGGATATAATCTGTTTATAGCCATAATTATTAATTTTTTGTTACATCGTTTATAGTATAACAAACGGCAACAGGAAAAGGAATACTGTAAACCACNTTTTTTAACTCCCCNAAAAAATCATACCGACNATGAATGGGATGTGATTACATTCTCTTGGAAATAAAACNGCAACACATGGGGTNGCTATACTCCATACAAAAANAGAAGAGGCNGTGTNTGAACACAGCCTCTTCTATTTTTGTAGAATTGGAAAAGCTACTGAGCNCCAAATNGCTCACCGCCTCCCCANTTTGAATANTCTATTATTACTTCTTGATGTCTGCCACTTTTGCAAGGGTCAGTTTAAGCTGCTCGTAGAAGCGTTTCACTGCCGGAATATGCATTCTTTCGGCAGGTGAATGAACATCGCGGAGTGTGGGACCGAATGACACCATGTCGAGGTGCGNGTATTTTTCAAGGAACAGTCCGCACTCCAGTCCGGCATGGATAGCCTTGATGGCGGGAGTGATTCCGAAGAGTTCCTGATAAGCCTCGGATGCGATTTTCATTATGGGACTGTTGAGGTTCGGCTGCCATCCNGGATATCCGTCACCGTGGCTAACCTTTGCTCCGGCAAGAGTAAACACAGCCTCTACCTGGTTGGCGATATCCCATTTGCGTGACTCAACAGAGCTGCGCTGGCTTGTGGTTACAACAATTTCGTTGTTGCCGTTCATCTTAACCGATGCGAGGTTGGTGGAGGTTTCAACAAGCCCTTCGAGGTCACGGCTCATGGAAACGACTCCGTGAGGTGCGCAGTAAAGCGACAGAATCAAATTNCGGGTTGTGTCGCTGTCAACGCAGAATTCGGGAGTATCAACACTCTCCATCGCNATTTCGAGAGTNGGTTCAACNCCCTTGTATTCATTCTCCACATCAGCTATGAAATGGTTAAGAGCCACTCTGACCTTCTCTTTGTTTGAGGTGTGNACACCTACAACTGCATGAGCCGCGCGGGGAATAGCGTTGCGCAGATTTCCGCCATCTATTTCTGAGATNGNAACCTCATGTTCGCGGGACAGGTTGAAGAGGAAGCGTGCAAGGAGNTTGTTGGCGTTNGCTCTGCCCAGATGAATATCACCGCCGGAGTGTCCNCCCTGNCCCTTGCTTATGTCAATCTTGAAATAACTGAAGTCCTTGGGNGCGAAAGAGCGGTTGTAAGTGAAAGTACAGGTGGTATCCACACCGCCGGCACAGCCTACAAATATTTCAGCGTCGTCCTCTGAGTCAAGGTTCAGAAGNATATCNCCGTCAAGCATTCCGTCACCNATATTATATGCGCCGGTAAGACCGGTTTCTTCATCTACAGTGAAAAGGGCTGACACCGGACCGTGAACAAGATCGGGGTCTGTGAGAATAGCCAGTGATGCNGCAACTCCGATACCGTTATCGGCTCCGAGTGTNGTGCCGTTGGCTCTNACCCATTCGCCGTCAACAATGGTGGTGATGGGGTTGTTCTCAAAATCAAAGCTCTTGTCATTGCTCTCGCACACCATATCCATGTGNCCCTGAAGAATCACTTTNGGTGCATTCTCATGGCCGGGAGTNGCAGGTTTGGTCATCAGCACATTGCCGATTTTGTCTGTCTTGTACTCAATATTATTCTTCTTGGCGAAGTCAATAAGGTACTGTCTGATTTTCTCCTCTTTTTTAGAAGGACGTGGCACTTTGGTGATTTCATCAAAAATCTCAAAGACCCTCTTCGGTTCAAGCTCTTTTACTGTCATAATTATATAAGGGGTTAAAAATATTGTTAAATTTTAGCTATTGCGCTGACTAAGTTACAAAATAAAATTGAGTCATGGCAAAAAATTAGTATTCCTTTCATATATTTGCACTGCAAAAACATAATTGACTCATGACTACTTTGCTTCCCGCNATAGTTCTTGTCCTTGTGGCAATAGTGATTCTCGGGGTCAAAGCACTCTTTGTTAAAGGCGGAAAATTCCCGTCAGGACACGCTTCCGACATTCCCGCCCTTCGCGATAAAGGAGTTGATTGTGTGCGCAAAATGAAATAGAAACAAAAACGAATCATTAATATCAAACACATTTCATGAAAAAGACAGCATTTTCATTAGTGCTCCTCCTCGGTTTAGCTGCTGCTGCCTGCAGCTCTGACAAATCTACCGACACTACTGCTCAGAACAAACCTTCAGAAAGCGAACAGACNTCTGCTACTGCATCAAACATACGCTANATAGACCTTGATTCCATCTCGGCTAACTATAACCTCGCCAAGGANTTCAAGGAAAATGCACTCCGCGCTTACAGCAAGCTGGATAACGCACAGCAGTCCAAGGGCGCTGAAATTCAGCGCTTCGGTCAGCAGATTGAAGAAAAAGCCAAGAGCAACGGCTATATNTCNCAGACCACTTACGAGGCTGATGTTGCCAAGTTCAACAAAATGCAGCAGGACGCTCAGAACTATCTTGCCAAACTGCAGCGCGACACCGAGCAGGAGCTTGCTCAGCAGCAGCAGCAGCTCACCGATTCTATCGAATCATTCATTAAAGACTACAACAAGACCAAAGGCTATGACGCTATNCTCCTCAAGGCNGCCGGAGTTTATTTCAACCCGGCTCTCGACATCACCGATGAGGTTGTTAAAGGTCTTAACGCTCGCTACAACAAAGTAGCTGAGGAAAAGTAAGAGATTTTTTTTCATTCCTGNATGGGCGGCATTGCTTCGACGCTTCACTGCGCGGCTGTGCCGCCTTCTTTTTATAATNAAACACCTCCCATGAATAACAGTGAGCTCATCACNATTGTACTTCCGGTGAGAAACCGTGCNGAACTATTGCCGAGAACCTTACGCTCGATTGCCGCACAGTCACTGCGCCCCCTCAAAGTTATAGCGGTGGATAACGGCTCCACCGACAGCACCGCTGAAATACTCAGCAAGTGGGCTCNGGAAGTTGCNCCATCAGGCATTGAGGTAACAGTTCTCAGCGAGGAGAAGCCGGGAGCATCGGCNGCAAGAAACCGNGGACTCGCNGAAGTGACAACGCCATACGTTATGTTTTTCGACTCTGACGACGAGATGCTTCCGGGNCACACTCAGAGGCTGGCGGAGTGCGTTGCNGCCAATCCCANNGCTGAGNCAATCGCTTTTGACATAGCNATAAGAGATGATGACGGCTGGACTGAAATTAAGAGNGTAAACGATTCCGANATCCTCAGAGGGCATATCCTGCACGGCACTTTCGCCACGCAGAGATTTGTTGCNAAAACTGATTTTGTAAAAGCNGCCGGAGGCTGGNATGAAGAGTTGCCGAGATGGAATGACCTTGAACTTGGCACCCGATTGCTTACCTCGGCGGAAAATCCNATGNTNTTTCACNGTGACCCCGGTGTGATTGTGCATCCTTCAGACGATTCTATCACTGCGGCAGGATATGCTGCCAATGCTGNNGAACTGGAAAAAGCGATTGAAGAGATGGAAAGGACTCTGAAAGAAAACGGCAAAGAGGACTATCTTGTGTGGACAGATGTAAGGCGGATGATTCTCGCTGCGTTCTGCCGTCGGGAGGGTGAGCGCGAAAGCGCACGAAGGATAAAGACNAAAACATTGAAACGCCGCAACGGNTGGAAGCGACGTTTCAAGTTGCGCGTTATTAGCGCGGTGGTTCGACTAACAGGCAAAGGNGGATCCTCCCTCGCNGAAATNCTGTTTGCTACAAAGCCTCGGGAACAGTGACTTTGAAGTGNGGGTTGGGAGTGTGCTGTGAGCGNGCGATATTCACAAGCTCCTTCACTTTTTCGGGATATTTTTCAGCGATATTNTTATCCTCGTGGATATCCTCNGCNAGATTGTATAGCTCAGGTTTTCCGCGCTTTACAACGAGCTTCCAGTCNCCCTGACGCACACCCATCTGGTCGGTTTCGTTAAATTCCCAGAACAGGTAATCGTGCTGCTTCTGNGTGCCCTTGCCGGTGAGAGTGGGAGCAAATGATATNCCNTCGAAATAGTCAACCTCAACATTCTTGTTCTCATACTTCTTCATATCCACGCCAATGAGGTCGCATACGGTGGGCATTACATCATAAAACGCAAAGATATGATCATTTTCAGACGCTTCCTTTATAGCCGCCGGCCAGCGAACTATGAACGGAACACGGATTCCACCNTCGTGGCANGAACGCTTGAGNCCCTTAAGCTTACCGTCTCGTCCGAANAATTCCGGATCGGCNCCCCCCTCTTCGTGAGGTCCGTTATCGCTTGTAAACACAACGATTGTGTTTTCGGCAAGCCCCTTCTCGTCAAGTTTCTTCATCACATCGCCAACATAGGCGTCGAGACGTGAAATCATNGCTGCAAACTGCGCATGAGTGTGAACCGATTCGTTATAACGTGANCCGGCATTNCCACCCCANGTTTTATCGTTGAANAATTTCTTCTTATAGCCCTGGAGAAGAGAGTCATTCGGCTGAGCAAGCTCGGCATGAGGCAGAGTGTAAGTGAGCACACCGAAGAAAGGAGTATTTGCATCCTGCTTGTCAAGCCACTCCATAGCCTGCTCATGAATCATATCNGCTGAGTACTGGGTGCGCTTGAAATAATCATCGCCAAACATAGGGTACTTGATATTATCCTCCATCACCAGACGCACAACGGCTGTGTCACCGGCGCTCTTGCTGTAGCGGTTAAGGAAATTGGGATAGTAAAGGTGAGCCTGAAACTGGCATATATAACCGTAGAACTCATCCACCCCGCGCTTGTCGGGAGTNGAAGCCGAACCTTCGTAGCCCCCTGCCCATTTGCCGAACATACCGGTATTNTAGCCGTTATCCTTCATTATCTCGGGCAGGATAATATGGTTGGGGTCNTAAGGATGCTGACCTACNACCGCAAAATCCACATTGTTGCCGTACATCACCGTNTCCTTATAACTCCAGTACTCCTTATTGCCGCGCACCTCACAGTGACCGCTATGCTGACCNGTCATTAGCGAAGCTCTTGACGGTGCGCTCACCGGGCTACCGGCGTATGCCTGAGTGAAACGGATNCCCTGACGGGCGAGCGAGTCGATATTAGGTGTGGAAATATACTTCTGACCATAGCAACCGAGNTCGCCATAGCCCATATCATCACACATTATATACAAAATATTGGGCTTTGCGGGAGTCTTAGCCTTCTTAGCCAGCGCATTCTGAGGCACCGCGCCCATTGTCANGGCAGCTGCCCCGCCCAACAGGAGTCCTGAAGATAAAAAATTCATGATAACAGATTNATTAAAAATTGACACTCCACAAAAGTAACTATTTCCCCCGAATCCCGCAACCTCCCCCAAAAACAGAGCGGGATNTCTATTCCAAAGAGAAGTCNNCGAGAAATAAGCTTCTGNAGGTATCGAGGTCTCGNTATAANCATAATTTCTATTNTCAAATATTGTACCNTGTCACATAAATTGATAATGCAAAGATGGTGAAATTTATCGTTTCAGCCAAAAGGAAATAAATATATGGCTTAAATATTTATAAACCTATGCGCTTGCCTATTCTATCCTCTGTGGCTTTAGTCCAGACACTCACTTTGTCAGCTTTTAGGCTGCCTTCGATGAAGGCGACATCTTGATGCGAAAGGGTATCAATAGCTACTGACTCAAAATCCTTGACAGTCACAATAGCTTTTCCCTCAACACGGTTGTCCTGAGTATCCGCAACAGGGTACCAGCCATCCGCAAGTCTTGCGGTTGAACAACCGCAAAGGAGTAACCAAAATAATGATATAAAACGCACTCCCATTATATCGTTATTTCATAATTGCAGAAGAAGCACCTGATTGTTCTCCAACTTCATTTCNACGCTGCACCTTCTTGCCGTAACCAAAGGTATAGGTCANTGCCACATTTATGCGCGGGTGTGAAGATGTGCCTATATTTTCTTTATATTCTCTGTATAGCGGTGATTCTGTAACAATCTCTGCACTACTCCAACTTTTGTTAAAGACGTTTGCTGCCATCACCCGGATATTCCAGTCAGAGTTGGCCCAGCCTACAGTTAGACTGTGAAAGTTTCTATTCTTATATATCTGCGGGGAAGATGAAAACATCTGCTTGCCGGGCGTCTGATAATATGCCTCAAAGTAGAAACTATTAAGGTAATATGTCGCTTGTGCCNTTATTGTGAAAAGATTGTACGACTTATTATATACGCCGGTAGATTTGAAGAATGTTTGTTTAGGACTAACATATAACTGCAATTTTCCATCAAATAATTTATAGTTGGCTGCCAGACCCATTTCATTTTGGATATAATTACCATCGTTGATGTATGTANGAAGTAATGTGCTACCATCGAAATGAGGCTTATATGTTATAATCTGCCGATCTATCATTTCAAAGAAATTATTGAAGGCACTTAATCCGAAAACATTCGAAGGCATCCATGTGTAAGAAAGATTAAGAGTTATATGACGGCTGTTATCAAGCATCGGGTTACCTGTAACAAACATATATTCGTTATCTTGTAGAACATCTGACGCTTTTTGATTTATGCCCGGACTGCTTGACGCAAATTGGAAATAGGCAGTTAACGCATTTTTTGAATTTGGAGAATATCTAAAATTGATATGCAAAAATGGATATTTGTCATTGTTCTTAATACCGTTTATATCACTTTGTTCCCAACAGAATCCTGCGTCGGCGTACAAACTGACTTTTTGTGCTTGAAGATTATAGCATAGCATACCGGCGGCAAACGCATTGTGGAAGCGGTCATAATAGCTGTTTGTTCCGGAATAACGTAGCCGATTGATGTTGTCACCGCCGTTGACTCCAAGCATAGCAGTATGCTTTTGACCTATGCGCTTTTGCAAATAAGCGTCAACTCTATAGTTGTAAGCGTTCTCACGGGCATTACGGACTATTTCAGGAGAATTTGATGTAGAATACGAAAGATTGTCGTTGCTATGCGTGTAATTAAAACGCGGTGAAATATCTATTGAAAACTGTTTAGGCAATNANAAAAAGAAAGAGCCTTGATAGGCCAAAGAGTTGTTGCGATTTGGATTGCTCCTGTTGAAAGTATAGTTTTGCTCACTTCCAGGCTGATAGGTAAGATTACCTCGTTGGCCATAAACTGGGATATCTAAATGTGTAAAACCAACCGTATTGCGTATCTGTATTTTCTCCGAGGCGTATGTGGCACGAAAAGTTACAGGATACTGATTCTGCTTGTAATGCGAGTCATCAAGGGTTTCTGTTCGGATTAGCTGATAATCCTTACCGTCAGTGTCTTTGAGCGAATAGATTCCTTTTACATTGTTTCCGATATGGTGGTTATTCCAATTGTTGGCTCCGGCATAAAGGTCGTAAGTCATTCTCTTGTAGGAGAACTTTGAGAAAATGTTGTTGCGGCTTGAAAAGCCGACAAGGAAGTTTTCATTTGTTGTCAGCTTTGTGTAACCACCATAAGCATATTCCTGAACAATAATATTAATTACACGCTGAGCACCGCGGAAACGAGGGTCAGTAGGAAATTCAAGATACTCTACTTTTTTCACGTCGGGAGTCCGCAGCCCTTCCATTTCCTCCTTTGATGCTTCGAGGAAATTTATAAAAATAGCCACCTCTCCACCTGCATTGTCAGTAACGGCTTCACTGACGGGGTTTATTTGAATTTGAGGCATAGCAATCTGACGCAAAAGATCGATTGCATTTTGCGAGGCATTCTTTTGCTTGCTTGTAGGGGTATATGTTGTAGAAGTCGGTGATGTGCGTTGCATTTGTGCTTTTACGACGACCTCGCTAAGTTCTCGTGTCTTTAATGTATCGACCAGTTCCTGCGCATAAACAGAAACTGTTGCAAATGTCGATATAAAAATTGAAATGAAAATCCTCATAATAGATTCTGTATTATTTAGTTACTGTTACAAAATTACGAACAAGAGAGGGAGAATAGTATCGCCTTCCTGGAGAAATCACCTCGAAGAAGTCGAATCATAAAACTTTGATTTACAGCTATGTATGAGCGGGAGATATTGATATGCGAGGGAATGTCTCCGTATGATGGAATTTCAGTTATCCGAGGATAGCGGTCAAGTAGCAGGAGACACCTTTGAGCCGGAGTATGGATACAAAATTCCAAGAACTGATCATACAGTTGCTAAAAGGGTCCCATCATCAAGTTCATGATTTGAAGTTTATAACATTCTGCAAGTATTCACAGCTTTCTTAGAATGAATATCTTACACCGACCGAAAGAGATATTGTTTTTCTTACCCAACCCTCTTTGAGAAAAGGATACTGAGTTCTGAACATGTAGGAGAAGTGATCACCGGTTTCAACGGCAACTTCGCCAAGTACTCCGACATTGAATCGATTTGAAAAATTACCGGACATCGCTTCTTTCTTATCACTATCATTTCGATAATGACGACCTGCGATTGCTTCCTGCAAGTACGGACCGGCTCCTATGCGAAGCCCTAAATTATCAGATATAGGGAATCTGAAACTTGCTACCACCGGGATATTTACACTCCAGATATTTTGCCAGTTTGCATGGTTGGCATAAAAGCTGAGTTCCTTAGATGATAATGTAGCTCCATTGTTGTGATAAGCAATCTCCAACTGAGGAGTTAGACTCCAATGAGAGTTGAAGTTGATTTCATAACCGCTTCCGATGAAGGCTCCACCGCCCCAGCTATACGATTTGTCAGAGCTAATCCACGGTTTTTCACATAGGTGAGAAATGCTTCCGCCGGCATAAATATTCCAGCGATTCTGCGCTTGCCCGGTTATAGCGAATGCAATAGTTATTACTGCTAAAAGAAATTTCTTCATATATTAAAAAAATTATGTTTTGATATTTGGTTGTCTATAAACAGCCTCATTTGCGATGCTCCGCTTAGTTGCGTTGTGAATACTCTGTTGTAAGCACAAAATCAACGAGATTGAAATGAACTTTTCTAAATAACATTAGCGTTTTTAATCCTAAATTGCAATCATATCCATGCGGTGAGTCTTGCAAAAGAACATTTATTTGGGGGACAACAATTGTCTGTCCTCCTAATGTAAGCTTCAGATTAGGAACTTTATAACATTCTGCTATAGTAATTCCTCCGATACCGGCAGCTCTAACAGAGTCCAATTCAGAATGAGATGTTATGAATTCCTTGTTATCATCAAAGAATTTACTTCCTAATGAGCCATAAGATGCATCACCGGAATCAATGCACATCAACATCGTATTATTATGAATAACACCTTTTGCAAGTAGATTCATCTGCGATGAGAAACACATATTAGAAGGAGTATCCCTTTTCACAGGTGCCTCTTCTGGTACAGTAATCTGATTATCGATAAAATCAATAGTCAAATCTTTAAGTTGCAGCATCAGATCGCTACCTAATATGATATTTAAGCAATCCATGTATTGATCTGCTTCATCATTATTGGATGTGATATTCATTACAGAAAATGGAACATCATAAACAGTAATGTTTCCAATTTTCAGTTCTTTTGCTATAGCGATGGTGCCTGAATGAATATCTGCACCGGATACTTTGGTTTCAACGTCTAATGGTAATAACTCAAACTTTCGAGCCAAGGAATCGGAAATTACATTAGTAGCTGCCCCTGTATCGAATATTATAGGTGCACTGAATCCATTTATTGAAGAGTTTTCTAACTGCATCAATACTGATTTATTTTCAGGTTTTCCCACAGGGATTGTATGAAATGGAACCACTCCTATATCATCTGTAAACTTTATGATATATGGACTATATGAGGACAAGGCATTATACTTGTTTATATAATTTTGAAAACTATTTATAGTCTGTGGGTCAAGATGTTGTTTCGTAGCATTAAGAACCGATGAGAGAACTTCGGCAGCCTTTGTGTTATCTCCGATTCTACTTAAATCCATTGAAAACATCATTGCGGAATTAAGCATATTTCCTAAATCAAGTTGTTCGGATTGGGTATTAAATAATTCGGTAAAAGCCGGAATGGAGACATCCGGACGATTAAGACGGTTTCCTATGAGACAACGGGAATATACCTCGAGGAAACTCCATATCGAATCTTTTGGAGCCGAGTTATAAATAGAATCCAAAGCAAACCAATCGCCGGCATTCATTGCCTCTGCAATTCTCTCGTCGTATGACTGGGAATACCCAACAAGGGAAGAAAAAACTGCCATTATAAGAATAAATATCTTTTTCATAGTGAGTAAAATGAGATACGTTTTTACAAATTTACGAATGAATAAGGGAGAATAGTATCGCCTTCTATGAGAAATTGTCTCGTAGAAGGCGAATTATAAACTTGGATTTATATTTTGAGGGGAATTACTGCTTCAATAAAGCCTTTTTGATGCGGCAAAGAGTTATTGGATCTATCTGGAGATACTCTGCTATCTCTTTCTGAGGTACGTCCTGCTCAATCTGCGGATGCTCGTGGATAAGGTTAAGGTAGCGTTGCGTTGGAGTTGTTGAAGATAAGTTACCGTATCGTTGAAGTAAAGACTTATATGCCAACTCCATGAAAATACGTCCTTGTTGACAAGCATTGTGATTCTCCTTATAAAGTTCCGGGAGGATAGTTGCATCAATTACCCATACGTCAGTTTTTTGCCCGGCAACAATATCCAACACAGCAGGTAGATTATAAAGGCAATTCGGATAATCGCCCCAGAGCGCGTCTGGGAAAGCAAATCCACCGATTGTATCCGGTTTTTCAAATCCCTCTATTTTATATATGAGATAACCGGACTTCACATAACCGCAAGCATTTGTCGGCTCACCTTTGCGGCAAAGATACTCACCTTTTTTTAACGACACAAGTTTGCCACGGCTTTCTATCAAGTCGTGCCAGAATTGAATGTCAAGCCCTTCAAGATGTGTATTAAAGTGTCGTTTCACTGTTGCTAAGTTAATAAAATCTCCTGACGTTGATTATTAATCTATTCTATATATTTGCCTGAATTATCCCACAGTTATTATCGGCTGGCCGAAGAATGTGGACAGCATGGCGAGGGTTGAAAGTGTGAAATAGTGCTGACCGCTCAGCCACTTAGTTATTTCACATGGGCGTTTTCCACACCTTGCTCCCTAAGCCAGTTGGCGTAAAGTGCAGATAATAGAAATGATTTGCCACACCGTCTAATGCCGGTGACAATCTTTATCATTCCATTATGTCTGCGAGAAATAAGCTTCTGTAGGTATCGAGGTCTCGGTATAACCATAATTTCTATTGTCAAATATTGTACCTTGTCACACTAATTGACAATACAAAGATAGTGAAATTCATCGTTTTAGCCAAAAGGAAATAAATGACACATTAAGCCGGGTCAGCTTCTATCCTGAGATGGCGTAAATTTACGGGCTACGCGGCTTTAGCCTTGACCTGCGCTGCTGTGACTTACAGAAAGCAATCCTAAGCGCTTTATGAACCGGAACTTAACCTCACAAACCAAAGTAGGGTGAGCCATCATGTTGACTCACCCTACTATATAAATATTCTACAAAGTTCTGTTTACAGGTATTTTGCGACAGTCTGATTAATCTTTGCGGGATCGGTAATTCTTTCCACAAGCTCACCGTCCACAATAAGATAGGTTGTTGGAAGTACCTGAACATTGTAATTGCTCAGAGCCTGAACTCCGTCAGCGGGTGAATTATAAACTGTTATCCAGGGCAGGTTCTTGGCGCTCTGTTTCCAAATATACTCATCCTCATCAAGAGAAACCTGATAGATTTCAAGTCCTGACTCGTAATAGGTGTCATACACCTTATTAAGAATAATATTGTAAGCCGGAGAAGCTTCAGCTCCGTAAACGGTAAAGCTCAGCAACACCACTCCGTTTTCTTCGGCAACGTTGTTGAGACTGTGCTTAACGCCCTTGTTATCATACAGATCAATTTCAAAAAGGCTCACCTCCGGTGCCTCGATGGTTGCAACAGTTCCGCTCTGAGCCTTTCTATTGCTGATGAACAGTTTCTTGAGATATTCGGTTCTGGGATCATTGGGGCGATACTGGTCAAACGCATTGGCAACCGCTCCAATTATTCTGTTGTCTCTCTTGTTCTCAGGATTGTAAATGGAAACTCCGCCCACCTTTTTATTGATAATGTAGTAAGACACAATACCGGCGGGGTCACCAAGCATCATTCCACCGAGTTCACGCTTAAGCAGAGTGTCACCCTGAAGACCGTTAAGTCCGTTTTTGGCAATAGCCTCACGCACGCGCTTGTCAACGTGCATCAGCATCTCCGCACTCTCACTCCCGGTGAGGGTATAATCGGTATCAAAAGCTGACGCCTTTGATATAACAGTCACACTCTCAATGCTGTCAATAGGGAAATAGAGTGACTTATCTCCAAGACGGAGACGATAGATATCGGGATAGCCTGCAGCCTCGTGGCTGAACTTGAAGTCACCGGTTCCTGCAAGTTTCACAGAATCAATAGGAAACCAGCGACCGTTAGACGAAGCTTCGAGCACCATTGTCTGCCCGTCAGCCCCTTCAATCTGTCCGCTCACATTCCATTCATTGCTTCCGCTACAGCCTGCCAACGCCAATAAAGCAGCTGAGCATAGGCATTTTATCGTTGTTTTCATAAAAAATACGTTATTGTGGTTTTTATCGCACAAAAATACGATTTTTTTTTATCTTTGCCGATATTATCACTTGTTATCATGAAAAGCTTATCAATTTTTGCATTTGGAGTTGTGGCACTTCTCACTCTCACCTCTGGGGCACCCCGCACCGTCAAAGCCCCTGAATTTGAATCAGGCTACATGAATTTCCGCATCGCGGCAGTGCATCTGTCGGACACCGCCACAAGAGTTGACGCCGATATTTACACCCGTCCGAAGTACTGGGTTAGCGCCGATACAAATATCTATCTTTCAAGTTGCATCACCGACAATGAGTATCCGGTGCGCCGCATAGAAGGCATACCGCTACGAGAGCACGTTTTCGCCGGCGACTCAGCTCATATCCGTGCAACCTTCGTGTTTGACCCGCTTGCCCCTTCCGACACCGTTTTTGACTTTCTTGAAAGGGGCGGAGCGTGGAACGTGCTGGGCATTGACCTGAACCATAAGCCTGCCGGAATGAGAACCCATCTTAGCGGAGTGATCAACAATCGCCCAACCGCAAGCTGGCTGCTTCTGACTCCGTACTGCAAGGACACCCGTGTGAACAAAACGGTAATCATACCTGTGGAAAACGGCAAGTTTGAGTATGATTTATACACCACAGACACAGTTCCTTACGAGTTAATTGTCGGCATTGAAATGCTGGGTGGAAGTTGGATGAATCATACATTCTTTGCTGAGGGAGAGCCGGTAACATTCGATTTTTCAGAAAGCTCAGCCTATATGTGGGATAATACTCAAGGGGGCAAAAACACTCACAAACTACTTGATTTTTTCAAGGGTAATCAAGCTAATTTGGATAAAAGCGGATTGTCTGAGGAGCGGAACAAACTTGACAGCCTTAAGCTATACTACACTCCGGAAATGTACAATATCACCGACAAACTCAGAGAAGCCAAGAGCGCTGAAGTCAGGGACTCTTTATATAATGTGTTCAAGGAGCTGAGAAACCAGGACAAGGAGTATTCTGCTGCCGGTAAGGAGATTAACGCCCGCATTGACTCCTTGTTCCGTGTCATGGATGAGGAAAAGCTTGCATTTATTGAAAATGACTCGTCAATTATTGGCCTTACACTTATTTATCAGGATATGACTTTCAACAATAAGGATTTTGAGCGAGAGCTGGATATATATAAGCGTGTGTATGCCGACCGCTACCCCAATCATCCCCTCTCCACAGAAATCAAGCTGCATCTCGCTGATGAGAAGGCGGAGGTTGGCAAACATTATCCTGACTTCACAGCGCCTGACCTTAAAGGAAATATGCACACTCTGTCAGACCTGATAGACGGCAAATTTGCAGTTATTGACCTATGGGCTTCATGGTGCGGACCATGCCGCAGACACTCCATGGAGCTTATTCCGGTTTATGAGAAATGGAAAGACAAAGGGTTTACAGTTGTAGGCATAGCCCGCGAGAACGGCAGCACAGAAGCAATGGAAAGCAGCATAAAGACAGACGGTTATCCGTGGCTCAACCTCGTTGAGCTCAACGATGCGGCTAACATCTGGAATAAGTACAATGCCGGAAATGCCGGGGGCAAGATTGTTTTCGTTTCACCCTCAGGCATTGTTATGGTTATTAATCCGGATGCTGAACAAGTTGATTCCCTTCTCAACCAACTTATCGGCAACAAATAAAAAACTCATCAAAATTCAGTCACAATTGTTTAATTGAACGATAACCACTAACTTTGCGTTAAAAATAAAAAGAAACCAATTTAGGAGTATGAAGTCAATCAAGAAACCACTTGCTAAAATTGTGAAGAAGCAACAATCTGTTTCTGAAAGCAAATTGTGTTCCAACAAAATCAACATCACATTGGTTTCCGAAAAAGAACGCAGTGTTTACAGCGTTCCCTCTTATGGATATATTTTACCTTGAGTCAAAATATAAGTCATTATAAAGCGTCATTCATAATGCGAAGCAAAGATAATTCTACGCTTCGCATTGTTGATTTATGGACATTTAAGTCCACCAAAAGCAACAAGCGTTATATTGTTGAAGTAGAGCGCTTTTCGAACCAATTCCTTGGGCTTAAATTCTACTGGAAAGGTGTTGTGGAAAGTAAGAATCGCTATTCATTGCTTACCAATGATTTTGAGCCAAGAACAATAGTTATGTCATGCGTTTACATAATGCTGGAGTATTTCAGTAGAGACAACTGTGTATCTTTCGGATTTGTAGCAGCCGACGATATAAATTCTGCGGACAGCAGCAATACGCCAAACAAGCGATTTCGATTCTATAGAAGACTGATGCTTTCAATTTTCGGTTCGGAAACATTTGCTCAGGGATATGATATCAAAAATTCAATTTACCTTCTCATCAATAAAAAAATGCTCCGGCAAGGGCTAATATCTATTGCCGGTATAGAAGCTGAGATATCAAAACTATATGAAGGCGAGTACTCATTAGTCCTGGATTAATTTTTTCAAAAGTTAGACCTTATACCAGTTAATCAAAAAAATTGTTACTTTTGCAGAGTGCCCCGGCACAAGTCGGGGTGCTTATGCAATGGATACAACCTTTCTTTTTGTCATTGAGATGATAGGCACCGTTGCCGCTGCCATAAGCGGCATACGCCTCGCTGCCACAAAACGCTTCGACTGGTTTGGAGCATACACCGTCGGACTTGTTACCGCCATAGGCGGAGGTACTCTCCGCGACCTGCTTATAGGCATTCCGGTTTTCTGGATGCAAAGCGGCTGGTACGTGGGCATTACCGCATTTTCTCTTGTAACCGTCATGGTATTCAGGAGCTTCCTTGTGAGCCGCGACAAGATTCTGTTTATTTTCGACAGCATCGGTCTCGCTCTGTTCTGCGTTATCGGCATACAGAAAAGTCTGGCGGCAGGTTACCCCATGTGGGTGGCAACAGTGATGGGTATTATCACCGGTGCCTTCGGTGGTGTTCTCCGCGACATTCTCATAAACGAAGAGCCGCTGGTATTCAGAAAAGACATTTATGCAACAGCCTGTCTTGCAGGATCATTAGTGTGGTGGATAATAGCCGAATGCGGTGGTTCTCCGGTCATTCAGCAGATATCCTGTGCTTCAACAGTGATACTGCTTCGCGTCCTCGCTGTGAGATACAATTTGTCTCTCCCCGTACTCGCTGTGGTAAATATTAAGAAGGAGAAAAAAGCTTAGTCATAGTTGGCAACTCCAAAACAGCCTACTCAGAATTTGAATTCCACTCCGCCCATAATCGTTGTGCCGGGCATTGGGCAACCGTATATAATCTGATAGTGCTTGTTTGTGATATTATCCACTTTCACCGAGAATGTTACGGGCACTTTTGCCTGAAGAGTGTAAGCCCCGCGGAAATTCAGCAGAGTGTAACTTTCCTTTCCTGACTCCGGTGCTCCGTTGTACATACTCCATATACTTGTTTCATCAACCGTGAAGCTGAAATCACCGGGCGTGTAGTTAACCTCGGCATTGAGTTTGTTTTTAGGTGCGTACAGCGTTTGTGCATTGGTGTGGAGATAGCTGTAGTTTGCGCTCAATGTCACTCGTGGAGATATGCGGTAGACTCCCTCAAGCTCAAACCCTTTATTGATGAATGCACCGGTATTCTCATTTCTCGGTCTGCCGTCAACCCTTACGGTCTGAATCATATTTTTGCCGTCGATAAAATAAAGCGCACCGCCAAACATTAAATTTCCACTGAGCAGATACTGCTTGTAGCTCAGCTCATAGTTGAGCATATATTCCGGTTTCAGATCGGGATTTGCCGGCTGATACAGGTACAGCTCGCGGATGTTTGGAGAGCGGAACCCCTTGCTGAAGGATGCCTTTATGTGCGAGGAACTGCTCGGGCGCACGATAAATCCGGCCTGAGGCACCCACACATTGCCATACACCGAGCCGTGTTGCAATCTCACTCCTGCATTAAGGTTCAAAATATTGTCTATCAATCCTTGCTGCATCATCACATAGCCTGCAATTTCATTGACATGGTGAGCCGCTTCCGCGGTCCGCACGCTTGGATCCTCTTTTCCAATATTCCAGATATGACCGCCCCAGTGCTGAAAATCAATGCCGGCAGAAAGGGTATTATCACGCCAGAGATAGAGATTTTCGTAGGCAGTGACTCCCATATTATAATCGGCAGTATTGAATATATAGTCCTTAGGGGTGGTGCCCGGAGTATTGCCGTCATCTACCTTGTGGCGTCCCCAGTTGATATATGCCTGCACCCCTCCGTCAGCCTTTTCATACTTGTTTTTAAGGTAAACACTGCCGGTGCCTCTGAAAATCTTTGTCCACATATTTTCCAGAGGGTCTTGAAGTGTACCGGGGTTTTCGGCTCGGCTCTGTGTCATATCAAGGGTTCCGCCGGTTGACCATCTACTTGATGCGGCGTAGTTTATCTGTACAAATTCGTTAGCAAGCCAGAAATCGCTGTTAGCTCTGTAGCCGTTGCTTCTGTCAAGCTGCCCGGAAACGGTTGCGGACACCTTATTCTTTTTGATTCCGGTTGACAAGGCAAATTTCTGAGTGGTAAATGAGCCGAACATTGCCCGTGCCCTACCTGTAACACCATCCCGCTTCTGACGATGGGTAACTATATTTACAGAACCGCCCATGGCATTGGAGCCGTAAAGAAGCGAGGATGGTCCTTTAACCACTTCGATACGATCTACTCCGTTTGCCACGTATGTATCGGACAAGGCATGACCGAACACGCCCGCCCATTGAGGCTGACCGTCAATAAGAAAAAGCACTTTATTGCCTTGACCTACACCACGGATATTCACGGCTCCGGCACTGCCCCCGGACACTCCGTAGCCCGCAAAACCGCGTTCGGTGACAAAAAGACCCGGAACTTTTGACACAAGAACCGGCATTAGGGAGCTTTCGCCCGACTGCTCTATCTCCTTAGACGTCACCTGAGTAACATTGAGCGGCAGCAAATCGGGGTTTGTTTTAAGTGGTGCGGTTACAACTACCTCACCTATATCGATTGTGTCACGCAAAGTATCATCATCTTCTGCAAGCACAGACTGCAATCCACTGCAAAGCAGTAACAACAAGCAAGTTAACTTAAGTCTCATAAATAATTAAAGTGAATATCCACTGATTATTTTGCAAAATTAAGCCTCATTCCTGATTCTGCAAATAGTAGTCCCCAAATAGCCACCCCGCGAATTGCTAAACTGTGCCTTGCGCTATCGTGTGGGGCTTTCAACAACCCGCTCTTCCCCGAAGCCTTGCCGCCGCTAATCAGCTCCAAAGGAGCGAGTCTGTGAGTAATCCCAACCAAGCGTTAGCGCAGGTTGGGGCACGCATAGTCCTCTTTCACTGAGCCTCGAAGAGGCGATGCTGTGTGATCCCATTTTTTTTGCCACTTTTTATTTGCATATTTACAAAATACATCATATCTTTGCACCAACAAAAACACACAAACACTTTATTGACTATGAAAAATTTTACTTTTGCTATGAAATGGCACGAAATCCTCAAACCCTATTCCGACGACATCCGCCGCGAAGTCTATGATGCTATAATTGAATATGTTGCCACCGGCACAGTTATAGATATGCAGCCGCTTGCGCGCATGGCGTTTGACTTTATCCGCTATGAAATTGATGAGAAGGCACGCCGCAAGGAAGCCCGCTTGGCGAAAAAACAACAGAAAGAGGCTAAGGACAACACCGTTACCACTGCCGAAACTCCGGTCGAGGAAATTCCCTCTGCTCCTGTCGACCCAAGGTACGACCCCGACAAGTTTACCGATAAATATTTGGCATCCGGCAAAACACCGGATCCCTTCATCATTGCCAAAGATTATCAAAAGATAAAAATAGACAGCAAACAAATGCGCAAATTTGTGAAAAGGTGTGTGCAGGAAATCCTCAGAACAAGTACTTCACAATACAAAAGCGATATTCTTTCAGAAATTGATGAATATGTTCAAGACAGCTATGAAAGAATACAGAGGGACATCTGGGAACAATGCCTGTCAACAGAGTTCACCGAAGACATCTGGGATAAATTCATTAATAACGTTTGCAGCACCGTGAGAACGGCGAACTCGTAAGAGCCTCAAAATTTGCATAGCCAAGCTAAAAGAACTATCTTTGCACATTAATTTAGCAAAGAAGCCATAAAGCCATAGCTATGACACATAAATTCACTGAATACAACCGGTTTAACCTCTCGGATATCAATAAAGAGGTTCTTGACCGATGGAACAAACAAGGACTGTTTGAGCAGAGCGTAAAAGAACGTGAGGGTTGCCCCTCGTTTGTGTTTTACGAAGGCCCCCCCTCCGCTAACGGCATGCCGGGAATTCACCATGTGATGGCGCGAACCATCAAGGATATTTTCTGCCGATACAAAACCATGAAAGGATTCCACGTTAAGCGTAAAGCCGGATGGGACACTCATGGCCTCCCTGTGGAACTCGGGGTGGAAAAGAGCCTCGGAATCACCAAGGAGGACATCGGTCACAAAATTTCAGTGGATGACTATAACGCCGCTTGTCGCGCGGAGGTAATGAAATACACCAAGGAGTGGGAAACACTCACCAATTCGATGGGATATTGGGTGGATATGACCAATCCATATATCACTTACGACAATAGATACATCGAATCTGTTTGGTGGCTGCTGAAGCAGCTCTATGACAAGGATTATCTCTACAAGGGCTACACAATTCAGCCTTATTCACCCGCTGCCGGCACCGGACTGAGCACACACGAACTCAATCAGCCCGGATGTTATCGCGATGTGAAGGACACCACCTGTATAGCGCAATTTCCAGTCACATCCCCCACTCCGGAGATGACCGGCTGGGGAAATCCCTATTTCCTCGCCTGGACAACTACTCCGTGGACTTTGCCCAGTAACACCGCCCTTGCAGTAGGACCCGCTATTGATTATGTCATTGCCCGTACTTACAATCCTTATAGCGGAGAACCGGTAACAGTTGTTCTTGCGGAAACTCTCGTAGCTTCTGTTCTCGGCTCAAAAGGTGCCGATCTACCGCTGGATGAATACAAGAAGGGCGACAAAACCATACCCTACTCTATCGTAGCAAAGGTTAAGGGCGAGGAGCTTGTCGGCATTACATATCGTCAACTCATCCCCTGGGTAAACCCCGGCGAAGGCGCTTTCAGAGTAATTCCCGGTGATTATGTAACCACCGCTGACGGTACCGGCATAGTGCACATTGCCGGCACTTTTGGCGCAGATGACCTCAGGGTGTCAAAACAGAATGGCATTCCCCCGCTCCACCTGATTGACAAGGATGGAAATATCCGCCCGATGGTTGACCTTACAGGTAAGTTCTACCTCATCAGCGAACTTGATCCGGAGTTTGTTGAAAAGATGGTTGATGTGGATGCATATACCCCCTGGCAGGGCAAATTTGTCAAGAACGCATACAATCCCGAAGCTACCCCCGAAACCGAATCGCTTGACATTGAAATATGCATGATGCTCAAGCAGCAGGGCCTCGTGTTCAAGATTGAGAAGCACACTCACAGCTACCCGCATTGCTGGCGCACTGACAAGCCGGTACTATACTACCCGCTTGACAGCTGGTTTATCCGCACCACTGCCGCACGAGAGAAGCTCATGGATCTAAACACTCAGATTAAGTGGAAACCACAGAGCACCGGCACGGGACGTTTCGGCAAGTGGCTTGAAAATCTTCAGGACTGGAACCTTTCGCGCAGCAGATACTGGGGAACTCCCCTGCCTATCTGGAGAACGGAGGATGCGTCCGAGGAGATTTGCATCGATTCTGTGGAGACTCTCTTCAATGAAATAGACAAAGCTGTGGCAGCGGGTGTCATGAAGAGCAACCCATATCGCGACAAAGGCTTTGTGCCCGGCGACTATTCAAAGGCAAATTACGAAAAAATTGACCTGCACCGCCCGTATGTTGATGATATCGTGCTCGTCTCCAAGACCGGAAAACCGATGAAGCGCGAAACCGACCTTATTGATGTATGGTTTGACAGCGGCTCGATGCCCTATGCGCAGATTCACTATCCGTTTGAAAACAAAGAAGCGTTTGACAACGGCGAACTTTTCCCCGCCGACTTTATTGCCGAGGGCGTGGACCAGACTCGCGGATGGTTCTTTACACTTCACGCCATTGCCGGTATGATTTTCGGTGACAAAGCTTACAAAGCTGTAGTTTCTAACGGTCTTGTGCTTGACAAGGACGGCAACAAGATGTCCAAGCGCCTCGGCAACGCAGTAAATCCGTTTGAAGCTATCGAAAAATTCGGTTCCGATCCGCTTAGATGGTATATGATTGCCAACTCTTCACCTTGGGATAACCTCAAGTTTGACGAAGCGGGAGTGCAGGAAGTGGCACGCAAGCTCTTCGCCACACTCTACAACACTTACTCTTTCTTCGCTCTGTATGCCAATGTGGATAGCTTCAATCCGGAGGCTACGCAGGTGCCCGTAAATAAGCGCCCGGAAATTGACCGCTGGATTCTTTCTCTGCTCAATTCACTCATCGCTGAGGTGGATGCAGACCTGAATGATTACGAACCCACCAAGGCTGCGAGAGCCATCAATGATTTTGTTTGTGACAACCTCAGCAACTGGTATGTGCGCCTCAACCGCAAGAGATTCTGGGGTGGTGAGATGAATGAAGATAAGCTCAGCGCATTCCAGACTCTATATACCTGCCTGCGCACCGTGGCGCTGCTCATTGCTCCGGTTGCTCCGTTCTATGCCGACAGATTGTTTGCCGACCTCAACCCCGGAGCAAAATCGGTGCATCTCGCTGCTTTCCCTGAGGCGCATACCGCTCTCATCGACAAGAATCTTGAAGAAAGAATGCACCTTGCGCAGACAGTTACCTCAATGGTGCTTGCCCTCCGCAGAAAAGCCGCTATCAAGGTGCGTCAGCCGCTGCAGGCTATTATCGTACCGGCACTTAACAATGAAATGGCTGCTGACCTTGAAAAAATCAAATCTCTGCTCCTCAGCGAAGTCAATGTCAAGGAACTGAGAATTGTTGACGCTACCGGCGACGGTATGCTCGTCAAGAAAGTTAAGCCGGATTTCAAGAAACTTGGCCCGAAATTCGGCAAGTCCATGAAGCTTGTTGCCGCAGCAGTGCAGGCAATGACCCAGCAGCAGATTGCCGAGCTTGAAAGAGACGGTGCTGTTACTCTTGATGCTGACGGCACACCGGCTGTAATTGAAAAAGCTGATGTCGAAATCATTTCTCAGGATATACCCGGATGGCTCGTTGCCAACGAAGGCTCTGTTACAGTGGCACTTGATGTCACCGTTTCAGACGAACTCAAAGCCGAAGGTATTGCCAGGGACATTGTCAACAGAATCCAGAATATCCGCAAGAGCCGTGGATTCGATATTACCGACCGCATCACACTCGTTTTCGAGCCTGATGCTGAGACTGATAACGCGGTTAAGACATTCGCCGACTACATTGCGCGCCAGGTACTTGCAGATGCTGTGACCGTTGCACCGGTGAGCTCATTGAGCGGTGTGGAGACTCTTGACCTCGACGGCACGGAAATAAAGGTGGCGGTTAATAAAGTTTAAGCAACAATGGAAAATAAAAAAACAAGATATTCCGATGAAGAGCTGCAGGAGTTCAAGGAGATTATTCTTGAAAAACTGGAGAAAGCTAAACGTGATTATGAACTGCTGAAAGCTGATGTCACAAACACCGAGGGCAACGACATTGCCGATACATCGCCCACTTTCAAGATTCTTGAAGAGGGTGCGAGTACCCTCGGCAAGGAGGAGGCCGGAAGACTTGCCCAGAGGCAGCAGAAGTTTATCCAGCACCTGCAGGCGGCTCTGGTGAGAATTGAGAACAAAACTTACGGTATTTGCCGCGCTACCGGTCAGCTCATACCCAAGGAAAGACTCCGTGCGGTGCCGCATGCCACACTCGGAATTGATCAGAAGAACACCAAATAGCCCCTGATGAAATCGCATAAAGGACTCATTGCTCTTGCCGTTATTCTGCTTGTGGTGATTCTTGACCAGGTTATTAAAATCTGGGTTAAGACTCATTTCTATCTCGGCGAAGACTACCATATTTTCAACTGGTTTCAGCTCGTATTTGTGCAGAACAACGGCATGGCTTTTGGCATGGAGATGGGCAGCAAGCTCTTTCTCACTCTTTTCCGTATTGTCGCTGTGGGTGTGCTTATATGGATTATTTTCCGCATAAGGCAGAAAGAATGGGTATCTACCGGATTTATAGTGTGCATTTCGCTGATAACCGCCGGAGCAGCCGGAAATATCATTGACTGTTTGTTCTACGGACTAATCTTCAATAATCCGTATCCACCGGAAGTTGCCGTGTTGTTTCCTGAGGGCGGCGGTTATGCACCGCTGTTCCACGGAATGGTCGTTGATATGTTCTACTTCCCGCTGTTCAGCTTCGACTGGCCTCAGTGGGTGCCGTTTATCGGTGGTGACAATTTCCTTTTCTTCCAGCCGGTATTCAATCTCGCAGACGCCGCTATTTCCGTTGGAATGATTGTACTCATTCTATTTTACAGCAAATTCCTCACTACCGACCATTCTTCCCTTGTAAGCAAATGAATATAAGCAAACCGCTCCTCACTTTCATGGCGGCAATAGCCCTCATAGCTGTGTCTTGCTCAAAAATACCGTCCGGAATTCTGGGCAAGGAGAAGATGGCAAGGATTATTGCCGACTTGTCTATTGCTGAGGCTGTTGTGGAATCGGAATACAGAACTTATTCAGAAGATTCAACCAAACTGGCGTTGAAGCAGTCGGTCTTTGCAAAGAATCACGTTACACCGGAGCAGGTTGACACTTCGCTGAAATGGTACGGCAGAAACATGGATATCCTTGTGGAGGTTTATGACCGCGCTATTGAAATGACGGAAGAGGATCTGAAGCAGAACGCTATTAACGCCTCAGTATCCACCCCCTCAAAGCCTGCTTCCATTTATGCCACTGAGGGTGATTCCGTTGACCTGTGGACTGCGCCTCACAATCGAATCTTCGCTGCAAATATGCCGGCTAACATATCCACCTTCTATGCGGTAAATGACAGGAATTGGCAGAGCGGAGACATTTTCACCCTGGCGGGTAAAACTCACGGTGCTCTTATGCCGGTGCTCTTTGCAATTACCGTTGAGTACAGGGACGGCACCAGGGAATATGTCACCTCGGCGGCTTCCGGCAACGGCTGGGAGCGTCTGCGACTTGCCCTTAACCCTGATAAGTTGGCAAGTATGGTTTACGGGTACATAATGTACACTCCTCAAAGTGACGAGGTTGTTGCACTCGATTCCATATCGCTCATAAGAACGAGAGCCGGCTCAGGCTCCGAGATGCTTAGGCGCAATGTAAAGTCATTCGCTTCTGATTATGAGCATCACCACTGATATTGCTCCCGGAGCTGCGGTAATGGCTCACTGCATTATTTTCGAGGGTAAGGAATTCCCGCTATCCATTGCGCGACACAAGCTTGACGGCTCGCTCTCCATAACACGGTTCGATGAAGAAGTTCACACAACAGAATTTGTAAACGGCACTGTTTCTGTGCAGAAAAAAGAGTCCGGAGGATATTTCTTTACCCAACTGATGCCTTGCGGTAAAGAAGAACTGCGATAATGGCGTAAATGATATTGGGAATCCACATTGCCACCATAGGACTTGTGTAGCCGCTCACTGCAAATGTGGAGGTTACAGTCATAAACAGTATATAGCTGAAACTCAGCACCAGCCCTATGCCGATATTTATGCCCATGCCGCCCTTGACTTTACGGCTGCTCAGAGACATGCCTATTACAGTGAGAATAAAAGCTGCGGCGGTAACTGCAAACCGGCGATGGTATTCTATCTCGAAATTCTTGATATTGGCTACTCCCCTCTCTTTCTGACGGTTGATATACTCGTTCAGCGCCGGACTCGAGAGCATCTCCTGGTCATTGGCGGCTATAAGAAAGTCACGTGGCTCTATGGGAATCACGGTGTCAAGACGCATTCCTCTTGTTATCACCTCGCGGCTTCCTTTAAGGTCACGTATCATATAGTCTCTCACAGTCCAGTTATACAGGGTATCGTAGTGAATAGTCTGAGCGGTGAGTCTGCTCACAAGCTTCTTATCCTTGAATGTTTCAAGCGAAAAGCGGTAGCCGGTCTTGGCCAGATTGTCATATCGGCTCATGTAAGCTATAACACCAGGGCCGACCTGGAGCTGGATATTACTGCCGTAGGTCACTGCCTTATTCCTTACATAGGTGTTCTGGTAGGCTATTCGTTTTACATTTGCGGGAGGTATGATGTAACTTGACAGAACAAATGTTGCCGCTGCAATCACTGCCGCACTGACCATATATGGCACCAAGAGCCTTCTATAGCTCATGCCGGTGCTCAGCATCGCTATAATCTCACTGTTGTCAGCAAGTTTGGATGTAAAAAATATCACGGCTATAAAGGTGAATAGCGGGCTGAACTGATTGGCAAAGTATGGCAGGAAGTTCAGAAAATAATCAAACAGAGTTGCCCTCAGCGGAGCTTTTAGAAAAGCATCGAGCTTCTCGTTGATGTCAAACATCACCGTAATGGCAAGAATCAGCATGATGGCAAATACATAGGTGCCTAAGAATTTGCCTATTATATATCTGTCAAGGATTTTTGGAGCCCTCATCTCAAAGTCTGTTTGTAACCCTCTCCACCATTTCGCGCTTCCACGAGGCGAAGTCACCTGCTATAATGTGGCGGCGAGCCTCGCCGGTAAGCCACAGATAAAAGGCGAGATTGTGAACACTCGCTATCTGCATGGCAAGAATCTCCTGACTGATAAACAAATGACGCAGATATGCCTTGCTGTAGGCATGGTCAACATAGCTGGTGCCCTCCTCATCCAGTTCTGAGAAATCGTCTGCCCATTTCTTATTGCGCATATTCATTATGCCTCGGCTGGTGAACAGCATACCGTTGCGTGCGTTTCGTGTCGGCATCACACAGTCCATCATATCAACTCCACGGTCTATCGCCTCAAGAATATTTGCCGGAGTGCCTACACCCATCAGATAACGGGGTTTATCTTCAGGCAGAATCTCATTGACAACCTCTATCATCTCATACATAACCTCGGTTGGCTCACCAACAGCGAGCCCGCCTATTGCATTGCCATCCGCTCCGAGATCGCGCACGAATTTAGCACTCTCGCGTCTCAATTCGGGGTAGGAACAACCCTGAACAATAGGAAAGTAAGCCTGACTATAGTCATATAGCCCCTCGGTCTCCTTATATCTCTTCCAGCCTCGCTCAAGCCATCGGTGAGTTAAGCTGAGACTCTTGCGGGCGTATGCAAAATCACTGTCGCCGGGAGGGCATTCATCAAGAGCCATCATGATATCCGCGCCGATAACGCGCTCTATGTCAACAACATTTTCCGGTGTGAAAAGATGCTTGGAACCATCGATATGACTCCTGAACCAGGCGCCCTCCTCTTTCAGCTTGCGGTTGGAACTCAGAGAAAAGACCTGAAAGCCTCCGCTATCAGTGAGAATCGGACGCTCCCAGCCCATGAACTTGTGCAATCCACCAGCCTTATGCAGAAT
This sequence comes from Barnesiella sp., assembly GCA_014800945.1. GTDB lineage: Bacteria > Bacteroidota > Bacteroidia > Bacteroidales > Muribaculaceae > Paramuribaculum. The sequence goes on along the minus strand of JAAVFD010000016.1, from coordinate 1,335 downwards.
CTCTGTTCCGGGACGCAGATACAAATGATAGGTATTGCCCAGAATTATCTGAGCCTTAATATCATCCGTCAGCTCATGACGATGAACTGCCTTAACCGAACCGACTGTGCCCACCGGCATAAACACCGGAGTTTCTATCACCCCGTGAGCTGTTCTTATCTCACCGGCGCGGGCATTACTGCCCGAACATTTTGACTGCAACTGGAATTCCATACCGCAAAAGTACAATACTAAAGGTAATGTATTGTTATTAAACACCTTTACTACTCTATACAATCTTACGAGTAACAAAGTGACAACAAAAGTTGATAATTTCATCCTCTTGTCGCTCTGCAAATATACGCTTTTTATGGATAAAATAAGATAATGAATAGAAATAAATAGCGACCTATCCTCTCGGACGGGTCGCTCGTCGTGAACATAAACAAAACAATCTTTATTTACCGAATCTTTATTTAACTTGTGATTATATGAATCGTCGTGCAAAAACAAGTAAAAGTTTCCTAAATCGCCATATCACTACACCGAGGAGGATTCCAAATACAAAGCTTATAGCAATCCCACCATAATCCATTTTTATCTGCTGCCACCTTGTAAGTGACTTCTCCACCGGATAAGGTACAGTAATGGAGTCGGTGCGCTCTATAAATATTGAATCTCTAACAATCCTCTCTATCCATCTCACTCGGTCACGATAGTCTATAACAGTGTCACCCTTGACAAAGACAAAGCGAGTGTCCGTCACCGAGTCGGTGGAATGTGTCTCATGTATATTGTCCTTGTATTCCGTCCTCACCGTTTCTACGGGGACGTATTTGGTAGAGATACAACTGCAGCACATAGCAGCGAGGAAAACTAATAATAGAATCGCATAAATAAAGCCACGTATGGCTAATACGAATATGTCACGGTTGCTCATAGCCCTGCATACTCCTTTCTCGCGTCAAAGCTCGGACACGCCTTCCCTGGATTAAAATCACGGTGACCCACTATCTCGGCATCGGGGAACTTTGCCTTTAGCTGCCGTAAAATACCTATCAGAGCTGCCTTCTGAGCCGGGGTGCGGTTGTCAACGGGCGGTAGTTCGGGCTTGGAGGTGTCAACCCCACCGATATAGCACACATTAATGATATGGCTGTTGTGCCCGGCAACACCGTTGCTCACCTGCTCAACCGTCAAGGTAGGCACAATCGTGCCGTCCGCCTCAACAATATAATGGTAGCCCGGTGCGCTCCAGCCCAGCCCTTTCGGTTTCGGTGATGTGTGGTAGCGCACAACGTCCGCTGCCTTGTTATTCTGATTTCCTGCCGTGCAATGCACGACTATATGTGTTAT